>NZ_DASUNH010000141.1:0-123092 GCF_036277275.1 Ideonella sp. | reverse complement strand
AACACGGCGCTCGGCAGCATCCGGCTGATCGACGGCATCCTGCAGTCCGAGACCAGCCTGCTGCTGGCCTCGGAGCGGTTCTACTGCAGTGTTTGATGCGAGGCGGAACCTCAGAAAACCGATGGATGTGGTCGCCTGGGTAGGCGCAAACCACAGCGACGCCCGGTGGCATCACGAGGATTTGCAGCGACGCCAGGTGGCCAAAGGCGCGGTTTGATGGTCCGCATCGCGTCGAACACTGCACTGGCGCCGCGGCCGCTGCTCGCTCAGCGCCGCGCTCTCAGCGCCTGCAGCAGGGCCCGCACTTCGTCGGTCGGGCGCTGCGGCTCTTTCCAGTAGGCCGAGCAGTCGGGCTTGCGGCCCAGCAGCTTCATCTCGACCAGCTCGCGCCGCGGCGTCACGTGGTCGCCGTAGGTCGTCCACGCCTTCAGGATCTCGTTGACCTCGCGCTCGGTGTAGGTGCGGTTCGATTCGAAGCGCAACCACAGGCCCCACATCGCCAGCCGCTGCACGGCGAACTTGTAGGGCCAGCGGGCCAGGCGGCCGTGCTCGTCGAACTGGGTCAGGGCCTTGGTTGCGTGGGCGCCCAGCGTGGCGGTGGGTGCGGTGCTCGCCGCGGGGGGCGCCGTGGCCGAAGCGGACACCCGCGTCAGTGTGGCCTGCGCCCGCAAGGCCTGCACGCTGCGGTGGCCGGCGGCGCGGGCCAGCATGTTCAACAGCTGCACATGGCTGGGCGCCGCGCCGGGCGATTTTTCCAGGTGTTCACCGAGCTGCTGGCGCAGCGTCTTGGCGAACTGCGACAGGTCGTCGCAATGCAGCGGCACAAGGGCGCGGCCGCGCTGAGTGCTGACGGGGGAGGTCGTGGCGATGGTCGTCATGGTGCGTCTTTCTCGCGCGCATGAACCGGGCCCGGTGGTGTGGCCGGGGGCTGGGGTCGCCGACTTGCAGCCGAGGTTCAGGCGCCGCGCTCAACGCAGGGCTCATGGGACCAGGGACTTGAAAAGTGAATCAGGGCAGGTTTAGCTCGGGGCCTTGGGCCCGCGCGGCGACGCCTGGGTGAACTGCCGACCGGCGCGGATGATAGCGCCGGTCGGCCGGTGGCGGAAGGTCGTCAGTTCAGCGGCACGTGGTACGGCAGCAGCGGTGTGCGTTGGCCCTCGGGGGTCACCAGCTCCAGCACGTTCTGCTGCATCACCTCGGGCACGCTGGTGTTCAGCAGCAGCCAGCGGGTGTCTTGCCCGGCGCAGACGGGGGTGCGCAGATCGAAGCTGATGACGGTGCCGTCGGTCGAGCGCGTGGCGGTCTTGGACGGGATCCTGCCCGACAGGTCGTCGCGGTAGTCCGCCACCAGCTTCAGTGGGTGGACGTACTTGTAGATGTTCAGGCGCGAGATGCACCCTTGCGCCACTTGGATCTTCAGGTGGCACTTGCAGCTCTTGTCGGCCCCCTGGGTGATCATCTCGGTGTAGCGGCCGCTGGCCGGTGCCTCGGCTTGCCCCGGGACCGAGAACTGGAAGGTGGCACTGTAGAGCTTCACCCCCCGCAGCTCCGGCGATTCGTCGGCGTTGGTGCCGGCGGTCGTGCGGGTGGTGCCGGGCCTGAGCCACTTGCCGGTGACCAGCGGCTCGATGTCGCCTTCGGGCAGCAGGCTGCCGGTGAATGCCGGCGGGGGGTCGTTGCACCGCTGGGTCTGCAGCGGGCCGTTTTCATCCGCCCAGCCCGGGCCGGCGGCCAGCAGCCAGGGCAGGGCCATCGCCCAGACCGGGGTGCGCGGAAAAGTTCGCGTGTGCATGTGTCCTCCTTCAGTCAATCGGCCCGAACTGCAGGCCTGCAAATCAAACAACGCATTCGGCCGCCTGATCCGGACAAACGGCCACATCACGACAGCCCGGCGTTCGCCAGCTGCGCGTCAACGGCTTTCAAGGGCCGCCAGAACTGGGGTCCCGCCAGCGGCTGGGCCGACAAGGCTTGGCGGGCCAACTCGGCCTGGCGCCGCGCCTCGGCCACCTGGTCGTGGCTCAGCAGGCTGGCGGCATGGTGGGCCCGCACCAGGGCCAGCCACGGGTGCCGGGCGTTGGCCGGCTCGAGGGCGGCAATGAACTGTTCGAAGTAGGGGGTGGCGTCAGCGGTGCGGCCGGCTGCGGCGAGCGCCCGGCCGACGGCCTCGTTCAGCAGCAAGAACGATTCGCGGTACTGCTCGGCGCGGGGCGTGGCCGCGGCCTGCTGGCGCAGCTTGTCGGCCAATGCCGCGGCCTCGGTGGTGCGGCCTTGCTCCAGCCACAGCAACACCTGGACCAGTTGCGCCCGGTGCTTGGGCGTTCCAAACACGGTCTCGATGGTGTCCTCGGTGGCCAGCGTGGCTTGCAGGTTGGCCTCGGCCGCGGCCAGGTCGCCGGCGGCCAGGTCGGCCTGGGCCAGGCGCAGGTAGCGGTCGGCCACATACGGGTGCTGGCTGCCGAGTTGGGCCACCGTCGCATCGCGCAGCTTGAGCAGCTGCGCCCGGCTGTCGGCGAAGCGGCCAGTGTCGAGCAGCCAGCGGGCGTGCGCCATATCCAGCGTCGGATCCAGCCCGGCGCGCGAGCCCAGTTGCCGGCGTTGTGCCGCGGCTTCGTCGATCGCAACCTTCGCTTCGGCCAGGTGGCCGTCGAACAGCAGCGCGCTGGCCCAGGCGGCCTGGGTCCCGTAGAGTTCGGCTGGGTCCAGCCGGCTCGCCTGCGCCCGCATCGCTTCGCGCGCATGGCGCAGGTGGGTCATCCCCTCGCCGGACAGGCCGACCGTGGTCTGCAGCCGGCCCAGCCACAGCTCGCTGCGCGCGCTGGCCACATGCTCCGGCCCCAGCGCGGCGCTGGTGGTCTGCCAAGAGGCTTGCAGCGCCGCCTCGGCCTGGACCAGGCGGCGCATCGTCCACAAGTGGCGACCGAAGCGATAGCGCATTTGGGCCAGCCGGACCGAGCCCTCACCCCATTGGGCCTGGCGCAGCTGCAGCGCCTTCTCGTAGGCGGCATGCGCGGCGTCGGGCTGATTGCGCGCCATGCGCAGCAAGGCCAGCAGTTCGTGACTGTCCGCCTGGTCGTCGATCGCCTGCGGGTGCTGTTGCAGGGCACCGACCAACGGCTCGACACGTGCGAGCCCCGCATCGATCTTGCGTTCGGCGAAATCGACGTTGCCGAGGTCCAGCGTGACGCCGAGGCAGGCGGCGTTGTCGCTCAAGGTGGCCTCACCGCACAGCGCGTGGGCTTCATCCAAGGCCGCACGTGCGGCGACCCAATCGCTGTTCTCGCGCAGGCTGGTGCCGAGGTCGCGCAGCGCCAGCACCTGCTGGGCGGGTGGCGCGCCCCGGTCTTTCAAGCTGGCGACGCGGGCTTGCCGAACCCGGATCGCAGCTTCCAGGATCTCCAGGTCGTGCAGCAGGCCACCGACCACCCGTTGCAACTCGCCCCGCACCTCGGGCTGGTCGCCGAGGCCGGTGGCCAGCGCGTCGGCGCTGTGCTCCAGCAACTGCTGCACGCTCTGCTCGCGCTTGGCCAGGCCCTCGGCCTGCTCGATGTCGTTGGCCTTGAACAGCCCGACCAGGAAGCCGGTGATCGCGGTGGCCTTGGCGGCCTGCTGGCGTGCTTCGCTGGCCTGCCAGAGCGCGACGCCCAGCGCGGCACCGAGCGACAGCACGAAGCCGGCGGCCAGCCCGACACCGAGCCGGTTGCGCTGCACGAACTTGCGCGCGTGGTACCAGGCGCTGTCGGCCCGTGCGGCGACGGGGCGGTTGTCCAGCCAATGCTGCAGGTCGTCGGCGAAGGCCTGCACGGTGGCGTAGCGTTCGGCCGGGTCTTTCTTCAGCGCCTTCAGCAGTACGGTGTCGAGGTCACCTTGCAGCAAACGACGCGTCGACGCATCGGTGGCCTTCTGGCTCGGGCGTGCCGGTGCGGTGCTGAGGATGGTGTCTTCCAGCGCCGCGGCCGAGGCGCGCTTGGGCTGGTACGGCAACACGCCGGTCAGCAGCTCGTACAGCACGACGCCGAGCGAGTAGATGTCGGCCGCGGTGCCGATCGGCTGGCCGAGGATCTGCTCGGGCGCGGCGTACTGCGGTGTCATCGCGCGTTGGGCCGGCGCGGTCAGCTCGGCGTTGGCCGGATCGGCCGCCAGCAGCTTGGCGATGCCGAAGTCGAGCAGGCGCACCTGGCCTTCGGCGGTGACGAGGATGTTGCCGGGCTTCAGGTCGCGGTGAACCACCAGCCGCGCGTGGGCATGGGCCACCGCGCTGGTCACCTGCAGGAACAGCGTGATGCGTTGGCGCGTGTCCAGCCCGATACGGCGCACATAGGCATCGATGCGCTCGCCTTCGACGTACTCGAGCGCCAGAAAGGGCTGGCCTTCGGCGGTGACGCCGGCATCGTGGATGCGCGCGATGTGCGGGTGATCGAGCACGGCGAGGATCTCGCGCTCCTGCGCCATGCGCTCGGCCAGCTGCGGATGGCGCCACGGCGCCAGCGGCAACTTCAGCGCGACCGGGCGGCCCTGCAGCAGCCCGTCGGTGCGCTCGGCCAGCCAGACGCGACCCATGCCACCTTCGCCAAGCAGGCGGATCGCGCGGTACGGGCCGGCATCGGGCGGCAGCGGCGGCGGTTCGTCGTCGATCGGCGCCAGCCGCGGCAGGCTGCCGAAACGCGGGCCGGTGCGGCTGGGGGCGACACCGTCTTCGCTGTCGCTAGCCTCGTCGTCGGCGTGCGCGAGCAGCCGCCCGAGCCGCGGCCGCAGTGCCGCGTGCTCGGCCGGCAGCGCCGCCAGCCATGCCGGCCGATCCGCCGCCGGCAATGCCATGGCCTCATCCAGCAACCGGCGCAACAGCGCCCAGTCGGCCGGGGCGATGTCGAAAAGCTGCGCAGAGCTCACGGCAGGTCCAGCCCGTGAATCATCCAGCCGCCGCGCTGGTCAGCGCAGGGCCTCGGCCAGGAACAGCCGCGCCTGCTGCCAGTCGCGCCGCACCGTGCGGTCGGTGATGCCCAGTGCCTGCGCGATCTCGGGCTCGGTCATGCCGGCGAAGTAGCGCAGCTCGACCACCTGGGCCATGCGGGCGTCGAGCTTGGCCAGCTCGTCGAGTGCGTCGTGTACGCGCAGGATCTCGGCCTCGCCGGTATCGCCCGACAGGTGTTCGCCCAGTTGGGTCGTCAGCGTCACGTGGGCCACGTCGCCGCCGCGGCGCTCGGCCTGGCGCTCACGCACCAGATCGATGATCACCGAGCGCATCACCCGGCCGGCATAGACCATGAAGCGCAGCTTGTCTTCGAAAGCGATGTCGCTGTGCCGGGCCAGGCGCAGGTAGCTTTCGTGCACCAGCGCGGTCGTGTCGAGCACCGTGTTGCGGCCACCGCCATGCAGCCGTGCGCGCGCGAGCCGGCGCAGCTCGCGGTAGGCGTCGGCATACAGCGCGTCGAGCTGGCCGTGCAGCGGCAGGCCTTCGGGAAACCCAGGGGAGGCGGGTTCGGGAAACGACATCCGAGGATTGGAGCCTTCCGGCCCTCACCGCGCAATCCCCTGCTGCCACGACGTTGTCAGCAGGGGTGACGCAGCATGGCAGCCGTGCCGGGCCCGAGGCCGGCGTGTTGCCCGAATACCCCCAAGGAGAAGATGATGAGCGAGTCCAAGACCCCTACCCAGGCGCTGAACTGGTTCGAGATCCCGGTGCGCGATCTCGACCGCGCCCAGCGTTTCTACGAAACCCTGTTCGCCCGCCCGTTGCGCCGCGAGTCGATGGACCCTGACACGACCCTGGCGGTATTCCCCTATGCCGAAGGCAGTGGCGTGGGCGGTTGCCTGTATGCCGGCAGCAACGCACCGGCGCCGAGCACCGAAGGCACCGTGGTTTACCTGAATGCCGAACCCTCGCTGAACGTGGTCGTGGCGCGGCTGGGCGAAGCCGGCGGCAAGCTGCTGCTGCCGCGGGTCGACCTGCCGGGCGACATGGGCGCGTTCGTGCACATCGAGGACAGCGAAGGCAACCGCGTCGGCCTACATTCAGCGCGTTGAGCGAGACTTGGCGCGCGTAGCGTCGCCCATTCAAGTGGCGTGCGCGGATCCGGCCTTGCCGGTCCGCTGCGCGAGCCCCCAGGGGCAGCCCCCGGAAGGGGGCGTAGAGGCGCACATTTTGGAGATCACGATGCACTTTGCCTACACGATTGCCTATGTGGCTGACGTCGAGGCGTCACTGGCTTTCTTCGAGAGGGCCTTCGGTTTGAAGCGCCGCTTTGTGGCGCCTGGCGGCGGATACGGCGAGCTGGAAACGGGCGCGACGGCACTGGCGTTTGCGCAGCACGACACCGCGCGCGGCAGCTTGGGGCACGACTACGTGGCGGCGGACCGCTCGGACAAGCCGCTGGGGGTCGAGATCGGCCTGGTGGCGACCGACGTGCCTTCAGCCTGCCAGCGCGCTGTGGACCATGGCGCGACGCTGCTGACGCCGCCGACGGTCAAGCCCTGGGGGCAGACGGTGGCCTATGTGCGCTGCCCCGACGGCGTGCTGGTCGAGATCTGCACCGCGATGGGCTGAAGACGACACCACGATGCGCCGAGCCGACCGCCTGTTCGAACTCGTCCAGTTGATCCGTGGCCGGCGCCTGTCGACAGCCGCTTTCCTGGCCTCACGGCTGGAAGTGTCGCTGCGCACCGTCTACCGCGATGTCGCCGATCTGCAGGCGCAGGGCGTGCCCATCGAGGGCGAGGCGGGTGTCGGCTACCGCCTGGGCACCGGCTACGACCTGCCGCCGCTGATGTTCTCGACCGACGAAGCCAAGGCGCTGGTCGCGGCGGTGCGGATGGCGCAGCCGCGGCTCGACAGCGAGCTAGCGCGGGCTGCCGAAGCAGCGTTGTCGAAGATTCTGGCGGTGCTGCCAACGGCGGCGCGCGCGGCGGCCGAGAGCCTGGCAATCTACGCCCCGAGCTACGGTGACACCGACCCGGTGCGCATCCGGCTCGAACGCCTGCGCGGCGCGATCGAGCTGCGCCGCAAGCTGGCGCTGGTCTACCGCGACGAAGCCGGCCGCGACAGCACCCGCACGATCCGCCCGCTCGGCTGCTTCTACTGGGGCGCGGTGTGGACGCTGGGTGCCTGGTGCGAGCAGCGCCACGACTTCCGCAACTTCCGTGTCGACAGGATCGCCGAGCTGACGATGCTCGACGAGCCCTTCCGCGACGAGGCCGGCAAGACGCTGTCGGACATGATGCGCGCCGTGGAAAGGGATTGAAGCCTCCTCAGGCGCGCGCAGCGCCGCCGCCCATCAAGTGGCGTCTGCGGATCTGGCTTTGCCAGTCCGCTGCGCGAGCCCCCTCGGGAGGCAGGCCCCGGAGGGGCGTGGGGGCCCTACTTCATTCGCGGCCGCGTCGGCACCGTCGCATTGCACAGGTTGATGTGTTGCGGGCTGTGCAGGAACCATTCTTCCTTGCGCACCCGGCGCGCCTGCAGCAGTGCTGGCCACGTGGTGCTGTCGGTGCGCAGCACTTCGAGCGCCGGCCTTTCGGTCTCGGGCACATCGGCCAGCAGGCGCACACGCTGGATGGGCGTGCGCGGCTCGCTGGGGCCGTAGAAGCCCATGTCGGCACCGCCGCGCGGCAGCGCAGCCAGGTGCTGCATGCCCTGCAGCACGCGGCCGACGACGGTGATGTTCAGGTCCAGCCCGCGCGGCGATTGGCCGATCACGGCGTACAGCTCGGTGCCGTTGCTGCTGTCCTTGGCCATGTCGCGGCCGGCGCCGACGATGCCATAGCAGTGCGCGAGCCAGGCCTGGCCGGTCTTCGGATCGGCCGCCACCGGCATGCCATCGACAAAGCCGGTGATCGGTGCCCAGCCGTCGGCGTCCGGCAGCCGCACCAGCGGCAGGCCTTTCAGTGGCACCGAGAACTCGGCCGGCAGCTTCGGCGACGCCTTGCCCAGCGGCTTCGCCTTCTCTGGCACCTCGGTGTTGGGATCGCCCCACTGGGTCACGTAGTTGTCCTGCACCCGCATGATCGCCAGGCCGTCCCAGTAGCCCTCGTGGGCCAGCGTGCGGATATTGGCCACGTGGCGCGGGGCGAAGCGAGGCGCCAGCTCGATGATCACCTGGCGCGAACCGTCGCTGCCCAGGTCCATCAGCAAGGTGTTCTGCGGATCGAGCGGGCGCCAGTCGCCAGCGGGCGAACGTTCCAGCACCTGGGCCACCGTCAAGCCGGTGCTCGGGGCGGCCATGGCGAGCGGGGCCACAAACGCTGCCACGACGGCCGCGGTACGAAACAGGCAACTCATCGACAAGCTCCGGGATGGGTGTTCTGAGAAGCTGCGCAGCTTAACCAACCAGGTCGTCACGCGGCGTGAACTCGCTGAACAGCTGTGCCGCTTCGGGCACGCTGCCGATCGGCACGTATTCGCAGGCGGCGAAGAACTCGGCCCACAAGGCCTGCACCCGCGGGTTGCCGTGGGCGGCGGCGATCGCCTCGGCGGAACGCCACTCGAAGACCTCGACCAGCGTGCCGTCGGCCGCCTGGCTGGTGGTGAACGGCCGGTCGGTCACCAGGCCTTCGGCGCGCAGTACCGGCCCATGGCGGCGCACCACATCGGCGAGCGCCTCGGCCTGGCCCGGGCGCGGGCGGTAGGCCACGATCACCAGGCGTGCTCGGGTTGGCTTCATGGGGGGGCTCCTGTACGCGGCAAGGCCGTGAGTCTCGCGCGCTGAGGTAGCCTGTGCGGCCCTGGTAAACCATGGCTTGCGCGATGCTCCGCTTCCCCAATCCTTTGCGGCCCGGCGACACGGTCGCCATCACCGCCCCTTCGTCCGGCGTCGCGCCGGGGACGCTGCCGCGGCTGGACCTGGTGCTGAGCCATTGGCGTGCGCGTGGTTTCAACGTGGTCGAAGGCGACTGCTTGCGCCGCCAGCACCACGATGCCAGCGCACCGGCTGTGCAGCGCGCGGCCGAATTGATGCGCTTCCTGACCGACCCCGCCATCGCCGCCGTGCTGCCGCCCTGGGGTGGTGAGCGTGCGATCGAACTGTTGCCCTTGCTCGACTTCGACGCGCTGCGCATGCTGCCGCCGAAATGGCTGCTCGGCTTTTCCGACATCAGCACCTTGCAGATGCCGCTGGCGTTGTGTGCTGGCTGGGCCAGTGCGCACGGCAGCAACCTGATGGACTTGGCGCCGAGCCAGACCGAGCCGTTGGTCACTGGCGTGTTCGATGTGCTTGCGCACGACGGTGCGACGCCGATCGTGCAGCGCGCATCGAGCCACTATCAGGTGCAGTGGATCCCATTCGAGACCGACACCAACGCGGCGCTGAACCAGACCGAGCCGACCCACTGGCGCCGGCTCGATGGCCACGACGAGCCGCTGACCGTGCAGGGCCGGCTGATCGGCGGCTGCCTCGACACGGTCAGCCGGCTGGCGGGCACACGCTTCGGTGACGTGCCGGCCTTCGTTCGCGGCTGTGGCCATGAGGGTGCGCTGCTGTACCTCGAGAACTGCGAACAGAACCCGTGCGAGATGCTGCGCACCTTCAACAGCCTGCGCCTGCACGGCTGGTTCGACGGCCTGGCCGGCGTGCTGCTGGGTCGCTCGGCAGCGCCCGAGGTGACCGCCGTCAACCGGCTGAGCCACGCGCAAGCCACCCTCGACGCGCTCGGCGACCTGCCGTGCCCGGTGCTGGTCGACCTCGACATTGGCCACCGTCAGCCGCAGCTGACGCTGGTCAACGGGGCTTTCGCCACCTGCCCTTGCGAAGCCGGCGCCGGCTGGCTGCGCCAGACCTGGACTTCCTGACCGAACCCCGACACGACATGATCCCTTTTGCCGACCTGCTGATCACCACGCCGCGCCTGACGCTGCGTCCCTTGACCGACACCGATGCCGACGATCTGTTCACGATCTTCGGCGACCCGCGCGTGATGCGCTACTGGTCGACGCCGGTCTGGACCGACCGTGCACAAGCCCTGCGCATGGTCGCATCGGACCGCGACTCCCTCGCAGAGCGGCGCGACCTGCGGCTAGGGCTGGTGCGGCACGACATCGGTCGTGTGATCGGCACCGCGAGCCTGTTCAAGATTGACCCGAGCAACCGCCGCGCCGAGATCGGCTACGCGCTGGCGTTCGAGCAGCAGGGAGGTGGTCTGATGAACGAGGCACTGAACGCGCTGGTCGACCTGGCTTTCGACCACCGTGCCGGCGCACCCTTCGACGACCTGCTGCTGCACCGACTGGAAGCCGACATCGACCCGCGCAACGCGGCCTCGGCCGCGAGCCTGGAGCGGTTGGGCTTCCGCCTCGAAGGCACGCTGCGCGAACGCTGGTGGGTGGCGGGCGAGGTGTCCGACTCGGGGCTGTACGGCCTGCTGCGGCCAGACTGGCTGCGCCGTGTCAGCCCTGCGGCTTGATGCCGAACAGCCAGGCCGCGGCGCTGAAGGTCACGAAGGCCGATGCGGTCGACGCCATGATGATGCGGGCGACACGGCCGTTGTCGGCGCCATACCGCTCGGCCAGCAGCGAGACATTGCTGGCGCTCGGCAGCGCGGCCGTCAGCGTCAGCGCCATCAGCTGGAAGCTGCTCAACGGCGCGCCGACCTCGCGCGCGCCGGCGCCCAACAGCAGCACCAGCAGCGGGTGCAGCAAGAGCTTGATCGCTGCGATCGGCGCGACCTGACGCAGCGGCGCGGTGGCTGGTGGCGGCGTGCCGTCATCGAGGTCGGTGCTGCGGTGCGTCGGATCGCGTGAGCGCCACAGCACCGCGCCGATCGTGAACAGCGCGACCGGGCTTGCCGCGTCGGCCAGCATCTTGACGATCGTCTGCACCGGCGCGGGAAGCTGTACCTGCGTGACGCCGGCTGCAGCGCCCAGCACGATGGCCCACGGCAGCGGGTTGGACAGCGCGCCGCGCAACGCTCGCGCGGCGGCGGCCCGGCCACCGCCCGCGCCGGCACCGGCGGCCTGCGCCAGCCCCAGGCACAACGAACTCGTGATCAGCATGTCGGCCAGCACCGTGCAGATCACCGGCCCCGCCGCTGCCGGGCCGAGCAGCGCGACCAGCAGCGGCACGCCCATGAAGCCCGAGTTCGGAAATGCCGCGACCAGTGCGCCGAAGGCCGAGTCTTTCAGGTTCAAACGCGCCGACAGCGTGACGGCGACCGTGAAGAACACGATGATCAGCGCCGCCAGCACATAGACGCCGAGCACGGCCGGGTTCAGCAGTTGCAGCAGCGGCGTGCTCTGGCCGAAGCGAAACAGCAGGCAAGGCAGCGCGAAGAACAGCACGAAAGCGTTCAAGCCCGGGATCGCGCTGGCCGGCAGCACATGGCGCTGCGCAGCCAGGTAGCCGCACAGCACCAGCGCGAAGAACGGCAGCGTGACGGCGAAGATGGCTTGCATTGCCGTCGCCTCGGTGTCAGGCCAGTTGTGCGCCGGGGCGGCCGGCTTCGACGACGTAGCGGCCGGCGAGGTCAACCTTGCTCGACGCATCCAGCGCATCCGCCACCACCATCAGCCGCGCTTCGATCTGCTTCGCGTCGAGGCTGAAGCTGATGTAGCCGCGCTTGTCGGCCCGGCCCCATTTGACGTGCGGGTTCAGTGCCCGGGCGGCGTCGATCCGGGTCTGGTCCAGGCCGAGGCTGCTGATCGAGCTGCCGCAGAACTCGGTCGCCAGCGTGGCCGAGCGCGGGTCGGCGAAATCGGCTTTCAGGTCGGCCACGTAGTGCGCATGAACATCGCCGCCCAGCACCACGGCGCCACCGAGCTTGCGTTGCGCGATGCCGTCGAACAAGCGTTGGCGGGCCGGTGCGTAGCCGTCCCAGCCGTCGGTCCAGTACAGCCCGCCGTCGGCGCCCGCCGGGTCGCTCCAGGCGAAGCGGGCCATCAGCGTCTGCTGCGCCAGCAGGTTCCACGGCCGGTCGGTGGCCCAGGCCCGCGCCAGCCACTGCTCCTGCGCGTGGCCGAGCAGCGTGCGGCGCGGGTCGCGCAAGGCAGCACACTCCTTCAACGGCACCGCGGCCGAGCCGCCGCGGCCGGGCTTCTGGCAGGCCTGCGGGTCGCGGTACTGGCGGTCGTCGAGCGTCAGGATGCGGGCGAAGCGGCCCCAATCGTGGGCACCGTAAATGCGCGTCTCGCCGCCCAGGGCCGGTCGCAGCGCTTTCGGGAACGGCAGGTGTTCCCAATAGGCCTGGTAGGCAGCGGCACGCTGGGCGGCGAAGTCGGCCTGCAGCTGGTTGCCCTGCAGGCCGGCGTAGTCGTTCTCGACCTCGTGGTCGTCCCACACCAGCAGCCACGGGCAGGCGGCGTGGGCGGCCTGCAGCTGCGGGTCGCGCTGGTAGGTGGCGTAGCGGGCGCGGTAGGCCTCGAGCGTGCGAGGGAAGCCCGCCTCATGCTGGCGGACCACCGTCGGCGGCGACGGGTACTCGTAGATGTAGTCGCCAAGGAACAGCACCAGGTCCAGCGGCTCGGTGGCAAGCTGGCGCCAGGCGGCGTAGCGGCCCGCGTCGTAGCGCTGGCAGCTGGCGATCGCGAAGGCCAGCGGCACGGCCTCGTCCGGCGCGGGGGCGGTGCGGGTGCGCCCCGCCGGGCTGCGCACGCCGAGGGCTTCGAAGCGATACCAGTACCAGCGGTTGGGCGCAAGGCCGGTGGGTTCGGCGTGAACGCTGTGGCCCCAAGCCGCGTCGGCGGGTTCGGCGCCGCGCGCGACGACGTCGCGAAAGGCCTCGTCTCGCGCCACTTCCCAGCGCACCTCGGCGCGCTCGGGCAGGCCGACGCCGGTCAGCATCGTCC
The DNA here is from genome assembly GCF_036277275.1 of Ideonella sp. GTDB lineage: Bacteria > Pseudomonadota > Gammaproteobacteria > Burkholderiales > Burkholderiaceae_C > Ideonella. Next base: position 110,329 of record NZ_DASUNH010000141.1, on the reverse strand, counting down.
ACAGCACCATGCCGCCGGGCTGCGGGAAGCCGCTGGCGACGCCGAGCTCGAATCGTGGCACGTCGGCGGCCAACGCGTGGTGGACGAAAGCTGGTGTCGCGCCGGCCGCGAGCGCCGCTGCCAGCAGTGCACGGCGTTGGGGATCAGGCAGGGTCGGGTGCATCGGAGGTCCTCAGCCGCGGGGCTTCGGCAGGCAAGGCGGCGACAGGCAGACGCTCGAGCAGGGTCGCGACCTCGGCAGGGTGGCCCAGGTGGGTGACCTGCACGGCCGCCAATGCCGGCTCGTCGGCCAGCGACCGGTAGCGCGCGTGGCGGGTGGCCCAGGTGCGCCAGGTGTAGCGCAGCACGCCGTCGCGGTGGAGCAGCCGGCGCCATTGCTCTCGGTTGCCGTTGCAGCAGGGCTCGCCGGTGGCGGCCCGGTGCACGGTGCGCCACAGCGCGCGGCGCGTCAGCAGGCCGAGCGGGAAGTCGAGCACGATCAGCCAGTCGAGCCGCGGCCACAGCACCGGCTCGCTGCTGGCGAAGTAGTTGCCGCTGACGACCCAGGCCGGCGAGGCCGACAGTGGTTCGAGCCGGCGGCGCAGGTCGTCGTGGCCGGCTTCGATCCAGCCGGGTGACCACCACAGGTCGTCGAGATCGGTGAACGGCAGCCCCAGGCGCTCGCCCAGCGTGCGGCCGAGCGTGGTCTTGCCGGCGCAGGACGCGCCGATGATCTGGATGCGTTGCGGTGGTGGAAACGTCGTCGACAAGGGGCGGGCGCTGCGCGCAGCGAGAAGCCGGCGGGCGAGCTTACCTTGCCGTTTGTGTCGACGTCAGCGCACCAGCACCGCCTCCAGCTCGGCGAAGCTGCGTGACAGCGGCCCCGAGCCCAGCTCGACACCCAGCACCAGCTCGAGCCGACGGGCCGAGAACAGGCCGCAGACCTCGGTGCTGGTGGTGCTGCGTTCGGCCACCAGCAGGTAGCGCAGGCCATGTTCGCGCATCGTCGCGGCGACGTTGCCGAGCCGGCAGTGCTCGATCTGCCAGGCATCGACGACTTGCCATTCGGCGCGCGGCGTCATCACCTGGTCGAGCGTCAGCTCTTCGACGCCGATGTGGTCGGCCATCGCGCGCAGCATCGGCCGCTCGCCCTGCAGGTCGTCGGCGGTGACCAGGCCGATCAGCTCGCCGGCGATGCCGGTGACGAAGGCCATGCGCACGCCCGCGCGTTGCATCACATGCAGCGTCGGCGCGATGCCGTCGCGGTGGTCGACCTTGACGCAGGCCGCCAGGCGCAGGTCGGTCATCTGGCTGATGGCGGGGTCGGTCAGGGTGGCCGTCTGGCTGGCCTGCGGCAATTGCGGCAAGCCGGACACCGTGGTCAGCGGGAGAAGTTGGAACTCGGCGAGCGAGGGCATGGCGGCGCCTTTCGTCGGCGGGCATGACCCGCCACAACACGGCTGGCCCTTGGGTTCGGATGCGTGCCTGGGCAGCGAAAGGGGCGGCGGGGTCAGCCTGGCCGTCGCCCGGTGCCATCCAGCTTCATCGACCGCGCATCAGGGACGCATAAGCATAGCCACGGCCGGTGCCCCGGTTCGAGGCGGGGTCACCGGACATGAGCCCTTGCGCTGTCTTCGTGCCGTCCTGAAACGACAAAGCCCGGGCATGCCGGGCTTTGCGGGTGGGGGGGCTCCCTGACTCAGGCCACGCGGCGCAGTTTGGCGCGTGCCGGTGTGCCGCCGAGCACGCCGCCAAACAGGTCTTTCGGGTCGTCCAGGCGTGGCACGAGGTCGATCTGGCGCGAGGCTTCTTTCTGCTCGCCCAGCAGCAGGTGCAGGAAACGCAGCGCCGAGAAATCTTCCAGCGCGAAGCCGACCGAGTCGAAGATCGTGACCTGGTCGCCGCTGGCGCGGGCGCTGTGGCCGGAGGCAACGATGTCGGCGAACTCGGTCACCGGGAAGTCGGCCGGCAGCTGCTGGATCTCGCCTTCGATGCGCGACTGAGGCTCGTACTCGACGATCACGCGGGCATCGGCGCGCAGCAGGATGTCGCGGTGCAACTCGGTCTTGCCGGGGCAGTCGCCACCGACACCGTTGATGTGCACGCCGGGGCGGATCATCGAGGGCTCGAGGATCACCGCGTTGCGCTTGTCGGCGGTGACGGTGGTGATGATGTCGGCGCCTTCGGTGGCGTCGGCGGTCGACTCGCAGCGCACGATCGTCAGGTCGGCCAGCTCGGGCAAGGCGCGCAGGTTGCGCTCCAGCTTGGCGCTGGCCTGGCCGTCGACGTCGAACAGGCGCAGTTCGCGGATGCCGAGCATGCGGTGGAACGCGATCGCCTGGAACTCGCTCTGGGCGCCGTTGCCGATCAGCGCCATCACGCGGCTGTCCGGGCGGGCCATCCACTTGGCGGCCAGCGCCGACATGGCGGCGGTGCGCAAGGCGGTGGTGACCGTCAATTCCGACAGCAGCACCGGGTAGCCGGTGCTGACGTCGGCCAGCACGCCGAAGGCGGTGACGGTGAGCAGGCCTTCCGAGGTGTTCTTCGGGTGGCCGTTGACGTACTTGAAGGAGTACAGCGCGCCGTCGCTGGTGGGCATCAGCTCGATCACACCGACGTCGGAGTGGCTGGCCAGGCGGGCGGATTTCTCGAAGGTGGCCCAGCGCCGGTAATCGGCCTCGATTTCGCCGGCCAGGCGTTCGATGAAGGCGCCGGCCCCGATATGCTGGACCAGGCGTTGGATGTCGGCGATGCCGATGTAGTCGACCATGGGACTCTCGTCTTGCGGTTAAGTGGGCCGGGGTGTCTCGAATGGGCAATTCACCGATGTCAGTGAGTACCAACAGCGCTGCACGCGGCCCCCGTGCAATGCCTTGCCTGAATTTTCGGCAGGAGTGCAGCCAACAAGAAGGCAGCAAACTGTGCAATCTGTAAGGCCGATTGCGCAAAACGCTAGAATTGGCTGGCGTTTTGCTCAAATCCCATGGACGACGTCGATCAACAGTTGCTCAGCCTTTTGCGTGCCGATGCCCGCGCTTCGGTCGCCTCCCTGGCCAAGACGCTTCGCGTGGCACGCGGCACGGTGCAGAACCGCATCGCCAGGCTCGAAGCCAACGGCACGATCGTCGGCTACACCGTGCGGCTGAAGCCGCAGACCGAAGCCAACCGCATCGCTGCGCTGATGACGATCGCGGTCGAGGGCAACGCCGCCGACGCGGTGATCCGGGCGCTGCGCGGCGACCCCGCGGTGCAGACCCTGCATACCACCAACGGCCGCTGGGACATCGTCGCCGAGTTGCGAGCCGACAGCCTCGAAGCCTTTGACCGCGTGCTCAGCCGCATTCGTCTGATCGAAGGCATCGCGCACACCGAAACCAGTCTCCTGCTTTCCACTCACAAGCTATGACCCACGCCTCTGCGCCGTCAGTTTCCCATCAAGGGATTTGCGCGGATCCGGCTCTGCCGGTCCGCTGCAAAAGCCCCCTCGGGGGGCCGAGCCCGGGCATGAACAGTCCGGCGGACTGTTCGTGCCTGGCGAGGGGCTTGGCCATTGGCCAGGCGCGGCCTGCAAGGCAGCGACCGGAAGGGAGCGTGGGGGCTCCATGACTGCTCCTGCTGCTTCCATGAATTCGGCCCAGATGGAGGCCGTCCACTACCTGCGTGGGCCTTGCCTGGTGCTGGCCGGCGCCGGCTCGGGCAAGACGCGGGTGATCACGCACAAGATCGCCCGCCTGCTGCAGGTGGGGCTGGCGCCGAAGCAGATTGCCGCGATCACCTTCACCAACAAGGCGGCGCTCGAAATGCGCGAACGGGCCAAGGCGCTGGTGGGCGCGCGGGCGGCGAAGGACCTGGCGATCAGCACCTTCCACAGCCTTGGCGTGCGCATGCTGCGCGAGGACGGCGAGCAACTCGGGTTGAAGCCGAACTTCTCGATCCTCGACGCCGACGATGTGCTCGGCGTGATCCGTGACGCCGGCGCCTGCACCGACAACGCGCTGGCGCGCCGCTGGCAATGGACGATCAGCCTGTGGAAGAACCAGGGCCTGAACAGCGCCGGTGCGGCGGCCGTCGCGAAAGATGACGACGAGCGCGTCGCGGCCAGGGTGATGGCGCTGTACGAAGAGCGGCTGGCGGCCTACCAGGCGGTCGATTTCGACGACCTGATCAGCCTGCCGCTGAAGCTGGTCACCACCTGCCCGGAGGCGAAGACCAAGTGGCTGAACCAGTTCGGCCACGTGCTGGTCGACGAGTACCAGGACACCAACGCCGTCCAGTACGACCTGCTGAAGGGGCTGGTCAACCACCCCGACGAGTTCAAGCGCGGCATGTTCACCGCGGTCGGCGACGACGACCAGAGCATCTACGGCTGGCGCGGCGCGACGATCGAGAACCTGAAGAAGCTGCCCGAGGAGTTCCCGACGCTGAAGGTCATTCCGCTGGAGCAGAACTACCGCTCGACCAGCGCGATCCTGCGCGCGGCCAACGAGGTGATCGCCGGCAACCCGAAGATCTTCCCGAAGAAACTCTGGAGCGAGCACGGCGAGGGTGAGCCGGTGCGGGTGGCCGAATGCGACGGCGAAGAGCACGAGGCCGACCGCGCGGTGGCGCGCATCCAGGCGCTGCGCGGCAACGACGCGCGCATCAAGTTCGCCGACTTCGCGATCCTGTACCGCGCCAACCACCTGGCGCGTGCGTTCGAGCAGAAGCTGCGCGCGGCGCAGATCCCGTACAAGGTCTCGGGCGGCCAGAGCTTCTTCGACAAGGCCGAGATCAAGGACCTTTGCGCCTGGCTGCGGTTGCTGGTGAACCAGGACGACGACCCCGCTTTCCTGCGCGCGGTGACCACGCCCAAGCGCGGCATCGGCCACACGACGATCGGCAAGCTGGGTGAGTTCTCGGCCAAGTGGAAGACCAGCATGTTCGAGGCGCTGTTCGCCGAGAGCCTGCCCGCCGCCTTGCCGGCCAAGGCGATCGGCTCGCTGCATGAATTCGGCCGTTATGTGAACGACCTCGAGTACAAGGCTCGCACGACGACCGGCTCAGAAGACGCGAAGGCCCTGATGCTCGGCTGGCTGAAGGACATCGACTACGAGAAGCACCTGTACGACAGCGAAGACAGCGAAAAGCTCGCCGCTTCGCGCTGGAGCAACGTGCTGGACTTCGTCGACTGGGTCGCCAAGCGCTGCGGCGGTGAGATCACGCAGGAAGGCGGCTCCTTCGAGAGCGAACGCAAGAGTGTGCTCGACGTGGCGCAGACGATCAGCGTGATCCTGAGCCTGGCCGAGCGCGGCGACGAGCAGGACCAGGTCGTGCTGTCGACGCTGCACGCAAGCAAGGGGCTGGAATGGCCGCACGTGATCCTGGCTGGCGTCAACGAAGGGCTGCTGCCGTTCAAGGCCGACGACGAGGAGATGACGCTGGAGCGGCTGCAGGAAGAGCGGCGCCTGATGTACGTGGGCATCACGCGGGCGCAGAAGACGCTGGTCGTCAGCACGCTGCGTCGGCGCAAGAAGGGCCGCGACACGATCGCCGGCGTCCCGAGCCGCTTCATCGCCGAGATGAAACTCAACCAAGCCGGCAGCGGCGAAGACCCGAAAGAACGGCTCAAGCGCATCCGCGCCGAGCTGGCCGCCAAGAGCGCCGCGGCCGCGCCGGCCGCCGACTGAGCAACCAGCGGCGAGAAAGCGGCCGCCCGCCTGCCCGTCGGACCGGTTCCATCAGGTGCCCCAGAAGGCGTCTTCCTGCGCGGGATCACTGGAAAACAGCCGCACCTCCGCGATCTGGCCGTCTTCGATGCGCACGAGGTCGATGCCGGGTTGAGCGACCAGGGCATCGTCGCGCCGGCCTTCGAACTCCAGTTCGATGGTCACCCACGGGTCATTCGCCATGAAGCGATGGACGCGGGTGATGCGGAAGGTCCCTTGCGAAACCTCCATCATGCCGCCCAGCATCTGCATCACGGCCTGCACGCCGCGGTGCGTGCCGGAGAAACGATGGTGGCCCGGCTGATGCCAGACGATGTGCGGCGAGATCAGCGCGCCGAGCGTGGCGTGGTCGCCTGCCTGAACGGCCTGGATGTAGCGCCGGGCGACGTCGATGGATGGCATGTGAAATCCTTTCGTTGACGAAGATGAAGACCTGTACTTTTCAGTACAAACTCTTCCCCGTCACGGTATGGATGGGGCGCGTACTGGTATGAAACGGACATCGTCGGGCCGGCAGGCGGCGCGCTCCGAGGCGGCGGTCGAGCGCATCCGGTATCGGCCGCGCGGGCGCTATGCGTTCGACGTTGAGTTGCTGCGCATGAGCGAGCTCCGGCAGCGTGTCGGGCCCGGCCCGCTGCGTCGCCCGCATCGGCTGGAGTACCACGAACTGGTCTGCGTGACGCACGGGCGTTGCCTCCATTCAGTGGATTTCGAGACCGTGGCGTGCGCCGCAGGTTCGGTGGTCGTTCAGCAGCCATTTCAGACCGAGCAGTTCGACGTCGAGTCCGACTGGGACGGCTGGCTGGTGCTGTTCCGGCCGGAGTTTCTGCCGCGGGCGCTGGGCCGCACGGACGAGACCAGCACGCCGGGCCTCGACCTGCCGTACCTGATGGCCGGGTTGCCCAGCCACCTCGCCTTGTCACCGCGGGAGTTCCAGGCCGTGCAAGAACTGCTGGCGCGCATGGCCGCCGATGCGGCCTCGGCCGGGCCGGCGCAGCAGGTGCAGGCGCTGCTGCGCTACCAGCTGTGCGGCCTGCTGGTTCGGTTGGGGCTGGCCGCCGACGCCGGTCGCGCCGAGCCTGCGCCTGCCGCCCGCGAGCAGCGGCGCTTCCAGCGCTTCGGTGAACTGCTGGAACAGTCGCATGCGCGCTGGCACCACGTGACACCCTATGCCCAGGCACTGGGCTGCAGCGAGAAGACCCTCTCGCGGACGACCCGGGCGGTGGCCGGCACGAACGCCAAGGCCTTCATCGCGGCCCGGCTGGCCCTGGAAGCCAAGCGGTTGCTGACCCACAGCGCGCTGTCGGTGGGCGCGATCGCCGATCAGCTCGGGTTCGACGACGCGAGCAACTTCGTCAAGTTCTTCCGCCGCCACGCAGGCTGTGCGCCGACCGAGTTCCGCCGCCGGGGCCCGACGAATGGCGGGCCGACGCCTTCCTGATGCCATCCTGACGCGACAACGGTTAGCCTCGCGGGCATGAGTGCCCTGACGACGACAGGCCGGCCGGGTTGGCAGCGCGGCCTGCAGACCGTGTTGATGCAGCCATCGCACGTCAGCCTGAAGCGCCGGCTGGTCGGCACGGCCGCCGCGCTGGTGCTGTGGCTCGCGGCCTGGGCCGGCGCCACGCTGCTGGACCACCACACCGACTTGGCGAACCAGGCGATGTTGTTCGTCATCGCGTCGGTGCTGGCCAGCATCTGGCTGTCGGCGCCGGCGGCGTTTGCCTTTGCGCTGGCCTGCACGCTGAGCTTCAACTGGGGCTTCGTGCCGCCGCGTGGCAGCCTGGGGGTCAACCTGGAGCGGCATGCGGTGCTGCTGGCGGCGATGCTGATCGTCAGCTGGTTGATCGCCGGGCTGGTGGCGCGCCTGCGGGCCCAGGCGGCGGCGGCGCGTGACGCCGCACGCTGGGCCGCGAGGCTGCAGGCGGTGGGCGAGGCGCTGCGCGACAGTGCCGACCCGCAGCAACAGGCCGAGCCGGTGGCGCAGGCGCTGTCCGAGCTGGGCGGGGCCCCGTCCGCACTGATGCTGTTGCGCGACCAGCTGCCGCAGGCCGACCAGGCCGACGCGGTGTGGCAGCACGGCACTCTCGATGCCGACGAGCGCGCCGGCCTATGGTTGTGCCTGCGCCAGTCGCAGGCCTTCGGGCCGGGCACGGGTCGCCACGGCGAGCAGCCGGCCTGGTACCTGCCGCTGCGTTCGCGCGGCGCCAGCTACGGTGCCGCGCTGATGCGCTTGGCCGAGCCCGAGCATGCGGCCGACGGCACGCGGGCGCGCGCGCAAGCGCTGTGCGACCTGCTCGGCGTGGCGCTGCAACGTGCGGTGCTGGCGCGCCAGACCGAATCGGCCCATGCGCTGGCGCAGACGCAAGGCGTGCGCAACGCGCTGCTGGCTTCGATCTCGCACGACTACCGCACACCACTGGCGGTGATTCTCGGCGCCGCGTCGTCGCTGCAGTCGCAGGGCGAACGCTTGTCTGCGACCCAGCGCGAGCGCCTGGCCGGCCAGATCGTCGACGAGGTTGAGCAACTGAGCCGCATGACCGACAACACGCTGCAGCTGGCGCGGCTCGATGCGCCGGGCGTCGCGCTGCGGCTCGATTGGGAATCGGTCGAAGAGATCGTCGGCACTGCACTGGCGCATGCACGGCGGCGTGACGGCGAGCGTCGCCTGCGCGCGCGGCTCGAGCCGGGGCTGCCGTTGCTGCGTTGCGACGCGATGCTGTTGTCGCAGCTGCTGGACAACCTGGTCGACAACGCGCTGAAGTACAGCGAGGGGCCAGTCGAGCTGGTCGTGCGCCAGCAGTTGCGGCTGCCGGGCGAGGCGGGCGACGCGCAGGTCGTGCTGGCGGTGCGCGACCGTGGGGCCGGCATCGCGCCCGCCGAGCGCGGCAAGGTCTTCGAAGTCTTTCAGCGGGGTGACGGCGCCGCCGCAGCGCGCGGTGCCGGCGTTGGCCTGGCCGTTTGCCGCGCGATCGCCCGCGCCCATGGCGGTGAGCTGAAGCTGCGCGCACGGGCCCATGGTGGCAGCAGTTTCGAGCTCTGGTTGCCGGTGCTGCCGGCGCCGCAAGAGGAGGCTGCGTGATCAGGGTCCTGCTGGTCGAAGACGACCGCGACCTGCGCGTGACGCTGCGCGACGCGTTGGCGCTCGAAGGCTACGAGGTCAGCACCGCCGCCAGCCTGAGCGAAGGCCTGGCGCTGTGGACCCACGCGCGGCCAGCGCCGGACCTGGTGCTGCTCGATCTGGGCCTGCCCGACGGCGATGGCGAAACGCTGCTGGCCACGCTGCGCAAGCGCGATGCGGTGCCGGTGCTGGTGATCTCTGCGCGCCAAGCCGATGGACAGAAGATCCGCCTGCTCGACGCCGGCGCGGACGACTACCTCGTCAAGCCCTTCAGCATCGGCGAGCTGCTGGCGCGGCTGCGCGTGGCCTTGCGCCACCGTGGCACGGCGTTGAAACCGGCGCTGACCCGCTATGAAGCCGACGCCCTGGTGGTCGACCTCGCGGCGCACCGCGTCAGCCTGCGGGGTGAGCCGGTGCACCTGACGCCGACCGAGTTCAAGCTGCTGGCCCGGCTGGTGCGCAGCGCCGGCCAGGTGGTGACCCATCGCCAGTTGCTGGCCGATGTGTGGGGTGAAGAGTTCACCGAACACACCCACTACCTGCGCCTGTACATGGGCCAACTGCGCGCCAAGCTCGAAGCCGATTCGGCCGACCCGCAGCGTCTGCTGACCGAGCCCGGTGTCGGCTACCGGCTGGTCGAACCGGCCGCTTGATCGACCCGCGGGCTTTGCTCGTCTTTATGCGTTCCTGATGCCCGGTTGGCGACCATCGCGGCCGGTTCAACCAGGGAATGCACATGAGCTCCACCACCGCCTTGGCGCCTCAAGCCGCCAGTGGCCTGCAACGTTCGTCGCTGGGTGCGTTGACGCTCGGCGCCGTCGGTGTCGTCTACGGCGACATCGGCACCAGCCCGCTCTACACGGTCAAGGAGATCTTCTCACCGGCCACCGGCGTCGCGCTGAATGCCGACAACCTGATCGGCGCGGTGTCGCTGATCTTCTGGGCCCTGATGCTGATCGTCACGCTGAAGTACGTGGTGCTGATCCTGCGGGCCGACAACCGCGGCGAGGGCGGCGCGTTGGCGCTGACCGCCCTGGCCACGCACGCGGTGGCGCGCAAGCCGCGCCTGCGGCGGGTGCTGCTGATACTCGGCGTCTTCGGCGCAACGCTGTTCTACGGCGACAGCGTGATCACCCCGGCGATCACGGTGCTCGGAGCGATGGAGGGTCTGGAGGTCGTCTCGCCGGACCTGAAAGCCTGGGTGCTGCCCCTGTCGATCACGGCGCTGGTCGGCCTGTTCGTCGTGCAACGCTTCGGCACCGCGATGGTGGGCCGGGCCTTCGGGCCGGTGATCGTGCTGTGGTTCGTCGTGCTGGCGGTCAGCGGCATCGTGCAGATCATCGAGCAACCGGCCATCCTGGCCGCGCTGAATCCGCTGCGGGGGCTGGCCTTCCTGAGCGGCAGTGGCTGGCAGGTCTTTGCGCTGGTGGGGGCAGTGGTGCTGGCACTGACCGGCGCCGAGGCGCTGTACGCTGACATGGGCCACTTCGGCCGGCTGCCGATCCAGCTGGCCTGGGGGGCGCTGGTGCTGCCGTCGCTGGCACTGAACTACCTCGGCCAGGGGGCGCTGCTGATGGGTGACCCGACGGCGCTGGAGAACCCGTTCTTTCGCCTGTTTCCGTCGGCCTGGGTGCTGCCCGCGGTGGGCCTGGCGACTTTGGCTGCCATCATCGCCTCGCAGGCGGTGATCTCCGGGGCCTACTCGATGACGCGCCAGGCGATCCAGCTCGGCTTCCTGCCGCGCATGACGATCCGCTTCACGTCGGCCCGCGAGATGGGGCAAATCTACATGCCGGCCGTCAACTGGGTGCTGCTGGCCTGTGTGATCGGCGCGGTGCTGGGTTTCGGCAGCTCGACGGCGCTGGGCGGCGCGTACGGGATGGCGGTGACGCTGACGATGCTGATCACGACGGTGCTGACGTTCTTCGTCGTGCGCGAGGGTTGGCGCCTGCCGGGGCCGCTGGCGTGGGGCGCGACGGCGGTTTTCCTGACGCTGGACGTGGCGCTGGTGGCCAGCTGCGCGGTCAAGCTGTTCGACGGGGGCTGGTTCCCGCTGGTGTTGGGCGTGTTGATCTTCGGCTTGATGAGCACCTGGGCCCGTGGTCGCGCGCTGGTGATGGACAGCATCGAAAGCGATGGCCTGGCGCTGGCGCCGTTCATTGCGAGCCTGGATCCGTCCGACCTGCAGCGCAGCCGCCGTACGGCCGTCTACCCGGTCGCCAACGCCGAGATGGTGCCGCAGGCGCTGTTGCACAACCTGAAGCACTACCAGGTACTGCACGAGCGCAACCTGATCCTGACAGTGCACTATGAGGAGGTGCCGTGGGTGCCTGCCGACGAGCGGGTCTCGGTGCAGGACCTGGGCAACGCGTTCTGGCGCGTCGGCCTGCACTTCGGTTTCATGGACACCCCCGACGTGCCGCAGGCGTTGGCGCTGGCCGAGAAGAAGGGCCTGCCGGTCTCGGCCTTCGAGACCAGCTACTTCCTCAGCCGCGAGACCGTGGTGCCCACGCCGGGCACTGGCATGACCGGCTGGCGCGAGCGTCTGTTTGCCGCGATGACGCGTAACGCCCGCAGCGCGGCGGCGTATTTCCGGCTGCCCGACAACACGGTGGTCGAGCTGGGCACGCGGGTGCAGATCTAGCTAGCGCTCCGCGCTTGCGCATCAGGCGGGCGTGGGCAACGCGCCGGGAGCGCCGACGCGGCGACGCATGACCCAGTTGAAGATCGGCGTGGCCATCACGGTGCTGGTGACGGCCATCAGGACCAGGATCGAGAACAGCCCGGGCTCGATCACGCCGGCCGCCAGGCCGATGTTGATGATGATCAGTTCCATCAGCCCCCGCGCGTTCATCAGTGCACCGATCGCCATGGCGTCGGTGTTGCTCTCGCCGTTCAGCCGCGCGGCGGCCCAACAGGCGATGCCCTTGCCGCAGAACGAAGCCGCCAGGATGGCCAGCGCGGCGCCCATGATCGACGCGTCGAACAGCATGTCCAGCCGGGTGTTCAGGCCCGAGTAGGTGAAGAACATCGGCAGCAGGAAGACCACGACGAAGGGCTGCAGGCTGTCGCGCAACTTTTCGGCCAGCGGGCCGCGCGGCATCACGCAACCGAGCAGGAAGCCGCCGAACACCGCGTGGATGCCGATCGCGTCCATCGCGAAGGCACAGCTGGCGAACAGCGCCAGCACCGTCGCCAACAAGCTGTTGGGCAGCGGCACACCGGGATGGACATGACGCGCCAGGCGGCGCAGCAGGCGGTGTCCGATGGTCGTCATGAAGATGGCGAACGCTGCCCCGCCCCCGATGGCGGTGTAGGCGCCTGACCACGATCCACCAAAGCTGGCCAGCACGATGGCCAGGATGCACCATGCGGCCGCGTCGTCGACGGCGCCTGCGGTCAAGGTGAGGGTGCCGAGCGATGTGCCGGCCAGCCCCCGCTCGTGGATGATGCGGGCCAGCATCGGGAAGGCCGTGATCGCGATCGAGGCCCCCAGGAACAGCGACGCTTCGAAGACCCTGGTCTTGGCGGCGAACAGGCCCGGTATGGTGCACAGCCACGGCGCCAGCACGAAGGCCAGCAAGAATGGCACGGCAATGCCGGCGAGAGACACCGAGACGGCGCTGCGGGCCCGCTGCTTGAAGTGGTCGGCACGGAATTCGAGGCCGACCAGGAACATGTAGAGCCCGACGCCCAGCTGCGCGGCGACGTACAACGTCCCCTTGCTCTCTTTCGGGAACAGCGCCGCCTGCCAGTCGGGCGCCAGCAGGCCGAACAGCGACGGCCCGAGCAGCACGCCGGCAATCATTTCGCCGACGACCTGCGGCTGCCCGAGGCGTTGTGCCAGCCGGCCGACCAACTGACTGGCCACGATGATGACGACCGCCTGGGCGAAGAAATAGACCGAGAGCTGGGACGTGGGCATGCGAACGGAGTGGTCTGAAAGCGCTTTCTTGCTGATCGCACGGATTATTGACATGCGGCTGCGTGCCACCCAGCGGGGAATCCCGCGGGTCTCGTCCCGGATCGAGGGTCTTCGCTGCAGCCAAGCCGGCGCGCGGCCGGGCGCCGGCGCTTCTTACTCGTAGACCTCGGCGTTCGGGTCCGTCGCTTCGAGTTCGTAGGCAGCGGCCAGCATCGCCAGCCGGCCGATCACGCCGTACATGTAGAAGCGGTTTGGCGCGCTGGCGCCAGGCTTCTCGCCCGGCTTGGGCAGGTGGTGGCTTTCTGCGAAAGCCAACGGCACGAAGCTCGCGCCCGGGGCGTTGAGGTTCTGGTCGATGCCCCGGTCGGCGTGGATACGGTAGAAACCGCCGACGACGTAGCGGTCGATCATGTAGACCACCGGCTCGGCCACCGCGTCGTTCATCCGTTCGTAGGTCGGCACGCCTTCCTGGATGATCACCTCGACCGCCGGGCCCATCGCCTGGCGGACGCGGTGGTTCACGTCGTCCAGCTCCTTCGCATCACGCACCGTCATCAGGCCCAGGCCGCTTGGCCCGTTGTCGGCCTTGACGACGACGAACGGCTTCTCGTTGATGCCGTATTCCTTGTGCTTGCGACGGATCTTGGTCAGCAGCGCGTCGACGTTGCTCTGCACGCAGTCCAGGCCTTGCGGCTGCTGCCAGTCGACCTGGCCGCAATGGGCGTGCATCGGGTTGATCAGCCACGGGTCCATGCCGAGCAGCTTGGCGAACTTCTTCGCCACCTCTTCATAGGCCTGGAAGTGGCGGCTCTTGCGGCGCGCACCCCAACCGGCGTGCAGCGGCGGCAGCAGGTATTGCTCGTGCAGGTTGTCCAACACCTTCGGCACACCGGCCGACAGGTCGGTGTTCAGCAGGATCGTGCAGGGGTCGAAATTCTTCAGCCCGAGGCGACGCTTGCTGCGCAGCAGTGGCTCCAGCTCGAGGTGGCTGCCGTCCGGGAGATCCAGCGCGGTCGGCTCGGTGATGCTGTCGTCCAGCGTGCCCAGGCGCACGTTCAGCCCGGCGAGCGAGAAGATCTGCACCAGCCGCTGCAGGTTCATCAGGTAGAACTTCTTGCCGGTGAGCGTGGTTTCGGGCACCAGCAGCAGGTTCTTCGCCTCGGGGCAGATCTTCTCGATCGCCGCCATGGCCGCCTGCACCGCGAGCGGCAGCATGTCGGGCGTCAGGTTGTTGAAGCCGCCGGGGAACAGGTCGGTGTCGACCGGCGCCAGCTTGAAGCCGGCATTGCGGATGTCCACCGAGCTGTAGAACGGTGGCGTGTGCTCCATCCATTCGAGCCGGAACCAGCGCTCGATCGCCGGCATCGACTCCAGGATGCGCTGTTCCAGCTCGTTGATGGGGCCGGTGAGCGCGGTGACGAGATGCGGGACCATGGCGGCGGCGATGCAGAAGGAAGATCGATTTTGGCAGATGGGGTTGCCGCGCCCGATTTGCAACATGCGCATCGGCCGGCACCAATGAAAAGGCCGCCCGAAGGCGGCCCTGAACACGGGTCGAGGCGGCGGCCGAGCGGCCCGCGCTCGGCCGCTCCGGTACCCCGAAGCCGGGTGCTACTTGTTGTACGCCGTTTCGCCGTGCGAGGTGATGTCCAGGCCCTCGCGCTCTTCGTCTTCGGGCACGCGCAAGCCGATCACCAGGTCGACGACCTTGAAGGCGACCACCGACACCAGGCCCGACCAGACCACGGTGATCAGCACTGCCTTCAGCTGCACCCAGACCTGGGCCGCGATCGAGTAGGCCTCGGGCGCCGTCATCGCGACGGTCGACCAGTCGGCCACGAAGCTCGGGCCGCCCAGGTTCGGCGAGTTGAAGACACCGGTTAGCAGCGCCCCCAGGATGCCGCCCACGCCGTGCACGCCGAAAACATCCAGCGTGTCGTCGGCGCCCAGCAGCTTCTTCAGGCCGTTCACACCCCACAGGCAGGCGAAGCCGGCGACGATGCCGATGATCAGCGCACCGCCGACACCGACGTTGCCAGCCGCAGGGGTGACGGCGACCAGGCCGGCCACCGCGCCTGACGCGGCGCCCAGCATCGAAGCCTTGCCCTTGTGCAGCGCTTCACCCACCGACCAGGCCAGCACCGCGGCGGCGGTGGCGACGAAGGTGTTCATGAAGGCCAGCGCGGCGAAGCCGTTGGCTTCGAGTGCCGAGCCGGCGTTGAAGCCGAACCAGCCCACCCACAGCAGCGCCGAGCCGACCATCGTCAGCGTCAGGCTGTGCGGCGCCATCGACTCCTTGCCGTAGCCGATGCGCTTGCCGACCATGTAGGCACCCACCAGGCCCGCGACCGCGGCGTTGATGTGCACCACGGTGCCGCCCGCGAAGTCCAGTGCCCCCATCTGCCAGATGTAGCCGGCCTTGGCGGTCATCTCGTCGGCCACGCCGGCGGCGCCGGTGTAGGCGTCCGGGCCCATCCAGAACCAGACCATGTGGGCGATCGGCGCGTAGCTGAAGGTGAACCACAGCGCCATGAACAACAGCACCGCCGAGAACTTGATGCGCTCGGCAAAGGCGCCGACGATCAGCGCACAGGTGATGCCGGCGAACGTGGCTTGGAATGCAGCGAAGACGATCTCGGGGATGTAGACGCCCTTGCTGAACGTGGCGGCGTTGGCGAAGGTGCCGGCCGCGTTGTCCCAGATGCCCTTGAGGAACAGCCTGTCGAAGCCGCCGATGAAGGCGTTGCCTTCGGTGAAGGCCAGGCTGTAGCCGTAGATGACCCACAGCACACCGATCATCGAGAAGGTGACCATCACCTGCATCAGCACCGACAGCATGTTTTTGCTGCGCACCAGGCCGCCGTAGAACAGCGCCAGGCCCGGCACGGTCATCATGATGACCAGCAGCGTCGAGACCATCATCCAGGCGGTGTCGCCCTTGTTCGGCACCGGGGCAGCCGCGGCGGCGGCGGCGGCTGGAGCGGCTTCCGTTGGCGGTGGCGTGGCGGCGTCCGAGACCGCGGCTTCGGCCACAGGGGCGCTGGCCGTGGCCGCCGGCGCCGAGGCGGCGCTGTCCTGCGCCAGCGATACCCCGGCAAAGCCCAGGGCGGCCAGGCCCAGGACGAAGGAGGCAAGAAGTTTTCTCATTGCGGTTTGTCTCGGATGTAGTTAGAGGGCGTCCTTGCCGGTCTCGCCGGTTCGGATGCGCACGACCTGCTCCAAGGCAGAGACGAAGATCTTGCCGTCACCGATCTTGCCTGTGCGGGCCGAGGCCTCGATGGCCTCGATCACGCGGTCGACGAGTGCGTCGTCGATCGCCGCTTCGATCTTCACCTTGGGCAGGAAGTCGACCACGTACTCCGCGCCGCGGTACAGCTCGGTATGGCCTTTTTGACGACCGAAGCCCTTTACTTCGGTCACCGTGATGCCTTGAACGCCGATGGCGCTCAGGGCCTCACGCACTTCGTCCAGCTTGAACGGCTTGACGATCGCGGTCACCATTTTCATGGTTGTTTGCTCCTAGGTTTGGGGCTTCAGAAGTTGTACTTGACGCCCAGCACGGCGCCGGCCTTGCCGAGGTCCTTGCCGTTGGGCCCGACGTAGGCGTCGGTGTCGGTGTCGACAACGGCCAGGCTGGGCACCAGGCCGTTGAAGTCTTTGCTGATCGCCAGCGAGTAGTCGGTGTAGCTGGCAGCGCTGAGGTGGCGCACCGTCTGGTGACCGATGTGTGGCGCCAGCATCCAGCCGCCACCGACGTCGAACGACGCCGACAGGTCGACATACCCGCTGCCTTTGCTGTCGGCGAAGCCGAACAGGTTGGTCACGCTGTGCGAGTACTTCAGCGTGAACATCGCGTAGCTCAAGGCGCCGTAGATCTCAGTGGTGTTGGCGCTGGGGTCCAGGTCGTTGCCGGGGTACTGGTAGGTCAGCGCGCCCACATCGAGCGTGAAGCCCTTGGCGATCTCGCCCTTCCAGCCGCCGTACAGGTCGATTTCGATGTCCGCATTGCCACCAGCGTCGTCGATCCACTTGATCGTCGAGGCCCAGGTGCCAAGGTACAGGCCGTTGGCCAGGCCCAGGTCGATGCCGCCTTGCAGCGCCGGCTGCAGACGGGTTTGCGAGATGCCGCGGTAGCGGTAGTCGCTGACGGCGCCGACGTTGAAGGTCAGCGACGTGTCGGCGGCCTGCGCCGCGCCAGACCCCAGCAGCGCCACCCACAAGGTGGTGGCCATCAGGCCCGGGCTCATAGTTCTCGTCATTCGCGCACTCCTCAATGCAAATGGACTCCCGCGGGGTTGTTTGCAGCTTCCGTGCCATGGTGACCCGGTGATGCGGTCACAAGCGGAAACGTCGCACAGCGGTGCATTGGTGGTGGCCCGCGATGCACCAAAGGCGATCGCTGATGCGAAATGGCACCAATGCGGTGCGCTATTGCCTCCCCCAAGCGGGGGAAGGGCATTTCCGGCTCGCCTGCGCACAATCGCGGGGACATTGGGGCGACCGGCGATGCACCGGCGCTTTCGTCGAGGGAGGTTGTTTCGCATGTCGTTGGCCGTTGTCGCCAGCCGCGCCTTGGACGGGCTCGCGGCGCCCGAAGTCCGGGTCGAGGTTCATCTGGCCAATGGCCTGCCCAGCTTCACGCTGGTCGGCCTGGCCGACACCGAGGTCAAGGAGGCCCGCGAACGGGTGCGCGCAGCGTTGGCGGAGAGCGGCTTTGCCTTCCCGCACAACAAGCGGATCACCGTCAATCTGGCGCCCGCCGATCTGCCCAAGGAGTCCGGCCGTTTCGACCTGCCGATCGCACTCGGCATCCTGGCTGCGCAGGGCCTCGTCGATATCCGGCGGCTGAAGGGCCTCGAGTTCGCCGGCGAGTTGTCCTTGGCGGGCGAGTTGCGGCCGGTGCGGGGTGCATTGGCACTGGCGTTGGCAGCGCGGGAGGCGACGCCGCGTCCGACGCTCGTGCTGCCGGCGGCCAGTGCGGCCGAGGCGGCACGGGTCGAAGGGCTCGACATCCGCGCTGCGCGCCACCTGGTGGAGGTGGTCCAGGCCCTGCAGCCGGTGGGAGGTGGCCAGGCCAGCGGCTTGGGACTGCCGATGGCGCAGGCTGAAGCCGACGCTGGCGCGGTCGCGTTGACCGACCTGCGCGACGTCAAGGGTCAATCGGCCGCGAAGCGTGCGCTGGAGATCGCCGCGGCCGGCGCCCACAGCGTGCTGCTGGTGGGACCGCCGGGCACCGGCAAGTCAATGCTGGCCCAGCGGCTGGCCGGTCTGCTGCCACCGATGAGCGACGACGAGGCCCTGGCGACCGCGGCGTTGCACAGTGTCTCGGTGCGTGGCTTCGAGCCGGCGCAATGGCGCATCCGGCCGGTGCGCCACCCCCACCACAGCGCCAGCGCGGTTGCGCTGGTGGGGGGCGGTTCGCCCCCGCGACCGGGCGAGATTTCGCTCGCCCACGGCGGGGTGCTGTTCCTCGACGAGCTGCCCGAGTTCCCGCGCGCAGCGCTCGAGGCCTTGCGAGAGCCGCTGGAGACCGGGCAGATCACGATTTCGCGGGCAGCACGGCAGGCCCAGTACCCGGCACGCTTCCAGCTCGTGGCCGCGATGAACCCTTGTCCTTGCGGTTGGCTGGGGGCTTTCGCCGCCACGGGCAAGAACTGCCGTTGCTCGCCCGACGCGGTGGCGCGCTACCAGGGCAAGCTGTCGGGTCCGCTGTTGGACCGCATCGACATGCAGGTCGAGGTGCCCGCGATCACGGCCGCGGCACTGATGGGCGCTGCCGACGGTGAGGCCAGCGCGGCCGTGGCCGAGCGCGTGGCGCACGCGCGGCAGCGACAGCTGCAACGCCAAGCGACACCGAACAGCGAGATTGCCGCCGGCGAGTTGGATGCGGTGTGCCGCCTCGAGCCTGCCGCCGCTCAATTCCTGCAAGCCGTGGCTGGCCGGCTGGGTTGGTCCGGCCGCAGCCTGCACCGAGTGATGAAGCTGGCTCGCACGATTGCCGACCTGGCCGGTGCAGGCGAGGTGAGTGTCGCCGCGGTGGCCGAGGCGGTGCAGTACCGGCGCGCGCTGCCCGAAGCCTGAACGCGGCCGTCAGCCAAAGCGCGCGCGTGCCGCCGCGACGCGTTCAGCGCGGCCCGGTGCGTCGCCGGCCCAGCGCGCGATCGCCTCGACCCAGGCTTCGGGCTCGTTCGGCAGCAGCACACCGTCGATGCCGTCACGCACGAAACCTTCGTAGGGCGGCACCTGGCTGTACAGGCCCAGCGCGCCCTGGCGGGTGTAGTCGATGAACTTGACCGGCCCGCGTGCGGCGTTGAAAACGCCCGGCAGCAGTGGGGCCAGACCGATGTCGGCCGGCTGGCCGGCGGTGTAGGCAAGGTAGCTTTCCCAGCGCATGGGGTGCAGCACCGCGACGCGCGGCAGGTCACGAAAGCGCCGGTTGACTGGCAACTCGCCGAACAGTTCGAACCAGGTGTGGGCGCAGCGCCGCTGCACCTCGGCCATCACGTCATGCAGCCACTCGATTTCACGCTGGTGAGAGGCCGTGCCGTGGTAGACGACGCGTACTGCTACCCCGGGCTCTACGAGGCGGCGCGGCGGCGCCAGCGGCAACACGGTCGGCCGGGCCTCCGCGTACTTGCGGGCCAGCGCCTCGGTGGCGACCCACCACTGGCTGCCCATCTGCTCGAACCACGGCCGCTGTGACAGCGCGAGCTGACGAATCTTGCGCGCATAGGGGGCGGCGAGTTCGGTCAGTGCCTCCGGATCGAGCAGGTCATCGTCGAGGAACCAGGCCAGCCCGGCCAACTCGGGCCGTTGGCGCTCGACGGCCTGGCGCCAGGGGGCGTGCAGATACCGCTGCACGACCACGAAGTCGCCGGGCTCGATCTGGCCGGTGCGGGGCGCCTGGCGGGCATCCAGCCGCACCACCGGCGGACCCATCGCGGCCAACCACGGCAACAGGATGTAGTCGCCGCTGGGCGTGGCCCCTTCTTCCAACACCAGCAGGCGACGCGCCGCCGCGGCGGTGGCCGGCGTGCCAACTGGCGGCACGATGCGGGCCTGGCTGCCGAGCAGGCGGCGCCACATCAGGTCGCTCCATCCCTCATACCGGCTGCTCCATCAGCGTCGACAGCATGGCCCGCCATTGCGGCAGGCAGACGCTGCGCAGGTCGCAACGTTCGACCACCGTGCGGCGGGCGGCTTCGCGCAAACTGGCGTGGGCAGGCCGGTTGCGCACCGCGTCTTCGACCAGGTCGGCCAATGCGTGCTGATCGAAGAAGTCGAAAAGGCTGCCGTTGACGCCGTCCTCGATGTAGTCCTGCACCGGCGCCGTGCGGCTGCCGACCACGTGGCAGCCGGCGCTCATCGCCTCGAGGCAGCTCCAGGACAGCACGAATGGGTAGGTCAAGTAGACGTGGGTCGCCGACACCTGCAGCAGGCGCAGGTAGCTGGCATAGGGCAGCTGGCCGAGGAAATGGACGCGGCTCAGGTCCAGGTCGCCCGCCACCTCGTCGAGAAAACGCTGCTTCCAGGTCGTGCCGGCCGGCGCGGCGGCGCCGTAGCTGACGCTGTCCGCCCCGACCAGCAGCACCCGCGCATCGGGCAGACGGCGCTGGATCTCGGGCAGGGCACGCATGAACACATGGTAGCCACGGTAGGGCTCCAGGTTGCGATTGACGAAGGTCACCACTGGATCGCCGGCGGCGAGTTCGACCGGCACTTGGGGGTGCGTGAAGCGCGCGGCCGGATCGGGCCGCACGTGGTCGGTGTCGATGCCGTCGAAGATCACGTCAACGCGCGAGCGGTACTCGGCCGGTAGCCGCGAAGCCTGCCAGGCGGTTGGCGCGACGCCATGGTCCATCGCCAGCAGCGACTCGATCAAGGCCAGGTTTTTCAGCCGATGTTTCAT
The DNA here is from genome assembly GCF_036277275.1 of Ideonella sp. Classification (GTDB taxonomy): domain Bacteria; phylum Pseudomonadota; class Gammaproteobacteria; order Burkholderiales; family Burkholderiaceae_C; genus Ideonella. The sequence goes on along the minus strand of NZ_DASUNH010000141.1, from coordinate 89,690 downwards.
CCGGGCCTCGATCGACGGCGCGGAGAACTCGGGGTCGAAGCCGAAATCGCCGTCCGGCGTGCCGTGGAAGAATTCGAGCAGGCTGACCAGCTTGGTGTCGGGGAAGACGTCCTTGACGAACAGCGCTTCGCCCCAGCCCGGGTTGGTGATCACCAGGTCCGGCCAATAGCCACCCTTGGCCAGCTGCAGCATCGCCGCCGCGCAAGCCTCGGCGCGCAGGATCTTGGTTTCGGCCTCCCTCAGCAGAGGGTGCACGTCCTTGCCGGGGCGCCGCTGAACGCCATAGACGTGCTGGGTGACGCCGCGCGGCGGGGGGCGCTGGTGCATCGCCAGCGCGTCGACCCGGTGCCCCGCCGCGGCCAGGGCCGGGGCCAGGTGGCGGAACTGGCCGGGGAAATTCTGGTGGATGAAGAGGATGTTCATGGTGGCGCGCGGCGCATTGTCGTCGGCAGCGCATCGGCCCGGGGCCGGGCCGGATGTGGCGCCGGCGCAGCGCTGCGGGAGGCTGCCCCCAATTCGTGGAGGGGCTTGGGGCCTGGCCAGGGCACAATGGCGGCGCGAATGACAAGGCACCCGGTCTTGGCCTGGGTGCCGGCCGCGGAGGGATTTGTGCTGATACTTGCTGACAGACCGCCGGGACCTCCCCCTGTCGCGTCGGATAGAGTTCCCGCTTTGCTGGCGCGTTCGACCGGCATCGCCCAACCCCGACCATGAAACGCAGTTCCTGGCAAATCCAGAAGGCCGTCGTCTTCGCGCTCATCCTGCGCGAGTTGAAGACGCGCTTCGGCAATCGCCTGGTCGGCCTGGTCTGGGTGCTGTTCGAGCCGATGGCCAACATCGCGGTGCTGCTGCTGCTGCGCGTGATCGTTCGTGAACGCACCGCGGGCGTGATGATCGACGTGGCGGTCTACCTGACGATCGCGATGATCCCGTTCTTCACCTTCCGCAATATCTGGTTCCGGATGATGAACGCGGTCGAGGGCAATGCGGGCCTGTTCGGCTACCGGCAGGTCAAGCCGGCCGATGCGATGGCCGCGCGGGCGATCATGGAAGTCGTGATGTACACGATGATCTTCGTCGCTTTCATGCTGATCTTCGCCTGGATGGGCTATCGCTGGCTGCCGGACAAACCCATTGAATACATGGGCATCGTTTCGATCTTCATCCTCTGGGGCGTCGGAGCAGGGTTGATGTCGGCCGTGGGCGTGAAGAAGTTCCCGGCACTCAGCACCTTCCTGCAGCTGACTTCGTTTCCGCTGTATCTGTCTTCGGGCGTGCTGATCCCCATCACGAATTTCCCGCCCCTGGTGATCCAGATCCTGATGTGGAACCCCTTGCTGCATCTGGTCGAGCTGTCGCGCTGGGCCTTCTTCCCGACTTACCACCCGCTGATGGGCGTCAACCTCGACTACCCATTGGCGGTGGGCATGGTGCTGCTGTTCCTCGGCGTGTCGCTGTTCTTTGTCAACCGGCAGCGCGTGCTGGTTCGGTCGTGAGCAAGACGCGATGATCGAACTGCGAAACCTCACCAAGTCGTACCCGAGCGCCCATGGCCGGAAGTACGTCTTCAAGGACCTGAATTTCAAGTTGCCGAGCGGCTCCGGCGTGGGCCTGATCGGCCGCAACGGCGCAGGCAAGTCGACCTTGCTGAACCTGCTGGCCGGGCTGGATTCGCCCGACCGAGGCGAGGTGATCACGAGCGAAAGCATCTCCTGGCCAGTCGGGCTGTCGGGGGGGTTCCAGGGCTCGCTGAGTGCGCGCGACAACACCCGCTTCGTCTGCCGGGTGTTCGGCGCGTCCGGGCCGGAGAAGCGCGAGAAGATCGAATACGTCGAGAAGTTCGCCGACATCGGCGATTACTTCGACCTGCCGATGCGCTCGTACTCGCCCGGCATGCGCGCACGCGTGGCCTTCGGCATCAGCATGGCCTTCGACTTCGACTACTACCTGATCGACGAGGTCATGGCCGTGGGCGATCCGATCTTCCGCAAGAAGGCGGCCCAGGTGTTTCGGGAGAAACTCGCCGGCGCCGGCGTGATTCTGGTGTCTCACAACCATAAGGACATCAAGGACCTGTGCAGCACCGTTGTGTTTATCCACAACGGTCATGCGACGGTGTACGACGATGTTGACGAGGGTCTCGCGGCCTTCCAGGAACTACTCAAGGCAACGCAACCATGAAGGCATCTGCATTCACGCCCCGCCGGCTCAAGCTGGCCTTGATTGCCCTGCCGATGGCGTTGGGCTTGATCTACTACGCGGTGATCGCTTCCGACCGCTACACCAGCAAGTCGATGATTGCGGTGCAGTCGGCACTCGTCAATCCAGGAAGCGGCGGCGCCATCTCGCTGGGCACCGGCGCCGGGCTGATGGGCTGGCAGGACACCTTGTACGTGATGGACTACGTGCACTCGGCGACGCTGGCGCAAGAACTGGACAAGCGGTTGAAGCTGCGCGATCACTTCGAACAGTCCCGCGCCGACGTCTTCTACCGCCTGTGGCCGGGCAGCAGTGCGGAGTGGTTCTTCAAGTACTACCGTTCGCGCGTCGAGCTGGAATTCAGCGACGTCAACGGCCTGCTGACGATTCGCACCCAGGGTTTCGACCCCGAGATGGCCGAGAAGTTGAACCGGGCGATCCTGGATTCGGCCGAGCGTTTCGTCAACGAGTTCTCGCACCGCATCGCCTCCGAGCAGATGCAATTCTCGAAGGGCGAGTTCAATGCGGCGGCCCTCAAGTGGCAGGCCGCCAAGGCCAAGCTGGTCGAATTTCAGACGGTCAACAAGATCCTCGATCCGATCGCCCAGTCGACTGCCGCGTCGGCGCTGACCGCCGAACTGCAGGCGACCGTGGCGCGCCTGGAGGCCGAGCTGAAGAGCAAGCTGGCGTTCATGCAGCCGGATGCGCCGCAGATCGTGACCTTGAAGCAGCAAGTGGCCGCCAACCGGGCCCAGCTGGACGCGGAGAAGGCGCGCACGACCAACTCCGAGGGCGGTGATCGCCTGGGCACGCTGAACACCCAGTACCAGGCCCTGGTGCTGGACGCCGCGATTGCAGAAGACCAGTACAAGGCTGCCAACGCCGCATTGGAGGCGGCGCGCCTTGAGGCGGTACGCAAGCTCAAGAGCCTGGTCATCGTCGAGGCGCCGATCAAGGCCGAGTCGGCGGAGTACCCTCGCCGCATCTACAACCTGCTCACCTTGCTTGCGCTGTGCGCCATCGTCTACTCGGTGGTCCGGCTGATCGTCGCCACCATCCAGGAACATCAGGACTGAACGCCATGAACCGCACCACACCACGCGCCCTGATCGCGGCCTTGACGCTCAGTGCGCTGACCAGCCTGGCCCTGGCGCAGACGACACCGCAGACCACGCAGCCCGGAACCGTGCCGCCGACGACCACCGGCACGACGACGACGGCGGCGCCGACGCCGAATACCGGCGTGCCCACGGCGGGCACCTCGGCCCAGCCACAGGCGCCGGTGCCCGTCGGCGCCCCGGTGGTGGCGCCTCCGTCGCCCACGGCGCCATTGCCGCCGACGCCAACGGCCACCACCGGTGCCAAGCCGATCGTTTTCGGCTCGCAAATGTTCAGCGGCCGCTTCGGTGCCGTGACGTTCAGCGGCTTCAACCCCGACTACCAGCTGGCCATCGGTGACCGCGTGCTGGTGCGCTTGTGGGGTGCCGCCGGCTACGAGGCGGTGCAGCCGATCGATGCTCAGGGCAACATCTTCATTCCCAACGTCGGCCCGGTGAAGGTGGTCGGCGTTCGCAATGGCGACCTGAACCAGTTGGTCGACAACGCGGTCAAGAAGGTCTTCCGTGCCAACGTCGGTGTCTATGCGACGCTGGAGGCGGCGCAGCCGGTGAAGGTCTACGTCACCGGCTTCGTCCGCGCGCCGGGTCTGTACGGCGGCCTGTCATCCGACTCGGTGCTGTACTACATCGACCGCGCCGCCGGCATCGACCCGGATCGTGGCAGCTACCTGGCGGTGGACGTGATGCGCAACGGCAAGCTGCGCGCGCGGATCGACCTGTACAAATTCCTGCTGAAAGGCGAGATCGAGGCGTTGCAGCTGCAGGACGGCGATACCATCGTCGTGCCCCCGCGCCGCCATGCGGTGGTCGTGTCGGGTGAGGTGCTGAACCCGTACCAGTTCGAGCTCAGCAAGCCGCAGGTGACCGGCACCGAGCTGATGGCACTGGCGCAGCCGAATCCGAATGCGACCCACATCAGCATCGTGCGTTCGATCGGTGCCGAGCGCCGCAGCGAGTACCACCCGATCGAAAAGGCCGCGGAGGTCGTCATCCAGGCCGGCGACGAAGTCGGCATCACGGCCGACAAGTACCCGGCCACGATCCTGGTCCGCATCGATGGCGCCCACCTGGGCGAGCGCTCGTTCGTGATGCCGTACGGCGCGCGCCTGCGGGACGTGATCGCCCGCCTGAAGCCAGCGCCGCAGGCGAACATGGACGCGCTGCAGCTGTACCGCCGGTCGGTGGCGGCCAAGCAGAAAGAAAGCCTGGACCAGACGCTGCGGGGCCTGGAGGTAACGGCGCTGACCGGTCGCTCGTCGACGATGGAAGAAGCGAACCTGCGCAAGACCGAGGCCGAGCTGATCCTGCAGTTCGTCGAGCGCGCTCGCCAAATCGTGCCCAAGGGCCAGGTGGTCTTGGCCAGCAAGGAGCAGGCGCCTGAAACGGTGATGGAAGACGGCGATGTCGTCCGCCTGCCCGAGCGCAGCAACCTGGTTTCGGTCAGTGGTGAGGTCACCTTCGCCAACACCCTGGTCTACACGCCCAACTACGGCGTCGACGAGTATGTCGACCTGGTCGGCGGCTACACCCAGCGTTCGGATCGGAACAAGACGCTGCTGATGCGTCCGGATGGCAGCATTGCGCCGAGCGGTGCCAAGCCCGGTCCGGGCGACGAGATCATCGTCTTCCCGAAGGTCGAGACCAAGTGGGTGGAAGTGGCGCGTGGCATCACGTCGATCCTCTATCAACTGGCGATTTCGGCCAAGGTGCTGACCACCTTCTGACAGTGAGCGCCCGGCACGACTCGACAAGGGTCGGTCCGGGCCAGGGACGGGCGGCAATGGAGGCGGCTTTGTGATTGCGGTACCCAAGCGTGCCTTCGACGCCCAGGTGATGCTGCAAGGCATCCGCCTGGTGCGTGCCGTCGGTCGTTTGTGGGGCAACCGGCAGGCGCTGCTGTCGTTCGAGATCGAGCTGACGCGTCATCTGGGCCTGTTCGATCGTGAACACTACCTGGCCCAGATCGAGCCGAGTGAGCTGCGCGGCATGTCGCCGTTACGCCACTACGTGCTGGTGGGCGATTCGGCCAACCTGTCGCCGACGCCGTTGTTCGATCTGCGCCATTACGACGCCCATTGCGGCCCGCGCCACGGCATCAACCGGCTGCTGCACTACGGCCTGGTATCGCGTTTCCAGGGCCTGTCGCCGACGCCGTGGTTCGACGCCGAGTACTACCTGCAAAGCAACCCTGACGTGGTCCAGTCCGGCCTGGACGCGCTGGAGCACTTCCAGCGCTGGGGCTGGCGTGAGGGGCGCAGCCCGCTGCCGGGGGTCGACATGCGGCGTCTGCTCGGCTCGCAGCCGGGCCTGCGCGTGGCCAAGGGCAACCCGCTGTCGCTGTTCGCCACCGGTCATGTCGCGCATCACCTGAACGACAAGCAGACGATGTCGCGGGTGCTGCCTGCGGCCGCTGTGGATGCTGCCGAAGCCGACATGCTCGACCCGGCACGCTGGGCCACGCTGGCACCGCGTCCACGCACCGCCGAGCCGGTCGTCGACGTGATCATTCCGGTCTATGGGGGAGCCCAGGAAACGCTGCGTTGCCTGTGGACGGTGCTGAGTGCGCCGGTCAACACACCGCACGAAGTGATCGTGATCAACGATGCAGGCCCCGTGCCCGAACTGAACGCGATGCTGCGCAGCCTGGCCGGGCGCGATCTCTTCACGCTCGAGCAGCACCGGATGAACCAGGGCTTCGTCAAGACGGTGAACCGTGGCTTGCGGCTGCACCGTGACCGCGACGTGGTCATCCTCAACAGCGACACCGAGGTTTACAACGACTGGCTGGATCGGCTGCTGCGCCATGCAGCGGATCACCCGCGGCTGGCAACCGTGACGCCGCTGTCGAACAACGCGACGATCTGCAGCTACCCGGAAACGCTGAGCGACAACCGGCTGGGCCTGGAGATCACGCCGGCCGAGATCGACCGCCTGGCGGCCGAGGTGAACCCGGGCAAGCATGTCGGCACGCCGACCGGGGTCGGCTTTTGCATGTACATGCGGCGCGAGGCGATCCGCGACATTGGGCTGCTCGACGAGCGCCATTTCGGCCGTGGCTACGGCGAAGAGAACGACTTCTGCCAGCGCGCCATCCGGCGCGGCTGGAGCAATGCGCTGGCCTGCGACGTGTTCGTGCGCCATGTCGGCTCGGTCAGCTTCAAGGGTGAAGCCGCCGAGCGCACCGCCAAGGCGATCCGGACGCTGGCCAAGCTGCATCCGCACTACGAGGCCGATGTCGCACGGCACATTGCCGAAGACCCCGCCTGGGTCTACCGGGCCCGCATGGACCTGGCGCGGCTGAAGCGCCTGAAGACCGCCCGCAACGTGCTGCTGGTCTGCCACAACCGAGGCGGCGGCACCGAGCGTCATTTGCTGGAGCAGTCTCAACACCTGCTGGCTCAGGGCGCCGCGGCCTTCGAGCTGCGACCCTCGCACGAGGCCGGCTGCGTTGCGCTGCTGCACCCTGGCTTGTATGGCCTGCAGAACCTGGCCGCGCTGCCCTTGCATGTGGACGGCATGCTCGAGGAAGCGCTGCGCGAGCTGTCGATCAGCGAGATCCATCTGCACCACCTGATCGATTTCCCGGCCGCGACCGCGCAGCACCTGATGGGGGCCGCGCAGCGCCTGGGCCTGGCGATCCGGCTGGCCGTGCATGACTACTACGCAGTCTGTCCACGCGTCAACCTGGTCACGCCGGAAGGGCGCCACTGCGGTGAACCGAGCGCCGACGACTGCAACCGTTGCCTCACGCAAGACAAACTGATCGAGCAGACCGGCACGATCGAGACTTGGCGGGCGCAATCGCTGCAACTGCTGGCCGCGGCGCAGCAGGTCGTCGTGCCTTCGGCTGACGTCGCCCGTCGTCTGGCTCAGATGGCGCCGCAGCTGCGCGTCAGCATCGAGCCGCATGAAGACGATCCGCCGCCGCGCGAATCGCCACCGCTGCGCCTGGCACCGGGCGAGTCGCTGCGGGTGCTGGTCATCGGCGCGATCAGCCGAATCAAGGGCTATGACGTCGTGCTCGGGCTGGCCCAGTCGGTGCGTAACCGCGCATTGCCGCTGAAGGTCTCGCTGCTTGGCTATTCGATGGACGATCCGCGCCTGGCCGACCAGGGCGTGGTGCTGCTGGGTCGTTACTTCGATAACGAGCTGCTCGAAAAGATCAGCGCCGCCGATCCGCATGTCGTGCTGATCCCCTCGATCTGGCCGGAGACCTATTGCTATGTGCTGTCCGGCGCGCTGCACAGCGGCCGCCGCATCGCAGTGTTCGACCTCGGAGCCCAGGCTGAACGCACGCGCCTGAACGATCCGTCGCACCTGCTGCTGCCGCTGTCGCTGGCCGACCACCCGGACGAACTGGCCGACCGGTTGCTGTCTGCCGCGTCCTTCGATTTACCGCTGGCTGACTTGCGGCCGGCGGCCTGACGTTCCCATGATTTTTCCCAGTCTTCGTTCTGCGGCCCGCGCGCGCGCCAGCTCGGACAACAGCTCGGCCGACGAGGCCGCCTCGGCGCCCTTGCGCGAGCAGCTGGTGGTCGAACGTATCGAAGGCGCCACGGTGGTTGGCTGGGCTGTGGCGTCAGAAGGGCGGCAGGCGGTCGTCGAGTTGTGGGTGGACGGCGAGCAGACGCCGGCCCGCGTCGAGGCGGTGCACCGCCTCGACGCGCTCGATGCGTTGGGCCTCGACACCGATGTTGCGCTGGGCTTCCGCCTTCATCTGCCGCAGGTGGTCTGGTCTCCCGGTGGCGCGGCCAGGGCGGTCGACGTGCGGGCCGGAGCACAGTCAGGGCGCGTCCCGTTGCCGGAGCGCGTGGAGCGCCTGGTCGAGTCGTTGCGCGACCAACCTGCGTTGACTGCGTGGGAAGACCGCTTCATCGAACTGGCGGCGCATGTGCATGCCGTCTCGCCGTCGCCGCGGCCTGCCGACGCCGAGGCCGCATGGTTGGAAGAACAGGTCGCGTTCCGCGGCGGCTGGCATGTCGTCGAGTTGCTCGCCAACCACCCAGGGGCGAGACTGCGCGGTCACATCGAATCGATTGAAAACGCGGTGGTCCGGGGTTGGGCCTGCCTCGACGGCCTGGAGGACGAGGCGATCCGCCTGGTTTGCAATGGCAGGCCGGTGGACTGTGCGGTGATCCGCGTCGAGCGCGACGATGTCCAGCGCGCGTTGCAGTCCGATCGACGCCGCCTGGGCTTCGAAGTCGAGATCCCGGCGACTGTCTGGGCGGCGGCGCCTGGCGATCAGAATGCGCTGTCGTTGGTGGTGCTCGTCGCGGGTCGGCGCTTGCAGGAGCAGCCGCTGCACCTGTCACGCGCCATGATCGTCACCTGGCTCGATCGCCAGCGTGATGCGGAAGTGGCCGCCGTGCCCGACGAAACGGCCGAGGCGCGTCGGGAGCGCCAGTACGCCGCGCTGCTCGTGATGGAGCATGTCGCGGCCGCGGGGCTGTGGAACACCTTGGATGCGAGGCAGCGGGCATTCGCGTCCACCCAAGCCGAGCGCTATGGCGTCGCCGAGTTCCTTGGCGCCGATGCCGTCGGCCAGGTCGATCAAGCGGCCCTGGCCGATGCGGCGTTGCACGACTACGCCACCGTCACCGTATGGCAGCTGGTGCGCGAGTTCAATGCGCGGCTCCTTGCCGACCCGTCGCGCCCGCTCGATGCCTTGGAAACGGTGCTGGGCAACGGCCAGGCGAGCGGGACCATCCGGCAACGCTTCCTGTGGTCGGTGATCCCCTTCTTCTGCGGAACGGGTCAGTACCCGTCGCTGCGGCCGCATCTGGAGGCCGGGAGATTGCGGGCCCTGAGCGTCAGCGCTTCGGCCTGGGAGCTGTCCCTGTTGTTGCCGGAGGCGGCAGCCTGCTCCGACTGGACGCTGGCGCATGGCGCACTGTCGAAGATTGCTGCAGGCGCGACCGGTTGGTTGAACACGGAGTGCGTTGCCAGTGCGATGCACGCCGCTCTGGACCACGCCGATCCGCAGGCCAGGGACTCCGTGGCCAGATCGGCGTTTCTCGGTGCATTCCTCGACTTGCTCCAGTCCCTGAGCGAGGCCGGTTACTGGTCACGCCTGCACGATGCGCGGCTGATCGAAGCGCTGATGAGGCTGCTGGCGTCCGAGGAGGAGCCCGACGCCACCGTGATGTGGCGGGCCGAAGGCATGGCATTGCGCTGCTATGCCCTGGTGCCGGATTTCTGGAGCGCCATGGACCGCGAAGCCCGTCCGGTGGGGGGCTGGTCGCCTGCGCTGCTCGAAGCACGCGCTTGTTGGGACAGCGTGCGCACGGCGCTGCAGCTGGGTCACGCCGGTGATGACGCCTGTCTGGCGGACGCCGCCCGGGCTGTCGCCTGGCTTCGCGCCAACGACAACATCGATGCCGACATCGTCGCGCGCGAGCTGTCGATGGCCTTGCTGCAGCGCTCCTGCGGCGAGCCGCTTCATCGGCTGGCGGGTCTGCTGGCGGGGCGCAACGAGGCGCTGCGCCTGGCAGCGCTGCCCGCGGCGACGGGTGGTCGACCTGTGCTGGCTCCGAGCGCAGCACTGCAGGAAGAGATTCGCGCCTTGGCCGATGTGCCTGGCCTGCCGCGGCAGCGCACGATGGCCGCCATGGTCGGGCGTTGCATGGCCGCCGGGTCGGTCGATGCGGCGCTGTCCGCCAACGAAGTGCGCGCCCTGCGCGCCCTGAGCCAGCGCGACGGGCACTACGTGGGCGTGCGCTTGGCCTGCGCGCACTGGCTGCGTTGCCGTGATGCGCTGCCGGTTCCCCGGCGGCTGGCTCGTCTCATCGACCTGCGTGAGGGTTGGCTCGCGGCGTTCGATGCGTGCATCGAGCTGCCCCAACCGCCGGCGGCGTTGATCGGCAGCTACAGCCTGCTCGAGGCGGCTCTGATCGAGCGCGCTGACGAAGCCTTGGACCGCGTCGTCGCCGAGATGCGCCGTCTGCTCTTGCAGCGCTACGGCGAGTCGGTCCTGCAATCGGCGGGCAGTGCCTGCGCGTCGCCAGCGCTGGCCGCAGACGGATCGGGCCGCTCGACGCTGGTGGCGATCTATTCGTGCCGCCGCAATTTGTCGGGGCGGGTCCAGGCCATCCGCGACACGTGGGCGGGCGATCTTGACCGGCTGGGCATTCCATGGATCGTCGTGGTCGGCGACGGTGATGGCCGCTTGCAGGGCAACGTGCTTGGCCTGGCCGTGTCGGACGCCTACGAAGCGCTGCCTGCCAAGACGCTCGCACTTGTCGACTGGGTCCACCGGAACACCCGCTTCGAGCACCTGCTGAAGATCGACGACGATTGCCACCTGGCGGCCGAGGCCTACTTTGCGCAGTCGCCTTACCTCGGGCACCACTACCACGGTCGGCGCCTGCATCGAGACATCGGCGGCACCAACCGGGTCTGGCATCAGAGCCGAGCGAGCACCGAGCGCGCCGCTCGTTCGGCCGACAAGTCGCCCGAGCCGTCGATCTATGCGGACGGTGGCGCCGGCTACTGCCTCAGCCGGCACGCAATGGCGCAGATTGGCCTGGCGCTGCAGACAACGGGCGGTGCCCGGCTGACCCGCAGCGCCTACCTCGAAGACAAGCTGCTGGGCGACCTGTTGGCCACGCGCGGCATCGGGTTGTCGAGTCACGGCCACTACACCTTGATCCGGCGCCGGTTCGGGGCCGACGCCGTGCCAGTCAACGCCTACGACAACCTGTTCTACCCGTCGCGGCAGACGCCGACGCTGGTCACCCACCTGGACGGCCATGCTGACATGCCGGCGGTGCACGCGGCCCAGGCCGGTGACCAACTGCTGCCTGCCCGCATCTGGCCCACGTCGGCGCCGGTGCGGCTGGGCGGAGAAGGCACCAATCAGCTCGAGTTGCTCAGTCCGGTTGGCCGGTTGCAACTGCTGGACGGCGCCTCGGTGCTGCTGGTGGCCGTGGCGCGCAACGAGCGGACCCTGGCGCCGCACTTTCTTCAGCACTACCGGAAACTGGGCGTGCGCGCCTTCGTCTTCGTCGACAACCTGTCCGACGACGGTACGCGTGAGTACCTGGCGGCCCAGCCCGACGTGGTGCTGTATTCGGCGGACACCGAGTACAAGCACTCCCACTACGGCGTCAGTTGGCAGCAGGCGGTGCTGGGGGCGCACGCGCTCGGCAAGTGGGTGCTGCTGGCCGATCTCGACGAGTTTCTCGTCTTCCCCGGCTGTGAGCAGATCTCGCTCGACCAATGGGTGGGCAACCTGGAGGCCGCAGGGCATGACGCCGCTCGGGTGCTGATGGTCGACATGTACCCGGCCGGGGATCTCGACGCCGCCGACTTCTCCCAACAGGCGCCCTTCGAAGCGGCGCCATGCTTCGACCGCGTGCCCGTCCTGCGCTGGGCCATGGGCTCCGGCGCGTTTTCGAACGGGCCGACGTACCTCAGCGCCTTGCGCCACCGGCTGATCCCGGATTCCGCACCGAATCTCTACACCTCGCAAAAGCTGGCGGTCTTCAAGTACCAGCCGTGGGTGCGGTTGTCCGAGGGGCTGCACTACGCCAGCAACCTGAGGCCCGCGCCGGAGCCCGTCTGGTTTGCCCATTTCAAATACCACGCCGGCTTCCGGCGCAAGGTGCTCACCGAGGTGGCACGCAAGCAGCACTTCAACGGGGCCGAGGAATATCGCAAGTACGCGGGCATGCTCGCCGAAACCGATGGTTCGCTGGTTCGACCGAGCGTTACCGCGACATATTCAGGCAGCATGACCTGGGTCCATTCGCCACATGAAAACTGACACTTCCGCGTTGGCCGATCCCCCCCGTCGCACCGACCAGACCACTCAATCCATCTGGTTTTGGCGCATGTCAGGCCAGATCGGTCGCTGGCTGCCCGACGCATTGCTGGCCGGTTTGAACGGTGGCCAGCCCGCGGTCGAGCCTTTTGCCGAAACGGGCGAGCATGCAGCACTTGCCAAAGGGTGGCGAAAGGACATACCGCGGGAGGCCGACGAAAAGCGGCTGCGCAGCTATCTCGGCAACGTCGGCGGCCTCGTGCACAGCGTCGACCGATGGCCGGACAACTTTCACGCCGCCATCACCGACGCCGGCGCCCAGCGCAGTGGCCGAAACGTGATCGTCTTCATCCGCGATTCAACGACGCGACTGGCCGACCAGTTTGGTCCGGTGCAGAAGTCGGCGTTGATCGAAAACCTGATCGAGCAGGACCGTGAAGCGGCGGCCAGGCTGGGCAGCGTCCAACTCGCCTTGAGCGGGGCGAAGCAGCCGGTCCACTGGCTCGCGCTGGACGAACTGGCGGCAGACGAATCGCGACAAGGCAGCGCCTGGCGCGAGTTCAGGGCGTTCATCGGCGAAGCCGCCGCCAACCCTGGCGCCGAATCCGCATGGCAGGCCCGCTTGGCCGGCGAGATCAAGAGCCTCGTCGCAGCACTCGACCCGCGCTGGCTCGAGCTTTTGCAGCGCGAGGCACTCTGGGCGGGCAGTCCGGATCTGGCGCCGGCCTGCCTGAAACCCGTGGAGCGCCTCGCGTCAGGTCCAGGGGCGGCTTCGGCGCGCCTGGTCCGCTTCGATCGAATGCCTTCGGTGCTTCGTGAGGGCGATTCGGTGCGCCTGTCCGGTGTCGTCGTGACGGCGGGTGCCACGCAGCCGGATCGTCGCCTGTTTCTGCGTCAGGGCGACCATCGTCAGCGGCTTGGCTGGGACCAACCCTCGCCGGCCGTTGCAGCCAAGATGCCTGACGAGCCGAGCGCAGCCCAGGCGCGGTTCAAGCCGGTCGCCATCCGGGTCTCGCGGCGTCAGCCGGCGACTATGCTGTACCGGGCGGACGAGAAAGCCGTGCCGGTGCAACTGGCGGAAATCGCGTTCGAACCCGTCGGCCGTGAAGCCATCGAGGGCATCTTCCTCGCACCGTGGTCCATTGGCTACCAACCCATTCCCAAGGTGGCCTGCACCTCGATCAAGGAAGTGTTCTTCCGGGCCGCCACGGGGTTGCCGTTCTCGCCGGCGCTGGCCGAAGGTGCGAACCACGTGCACCGGTATTTCGACCTTCGCATGCGCGATGTCAGTGCGGCAGGGTTCCGGTTCGTGGTGGTGCGCGATCCGATCAAGCGCCTGCTGTCTGCCTTCAGCAACCGCGTCCTGCATCACAAGGAACTGTCCAGGAACTATGTGGAAAGGCTGAATCTCAACCCGGCGCTGGAACTGGAGAGCTTTGCGTTCGACCCCAGCCTGGCTCAGTTCGTCGAGCGGTTCCAAACCTATCGGCAAATCCCGACGATCGACCACCACTTCCGCCCGATCAGCGAGTTCAGCGCTCCGCTGAAGGCCTTCGACAAGGTCTACCCCTTTGAGGCCCTGGATGACCTGGTGGCCGACCTGCAGCAACGAACAGGCGTCCAGATGTCGCTGCCGCACTCACAGCGTGGAGGGCCGAAGCTTCAGGTCAAGGACCTGCCGCCGAAGGTTTTCGACAAGCTGGTGGACATCTTCGCCGCCGACTACGCCATGCTCGATGGGCTGTATTCCCCCGCCGCGCTGCGTTGATGCAAGCGGTCGGTGCCGGGCCCATTGCCGGCCTGCGTGACCCATCATCGTGCCCTGGATTTCATCGTGACCGACCGAATCTACACCGTCCACCACTCCACCCCGATCTATCAGAGCCCGGTCCGCGCGCCTGACTTCGGTCGCCAACGGTGGGGGCAGGTGAACACGTTCGAGCAGGTGGTGGCCCGGCCGCCGATGGGGACCGGGCCACGGTTCGAAGAGTCCACCGTCTACCGATCGTTCCGGGCCGTCTTCATGCGCGGTGAGCCTTGGGAAGCCACCGTATGGTTCAAGCGCAATCTGAAGCTGATCGAATCCGGTGAAGTCCTGTGGAACTGTCGCACGAGGGAAGAATGGCTGAACCGCCTCGAGAACGACGTCCGAGCCCTGTACGAGTCGATTCGCACGCATGGCTTCCTCGAACAGGCGTCCATCGCCGAAAGAGCGCTCAGTGACTCGTCCGAGCTAGGTCGGTTCGTTCGTGAAGGCTATCCGTCCGGCGTCAGTTCCGACCACGAGATCAAGCTTGGCATCAACGAAGACGGCAAGCTGCTGTTTCTGGACGGCCGGCACCGGCTGGCCGTTGCCAAGTTGCTTCGTGTGGAGCGGATACCGGTGCGCGTTGTCTTCGTGCACCGCGCTTTCCTGGAGCGACACCCGGAGTGGGCAGCAGCCGACAGGCAGCCAGGTGGCGCGACGAGCGACGTCTCCTTGGTGTCACGGCTGATCAGAGATCACATCGAATCGGGCGGCAAGCCTGCGCGCGAAGCGGTGCGATACCTGACCGGCGACGAATACGCCGCCGCGGTTGAATCGCTTTCCCCGGAGCGCGCCAAGACCATGACGATCCGCTGGGAATACCACAAGAGTGCGATCGACTTCGTCCAGCTCTGCCGTCCGCGCAGCGCAAGCGACGTTCTGGAAATGGGGCCCGGCGGCGTCTCGATCGTCCACGGCAGCGAGACAATCGATTTTGCCGCCAAGAAGGCACAGCTCAACTATGTGCCCACCTGGTTCCACGACGGGCGCGAGACGCCTTGGCCTGTTGCCGACAAGCGCTACCAGGTCTTCGTCGCGCTGCGCGTGTTTCATCAGTTGTCGCCATGCCAACGGGCCTGCTTCCTGGAGGCCAAGCGCGTGGCTCGCAACATCGTCATGGTGGTCGCCGAACCCGAAGACCTGGCCGACGGCGACACCACGGTGAGCGGCCTCAGCGAGGCTCAATTCACCGAATGGAACAACGGCGTGCGACCCACGGTGACGGTGAAGCTGCCGTTCAGGGTCGGCCGGCTCTACTTCTGGAATGAAGAGTCGTTGGGGGCCTGATGTGGCGCACTGACAGAATCGACCGGCAACGCATCGAGCGACATGCCGAGCAGTTGGTGGCGAAGTCCGTCCATCCGGACCGGATTGCCGCCGCCTGGAGCCTGCTCGTGTGCTGCGTGCGCAACGAGATGGCCCGGATGCCAGCCTTTCTCGACCACTATCGGAGGCTTGGCGTTGGCCATTTTCTGGTGCTCGACAACCTCTCGGATGACGGCCTGCAGGACTACCTTGGGCAGCAACCGGACTGCTCGGTGTGGCTCGCCAATGGCAGTTACAAGGCCTCCAATTTCGGCATGGACTGGTGCAACACGCTGCTGGCGCGCTACGGTGTCGGCAAGTGGTGCGTCACGGTCGACCCTGATGAGTTTCTCGTCTACCCCTACAGCGAACAGCGTGACCTGCGCAGCCTGACGGCGCGATTGGACGCGATTGGCCAACCGAGCCTGTTCGCCGTGCTGCTGGACGCCTACGGCGACGGCCCTTTGAGTCGCACCACGCTCACGCCGGGCAGCGACCCCTTCGAGGTCTGCCCCTGGTTCGACCGCTTCAATCTGACGCAGCGTTTCGATCCGCACACGCAAGGCTTCTGGGTGCAAGGCGGTGTCCGGATGCGAAGGTTTTTTGCCGATCGACCCGCGCAGGCGCCGGCGCTGAACAAGGTGCCTTTGGTCCGCTGGTCGAAGGGGCTGCGCTATGTTTCCTCGATGCACCATTTGAACGACAAGCGCCTGAATTGCACTGTCCACGAGCGCAAGGACGCGGTGTCGGCCGTGCTGTTTCATTTCAAGTATGTGAGCCTGCTGCGGGAGAAGGCCTCCGAAGAGATGGTTCGTGGCGAACACTACGCTGGCAGCACCGAGTACAAGGCCTACTTTGACGCAGGTGACGTCGTGTTGCGCGACCCCGAAGTGTCGGTCCGCTATGCGGGCAGCAGCCAGTTGATGCAGCTCGGCTTCATGCAGGCGGGCACGTGGTTTTGATGGACGGGACGCATCCATCGAGCAGCCGGTCCGCGACCGCCGTCGAGCGTGATGGGCTGCCACGCGTGGCCATCCTGCTGCTGTGCCACGAGCCCGCGGCCCGGGTCGCCCAAGCCCTGCGGTCGCCGTTTTTCGCCGACCCGCAGATCAAGGTCCATGTCCACTACGACGGGCGCCGGACTCAGGCTGAACGCGACGAGCTGGCCCGCCAGATTCCGTCGGACGTGCAGCATGCCTTCGTGCCCGAAAGAGTGCGGTGTGCCTGGGGCGACTACAGTCTTGTCGATGCAACGCATCGGCTGCTGCGGGTGGCCACCGAAGACCCGGTGTTCCGCGCGGACCACTTGATGCTGATCAGCGCCAGCTGCGTTCCCCTTCGGCCGTTGCGCAGCCTGCAGGAGTTTCTTCGCCGGCGCGCCGGCATCGATTTCATCCAGGCAGTCGACATCACGCAGCGCAGTTGGGTCAAAGGCGGGCTCGAGAAGGAGCGGTTCGAGTTTCGCTTCCCGTTCAATTTCGTCACCCACCGCTGGCTGTTCGAGCGGTTCACCGCCTTGCAGCGCCGGCTGCGGCTGCGACGCAAGCCTCCCGGGGAACTGCGAATCCATTTTGGATCGCAGTGGTTCTGCCTGACCCGCGAGACGGCCCTGGACGTCAGTGCGCGGCTGGCCGATCCGTCCCTGCGCGCCTTCTTTGCCGCCAGCTGGATTCCTGACGAGTTCGCCATCCAATCGCTGGTGATGCAGGTTCAGCGGCCGGAACGGGTGGCGGGTCACAACCTGACGTATTACGAGTTCGACGACCAGGGCCGGCCGCTGGTACTGGAGAACGGGCACTATGAGCACCTGATGCGGCAGCCGTTCTTCTTCGCGCGCAAGGTCTCTGCCCATGCCAGCACCCTGGACCAGCAGATTCGCAGCCACGTGGCGCAGCCGGAGCTCGACCTCAGCTATTTCGATCGCGTTGGCGTGCCCACCGGGCACTATGCGACCTACCTCGCGCGTGCGCTGACCGTTGACACGCTGCGGGCACGGGTGGCCACCGTGCCTGCCTGGCGGGGTGTGATGGACCTCAACGAGCGGCCGTATGTGGTGCTGTACGGGAGTTCGAGGCGGCTGGTGGCGGATGTCGCCCGGCAAGCCCGTTCAAGCGATTCATCGCTGCCGGTCTTCGACTTCGTCTTCGAGCCATTGCGCCTGGTCCCCGCCGCCGAGGCGCCCACCTGGCGCGGCGTGCAAAGTGGCATGCGGGCCCGCCGTGACCACGATCCGGCCGGCTTCGCGCACGAGCTGGTCCATCTGGATGCTCACCGTCCCACGGCGATGTGCGTCGATCCTGCCGTTCCTTCGTGGCTGCGTGACTTCGCGCTGTGGGATCCGAATGCCACCGTGGTGTGCTGCGACCCGCGCGGGCTGGGCAAGCTGCAGCGAACCGAAGCCGCCCTGCGGGACATCAACCCCCTCGAGGAAGCCGCATTGTTCGAACAGACGGTTCGCGCGGCCGCCGTGCCCGGCTGGCTGCCGCAAGACCACTTTGAGCAGGCGCAGCGCGAAGCCAAGCACAAATGCCGTTTCATCTCGATCGAAGCCATCGCCGCCGACGAGACGGACCCGACGCTGGGCGCCCTGCGCCTGGCCTGGAAAGCGCTGGATGCGCCGAGCTATTTCGAAGCCAGCGAAGCCGACGCCCGGCAGCGGCTGTTCGGCACGGTGACAGCGTGACGGGTCAAACCATGCCGCCGCCGCGCATTGCCATCTTGTCGTCTCGCCGTTGCGGTGCGCAGGCGCTGTATCGCCTTCTGGCCCCGACGATGCAGGGCCGATTGGCCGGGGGCCAGCCGTTCCACTGGGACAACGTCTGGGGTGACGTCTCGCGAGTCTTCCATGAGGGGCAGCCGGAGCACGCCAGGTCACAGCTCGACGCGTACCTCGAGGCGGGTGCGCTGTTCCACCATCACTACGACGTCGAATCCTGGGGCTTCAACGAGATGCTGCTGGCCGGGCTGGCCCGAAGCGGCTTTCGCCTGTTGGTGATAGAACGTGACCCGACAGTGGAGCACCTGTTCTCGGTCATCGTCAGCGAACACCTGAAGCTCTCGGACGCGGTCGGCGTCCAGCGCTGGCGCGAGCGCCTGCGCGCAGGGGCGGCGGTCGACGCATTCGATCTCGACCAGGTGCGGCGGCAGGTGCAGCTGTGGTGGCAGACGCGTGGCTGGTTCCGGCGCGTGGTCGGCACGTGCGCGGCCGAGCGGTGGGTCTGCAGTCATGAGCGGCTGTTCCTGCGCGGCGTGTCGGGCCTGGCTGCCGTCGACGAGGTCTTTGCGTTCGCGGGGTTGGGGCCGCGCGACGCCTGGGTTGACGACGCCTCGTTGCTTCGCTTCCTTTTCAACGGACACCACTACACAGCGGGTTTGGCGGCCTATTCAGCAACGCTCAGGGCGGTACGCGACACCATCGAGGACGAGTTGTCGCGCCTGCAGGCCGTTGCGGGCTCGCCGAATGGCGAGACGCAGGCGCATGGCTGACCCCCCCATCGTCTCGGCGGCACCGGTATTGGCCGCTGACGAGGCCACCTTCATGGACTGCTGTGTGGCGCGCCGGCCCGCCGCCTTGCGGCTGCTGCACCATCAGATCGACTTTCTGCCGGGTGGGCGGACGTTGGTGGTCACGTTCGAACCGGTCGTCGTGGGCAAGGAAGTAACGGACTTCGACCGGCCGGTCTGGGGTCAGGCCTTCCTGCAGCGACGCGGTGTCAGCATCCTCGGCGTCAAACGCCTGGCCTCGGATTGGTATCGCAGCGCCGACCTTCACCGGCTGTTTCGTCGTTTGCAGGCCGCCGGATGGTTCGGCGGCTTCAAGCAGGTGATCTTCTACGGGCCATCGATGGGGGGCTATGCCGCCCTGGCTTTCGCGGCCTGTGCCCCGGGTTGCACCATCTTGGCGCTGAACCCGCAGTCGACGCTGGCGCCTGATCTGGTCTGGTTCGACCAGCGCTTCGCCGGCGCCCGCGCTCAGGCCTGGAAGGGTGATTTCATCGATGGGGTCGATGGTGCGATGACGGCGGCGCGGGTGTACGCCTGCTACGACCCGCATTTCCTCAAGGACCGCCTGCATGTCGAGCGGCTTCCGACCCACAACCGGGTCAACTTGAGGCTGCCATTCGTGGGCCATACCACGGCACAGGCACTCAACTCATTGGGTTTGCTGGGCCACGTTTTCGATCAGGTGCTGGCCGGGACCTTGAACGAGGCCGGGTTCCGTGAGCTGGCCAGGCAGCGGGTCAGGCTCGCCGACTACCACTTCCGCTTGGCAGAACGGGGTGTGTGGTGGCCCCGTCGCAGGGCTTGCCTGGTGCAGGCGCTGGCGATCGACCCGCACCATTCGAGGGCAGCCACACGGCTGGCGGCGGACCCGGCGTCGGCCGGTACGGCACCTGCTTTGCAAGGACTCCGGCCGAGCCTTGGCGCGACCGAGACGATGACCACCACCTCCAGCCAAGTGCGTCATTGGCCGATGGGCATCGTCACCGCGGCTCGGGTCCCTCTCGTCTACCTGAATCTGCCCAAGTGCGCCAGCACCACCGTCCAGAACCACTTGCTGTACCTGGCCCGCGGGGCCTACGCGGACCAGCCGCAAGACATCCACCAGCATCCGGGCCTGAGTCGCAGCCGAGAGAGCAAGGACGAGGCGCACGCGTTGATCACCCGGCAGTTGCAGGAGGGGGCGTTCGTGTTCACCTTCGTGCGCGATCCCGGCCGCCGCGCCTACGCGTGCTTCAACGAGAAGATCATGCAAGCCGGCCGGCATAGCTTTGCCGCGATCCGCCAGGCGCTGCGGCGCGACTGGGGCCTGCGTCTGGCAGGCCCGCAGGAGCCCACCACGCTGGAGCAGCAGCGCGACAACTTCGCGGCCTTCCTGCGCTTTGTCGAGGCCAACCTGGCCGGCGACACCAACATCCGGCGCGACCCGCACTGGTGCCCGCAAGGGCCGATGCTGGTCAAGTACCGCCAGCACGTGAAGATCGATCTCGTTGGCAAGGTCGAGAACTTCGCCGCCGACATGGCGCTGATCCTGCACCGGGCCAGCGTGCGGCGCGTGCCCGATGTCCATGCCCGCCCTTGGCGGCATCCGCCGCCGCCCTTCTCGTTCGACGAGGTGCTGACGCCCGCATTGCAGGCCCAGCTGGATCGGCTGTACGAAGCCGACTACATCCACCTCGGCTATCGCAGCGCCGTCTGACGAGTCACCCTGGCTGGCGCGAAGACTGCTTTGATTAGGCCGCCAGGGGCTCGAGAGCGGCCCTTGTTCGCGGCGCGCTCCACCGAACATTGAGCCGCCGGGCGCGGCTCAATCGACGCCCTGCGGTACAGTTCCCGCGCCCGCGCGAAGCCCTGGGTGTTTTCAAGGACTCGTGTTGAAGATCTCGATCAAGCCACCTCAGAACAAGAAGCCTGTCTTCAGCCGCCCAGCATTCTTGCTGGTGGGCATGATGCGCAGCGGCTCGAATTTCCTGGAACGCCAGCTCAACCTGCTGCCGGACCTGCGTTGCCATGGCGAGCTGTTCAATCAGGCGTTCATTGGGTTTTCCCACCACAACCAGGGAAAGCTGGCGAGCTACACGCGCGATAACCCGGAACAGCGCAACGCCGATGAAGAAGCCTTCATTGGCCAGGTGGACCAGGCCTGCGACCGGCCGATCATCGGGCTGCGGCTGTTCCTCGACCACAGCAACTTGATGACGGCGCGGCTGCTGTACGACCCGAACGTCAAGAAAGTCGTGCTGTCGCGCAACCTGCTGGAAGCCTACATCTCGCTCGAGACCGCGCGCGAAACCGGTGTCTGGCTGACGACCGAGGTGGCCAAGGCGCCGCCGAAGCCGGTCAAGGTCGACATCAACAAGCTGGTCACCTTCTCGCTGCGGCAGAGCCTGTACTACAACGATGTGCAGACCGTGCTGCACCAGACCGGGCAGAGCTACCTGCAGATCGACTACAACGAAATCAAGAGTCTGGGCAAGCTCAACGAGATCGCCCGCTTCGTTGGCTCGGCCCACCAGTTCACAACGGTCAGCGAACCGATCCAGAAGCAAAACCCTGGCTCGCTCGAAGAGCGCATCGCCGATTTCCCGAAGCTGGTCGACGAGCTCAAGCGCCGGCAGCTGGCGCGATGGTTCCGCTGACGTCCGGCTCCGCCGCAGGCACGGGCCGCGCCCGGCGCATCAAGGGGGTGGGCCCAGTACGGATTGGAAAGCGGACGTTTCGAGTATTACTTTCCGTTCAACGGCCTGGGCTGCTGATGGACGATCGAGCCGCCGATCGACAACGCGAATCTCGCATCCGCCGAGGGTCCGACGAGCGTCTTCTCGTCGGCAACGACGCCCGCGAGCCTGTCAAACGGTCGCATTGCGCGATACGGGCTCGGAGCTCGGCGGCACCACCTTGCTGGCGTGGCGCACCGCTTATCATGCGCTCGACCCGGCGCCCTCCCATGTCGCGACGGGCGCTGCCTGGCGGCAGTTCTGGAAAATAACGCAGCCGACCGGCCTGCGCCTTTGACGACCAAGCTTTCTTCTCATGAACAAACCGGCCGCCCCCTCCCCCAAAGCCAAGCCTGCCACCGCCCCCGCGGCCAACAAGAAAGCCGGTGCCGCGGCTGCCGCGACGGGCGAGGCGCCAGAACTACCGCCGCCGTTCTTCGTGTTGGGGTGTGTTCGCTCCGGCACCACCATGCTGCGCGATGCGCTGCGCATGCATCCGAATCTGGCTTGTCCGGAAGAGACGCATTTCTTCCGCTGGGGTGAGCCCTATGGCACCGAGGCGATGTCGCGTTCGTTGTCCAACAACGCGGTGCTGAAGAAACACCGCGAGATCGACGGCATCACCGAACCCGAATTCGCCGACCTGCTGCGCCAATGCGGCTCCCGCGCCGAGCTCTACACCCGCTACATGGCGCTGTACCTGCAACGCAAGAAGCCGGGCGCGAAGCGCTGGTTCGACAAGACGCCGCAAAACGTGTACGGCGCGCTGCTGGCGGCCAGCAGCATGCCGCGCTCGAAGTTCGTGCACATCGTGCGCGACCCGATCAACGTCGTGGCCAGCCTGCGCATCGGTCGCATCGTCAAGGTCGAGAATCTCACCGGCGCCTGCAACTACTGGAACGAAGCCGTCCAGATCGTCAGCGGCTTGAAGCGGGCCTACCCGGCGCGGGTGTTCGAGCTGCGCTACGAGGATTTCGTGGCCGAGCCCGAGTCGCAGCTGAAGCTGCTGCTGGACTTCATCGGCGAACCCTTCGATGCCAAGTGGTTCGCTCAGTTGAACACCCGCCAAGTCGACCACAAGGACGAGGGCGTGCTGTCCGAGGCCGAGCAGGCGGTGGTCCGCCGCTCTTGCGCCCAGGGTCGGCGGCGCTATGGCTACGATACCGCCGAGACTGGCAATGCCAATCCGCAGACCAAGCCCACCGTGATCTCAAACAAAGTTCCAGGCACCAAGAAGGCCGCGAAAGCCGTCTGAACGCCAAGCTAACATGCCCGAAGGGACGGTCTTGCGGCAGTTTGCCGGACGCCTGACACCGGTCGGGCCCAACACTTGCAGCTGATTCTTCCATGTCACATCCTGCTGATACACGGCGCCACGAACAGGTGCATCGCCTGACCCTCGAGCTCCAGGCCCTGCGCGGGCGCTTGAACGACACCATCGACCAGCTGTGCGAGCTGGTGGCCGGCCACGAACTCGGCAGCGAGCCTGTCGGCTTGTCGCCGCTGGCAGGGCACGAGCAGGGCAGCTCCGAGCGCAGCCTGGCGCCGGGCTGGCTGCGCCTGCCCAGCAGCCAGGCCTCGGCGAGCAACCCGCCGTCGGGCTATCGGCTGGGCAACGAAACCACCGTTTACAGCGACTACCGCAATGGTTTCCTGCAGGTCATCCAGGTCAGCCAGCCGCGTGGCGCCGACGAGCACTACGCGTTGGTCGTCAACCACGCCGACTTCGACGGCAGTTTCCTGTCTTTCGTGATCGACGCGCGCGCGCTGTTGGCCGACATGCCGGCAGGCCCAGCGCGTTTGTCTCTGGCGGTCGAGGTGCGCGGCACGCCGATGCCGGGCATGAACGCCAAGTGCGCCTGGAAGGTTGGTGAGCATTGGAGCGAACGCACGCTGCGACTGCAACCGGGCCAATTGGCCGCCGACAGCCTGAGCGTCGACATGCTGGATCCATCCCAGATCAATGCGCTCGATTTCCATCTGTTCTTCAACCCGGTGGGTCGCGGCAGCTTCGAGATCCGCCGCCTGACGGCTGCGCTGGTCGTGACGCCGGCCAGCGAAGCGCCGGTGACCTCCAGCGTTTTCGAAACCGCCCCCTGAGCGCACGGCGGCGGCCCGACCCCTTGCAGGCGGGCCCTCGCCGAGATGGCTCAGGCTGCTGCCCATCATCGCAGGCCCTACCATGACTTCCTCCGACGCCAACGACTCCGCCGCCATCGGCGCCGTGCCGCTCGCCCAGGCCCGCATCGACTGGGGCCACGGCCGCATCATCGGATTCTCCGTTCCTGCCGACGACGCTCTGGCGTTCGACGTGGTCCAGCTCTGGCTCGACGGCCGTTGCGTGGCCTCGGCCGTGGCGAACCTGTCGGTATTCGATTTCGCGCGCGACCTGGCAGGGCTGAACCTGCCTTCGCGCGAACACTCGGCCTTTGAACTGCGCATTCCGCAGGCCGCGCTGCTGCCTGGCCAGATCGGCGACGGCATGGTGGCACTCGAAGTGCGCACCACGCGTGGCGCGCCGGTGCTCGCGACCTCGATCCAGGGCCTGCACGAATTGCTGCGCCTGACCGACGGCGCCCCGGTCGACCTGTTGTACCAGGTGCGGTTCCACGGCCTGGCTGCCGGCGCGCTGCAGGGCTGCGTCGTGAACTTGCATGGCGTCAGCCAGCGGCCGGCGCTGCTGGCGCGCCTGAACGACCAGGGCGCCGAGCCGCTGGCGTTCTACGAGTCGGCCGCAGACGGCAGCGTGCACCACTTCTCGATCCCGGTCCGCATCGATCGCCTGGTCAATGGGGTCAACCAGATCAGCGTCGTCGGGCCGGATGGCCAGCCGCTGGGCAGCTACCCGATCCAGATCGGCGTCGCGACGCTGGGCGAAAGCGAACGCAAGCTGGCCGCGCTGGAGGCCGAGGTCGCGTTCCTGAAGCGTCTGGTGCTGACACAAAACCCCGAGGCGCTGCCGGCTAGACTGGCCTTGCTCAAGAGCGAGATCGTCAACATCTGTTCCGAGATGATGACGCTGCAGCGCACCAACTTCGAACGCGAGTGGCTGGCCCGTCCGGCTGCACCGGCGCCTGCCCCGGCTCCCGCCGTGGCTGCGCCGACGGGTGTGGCGACCGCACCGGTGCGGCCGATCGCGCCGCACGCGGCACAAGCGTGACGACGCCGGAGACACCGCGCCGTGCTGAGCTACGCTGACCCCGGGGTCCGGCCCGTGCCTGCCATGGTGGCGGGCGGGCGCCGGCGCCTGTATGTCTTTTCACCGTTGCCGCCCCAGCGCAACGGTTTGGCCGACTACATCGTCGAATACCTGCCGATGCTGGCGGAGGATTTCGACCTGTGCCTGGTGGCCGAAGGCGGCCGCAGTGGCGCCGCGGCGGCCCAATTCTCGGGGTCACCGTTCCAGGTGCTGGACGAGGCGGCCTTCCTGTCCCGCCAGCCCGAACGCGACGCCCAGGTGCTCTACAACGTCGGCAACAACGGCGACTGCGCCTACATGCTCGACCACCTGCACCGGTTCCCGGGCGTGGTGGTGGTGCACGACGTGTCGCTGTTCTACATGCACCAGGTGGCGCTGCAGATGGAGCGCTCGAACGGCATGTTCAACCACTGGGTGCGCGACACCGGTTACGAGGTCCCGGCCGATTTCGTCGCGCGCGACGGCTCACTCGGCCGCACGCCCGGCCTGCTGTACCAGGAATGCCTGATGGTGCGGCGCATCGCCGAGTCGGCCCGCGGTCTGATGCTGCACAGCCGTTATGCCGAGTCGCGTTTTCGCGGTGGCGCCTTCGACATCCCGCTGGGTGCCGAGAATGGCCGCCCGCTGGCGCGCATCCCGCACTTCGTATTGCCGCCGGCCCCGCCGGCCTGGGACGCCTACCAGGTGCTGCAACGCTTTGGCATCGACACCAACGACATCCTGCTGCTGGTGCCTGGCTTCCTGACCGGCAACAAGATGCTTTACGAAGTGCTGGTGGCCTACTCGCGCGCCTGTGCCAGCCACCCGCGGCTGAAGCTGCTGTTTGGTGGCGAGGAGCGGGCCGACGAGTACGCGGTCTCCGAGCGCATCCGCCAGCTCTGGCCCGATGGCGACGGCCCGAAGGTGACCGGCTACCTCGACGCGCGCGAGTTGGACATCCTGCTCGGCCGCGCCGACCTGTCGTTCGTGCTGCGCTATCCGACCTATGGCGAGACGTCGGGCATCCTGCCGCGCGCGGTGATGGGTGGCGGTCGCGTGGTCACGGTCGACATCGGCTCCTACCCCGAATTCGAATCGCCGCTGATCGACCATGTGTCGATCGGTGCCGGGCTGGTCGACCAGCTGCATGCCAGCATCGAGTCGCTCTGTGCCTCGATGCCCAAGGCCGCGGACCGTGCGGCGCGCCGGCTGGTCGAGGCACAGCGGGCCGAGTCGCTGAGCCCGCGGGCGCTGTATCCGCGCATCCGTGCCTTGCTTGACGCGGCCTGGGAGACCTCCCGATGAACGCGCCCGACTCCGCGTTCGCAGCCGCCAAGACGGCGCTGATCGTCGACGTCTGGGTCGACCTGTTTGCAGCCGGCCTGGCCCGCAGCGGCGCGCTGGGCAACGGCTTGCCGGTCGTGCTGACCGATGCGATGCGCGTGCTGCCGCTGCTTGAATCGCAGGGCCCGATCGGCTGGATCCACACCTCGCCGCATCATTACCAGGACCATGTGCTGATCGCCCATGGCCAGCCGGCACCGCGCCTTCGCATTGACGCCGCCCAGCGGCCGGCGGATGCCAGCCAGATGCTGCGCAGGGCATCGTTGTGCCTGGTCGCCGTGCCGGCAGAGCGCGACGCCGCCACAGCCATGGCCGCATTGGCGGCCAAGGCGCTGCAGGCGCGTGCATCGCTGTTGTTGTTCGGCGCGCCTCCAGCGGGGGGCTGGGGCGCTTTCGACGCCCTGGTACGTCAGGGCGCATTGCAGCCGGTCGAGGCCGGCGGCGCCCGTGTGCTGGCCAGCGCCGGGTTGGCCGGGGCCCTGGGCGACGCCGGACTGCACGACGCCGACCGAGCGATGGCGCTCGCCGGCCAGTTGATGCGTGCTCGCCAAGCCGACATCCATGTCGAGCGACTGGACCACGCCCACCTGAAGTTGCGCCTGCGCATCGACCCCGTGCTGCTGGTCGCGGCCGGCAGCCAGACGCTGGCGCACCACATCGCGCATGAAGGTCGGGCGCTGTTCAACAGCCGCGGGCTCGGGACGATGCTGCTGCCCTGGGGCGCACCGTCCCAGGCGCGGCTGCTGCTGCGCAACGTTCGTGCGCGCATCGACGGCAGTCAGATCGCCCTGGGCGGCCAATCTCTCGCACCGCTGGCGGTCGATTACACCGAGCACGGGGCCTTCTTGAAGCTGGCGTTGCCGGCGGTGGCGCCCGGCCGCGATGCGCTGCTGCACCTGTCGCTGCCCCGCGATGCCGTGCCCAACGATGGCTTTTGCGACATCGGCGCGGCCGAATTCACCGTCGAAACGGCATGATGGACCTGTCCAGCACCACCACGCCCTCCACCTTTGCGCCCAGCGGCCTGGCTGCGCCGCGTTGCCTGGTGGTCACCTTCAACCGGCTGATGCCGGCCGACCAGGGCAACTCGCGTCGCATCATGCAGCTGGTGCGCCTGTACAAGGCTCAGGGCTTCGAAGTCGACCTGCTGTACCACAACGAGGAGGGTTTCGACCCCGGCTTGTCGCATGCGCTGGCCGGTGAATTTGGCCGCATCAACGTCGTGCGTTCGCGCGCGCCCAAGCACATCCAGCCTGGCCACGTGTGCCGCATCGTCGACTGGTACGACCGCGGCCTGGATGCCGCCGCGCGGGACATGCATCGGCTGCGCGGCTACAACGTCGTGCACGTCAACTACGTCTGGTATTCGCCGCTGCTCGAGCAGTTCGGCTCGGACGTGGTCAAGGTCCTGGACACCCACGATGTCTTCGGCGAACGGCGGGCCAAGTACACCGCTGCCGGGATGAAGCCGCAGTGGTTCAGCACCACCTATGCCGACGAAGACGTGGCGCTGCGGCGTGCCGACGCGGCGCTGGCGATCCAGAAAGAAGAGGCGGCCGAACTGGCGGCGCGTGGTCACCGCAACATCCTGTATCTGCCATACGTCGAGCCCAGCCTGCGCCCGTTCACCCCGCGCGGGGGCGACCGGCCGTTGACCTTCGGCTACCTGGGCAGCGGCAACGACTGGAACATCCTCAGCATGGCAGAGTTCCTGTCCAAGATGCAGGCGCGTGGAGTACCGTTTCCGCACCCGATCGTGGTGGCGGGGGGCGTCTGTCGCCATGTTCGTGAAGGCACCGGCGTCATCAAGCTCGGCTTCGTGCAGGAGCTGCACACCTTCTACGATGCGATCGACATCGCGCTGAATCCGATGGTGGGCGGCACCGGGCTGAAGATCAAGACAGTCGAGCCGCTTTGCTACGGCAAGCCGGTGCTGACCACGTTGCCGGGCGCCCAGGGGCTGACGCATTTGTGGCAAATGCCGATGTTCGAGGACAACGCGGCCTTGACCGACTACATGTTCGACCGCTTCGGCCGTGTCGGCAGCTCGTCCGCGCTGGAAGAGTTGACTGCGCTGGCTGCCACCACCCGCCAGGCACTGGATGCCGAATACGACGGGCAGGTCGATCGCCTGGCCCGCTGGTTGCTGTCACGCGTCTGACTTGGTATCCCTGTGTTTCAGGCGTCATCCTAGGGGGGATCGACGCCGCTGCCGGCTGGTAAATTCCGCCGCCTGAAATAGTCTTACACCCCTGTTGACAGGCCCGAACATGAGCGAACAAGACAAGGCGGTCCGGTTGAAGACGCTGGCGCGTGAGATCCGTGACGAGCTGGGCGAGCACAACGTGCTCGATGCGCTGGCGCGCGAGCTGGCCGCAGGCCGGATGGCGCTGGCCGAACTGACGAGCGAGCTGGGCGCGATGCGCCAGGAGATGGACGCCATCAAGCTGGTCCAGAGGAGCCGCGACATCCTGCTGCCGCAGGCCCGCACCCAGTATGCCGGGCGCCGCAAGGCGGTGATCGAGGCTGGCATGCCGATGCCGTCCGAACGCGGCTTCTATGGCCTGGAGCGCGATGGCGTCGGCAATCCCTTCCGCTGGACCGGCCCGAGCGCGGCGTTCCACTTCGACTTCCACCTCGACCGTTCGGTGCCGCTGCGCTTCGTGCTGCAGATGCCGTTGTGGGGTGCCGAGCATGCGCAGGGGCTGCGCGCCACCAGCGACGACGTGACGCTGCCGCTGTCGAAGCGTCCGGGGCACCGGGTTCTCGACTTCGAAGGCGTGCTGCTGCCGCGCGAATCGCTCGGCGTGACCCGCCTGACCTTCATTGCCGAACACCTCAGCACCGTGCCGTCGAACGAAGACGAAACCGCGACGCGGCAGCTGGGCGTGCCCTTCCTGCGCCTGAGCATCAGCGAAATCAGCGAGACCGAATTCGCCGAATGGCTGAAGTCGGTCGAGCCCGGGCCGGCCGATGCGGCCGCGAACAAGGTCAACAAGCCCGCTGCGGCAGCGGCTGCAGGCGCTGCCAGCCCCGCCCCATGAACCGCCGCGCAGAGGCTTTGTCCACCCGAGCCACTGGTCCGGTCAGCGGGCTCTTGGGCTTGCCGGCCGCGGACCCGCATGCTGCGCTGCATGCCGAACTGATGGCCCGCCTCGCCGAGCCCGAGGTCAGCCTGCTGGGTGCGGACATCCTGGTGCTGTCGCCAACCCCCACCGCACCGACGGATCAGGGCAACCGCAAGCGCATCTACGCTGTCTGCCGCGAGCTCCAGCGCCGCGGCGCCCGGATCCACTTCGTTTTCTATCCGCAGGAGTGGTGGTTCGACTACCTGCCCGACGACCTGGTGCGTGAGATGGCCGACCAGTGGGACAGCTTCCACCTGCTGCCCGCGACCCGCCACACCTACACCAAGCCCGAGGGCGCGGACTACAAGATCGACGAGTGGTGGGACGACTCGATCCGCGACTACCTGCAGTGGCTGTTCAAGCGCAACCGCTTTGACGCGTTCATCGTCAACTACGCCTACATGAGCAAGGCGTTCGAGTACGCGCCGGCGAACACGCTGAAGATTCTCGACACCCACGACAAGTTCACCGGCCGCCGCCAACTGCTGGACGACAACGGCATCGCGCCCGAGTTCTTCTACACGACGGAAGA
The DNA here is from genome assembly GCF_036277275.1 of Ideonella sp. Lineage (GTDB taxonomy): Bacteria > Pseudomonadota > Gammaproteobacteria > Burkholderiales > Burkholderiaceae_C > Ideonella. Next base: position 60,100 of record NZ_DASUNH010000141.1, on the reverse strand, counting down.
CCAGGAAGCGATCGCGATGAACCGCGCGCAGCTGGTCTGGGCCATCAAGGACGAAGAAGCCGAGTTCTACCGCAGCATCAGCAGCACGCCGTGCATCACGATGCCGCACATCGAGCCGGAGCATCGCGTGCCGCGTGTTCGCCGGCCCGAGGACGAAAACCGGCTGGTAATCGGCATGCTCGGTTCGGGCAATGCGATCAACGTCAACAATGCGCGCGCGTTCGTCAAGGTCGCGTTGCCGATCCTGGCACGGCGTGAAGCGCCGGTCGTGATCCGTTTCGTCGGCGCGATGTGCAGCCGGCTGCCCGACCTCGAAGGCATCCCGGGCGTCGAGTTGGTGGGCCCGGTCGATTCGACCGATGAGTTCTACCGCGATGTCGATCTGGTCATCGTGCCGCTGGCGTTCTCCACCGGCTTGAAGATCAAGGCGGTCGAGGCCTTTGCCACCGGCATGCCGCTGGTCGCGATGGGCCATGCGCTGGAGGGCATCCCGACCCGGCACCCGTGGCACAAGTGCGAGACGATGGAAGAGGTCGCCGAGGTCTGCTGCGACATTGCCTTCGATCGCCAGCTGCTGATGGGCCTGACCGAAACGACGACCCGCACCTATGCGCTGGTGCGGGCCCAGGCCAAGATCGCCTTCGACGACACGCTGCGTCGTTTGACCAACCACCCGACGGTGGTGATGACGGTCGACCGCAGCTTCTTCGAGCTCGATTCGCCGTACCGCGAACACATCTTTCAGACCGTCAACCTGATGCGCCACCTGGCCCAGGTGGTGCTGTACTTCGACCAGCCATTGCCGACCAGCCAGAACGCGTTGTTCGAGGCTTTCCACGGCATGTCGACGCATTGCAAGCTGGCGATTGCCCCGGGGCTGGAGCCGGCCAACGGCCGCTCGCTGGGCCTGCCCAGTGCGCAGGCCAGCTTGCAGGATGTGCTGGCCGCCTACGGCCGCGCGACGCTTTGGGTGACGCGGGTCTGCCCCGAGATGCTGACGCTGGGCAAGCAGCCGGCGCGCCTGCCGCTGTTCGTGCGCCTGGACGTGGTGCGCATGTTCCAGCCGTCGATGTTGGGCACCGCGATGGCGCACCTGACGGCCCAGTTCCACGAGACCACGCTGATCGACAGCCACCCGCTGTCGGCCCCGGTGCCGGCCGCAGAGCATGCCCGCTTCGTCACCGTGCCGTTCTGGCGCTGGCGGCCGTGGCTGCTGAATGCCGAGGGCGGTCCGCAGCGCGTGCTGCTGTTGGCACGGGCCGACCAGGTGGAGCTGGCCGATGTGCTGGTCGATGCGCTGGACAAGTTCCATCCCGAATGGGCACCGGCCCGGGTGGTGGTCGGCGAGTGCGATACCAAGGTGCCGCCGCCGGCCGAGCCGCTGCACCGGGAGCGTCTGCACATCGGCACCATGCTGGGTCGTTTCCGCCTGATGCGGCCGTTGCCGCTGGCGGTGCTCGACCTGAGCGGCGATGCGCCGGAGTTCGAGGTGTTCCGCGAAACGTTCCGCCGGGCCCAGGTGCCGGTGATCCAGCCCGAGCAAGGCGACGGCAACCCTGAGCAGATCAGCCTGTGGCAACTCACCGATCTGGTGATGACGCTGGGCGAGAATCTTGCTCGCTGGAGCGCGCAGGCTCAGCGCGAAGAGAAGGCGCGCTATGGCAGCGACGCCGGCTGGAACCACATCTGGAAGTCGATGTCGGTCAAAAACGTGCTGTGGTAGCACACGCGTAAACTTCACACCCGGCCTCCTGGGCCGTTGTACCCCTTGTCCTTTTTTCCCAGTCGCCATCAGGAGCGCCCCCGCATGAAGCAAAAAGACCGTCCGGCCCATGAAGTGATCCGTGAAGAGGACCTGGGCCGCATCGTGTTTTTCATGGGCGGCGTGCGCTCAGGCACCACGGTGTTTCGTCGCATGCTGGCCTCGCACCCGCGCGTTCGCGACCGCGGCGAGATCTTCAACTCGAACAACCCGCAAGGCTTCTTCAAGTACTTCCGCGAGCAGATCGCGACCGATCCTGACATGGTGTTCCCGGAGCACCAGAACAAGATCTTCCTGTCCTACATCGCGTCCTTGGTGCCCAAGGACCAAGACGGCATTGCATTGCTGGACATCAAGTACGAGCACCTGAACCTGGTGCACGACGCCTGGCAGTTGCCGTTCACGAACCCGCCGATGCTGCGCCTGATCAAGCGCAGCCAGCTGAAGGTGGTGCACCTGCGTCGGCAGCACTTCTATTCGGTGTTGTCCAACCTGGTGGCGGTGCAGACCGGCCGTTACCACAAGCCGGCGGACGACTCGTCGAAGCTGCCCGAGAAGCGGCCGGTGGCTGTCGAGCGCGCGCTGGTGCTGTCGTCGATGAAGAAGCGCAAGCGTGCCGCCGACACCGTCGACAGCTCGTTCGAAGATGGCCAACGGCTGTCGCTCGACTATGAAGGTGTCTTCGACGATGCCGGCGACTTCCAGCCGGCCGTGTGCGAGCGCCTGGCCGCCTTCCTGGGCGTCGACAATCAGTTCGAGCGCCAACCGGCGTTGAAGAAGGTGATCGACGAGCCGCTGTCGGCGGTGATCACCAACTACGAGGAGATTCGCGACCTGGAGTCTGCGACGCTCTGATAGCCGGGCACCGGCGGTGGCGCATAGCCGCCGACCGGTCGCTTGTCCCGTCCATCTGCCTTGCTTGAGGCGCGCGCGGCGCGCCACCGTTGTCCGATGAAACCACCGCTGATCGTCGTCTGCACCCATCACAAGACCGGTTCGGTCTGGATGGCCAACATCTTCCGTGCGCTCAAGCGCCATGAGAAGCTGCACCTTCATTCGAAGGCGCAGGCTGAGCTGCCGCCCAACACCGACATCTTTCTGCAAGACCACAGCAAGGTGGACCTGAAAGCGTTGCAGTCGCGCTTCGCAGGCCGTGGTGTGCGTGCCGTGCACGTCATCCGTGACCCGCGCGACGTGATCATCTCGGGCTGCTTCTATCACGTGAAGACAGTCGAGAAGTGGGCCAACAATCCGAAGAAGGAATACGGCGGCAAGTCCTATCGCCAGGCGATCAGCGCGCTGGGCAGTGACCACGAGAAGCTGCTGTTCGAGATGGACCATGCCGGTGGCAAGACCATTCGCGAAATGGTGGGCTGGGACTACAACCAGAAAGATGTCTGCTTCGAAGCCCGCTACGAAGAGTTGATCGTCGATCGTGAACTGAAGCTGTTCAAGCCGATGATGGAGTTCCTCGGCTACGAGGGTGAGCGGCTCGAGACGGCGCTGAAGTTCGTGCGTGAACTGTCGCTGTTCGGTGGCGCCGCGGGCAGCGATCCGGCCGACCACATCCGCTCCGGCGAGGGTCGGCAATGGGTCAACGTCTTCACCCCCGAACTGAAGGCCGCATTCAAGCAGCGCTTCCCTGATGCGCTGCAGCGCTTGGGTTACGAGGCCGGCACCGAATGGTGATGCCCGCCCGGCGGCTTCGGCCGCTGACCGTCTGATGCAAGAACGGCCGCTTCACAGCGGCCGTGTTTTCATTCGGCGTGGCCGGTGATCGGCCTCTTCGATTGGCTGCCGCGCCGCCCTGCTGCCGTGTCAGGCGTCGCGAACGCGGCGGGCAGGCTCGGCTTCACTCTGCCGAGTAGCCGAACAAAGCGAAGTCGCGTGCGAATCGGTCTTGCACCGTCGACAGCGCGAGCGACGACAGTTCGTGCGATGACTTCTTCTCGTGGCTCGAGTTGCGAACCTCGAGAGGCACGGTGACTTCGAGCTTCTCGCAAATGTGGGTGAAGTCCTGCTCGATCGACTCGACCTTGCCGACGAAATCGACGATCAACTCGCCTTGTGCATTGCAGACGCTTTGCCACTGCGGTTGGGCGCCGGCATCGGCCCAGGTCAGGGGGTGCAGCGCGAAGTCGCTGAACGACTTGGACTCGAGCGCGGCGGCCACGGCCTTGTAGCGAAACGGCGGGCGGTCCGGCCACTTTCCGTTTGCGTCGAAATTGCGGCGCTCGTCGTCCGTCAACTCGGCATCATGCGCGAGCTTCAAGGCGTACGAGTAGAGCGAATGCAGACGGTCGACAGGGTGCCGCACGAACGCGAACTTGAAGAACTTCGCGTACATCGGATCACCCAGAAAGCCCCGCGCTTCAAGCGCCGTGCTGTGCTTGTTCAAGCCGATCGAACGCTTGAAGAACTCCTGGTATTTTTCGCCGCTCTTGGTGGACCCCAGAACGATGTCGTTGTGCTTCAGCGACTTGGCCAGTGCGACTTCGATGCTGGTGCCTGCGCACTTGTGGATGTGAACGAAAACGTAGCGCTTGTTGAGTGAAATGATCATCGATGTTTCTTTCGCACGCATCGCGTCGCCATGCAGTCGGTATTATCTGCGACTGCACATTGGAGCCGAGACCTGTGATCGTCAACCATACCCACAAATTCATCTTCGTTCACGTCCCCAAGTCCGCGGGTACTTCGGTCACCGAGCTCTTCAGCCAGTACAGCAGCTACCGTGACCTCGAGGTCGGCGGCACGGCGTTGGGCGAGGCCTTGCAGAACGAATTCAAGAAGCGCTTCGGCCTGACCAAGCACGCCACGGCGGGCGAGATCCGCGCCATCGTGGGGCCTGAACTGTGGAACGCGTTCTACTCGTTCGGCATCGTTCGCAATCCCTATGCGCGCGCGCAAAGCACCTTCCATTTCATGAAGCGCTGGCGCGGCAACAAGGAGATGGACCGCCTGAAGTTCATCGAGAACATGCCGGACTTCCGCAGCTTTGCAGTGTCGCCCAAGCTCAAGCGCAAGCAGTACCACCGGCTGCTTTGGTCGCAGACACAATGGCTGTGCGACGAGAGTGGCAAGCTGCTGGTCGATCAAGTCGGCCACCTGGAGTCACTCGACGATGATCTGGAGCGTGTTCAGCAGGCCATTCCGGGGCTGCCGGAGCGCCCCAAACAAGCGCTGTCCGCACCAAAGCGGAACAAGAGCGACGCCGACGATCAGGCGCTGCAGCAACTGCTGCGCGATGAGCCCGAGGTGGAGCAGGCCTTGTACGAGGCCTACCAGGACGACTTCGAGACCTTCGGATACCCTCGATTCAAACCTTGAGGGGTGCCGCGAGGGCGCAGTTCCCACTGCGCTCTGCACCCATCTGACGGGTGAACGGTGCCACCGCAAGGTGGCACCACTGTTTTCAACTTTCTACAATTGGTAGCACGCCATGCGCACCATGCTTCAACGCCTGTCGGGCAAGCCGCACACGGAGCCCGCCGCCAAGTTTGATCTGGCCGAACTGCGACGTTGGTGCGAACAAAGCCGGCCGATCTTCATCGTCGGGTTGGCCCGTTCCGGCACCTCGATGCTGCAGGTGGCATTCGCACAGCATCCGACGATGTTCGACATCGCCAACTGCCGCGAAACCTTCATCTTCCTGCGCCCGCGACAGCCTTACGTCGACCCGATCCACTTTCCGACCCGGGCCTATCTCAAGGGGCGGCCCAACCTGATGGCGCTGCGCGAATGGATCGAGCCGTACGAGGAAGAGTTCGGTGAGCTGTCCGAAGCCGATTCGATTCGAGCGTTCTTCTACTTCGCCGGCAACTCTGTCTACCCCGGTCGCCATCCGTTGGAAAAGACGCCCGGCCACCTGCGAAAGCTGGAACTGATCTTCGAGATCTTCCCGCGGGCCAAGATCCTGGTTTGCAGCCGAGATCCGGTGGACGTGATGGCGTCGTACCGCAAGCGCCTGGCCAAGGCCCAATCGGACGGGGAGCCGCCCGAGAAGACCGGTTGGCTGGACAAGGGCGTCGACGAGATGATCGGCGTGTTCGAGCGTTTCACCAAGCTCGTCAACGACGCGATCCCCGCGCACGGCAAGGACATGTTCATGGCGCCGTACGACTGGCTGATCGATTCGCCGAAGGAGTCCATCCAGACGATCTGCCAGTTTGCCGAGATGGATTTCGTGCCGACGATGATCGCGTCGGAGGCCACCGGCAGCAAGGCCGAGGGCAAATCGGAAAAGGCGCATGCCATCCAGAAGCGCGCCTCTGACGCTCACAAGGTGCTGACGGCCGAAGAGATCGAACGGATCCAGAAGGCGTGCGCGCCCTGGCTGACTCAATGGAGCACGCCTGGCGTGCTCGGCTGACCGGGCAGGTCACGCAGAGCCAGCACAACGGCCGCTGAGCAGCGGCCGTCTGAGCTTGCGGGGCGGCGCCTGAGCGCCCTATTCGTCGATATCGTCGTCGTCTTCGGGCTTGGCCTTGGCCGCCTTCGCGGGCTTGGGCGACTTGGCCGTGCCCGCCTTGCCGGCTTTGGCCTTGGTGGGTTTCACCTTGGCTTCGGCGCGGGCAGGGTTGGGCTTCGCGGTGGTCTTGCCGCCCGCTTCACCTAGCGCAGCCTTCTTGGCTTGCCGCTTTTCCCGCGCCAGGCGCTTTTGTTCCTTCTCAGCCTTGGTGAGCTTGGTGCCTTCGGCCTGCTCCGTCTTGGTCTTGTTCTTGCCGGGCTTGCGACCGAAAGTCTCGGCGTCGGCCACGGTCGACGGAGCGGTATAGCCAAACAGCTTGCTGACCAGTTCGTCGCGCTTGGCCACCATGCGCAGGCTGGGCACGTCGTAAAAGCGCTGGATGGCCTTGGCGGCCGCCGCGCCGCGGTCCTTCAGCGCCTCGACGGCGGCCTGCTGCTCATCAGTCAACCGGATGCCCAGCGTGGTCAACACCTGAAGCAGGTCCGTACCCACCGACTCGGCGCGAATGAAATGCGAGGTGATGGCGTTGGCCGCCCCCAAAGCCTCCAGTGCTTCGAGGCTGTCGATCGACTTGTCGATGTTTTCGCCGCCACGCACGAAGCCCGTGAACAGGTGATAGGTCATCAGCCCGGCCAGCTTGCTGATCGGCGATCCGGCGTAGCCCGGATCCACCAGACGGCGGATCGCGCGGCTGGTCAACACGGCCTTCAGCCACTCGTGGAACGCTTCCGGGTTGTCGGCATCGGCGTACCAGGTCTTCCTGGCGTGGTCGGCGTTCCAGCCGTCGGGAATGTCAAGCGCACCGGGCCGTGAGCCCTCTTTGACCGGGCGATTGGCGCGCCGCGCCTGCAACTGGTCCCAACGCTCCTGATCGGTCAGGCGCTTGTGGATGTCGCCCTTGCCGGCACAACCCAACTGCCATTGGGCCAGGTACCAGGTCAGCGGGTTGCAGACATAACCGACGATCGGCTTGCCTGTTGCCACCAGCTCATCGGCGTAGCCGGCGTGCTTGCCGCTGGTTTCTCCGCCCACGAAATCCCCTAGAAGTTTCTTCAAGCGGGAGGAGCCGGTTTTGTGAAGTTCAACGAGAATCAGTTTGTCGGAAGTAAGCATGGTGTGCGCTGGTTCCCTCGTCGTGGCCGGCGAAGTATAGGGGGCCAAGGTCCAGTGCAAAGCCAGCTCCGGCAGAGAAACCGAGGAGTTGCTGTGGCTGTCTACTCGTCTCGTTTCAAGTACATCTTCTTCGCCAACCCTCAGACCGCCAGCAAGGCCATCGCGAAGACGCTGCAGCGCTCGCTCGACGGGCATGCGATGCCCGATTGGGACTTGCGCCGCGACGGCGATCTGCAGATCAAGAAGCACCACGCCACCTGGCAGGACTTGCAGGACGCCGGGCTGATGACGCGCGAGCAGCTTGATGAGCTGTTCAAGTTCACCAGCGTGCGCAACCCCTATGACCTCCTGGTCAGTCGCTATCTCAAGCGCAGGGGGCGCTTCGTCAACGAGCCCAGGAAGTACCGCTGGGCGCAAGAGAACCCGAAGATCAAGGCCAGCATGGATGCGGCGCAGGAGCAGCCCTTTGCCGAATGGATTGCCGGCCAGCTGAAGCGCCACCAGGAGAAGGGCAGCACCATCAAGGGGCCGCTCGAATACCTGGACCATGCGGACTACGTCATCCGCTTCGAGGCCCTGCAGGCCGGCTTCAACGAGGTGCTCAAACGATTGGGTGTCAATGACCCGATCCCCGTCGTTGCCGAGAACGTCACCAGCGAGCGCAAGGAGGGCGCCAAGAAGCGCCACTACACCGAGTTCTACGATGAGGCCAGCCGTGAGCTGGTGGGCCGGGTCTACGCCCCGATCATCGAACGCTTCGGCTACCGGTTCGGCTGATTCCGAGGCATCGGGCGCCTCGGCGGCGGCTCGGGTCGACACAAGAAGAAAGGCGCCCCGTGCGGGCGCCTTGTCAGCTTCTGAAAACCAGCCGGCTCATTCAGCGTCGGCTTCGGCCTTCTTCTTGCCTGCCTTCTTCGGCGTGCGCTTGATCGGGGCATCGAAGAACTCGACGGCGCGCTTCCATAGCGGAACCGACAGCTCGATCGGCTCGGGGCCGTGGCCGGCCTCGGCTGAGTTGTACATCAGCGTCATCACGTGGCCGTCCGGCGATACGCCACCTTCGGGATCGATGTCCCAGCGGCGCCACAGGCCCGGGAAATGACGGTTGATGGTCGTCACGTCCTTGACGTTCTGGCCCACCACCAGGCGGATGTCCTGGCCGCTGGTGTGTGCGTCCTTGAGGGCCGTCAGCGCGTTGAAGCGCCACGGAGTCGTCTGCATCATCTCTTCGTAGTCATCCATCGTCTTGCCGATGGCGCGCATGCCGGCCGCGACGACGCCTTCGCGGTACTTGTCGGGCCGCAGGAACGGGCAGACGGCCACGATTCCTGTCTTGCTGGTGCGACGGCTACCCACCAGGATGGCAGAGGTGCCGCCGGCCGATGAGCCGTACATCGTCACGTTGTCGACCGGCACGCCCAGCTTCGCGCAGAAGACGTCGATCATCGCGTTCAGCTCAGGCACCAGGTCGTCTTCCAGCGTGCCCATGTAGAAGCCGCAGCGTGGCACGTTGGAGTTCCAGTCGATCTCGGTCATCGGATCGCTGATGGCCAGGATGGGCGCCTCGAACAGCGCCTCGAAGTTGCGGCGCGCGAACATGGGGCGCATCGCGCTGGTCGTTTCCTTGCCGCCGGCGCGTGCACCCTGGAAGGTCACCACCAGCTTCTGCGCCGGGCGCAGCGTATTGATCGAGACGTTGACAGTGAACTTGCCCGTCTTGATGCGCATCACGGTGATGGCCTTGGCGGGGATCGTCCAATCGCCTTTCAGATCCACCGTCGTCGCGGCTTCGCGCGTGATTTCGGCGTTGTTGTCCGGCAGATAGGGAATGTCGGAACCCTCATCGGGCACAAGATTAAACATTGATCACTGCTTGTAAGGTTGCGGGGTGGGAGGCGCCTTACCTTAGCTCTACGGCCTTCGGTTCCGGCACAGCGCGAGTGCCATAAAAGTAGCACTTTGATACTAGCACAGCGGGTCTACGCAAGAACAATGCCGTGACCTCCCGATTGTGTGGTGCTTCGCACGCGTTCGGGCAGGCCTGCCGGCTCTCACGTCTCGACTATCATCGCAGCGCCTTTGCACGGCCCCAATGGCCGGGCGTTGGGCTGCTTATCGTTGTTGATTTTCCTGGGACGTGCTTGCATGCTTATTGCCGACAGACTGGTCTTCGTCGAGTTTCGAAATACCGGCGCATCGCATGTCGAGAAGCTGCTGCTGAAGATCGTCGGCGGCGAGGTCGACAACAAGCACAAGGCGCCGCCCGAAGCGGTGCTCGCCAGCGGCCGGCCGATTTTCGGCTCGGTGCGCGATCCCTGGGGCTGGTACCTGTCATTGTGGTCAACCGGCTGTGCGCAGCAAGGGGACCTGTACCAGCGGCTGACCAGCGACAAGGCCTGGGTCAAGGTGACCGAAAAGCTGGAGGCCAACGCGAAAGCCCGCTCCGAGCAGTCGCCCGTCGACCATGTCAAGCGCGTGGTGCTGCCCGAGGACCTGAGCGCCGAGCGCGCCAAGAGCTTCTGGTACGCCGACCCCGAGAACGTCGACGCGTTTCGCGAATGGCTGCGTGTGGTCTGCTCGCTGCAGACGCGGCGCACGGTGGATCCCAACATGGGCAAGTCCCCGATCGGCAAGATCGCCGGCCTGATGACTTACCGCTACTTCAACCTGTATGTGCGCGGCACCGCACAGATGCCCGTGACGGTGGGCACGCAAGAAGGCCTGCGCGCTTTCGAAGCCCAGAACAGCATCGTGCAGCACGTGATCCGGCAGGACAGCCTGACCGAGGATCTGGTCAAGGCGCTGGAGCGTTCGGGCATCGCCCTCAGCGACGAACAGCGCAAGATGATCTATGACACCAAGGCGAGCGGCCGGCCGGCCCGCATCGAGCGCTTCTACGACGAAGCGTCGATGGACCTGGTCGCGCGCCGAGAGAAGTTCTTCATTGAACGCTTCGGTTATCAGCGCCCCCACGTTTGAAGCAGCGCAGCCGGGCCGAGGGGGCCGGGCGTTCGTAGAATCGTCGGCAACCGCCGCCTGTTGCCGGCGCTGCCGGCCCGATCATGGGCGCCGCGCCGCGGAGCCCGGGAGCCGAACCCGCATGATGCGCCGAGACAAGAAACTGCCCCGTGGGGCCCGATGGCTGTTGCTGCCGGCCGCGGTTGGCGTGTTGGTCGGCATGGCCGGCTGTGGCGAGCGCAAGGTCGATGCCACCCAAGTGGCCGCGCGCGTGAACCAGAGCGACATCACCGTCCATCAGGTCAACTTCATGCTGCAGCAGGATCACAGCGTGCGACCGGACCAGCTCGACGCAGCCAGCAAGCGCGTGCTCGAAAGCCTGATCGACCAGGAGCTGGCGGTGCAGAAATCGATCGAGCTCAAACTCGATCGCGACCCGCAGGTGGTCCAGGCCTTGGAAGCTGCGCGCCGCGAAGTGCTGGCGCGAGCCTACAAGGAGCGCGTGACCCAGGGCGTGACCCGCGCCGGCTCGGCGGAGGCGCGCAGCTTCTACGACACGACACCTGCGTTGTTCAAGGAACGCCGGGTCTATTCGCTGCAGGAACTGGTGATCGACGCGCCGGCGGCCAAGCAGGCGTGGGTCGTCGACCGGCTGGCCAAGGCCAAAACGGCCGACGAGTTCGCCGAGGCGCTGAAGGCCGAGGGCCTGCGCTACACCGGCAGCCACGCGGTCAAGCCGGCCGAGCAGTTGCCGATGGGTCTGGTCGATCGCTTCGCCCAGATGAAGGACGGTGAATCGGCCGTGCTGTCCGATGCGCCGAACCTGCGGGTCGTGTTCGTTGCCGCTTCGCGCATCGAGCCGGTCAGTTTCGAGCGTGCCGCCCCGGCGATCGAGCAGTACCTGGCCACGCTGGCCAAGCGCCGTGCGATCGACGACAACCTGAAGGCGCTGCGCACCGCGGCCCAGATCAGCTACCAGGGCAAGTTCGTCGGCGGCCCGGGCGCGGCCGGGGGCCCGGCGGCCTCGGCACCGGCGGCCGGCCTGCCGTCGATGGTTCCGCCGCCTGAAACCTCGCCCGAGCCGGTGCAGATGACCGTGCCAGACGCGGCGCCGCCACCCGCGTCGGCCGGCAGCGGCATGGATCCGAACATAGCCAAGAAAGGGATGGGATTGAAATGAGTGACCAAGTGTCTGTTGCCCGCCGGCCGCTGTCGGCGGCGTCCATATTGGCCGCCTGCTCGGTGAGCTGGGCGCTGGCGAGCGTCGGCCTGGCCCCTGCGGTGGCCGTGGCCCAACCGGTGGCCGAGTCGAAGGCCGAGCAGGAGCAGTACCGCCTCGGGGTCGGCGATGCCGTGCGGATCACCGTCTATCAAAGTCCGGATCTGTCGCTGGAGACCCGCCTGACAGAGGGCGGCGTCATCAGCTACCCGTTGATCGGTGCCATTCGTCTGGGCGGGCTGACCGTCAACGAAGCGGAAGCGGCCCTGGCCAACGCGCTGAAGAAGGGTGACTTCGTCAAGAACCCACAGATCACCGTGATGGTGACCCAGGTGCGCGCCAATCAGGTCAACGTGCTGGGTCAGGTGGGCCGGCCCGGCCGAATCCCGCTCGACGTGGCCGGCATGCGGTTGACCGATGTGATTGCCTTGGCGGGTGGCATTGCCGCCAGTGCCGGCTCCGACACGGTGGTGGTCACCGGAATGCGCAACGGCCAGCCGTTCCGGCGCGAGGTCGATCTGCCGCGCGTCTTCGCGCCGAACGGCCGCAACGAGGACATCGTGATCCAGCCCGGCGACGCGATTTGGGTCGACCGCTACCCGGTGGTCTACCTTTATGGCGAAGTGCAGCGTCCGGGCCAGCTGCGGCTGGAGCGCGGCATGACGGTGATGCAGGCGCTGGCCAGCGCCGGCGGCCTGACGCAGCGCGGAACCCAGCGTGGCCTGCGCGTCAGCCGGCGCGCGGCCAACGGCCAGGTGCAATCGCTTGAACTGTCGCTCGATGATGCGCTCCAAACCGGCGATGTGATCTTCGTCCGCGAAAGCCTGTTCTGAGCCGAACCCGAGCCTGATGCCATGAACCTCGCCAACATCATCGCCGTCTTGCGCGCCCGCTGGCTGCCGGCGGTGCTGGCCTTCGTGCTGGTGCTGGGGGCTGCGGTGGCCTACACGGTGCTCGCGCCCAAGATGTACACGGCCACCGCCACGCTGGTGATCGACATCAAGCCGGACCCGGTGGCCGCCATGCTGTACGGCGGCGCCGCCTCGCCGGCGATGATGAACACCCAGGTCGAGGTGCTGCGCAGTGATCGCGTGGCCTTGCGCGTCGTGCGCAACCTCAAGTTGACGGAAGTGCCCGAGATCCGCAAGCTGTGGGAAAAGGTCAGCAAGGGCGACGGCACGATCGAAGACTGGCTGGTGGATTTCATGCTGCGCAACCTCGATGTGCAGGTGGCCCGCGCCGGCAGCAACGTGGTCAACGTCGCCTACCGCGGCACCGAGCCGCAATTCGTTGCGACGCTGGCCAATGCCTTCGTTCAGGCCTACCTCGAGACGGCGGTCGAGTTGCGGGTCGATCCGGCGCGTGAGTACAGCGGCTTCTTCAGCAAGCAGGTCGACGAGGCACGCGCCGCGCTGGAATCCGCGCAGCAGCACCTGTCAAAGTTCCAGCAGGCCCAGGGCATCATCGCCACCGACGAGCGCTTCGATGTCGAGATGAACCGGCTCAACATGCTGAGCCAGCAACTGGTGTCGATGCAAGCCGTGTCGGGCGAATCGTCGAGCCGGGCCCTGGCGGCCAACGACAACCTCAGCGAGGTGCTGAACAGCCCGGTGCTGGCGCCGCTGAAGGCCGACGTGAGCCGGGCCGAGGCCAGGCTGCGGGAGCTGAATTCCCGCTATGGCGACCAGCACCCGCAGGTGGTCGAAGCACGCAGCACGCTGAATGACCTGAAGAGCCGTCTGGCCGCCGAGACCCGCAACGTCACGGGCAGCGTGTCGGTCAGCGCACGCATCGACCGGGCGCGCGAGGGCCAAGTCCGCGCCAGCCTGGAGGAGCAGAGGGCCAAGGTGCTGCGGATGAAGGAAGTGCGCGACCAGGGCTCGGTGCTGGCGCGCGACGTCGAGAACGCCCAGCGCTCGTACGACCTGTTGCTGAACCGCTTCAACCAGAGCAACCTGGAAAGCCAGAACCGGCAGAGCAACGCCTCGATGCTGGCGCGTGCCACGCCGCCGGGCGCGCCGTCATCGCCCAAGGTGGCGGCCAACCTGCTGATCGGCGTGTTCTTCGGCATCGCCGTCGGCCTGGGCGTGGCCTTCACGCTCGAGCAGCTCGACAAGCGCATCCGCGTGCCGTCCGATGCGGTGACGGCGCTCGGCCTGCCGGTGATCGGCATCCTGCCGACGCCGACCATCGGCCGGCGCATGCGCGTGCAGCTGGCGCAGGCCCAGGACCGCATGATCTCGGGCCGGCGCCTGCCTGCGCCGGGCAAGGGAACATGATGAATCCGAAGGGTGGGCCCAGCGAGGAGCCGGATCTCGAGTCTGTTCAGACGCTCGAGCAGAGCGATCAAAAGGTTCGCGCCATCGGCGAGCTGATCCGCGACGCGCGCAACCTCAGCGCCGAGGATGTCGAGCGCATCAGCAAGTACCAGCGCGAGCACAAGATGCGCTTTGGCGAGGCGGCGATCGCCCTGGGGCTGGCGAACGCCGAAGACGTGCTTTTCGCGCTGTCGCAGCAGTTCCAGTACGCCTACGGTGATGAGGACCGGCGGCGGGCCAACCCCGAGCTGGTCGCGCTGACCCAGCCTTTCGGCCACCAGGCCGAGGCCTTCCGCGCAATCCGCAGCCAGATCCTGCTGCGCACCCATTCGGAAGACGAGACCCAGCGCCGTGCGCTGGCAATCGTCAGCCCCGATACCGGTGACGGCAAGACCTATTTCTGCGCCAACCTTGCGGTCGCTTTGGCCCAGCTGGGCGCCAAGGTGCTGGTGGTCGATGCCGACATGCGTGGCGCACGCATGCACCAGATCTTCGGTATCGACAACTCGCGCGGCCTGTCGAACCTGCTGGCGGGCCGCGGTGGCAAGAACGTGGTCAAGGCGGTTACCGACGTACCCAACCTGTGGGTCATCCCGGTCGGCGTGCAGCCGCCCAACCCGCTGGAGCTGGTCGAAGGGCCGGCGTTCGGCTTGCTGCTGCGCGAGCTGACCTCCAAGTTCGACCACGTGCTGATCGACACGCCGGCCGCCGTCTTCGGCAGTGACGGCGTGGTCATTGCCGCCCGCTGCGGCGCGGCGCTGGTGGTCGCGCGGCGCAATGCCAGCAAGGTGGCCAAGCTGCAGGACCTCGTGGTTTCGCTGCAGGCCGGGCAGTCACGCCTGGCCGGCGTGGTGATGAACGAGTTCTGAGGCGGACCGGGGCGCCCCTTGTCGAAGCCCGTCACCACCCCGGGCTCCTTCTTGATGCCCGATCCGGGCGCGCGCAGTGGCGTGCCTTGGACGCTGGTGCTGGCCGGTTTCGTGGCGTTGTATGCGCCGACGTTGCGTGACTTGGCGACGTCGATCTGGTCCACCGATGAGCAGGGACACGGCCCGGTGGTGCTGCTGCTGTGCGTCTGGCTGTTCTGGCGCCAACGCGAGGCGCTGGCCTGGCAGCCGGGCACCGACCCCACGCGCGCGGGCTGGGGCTGGGCGCTGCTGGCCCTGGCGCTGCTGATGCATGTGTTCGGCCGCTCGCAGCGCATCCTCAGCGCGCAGGCCCTTTCGGCCTTGCCGGCGCTGGCAGGCACGCTGCTGCTGCTGCGAGGGCCGAGGCCGCTGAGGGCCATGTGGTTTCCGCTGTTCTTCATGCTCTTCCTGGTGCCGCTGCCGGCGGCGCTGGTCGAGACGGTGACGCAGCCGATGAAGCTGGCGGTGTCGACGGTGGCCGCCAACCTCTTGTACAGCGTGGGCTACCCGGTCGCGCGCAGCGGCGTGATCCTGCAAGTCGGCCCGTACCAGCTGCTGGTGGCCGATGCCTGTGCCGGGCTGTACACGCTGTTCACGCTCGAAGCCATGGGCCTGCTGTACTTGAATGTGGTGCGGTCGGCTTCGCTGTGGCGCAACCTGATGCTGGCGGTGTTGATCGTGCCGATCTCGTTTGCCGCCAACGTGATCCGCGTCATTGCGCTGACACTGATCACCTACCACCTGGGGGATGCGGCCGGCCAGGGCTTTCTGCATGGCCTGGCCGGCATCGTGCTGTTTCTGTCCGCGCTGCTGCTGATCGTGGCCTGTGACTCGGTGCTGCGGTGGTTGCACCGGCCGGCCGTGTAGCGATGGCCCACGACGCCCCGCCGTCGCTGACTCGCCGCGCCGCGCTGGCGGCGCTGTTGATGGCCGGGGCCTCTGCACTCGGCACGGCCATGATCCCGACCCGCCGCATGGCCGATCGACGCGGGCCGTTCAAGCTCGCCGATGCGGTGCCGGCCAGCTTCAGGGGCTGGACGCTGGACAACCGGGCCCGCGGCATGGTCGTCAACCCGCAGACCGAGGCGATGCTTCGGCGCCTATACACCGAGACGTTGGAGCGCACCTACCTGCGCGGTCCGGGCGAACGCGTCATGCTGTCGATCGCCTATGGCGCCGACCAGTCCGACGTCAGTCTGCAGATGCACTACCCCGAAGTCTGTTACCCGGCGCAGGGTTTTCAGCTCAACAACCGGCGCGAGGACGTGCTCGATCTGCCGATGGGGCGCTTGCCGGTGCGGCGGTTGGAAACCGTGTTCTCGACCGTTCGCCATGAGCCGGTGACCTACTGGACGGTGATCGGCGACGAGCTGACGATGAGCGGCCTGGACAAGCGCCTGGCCGAGATCCGCCACGGCCTGCAAGGCGAGATCGTCGACGGCATGCTGGTGCGGGTGTCCTCGATCGACGCCAACACCGCCAACGCCTTCTCGCTGCAAGACCAATTCATCCGCGATTTGTTGATCAGCCTGCAGCCGGCGGACCGGCGGCGCTTGACTGCGCTGCCCTGACGTCGGGGCTCGACTTCTGGGTGTCCCGACGTGTCGATCGTTACCTCGGTTGGGGCTAACCCCGAATTTGCAGCATTCGCTTACCAATTGGGGCCGGGCTGTCACGCCTAACGGCCTGCCTCCCATGCATCATCCGCCGCTGGATTCGCCCCCCTAGGTTGGGGAGGCGATAGCATCAAATCAGTGACGGAGTTGGCGGTTTGTTCGAGGGCTCGGTGGAGGGAATACGCTGGCAGCGGCCATCCGGCACGCGGCGCTTGAGCGCCCGCAGCCGACGGTCGGGCGTGGCCAGCCTGTTGTGCCTCGGAGCTGCCGGTGCGGTGGCGGCCGAAGGCCCGACCATCCCTGCGCGCCCCTTTCGTTCCGGCCTCGGCCTGAACCTGGCGACCTGGGATTACTTCAGCCCCGACTTTCCGCTGGTCGACCAGTTCAAGCGCAGCTCGGGTTGGTTGACCCAGTGCGAACCATCGCAAGACAAGAACTGCCACGGCTTCCCCAAGGACGCCAGCGCCTGGGACACCGGCGAACAGGCCAAGCTCGACCTCGATGAGCAGGGGTGGCCACGGCGCCTGCCGGACGCCGGCGATTCCCAGACACGTTTCCGCTCCGTCGCCGTGCTGCTGTTCAACGACAACGGCCACACCCACCCGGCGGGCAAGTATGTGGTCACCTACGACGGCAAGGGCGTGCTCGCGCACGACCTGACCGGCCGCAAGATCGAGCGTGAATCGCGTCGCGGCCGCGACGTGGTGCAGGTCGACGCCCAGGCCGACGGTGGCTGGCGCATCTCGATCAAGGCGACCGATCCGAAAGACCCGCTGCGCAACATCCGCGTCTTCCCGCCCGGCGGCGCCTGCCAGCGTGAACCGGGGCGGTATGCCGAAACAGCGGGCGACTGCAACGCCAAGACCGACGGCGCCTTTGTCCCCTTCGAGAAGTTTCCGGCCGAGCGGCGCTGGCACCCGCGTTTCGTGCAGGACCTGCGCGGCTTCCGCGTGCTGCGCTTCATGGACTGGGGCAAGACCAACAGCTCGCCGCTGGTCAGCTGGGCCGATCGGCCGCGGCTCGACGCCGCCACCTGGTCGTCGGCCGGTGGGGTGCCCGTGGAGGCGATGCTGGACCTCGCCAACCTCGTCCAGGCCGACCCCTGGTTGAACCTGCCGATGCAGGCCAGCGACGACTATGTGCGCGGCTTCGCCAAGTTGCTGAAAACGCAGCTCGCGCCGGGCCGCACCGCAATCGTCGAATACGCCAACGAGCCGTGGAACCAGGCGTTCCCGGTGGCAGGCTGGATGCTGCGGCAAGCGCTTGCCCAGTGGCCAAAGGCCAAGGCTGACAGCCAGGCTGCGCTGGCGGTTAACTGGTACGCCTGGCGTGCGGCCCAGGTCTGCCAGACCATCAAGGCCGAATGGGCCGGCCAGGCTGCGCCGGTGCGCTGCGTGCTGAACGCACAAGCCGCCAACCCGGCGCTGATCCGCGAAACCCTGGCCTGCCCACTGGCTGCGTCTGCGTTGGGCGCGCCTTGTGCCAAACGGGTCGACGCGCTGGCGATTGCGCCGTATTTCGGCGGCTACCTCGGCATCGCCGAGGTGCAGCCGCTGGTGGCCGGCTGGCTGCGCGACGCCGATGGTGGCCTGAACCGGGTCTTCCAAGAGCTGCTGGGCGAAGACGGCCGGGGCGGCGTGACCAAGACGCCGCTGCAGGGCCGCCACCCCGAGGCGCCGAATGGCGGGGCCCTGGCCCAGTCACGCGGCTGGATGCGCAGCGCGAAGGGGTTGGCCGACACCCACGGCTTGCCGCTGTGGGCCTACGAAGGCGGCCAGCACCTGACGCCGCCGAGCGACGACCCGGCATGGCTCGCGCTGGTGGCCGCAGCCAATCGGGACGCCCGCATGGGGCAGGCCTACCAGCGCCACCTTGCCGACTGGCAGGCAGCCGGCGGCCAACTGTTCGTCTGGTTCAACCATGCCGGCCGGCCATCGAAATGGGGAGCCTGGGGCCTGAAAGAGGCTCAGTTCTCCGATGCTTTCCCGAAGTGGCAGGCGGTCAAGACGGCCCGCGACCACCAGCCCTGCTGGTGGACGGGGTGCCTGCAATGACCACTGCCGGCGCCCATTTGGGGCCACCGCCGACGGGCCAAAAGCCCGTCACAACTTGTACGCGGGCTGCAGTTTTGGCCCTTCTGAGCTGGCCTTATCAGCTGGCTTGAACGCTTGATCTGTGGAAAAGAACATGAAAAAGACCCAGGTTGCCTTTGGTTGCACAACCGTAGGTTTTCTTGCGGATGGCGGCTTAGTGAGGCCCCCGGCCGGACGAATCACAACGCGTCGCTCATGCAGATGTTCGGTGTAGCGATAAAGACCCCTACCCAACGCCTGCATGGCCCCACGTTCACAAAAGGTCCACTCGATGAAATTCAACATGCTCTCTCGCCCCGCCTCGCTGGCTGCCGCCGCGGTGGTGGCGCTGACCGCTTCGGTTTCCGTGCAAGCCGCCGGCACCCCGTCGAATCGTGGCGTGGGCGTCAACCTGAACGGCTTCGACTACTTCTCGCCCGATGTGGCGACGATCGACCAATTCAAGCGTGCCGGTGGCTGGTTCACCCAGTGCACCTACCCGCGTGACGCCAGCTGCAAGAACTTTGCGAACGGCCAGAGCGGTTGGGACACGCTGGAACAGTCGAAGATGAACGTCGACGCGAACGGCTGGCCGAAGAGCCTGCCGGCTGCTGGCGACACCACCGTCAAGTACCGCGCTGTGTCGGTGCTGATGTTCCAGGACGACGCCCGCGTCCACGCCGCCGGCAAGTACACCGTGGTGTACGACGGCGAAGGCACGATCGAATACGCAATGGCTGGCACCAAGGTCGCCGCCGAGTCGAAGCCGAACCGCGACATCGTCAACGTCACGAACAGCGGCAGCGAAGGCATGCTGTTGACGATCCGCGCCACCAACCCGAGCAACTACATCCGCAACATCCGCGTGCTGCCCCCGGGCGGTGTCTGCAGCGGCGACAAGAGCGTGTTCTCGCTGACCTCGGCCGATTGCACGGCCAAGGGCCTGGGCTCGCTGATCACCTTCGAGAACCTCGACGGCCGCATGTGGCACCCGAACTACGTCAAGGACCTGAAGGGTTTCCGCACGCTGCGCTTCCTGGACTGGAACCGCACCAACACCTCGCCGCTGGCGAACTGGGAAGACCGTCCCCGCTGGAACGACGCGCTGTGGACCGGCCCCGCAGGCGTGCCGGTGAATGCGATGGTGACGCTGGCCAACGAAGTGGGTGCCGATCCCTGGATCAACCTGCCGACCCACGCCACGGACGAGTACGCGCTGCGTTTTGCCCGCCAGCTGAAGCAAGTGTTGGCCCCGAAGCTGAACCTGATCGTCGAGTACAGCAACGAGCCCTGGAACTACGGTTTCAGCCAAGCGCTGTGGATGCGTGACCAGGCCGCCGCGACCTGGCCCGATCAGATCGCCAAGGGTGTCAGCGTCTATGACCTGCAGCCCAGCTGGTACGGCATGCGCTCGGCCCAGCTGTGCAAGATCATCAAGACCGAATTCGGTGCCGATGCGGCGCGCGTCAAGTGCGTGTTCAACGGCCAGGCTTCGAACTCTTGGGTGAGCAAGCAGCAGATGGACTGCCCGTACGCGGTGTCGAAGATCGGCCAAGCCTGCTACAAGGGCATGGACGCGATGTCGGTGGCGCCTTACTTCGGTGGCTACATCGGTGAAATGTCGGTGCGCAGCACGGTCAGGACCTGGTACAGCGAGCCGGATGGCGGCCTGAACAAGCTGTTCCAGGAAATCCTGGGCCAGGACGCGAACGGCAACAAGGTCACCCCGCCGCTGTATGGCAAGACCCGCGAGTCGTACATCGACGGCGCCGTGGCCCAAGTCAAGACCTGGATGACCGCCAACAAGAACGAAGCCACCGCCCGCGGCCTGCCGCTGATGGCTTACGAAGGCGGCCAGCACCTGATCATGGCCCCGGGCGACACCGACCAGCAGTGGCTGAACCTGATGACCGCTGCCAACCGTGACCCCCGCATGGGCACCGCTTACACCCGCACGCTGGCCGACTGGCAAGCGGTTGGTGGCCAGGCCTACACGCTGTTCAACCACGTGTACAAGCCCAGCAAGTACGGCGTCTGGGGCCTGAAGGAAACCGTGAACCAGACCAGCAACGTCAAGTGGCAAGCCGTGCTGCCGTACCGCGACACCAAGCCATGCTGGTGGGCTGGTTGCACCCGCTGACCTGAAGCTCTGATCTGCAAGCCGCCGGCGCTGAAAAGCCCGGCGGCTTTTTACTTGCGCGAGCCGTCGGCGCCATCAGGCCCGGCGACTCTGTTTCTTGCGTGCGCGCGGGGGCATGCTGCGGTGCCGTTCGGTGGTGTCGCGTGGCCGGGGACTGTGGGCTTATGCTGCGAGCCAACGTCCGCGATGACCGTTGCCCGCTTCTCGACCTTGAACCCGTCCGCGCCCGAGCCCGGCTTGCTCGTGATCCTGATCGCGCCCAACGTCTCCGAGCAGATGGGCGGCGAAGCGATGAAGGCCCTGCAGATCCTGCGCGAGCTGCGCCGGGTGCTGCCCAACACGCTGCAGATCACCCACGACCGCAACCGGGCCGAGGTCACGCAGCGGTTGGATCTCGCCGGGGTCAGTTTCGTGGCCGACACCTGGGTCTCGCGGGCACTCTGGCGCTCGGTCGTGCTGCGTGCATTGCTCGATCCGTGGTTCTGCTGGAAGGCGGTTCGCATGGCGGAACGGCTGGCGGTCGAGCACGCCCGGCCGGGCCAGAAGGTGGTGATCCACCAGGTCGAGCCGAACTCCCCGGTGATGCCGCGCTGGTTGTCGCGGCGCTTCCCGAACGTGCTCGGGCCACTGAACGGCAACATCTACTACCCCGCGCCGTTCCGGCATCGTGAAAGTCTCAGTGCGTCGTTGCGACGCCGGCTGCACATGCCGCTGCAATGGCTGCGTCGCTGGCAACCGTTGTTCAAGCGCCGGGCCGAGATGATCCTGGTCGCTGGCGGCGAGCGCACGCGTGTGTCGCTGCTGGCCGCCGGCATCGACCCGGACACATTGGTCGACACCGTGGACTGCGGTGTGCCGCAGGCGCTGCTGGAACGGCCGCGGTTGCGGCACGAGGGCACCAACCTGCGTTTCGTGCACTTTGGCCGGCTGGTGTTCCACAAGGGCACGTCATTGGCGGTTTGCAGCCTGTTGCACACCCGGCTGCCCATCGAGCTCGACGTGATTGGCCGCGGCCCGGAGCTCACGGCCTGCCGCGCGCTGGTCGAAGAGCTCGGCTTGCAGCAGCGCGTGCGATTTCTCGACTGGTACGAGCGGCACGCAGACCTGATCGCCAGCTTCGGTGCCTACCGCGGGATGGTGCTGCCCAGCCTCGAAGATGCGAACGGCATCGTCGTGCAAGAAGCGATGGCGCTCGGCCTGCCGCCGGTCTGCCTCGACTGGGGCGGGCCCCAGCTGCTGGTGCGCGACGGGGAATCGGGCTTTCTGGTCGCGCCGGACAGCGTCCAGACGATCACCCACGGCATCGCCGCCTGCCTCGACCATTTGGCCGAAGACCCGGCACTGGCTGAACGCATGTCACTCGCCGCCCGCGAACAGGCCCGCGCATGGTGCTGGCCCGAGGTGATGGCGCAGTGGTTGGCGCTCTATCGGAAAGTGTGACCCCCACGCCCGAGGGCGCTTGCGCAGCGCCTTGATCTACCGCGTCGGCGTCGTGCCGAATTTGGTCTGCCAGAGCAGGCCCAACGTCACGCGCCAGCGGTGCAGGCCGGTGCTCAACCGGACGATGCTGCTGCGCCGCACCAGTTCGCGCGCGCCGACCAGCAAGGCGGCCAGGCCTTCGAACATCACGTGCGCGGCCAGGCCGGCGCGGCCATGGTGTTTGCGGAAGTACAGCAGGTTGCTCTCGATCGACAGTGCGTCGATCTGCCGGCTGGCCGTGACCTCGCCGTCGGACTTCGCGCTTTCGCCGCCCAGGTGCACCACCCGGGCATCGGGGAAGTAGTGCACCTGCCAGCCGGCGTTCTTGACCCGCCGGCACAGGTCCACCTCTTCGGCGTAGAGGAAGAACAGCGGGTCGAACAGGCCGACCTGGTCGATCACCGACTTGCGGATCAGGTAGTAGCAGCCCGGCACCCAGTCGCATTCCTGCGCGCGTTCGGCGTCGAAGTCGGACGGGTCGATCCGCGGCGTGCCGGTGAACCAGCGCTCCAGCCCGGCCTGCAGCAGGAACACGTTCCACGGTGTCGGAAAGCGGCGCGCACTGGGCTGCGGGCTGCCGTCGCGGTTCAGCAGCCGAGCGCCCAGCACCCCGCAGCGAGGATTCGCCTGCATGTAGTCGAGCGACAGCCGCAGTGACTCCGGCGTCATGAAAGCGTCGGTGTTCAGCAGCAGCACGAACGGGGTGTGCACCTTGGGCAGCGCGGCGTTGTTGGCACGGCCAAAGCCGACGTTCTGCTCCAGGCGGATCAACTGCACGTCCGGGTGGTGCTCGACGAGGTGCTCGGCCGAGCCGTCGCGCGAGGCGTTGTCGACCACCACGCAGATGCCGCCGCCAATGGCTGCTTCAGCCCGGTGCAGGTCGGCCAGGCATTCGTCCAGCAGATGGCGCGTGTTGTAGCTGACGATGATGGTGGTCAGTTGCATCGGAAGAGGAGTTTCAACTCACAAGCCAACCTGCGCCCCACCCCAAAGGGAAGATGGCGAGGGTGCCGAACTCGAAGCGCCAGTCGAGCAGGCCGCGGTCGTTTTGGATCTTGAACATGAAGGGCACCACGGCCGATTGCGCGAGCAAGATGCCGGCCAACGCACCGGTCATGCCCCACAGCGAAAAGCCCAGCGGCACGGCGCTGTACAGCATCACGTTTTGCAGCACGCCGCGCTTGAACAGCTGGTTGGTCTCGCCGGTGGCGATCAGGTACTGGTCCATCACCGTGTAGCGAAAGGCGATCAGCCCGAGCGACAGCACCGCCAGCACATGGCCCGCCGCGCTGTAGCGGCCATCGTAGACCAGGCCGATGATGCGGTCGGATGCGGCGAACAGGAAGCCGGCGCCAAACACGCAGACCGCGTCGATCGGCAGGCGACACTGCTTGTAGGCCTGGCGCAGGCGCTCGGGCTGCTCGCGCGCCACCTCGGCCAGCGCCGGCATGCCGACGAACGCCGCCAAGCGGTAGATCACCTCACGCGTGGCGTTGACCAGCAGCACGCCGACTGCATAGATGCCCAGTTCGGCCGACGTCAGCATGCCGCCCAGCAGGATGCGATCCCCCTCGCGGAACAAGTAGGTCAGCAACGACGACAGCAAGATCCACTTCGAGAAGTGCCACGCTGCGCTGGCGGCCGCGCGGTCCCAGCCCAGGCGGTTGCGCGGCCCGGGCAGCGTGAAGTGGCTCAGCAGCGCGATGCTGCTGGAGAAGACCACCCAGCCCAGCGGCAGTACCCAGTACTGCGGCCAACGCAGCGACAGCACGATCATCAGCGTGGTCACGCACAGCTGCACCATGACCTCGTTGCGCACCACCCGGCCCATCGCCAGCGCGCGCTGGGCTCGCGCCAGGTTGGTCGATTCCAGCCCCATCGCGATCGGCACGAGCGACAAGATGGCCACCACGCCGGGCAGGTGCGGGTCGGCATAGCTGCCGCGCAGCAGCCCTGGCCACCAGGTGTGCGAGGTGACCATCGCCAGCGCCGCGAGGTTCATCAGCAGGCACAGCGCCAGGCCACGGCCGATCTGCAGCGACCAGATGGTGTTGAGGAACTCGGGGTCGTCACCGCGCGGGTTGTGGATCACGCTTTGAGAGAAGCCGAAGTCCGACATCATCACGACGGCCGAGATCACGACGGTGCCCATCGTCATCAGGCCGTACATCTCGGGCGCGAGCAGGCGCGTCAGCACGATGCTGCTGCCCAGCCGGACCGCTTGCGTCAGCGCAAAGCCGAGGCCGATCCACAGCGCCGCCGATCCGGCCCGCTGGCGCAGGCTGCTGGGGGCCGGCGTGTCGGCGGGGGATGCGTCGGGCATGGGGCGAGGCGGGGGCAAAAAAGCCGCCTATTGTCTCCAAGAACAACACGCGCCACGGCCCCGAGCCTCGCCTTTTGGGGCACTTCCGAGGCGAAAGCGTCACGCCGTGCGCCGGAGCGCCAACAGTGACGCACGCTTGGACACGCGCCTGGCATTCGGTTGCGAGGGCCATGAGGTACGCTTGCGCCGCCGCCTGTCGCGGCATTTCCCCGCTCCATGCCCTCTCACCTCAAGGCGCTGGTCATCATTCTGGCCGTTGCGCTGCCTGTGTTCTGGATGGCCAGCGTGGCCTGGCCGGCAACGGTCCGCCCCGAGATTCGCCGGTGGCGCTGGGCCTTCCTGCTGGTCACCATCCTGTCCTTCGTCACACCCAGCATCTGGATCTATGCGGTGGCGATGCCGGCCGTCGTGGCCGCCTTCCTGGCGTCTGACGGCGATCGGGCCGAACGTGCGGCCATCCTGTGGGCGCTGCTGCTGATGGCGGTGCCCAACGTCGGGGCCTACATCCCCGGTGTGGGCAGCATCAGCAATTTCTTCGAGATGACCCACTCGCGGGCCCTCAGCTTTGCGCTGCTGGTGCCGGCGATGGTGATGATGCCGAAGAAGGGCCCGCGCCGCCCGGGCCTGCTGGGCGTCGGCACGGACTGGTTCGTGCTCGCGTACTTCGCGGTGCAGATTGCGGTGATGGCGCCGTACGCGTCGACCACCGACCTGATCCGCCAGGCGTTCGTGCTGTCCATCGACACGTTGCTGCCGTACTGGGTGTTCAGCCGCGCCTTCAGCCGACCCGAGGCACTGAGCGGTGCGATGCGCGCCTATGTGCTGGTGGCCCTGATCCTGTCGGTGCTGGCGATGTTCGAGTCGGTGCGGCGTTGGCCGCTGTATGACGCGGTCTCGGTGCACTGGGGCATCGACTGGGACATGATCGTCTTCCTCGAGCGCGCCGGCTTCCTGCGAGCCAAGGCCTCGGCCGGCCACTCGCTGATGCTGGGTTGCGTGCTGCTGTTGGCCTGGGGCTGGTGGGGCATCGTCCGGACCGAACTCAAGAGCAAGGCCTGGGTCTGGCTCGGCACACTCGGGCTGATCGCCGGCCTGGCGGCTTCGCTGGCCCGTGGCTCGTGGCTGGGAGCGGCCTTCCTGACCGTCGTGATGCTTGCGTTGGGCCGCGCACCGGTCAAGCACTTGCTGTTGCTCGCGGTGGGCGGGGTGTTCTTCCTCGGCATTGCCGCCGTCGTGCCGGGCCTGGGTTTTGTCATCGACATGCTGCCCTTCGTCGGC
Organism: Ideonella sp.; assembly: GCF_036277275.1. Classification (GTDB taxonomy): domain Bacteria; phylum Pseudomonadota; class Gammaproteobacteria; order Burkholderiales; family Burkholderiaceae_C; genus Ideonella. Next base: position 34,443 of record NZ_DASUNH010000141.1, on the reverse strand, counting down.
AACGTGGACAGCGAGAACGTCGAGTACCGCCAGCGCCTGCTGGAGATTTCGCTCAGCCTGATCCGGCAGAGCCCGTGGCTGGGGGTGCCGGGGTACCTGAACTACATGGAGGAGCTGCGCCAGGGCCAGGGCATCATCGACATCGTCAACTCGTACCTGGCGGTGGCGCTGACCACAGGCGTCGTCGGCGTGTTCTGCTTCGTCGGTATTCTGGGATCGATGATGATCGGGCTGTGGAGCGTGCGTCGCAACAAGGACGTTCCGCCCGAAGGGCGCCACATCGCCACCTGCCTGATCGCGACGACGCTGGGGCTGATGTTCACGTTGGTCACCACCAGCAGCATCGTCGTGGTGCTGCAACTGACCTACATGCTGGCGGGCCTGGGGGTGTCCTGCACGCGCCTGTACCGGCCCGAACGGCAAACGCTGCATCCGGCTGCGGGGCTGGTGGCCGTGCGTCAGCAACAATAGAGGGTTCGCGCTGCTCTTGCCCCGCGGCCGGCTCGCCAGCGCTGGCGGCCGGGCGTCACCCTCTGATGGCCACCGCTATTTGTCCTCTCCGCTCCCCGCAGCCTGCTGCCGCCCGCCATGACGCCGCCTGAGGCCGTCGCGTCGATGGCCGCCGGCGTGGTCGTGATCGGTCGCAACGAGGGCGAGCGGCTGATGGCCTGCCTGCGAGCCTTGCGGGTGCAGCCCCGGCCGGTGATCTACGTCGATTCCGGTTCGTCGGACGGCAGCCTGGAGCGCGCGCGCGCGCTGTGCGACGCCGTGCTGCCGCTGGATCCCGCGCGGCCGTTCTCCGCCGCCCGGGCCCGTAACGAAGGTGCAGCGCTGCTGCGCCAACGCCATCCGGACCTGCGCCACGTGCAGTTCATCGACGGCGACTGCCTGATGCAGCCGGGCTGGCTCGACGCCGCCGAAGCCGCGTTGGACGCCGATCCGAAGCTGGCCGTCGTGATCGGCCACCTGCAGGAGATGAAGCCCGAGGCCTCGGTCTACAACCGGCTGTGCGCGCTCGAATGGCAATCGCCGGCCGGGTTGATCGACAACTTCGGTGCGCTCGGCGGCATCATGATGGTCAAGCTGGCGGTGTTCGAGCAGCTCGGCGGCTTCCGGCCCGAGGTGATCGCCGGTGAAGACTCTGAATTCGGCGTGCGGGTCGGTGAGGCGGGGCAGCAGGTGCGCAAGCTCGACGTGGCGATGGCCCGTCATGACGCCGACATCCACCGCTTCTCACAATGGTGGACGCGCTCGGTGCGGGCCGGCCATGCGATCGGCCAGCGCGCCTTCCTGCACGGCGATGGCCCGCTGCGCGACTGCGCGCGCGAGCGCCGCAGCACCTGGGTCTGGGGCGTGACACTGCCGTTGTTGGTGCTGCTGACGGCGTGGCCCACGCGCGGCCTGAGCCTGCTGCTGCTGGGCGGCTACGCGTTGCTGGGCTGGCGCATCTTTCGTTTCCGCCGCGGGCGGGGCGACAGCGGCGCTGATGCCTGGCTCTACACCCGCTTCAACCTGCTGGCCAAGCTGGCCAACGGCCGCGGGCTGCTGCGCTTTCAATGGAACCGCCTGAGGGGGCGCTTCCGCATCATCGAATACAAATAGATCGAAAGAAGAACAACTGTCATGACCACCCCACGAATGCGCGTCGGCCTGCTCGGCGCCGGCTACATCCTGCAAGCCCATGCCAAGGCCCTGCAGGCCCTGCCCGAGGTCGAGATCGCCGCGGTCTGCGATGTCTCGCGCGGCCGCGCCGAAGCCGCGGCTGCCAGCTTCGGCATCCCGGGCGTGTTCACCTCGCTGGCCGAGATGCTGAAGTCCGGCATCGACGCGGTGCACGTGTTGGTGCCGCCGCAGCTGCACATCGACGTGACGCGGCAGATCCTCGAAGCCGGCGTGCACGCCTTCGTCGAAAAGCCGATGGGGTTGGATGCGGCCGCTTGTGCATCGTTGGCCGACCTGGCCGCCGCCAAGGGCGTCAAGCTCGGGGTCAACCACAATTTCCTGTTCCTGTCGTCGTACGAGCGCCTGCGCACCCAGGTGAAAGACGGCACGATCGGCCGGCTCGACCATGTCGCGCTGCGCTGGCTGTACCCGCTCGGGCTGATCCAGTTCGGCCCGTACAACAACTGGATGTTGCGCGCCGAGGCCAATCTGTTCTACGAACTAGGGCCGCACCTGGTGGCCTTCCTGCTCGACCTGGTCGGCCCGCTGGACGAGCTGCAGGCGCACGCCTCGTTGCCGATCGATCTGCCCGGTGCGCAGCGTGTGTTCCGCCACTGGAGCCTGACGGGGCAGAAGGGTGGCACGGGGGTCAGCCTGGAGCTGTCGGTGCAGCCGGGCCAGGCCGACCGCAGCGTTCGCGTGCGTGGTTATGCCGCCAGCGCCGAGCTGGATTTCGACCGGGACCTGCTGTTGGTGCAGGAAGCCCGCACCAACAGCGCCTTGTTCGACGGCCTGGGCCAGGGCCGTCGCAGCAGCGCCTCGCTGCGCGCACAGGCCTGGGGCAACTTCCAGCGCCAATTCATCTCGACGCTGAAAAAAGGCCCGCAGGCCAACGTCTTCCTCGACAGCATCGCGCGCAGCGTGGCCGCGTTCTATGCCGGCGTGCGCACCGGCCAGCTGGACGAGCGGCTCGATGGCCGCTTCGGCGCTGCGGTCATCCGCACCTGTGAGCACATCGCCGCGAGCGCCGGCGTGACGCTGACACCGCGGACGCAGCCCGCGGCCTCCGCCGCGCCTGCCAAGCCGGCAACCGTGCTGGTCATCGGCGGCACCGGCTTCATCGGCAAGCGCCTGGTGCGTGCGCTGCTGGCCAAAGGCCACGGCGTGCGCGTGTTGTCGCGCAGCAAGGCCAGCGCGCTGTACGAGCTGGAGGGCCTGCCTGTGGAAGTGGCCGAAGGGGCGCTCGACGACGTGGCGGCGGTCGGCCGCGCCTTGCAGGGCATCGAGGTCGTCTACCACCTGGCCAAGGCGGTTGGCCAGCGCTGGCAGGACTATGTCGACAACGACCAGAAGCCGACGCGGGTGCTGGCCGAGGCAGCGCTGGCCGCCAAGGTCAAGCGCTTCATCTACACCGGCACCATCGATTCGTACGACTCGGCCAGCCCGTCGACTGTGATCAGCGGCAGCACCGCGCTGGACCCGGCGATCGCTTCGCGCAACCTCTATGCGCGCTCGAAGGCGGCCTGCGAGGCGCTGCTGCTCGAGATGCACCGCAGCAAGGGCCTGCCGCTGGTGATCTTCCGCCCGGCGGTCGTGATCGGCGAAGGTTGCCCGCCCGCGCACTGGGGTGTCGGCATGTTCCACAGCGACACGCGGGTGCAGTACTGGGGCGACGGCCAGAACAAGCTGCCGCTGGTGCTGGTCGACGATGTCGCCGATGCGCTGGTGCTGGGGCTGGACAAGCCGGGCATCGAGGGCCAGTCGTTCCTGCTGACCGATGCGCCGCTGCTGAGTGCGCGCGAGTATGTCGACGCAGTGTCGACGCTGACGCAGACGAAGCTGCGCGCGACGCCGACGCCGATCTGGAGGTTCTTCCTGCTCGATGTCGCGAAGGAGCTGGTCAAGAACGCGATCCGTCACCCGAACCGCAAGACCCCGAGTCACCACGACTGGGCCTGCCGCCAGCTGGCGGCGCGCTTCGACAACAGCCACAGCCGCCAGGTGCTGGGCTGGCAGCCGGTGGGCACGCGCGAGGGGCTGATCGAACGCGGCATCGCCGCGTCGGTGCGGCACTACCTGCGCTGATCGGGGCTCCGGCATGCGTGTGGCCTACTTGGTCAACCAGTACCCGAAGGTGAGCCACACCTTCATCCGGCGCGAGATTGCGGCGCTCGAACGCCACGGCGCCAGCGTGCTGCGTTTTGCCGTGAGGGGCTGGGATGCCGACGTCGTCGACCCGGATGACCAGGCCGAGCGCGGCCGCACGCACTACCTGCTGCAAGGCGGTGTGGGGCGTTTGTTGGCTGCGATGCTGGCCCAGGCGCTGGCGGCGCCGGCCCGCTTCTTCGCGGCGCTGGCATTGGCGCTGCGCATGTCACGCCGCGCCGACCGGCCGTGGCCGTTTCACCTGATCTACCTGGCCGAAGCCTGCGCGCTGGTGCGGGCGCTGAAGCAGCAGGGCGGGGCCGAGCAACTGCACGCGCACTTCGGCACCAATGCGGCCGAGGTCGCGATGCTGGCCCAGGCGCTGGGCGGCCCGCCGTTCAGCTTCACCGTGCACGGCCCGGAAGAGTTCGACAAGCCACAGTTCCTGGGGCTGGCCGAGAAGATCAAACGGTCCAACTGCGTCATCGCGATCAGCGCCTACGGTCGCAGCCAGCTGTGGCGCTGGGCCGCGCTGGCCGACTGGCCCAAAGTGCGTGTCGTGCATTGCGGGCTCGAAACATCGTTCTTCGGCGACGCGGCGGTGCCGCCGACAGCGGCGCCGCGGCTGGTCTGCGTTGGGCGCTTGTGCGAGCAGAAAGGCCAATTGCTGCTGGTCGAGGCGGCGGCGCAATTGGCGGCCGAAAGCCTGAAATTTGAGCTGGTGCTGGCCGGCGACGGCGAGATGCGGCCCGAGGTCGAAGCGGCGATCAGGCGCCATGGCATCGCCGACCGGGTGCGCATCACCGGCTGGATCTCGAGCGCGCAGGTTCGCGACGAGCTGGCCGCCGCGCGGGCGCTGGTACTGCCGAGCTTTGCCGAAGGGCTGCCGGTGGTAATCATGGAGGCGATGGCCGTCGGCCGGCCGGTGCTCAGCACCTATGTGGCCGGCATACCCGAGCTGGTGCGCGACGGTGTCGAAGGCTGGCTGTTCGAAGCGGGCTCGCCCGATGCCGCGGCGCGCGCCATGCGGGCGTGCCTGGCCGCATCGCCCGAGGCGCTGGGCGCGATGGGAGAGGCCGGCCGTGCCCGGGTGCTGGCGCGCCATCAGGTCGACAGTGAAGCGGCGCGCCTGCTGGCGGCGTGGCGCGAGGCGCAGCGGGAGCCGGTGCGATGATCGTTGCCCTTCTCGTGGGTGTGCTGTTGGGGCTGGCGGTACTGCTGCTGGCCGTCCCGGTGCTGGTGTTCACGTTGGAGATCGCGGCGGCCTGCCTGCCGGCGCGGCGCGGGGTCGGAGCGGCGCCGCGGCCTGCGGTGGCACTGCTGGTGCCGGCGCACAACGAGGCGCTGGGCATCGCTGCAACGCTGCGCAACCTGCGGGCGCAGATGCGTCCGGGCGACCGCTGCGTCGTTGTCGCCGACAACTGCAGCGACGACACCGCCGAGCGTGCGCGGGCCGAGGGCGTCGAGGTCGTCGAGCGCCGGCATGCCACCCAGCGCGGCAAGGGCTATGCGTTGGCGTTTGGTGTCGAGCACCTGCGCCAGGCGCCGCCGCCCGTGGTGGTGATCGTCGACGCGGATTGTCAGCTCGACGCCGGTGCGCTGGATGCACTGGCGGCGGCCAGCGCGCGCAGCGGTGCGCCGATCCAGGCCAGGTACCTGATGACCCACGAAGGCGCCGTCGGCCTGAACGGCCGCGTCGCCGAGTTCGCCTGGCGGGTCAAGAACTGGGTCCGACCGCGCGGCGCTGCCAGGCTCGGCTGGCCCTGCCAGCTGACCGGCAGCGGCATGGCCTTCCCGTGGGCGCTGATCGAATCGGCCCCGCTGGCCAACGGCAGCATCGTCGAAGACATGCAACTCGGCCTGGTGCTGGCCCGCGCCGGCGATGCCCCGCAGTTCTGCGAAGCGGCGGGCGTCCGCAGTACCTTCCCGACCGGTGCCGCGGCCATCGCCAGCCAGCGCACGCGTTGGGAACACGGTCACCTGGGCATGTTGGCCGACCACGCACTGCCGATGCTGCAGCAGGGCGTGCAGCGCGCCGATTGGCGCTTGCTGGGGCTGGCGCTGGATCTGGCGGTGCCGCCGCTGGCGTTGCTCGTGATGCTGGTGACGGCGCTGTGGGCGCTGGCCCTGGTGATGGGCTGGTTCGGCGCCGGGTCTGGCCCGCTGTGGGGCGCCAGTGGCCTGTTGGCCATCCTCGCGAGCGGGGTGATGGCGGCCTGGGCGGGCTGGGGCCGCGCGGTGCTCGCGCCGTGGGACCTGATTCGCGCGCCTTGGTACGCCGTCTCCAAACTCGCGATCTACCTGCGCTTCTGGTCGCGCCGCCAGAAGGACTGGGTGCGCACCGACCGCGAATAGCGGCATGCCAGAATTTTCCCGCCGATGAGCCGCCAGCCTCCATCCCCCGTCTCGCCCCGCCCGCCTGCTGCGGTGGCGCCGCCGACGAACTTCCAGATCGTGCCGCGTGCGTGGCCGCGCGTGCCGCTGCTCAATGTCTGGGCCGACGACCTGACAATGGCGCAACTGCTGGACCGGCTCGATGCCGACGGCGGCCTGGTCTTCACGATCAACCCCGACCACCTGTACCACCTGCAGACCAACGCGGCCTTCGTCGCGGCCTACCGCAGCGCGGACTTCATCACTGTCGACAGCCACTATGTCGACCTGGCATTGCGCTGGCAGGGTGTGGGCGTGACCGAGAAGATCACCGGCTCCGACCTGATGCCGGCCTACTGCCGCCGCCACGCCGCCAACCCGGCGGTGCGCATCTTCCTGCTCGGCGCGGCGCCAGGTGTGGCCGAGCGCGCGCGCCAGTCGTTGAACGCGATGGCCGGGCGCGAGCTGGTCGTCGGCGCGCACGGCCCATCGATGCAGTTCGTCGACGACGAGGCCGAAATCGACAGCGTGCTGGCGATGGTGCGCGCCAGCGGCGCCACCGCGCTGATGCTGGGCCTGGGTGCGCCGAAGCAGGAGATCTGGCTGGCCCGCTACCGCCAGGCGCTGCCCGGTGTGCGCGTGCTGATGGGCGTCGGCGCGACGATCGACTACGAAGCCGGCGAAGTCAGGCGCGCGCCGGTCTGGATGCGCCGAATGGGCCTCGAATGGGCCTATCGCGTGCTGAGTGAGCCGCGCCGTTACGGCATGCGCTACCTGCGCAACGCCCGTTTCCTGTGGTGGATGGCGCAGGCACGCGCCGGCCAGTACCAAGATCCCTTCCCGCACGCGGGCCCCGCGCCGCGGCCCCAAGCCGGAGACCATTCATGAGCACCGCACCCGTCGCCCGCAAGGGCATCATCCTGGCCGGCGGCTCGGGCACCCGGCTGCACCCGGCCACGCTGTCGATCAGCAAGCAGTTGATCCCGGTCTACGACAAGCCGATGGTGTATTACCCGCTGTCGGCGCTGCTGCTCGCCGGCGTCCGCGACATCCTGCTGATCAGCACGCCGCAGGACACGCCGCGCTTCGAGCAACTGCTGGGCGACGGCGAACGCTGGGGCATCTCGCTGCGGTATGCCGTGCAGCCGAGTCCCGATGGCCTGGCGCAGGCCTTCCTGATCGGTGAACAATTCTTGAACGGCGCGCCGAGCGCGCTGGTGCTGGGCGACAACATCTTCTACGGCCACGACCTGGGTCGCCGGCTGCAGGCCGCGGCTTCGCGGCCGAGCGGCGCGACCGTGTTCGCCTACCCGGTGACCGACCCCGAGCGCTACGGTGTGGTCGAGTTCGACGCCGCCGGGCGCGCGGTCAGCCTGGAAGAGAAGCCGGCCACGCCGAAGAGCCGCTATGCGGTCACCGGGCTGTACTTCTACGACGAGCAGGTGGTGGACCACGCCAAGGCGCTGACACCCAGCCCGCGCGGCGAGCTGGAGATCACCGACCTGAACCGGCGCTACCTGGATGCCGGCCAGCTCGACGTGCAGATCTTCGGCCGTGGCGACGCCTGGCTCGACACCGGCACCCACGACAGCCTGCTGGAGGCGGGGGCGTTCGTGCAGACGCTGGAAAAGCGGCAGGGCCTGAAGGTCTGTTGCCCGGAAGAAATCTGCTGGCGCCAGGGCTGGATCAACGACGAGCAGCTCGCCGGGCTCGCGGCGCCGTTGGCCAAGAGCGGCTACGGGCGCTATCTGCAGCAGGTGTTGCGCGACCGGGTGTTCTGAGCACCCGTCGCGGGGCGCCCCCGGCGCATCAGCTCATCATCGGGCTGTTCTTCAGCGCGGTCACCAGCGGCGGCAGCAGGGCCACCTGTTTGACCAGCTCGACCATGCTGTTGCAGTGCGTCTTCTCTTTGAGGTTGTGCACGTGGCTGCGCACCGTGGCCACCGCCACCCCCATGCGTTCGGCGATCTGCGTCGGCCGCAGGCCCTCGCACAGCGCGGTCAGCACTTCCTCCTCGCGCTGCGACAGGCCGCGTTCACGGGCGAAGGCGCCGACCGATAGTTTTTCGACCAGTTGCGCGCGCTGCAAGGTCAGCAGCACCGCGTTGCCGCTGGCGCTGTTCGACAGCGGCAGCGGCAGCGGCACGATCGACAGGCCCACGCGCGCCGGTGCGGTGCCCAGGTTCAGCAGGCAACGAACACCGCGGTGGCGGGCCGCGTCGAGTGCGTCACCCAAGGCTTGCTGTTCGTGGTTGTCGCGCGCGCGCAGGCGGCGGCTGCGCAGTTCGAGCGGATGGTTCGAGCCCAGCTCGCGCAAGGCGGCGTGGTTGGCGTGCACCACCAGCGCGTTGGCTGACAACAGCATCAGGCCGTAGTCGACCTCGTCCAGCACGCAGGCCATCAGCCGCACCAGGCCGGCGTTTTCGCCGCCACGGCGCTCGGGCCCCCGGTAAGCGAGCTCGGATTCAAGGGCGGCCAACTCGATGTTCATGGTGGTGGTCTTGCGGGAGGCGGGCATGCGGATTCCTGGCCACCTGATCTTCGGCCCGTGGCGCCCGGACTGGAGCGGGCCACGCCGACCAAAGCGTGAACAAGTGGTTACGAGCCCGGCTCGCGTGGCCTGCATGGGACAATCCCGCCCCATGAGGATCGAGAAAACCGCCATCGACGGCGTGCTGGTGTTCGAGCCGAAGTTGTTCGGTGACGAACGCGGCTTTTTCATGGAAAGCTTCAACCAGCGCCTGTTCGACGATGCGGTCGGCGCGCCCGTAGCCTTCGTGCAGGACAACCATTCCCGCTCTGCCCGTGGCGTGTTGCGGGGCCTGCATTTCCAGCGCGCCCCGCATGCCCAGGGCAAGCTGGTGCGCGTGGCCGCCGGTGCGGTGTTCGACGTTGCGGTGGACATCCGGCCCGGCAGCGCCACCCATGGCCAGTGGGTCGGAGTCGAGTTGAGCGCCGACAATCACCGCCAGCTGTGGATCCCGCCGGGCCTGGCCCACGGCTTTCTGGTGTTGAGCGACTCGGCCGACTTCCTCTACAAGACCACCGACTACTACGCCCCGCAGGCCGAAGGCTCGCTGCGCTGGGACGACCCCGACCTGGCGATCGACTGGCCGGACGTCGGCGTCGTGCCGGTGCTGTCGCCCAAGGATGCGGCTGCACCGTTGCTGCGCGAGCTCACCCCCTGACCTCCTCACCCGCACCATGAAAATCACCGTCATCGGCACCGGCTACGTGGGCCTGGTCACCGGCGCCTGCCTGTCCGAAATGGGCAACCACGTCGTCTGCCTCGATGTGGACGCGCGCAAGATCGAGATCCTGAATGCCGGTGGCATCCCGATTCACGAGCCCGGCTTGCAGGAGATCGTGCACCGCAACGCCGCTGCCGGCCGGTTGGAATTCACCACCGACGTGGCCCGCGCCGTCGGTCATGGCACGCTGCAGTTCATCGCGGTCGGGACGCCGCCCGACGAAGATGGTTCGGCGGATCTGCAGTACGTGACCGCCGCGGCCCGCAACATCGGCCGCCTGATGACCGACCACAAGGTCATCGTCGACAAGAGCACGGTGCCGGTCGGCACGGCCGACAAGGTGCGTGCCGCGGTCGCCGACGAGTTGGCCAAGCGCGGCGTCGACCTCGCGTTCTCGGTCGCGTCGAACCCCGAGTTCCTGAAGGAGGGCGCGGCGGTCGAAGACTTCATGCGGCCCGACCGGATCATCATCGGCACCGACGACGAGCGCGCGACGCTGCTGCTGCGGGCCTTGTATGCGCCGTTCGTGCGCAACCACGACCGGTTGCTGGTGATGGACATCAAGAGCGCCGAGTTTTCGAAGTACGCCGCCAACGCGATGTTGGCCACCCGCATCAGCTTCATGAACGAGCTGTCACGGCTGGCGGAAGCCGTTGGCGCCGACATCGAGCAGGTGCGCGTCGGCATCGGCTCGGACCCGCGCATCGGCACCCACTTTCTCTATGCCGGTGCCGGCTACGGCGGCAGCTGTTTCCCGAAGGATGTGAAGGCATTGGCCCGCAGCGCGGCCGACGCCGGCCTGCCGAGCAAGATGATGGCTGCGGTCGAGGCGGTCAACGAAGAGCAGAAGCAGGTGCTGGTCGACAAGATCGTCGCTCAGTACGGCGACGACCTGCGCGGCAGGACCTTTGCACTGTGGGGCCTGGCCTTCAAGCCCAACACCGACGACATGCGCGAGGCGCCCAGCCGCGTCATCGTGACCGAGCTGATCCGGCGCGGCGCAACGATCCAGGCCTACGACCCCGTGGCTGCAGCCGAGGCCAGGCGCGTGCTGGCGCTGGACCTCGGCGATGAGGCGCTGGCCCAACAGTTGCGCTTTGTTTCTTCTGCGCCGTTGGCGCTGGCGGGTGCCGATGCGCTCGTCATCGTTACCGAATGGAAAGAATTCCGCACACCTGATTTCGACGCGCTGGCGTCGACGCTGGCCGATCGCCGCATCTTCGACGGCCGCAACCTCTACGATCCCGCCCTCGTGCGCAGCTTCGGCCTCGACTACCGCTCGATCGGCCGCGCCTGACCGTCCGTCGTCCCGGCCCGGCCGGGCGTGACGGATTGCCCATATAACACGGCCCGATCCTTGCCTACTAGGGGGCCGGGAGGGCAAGGGTTCTTTGCCACAATAGCCCGCACTTGCACTGCGACGGTGATTCGCCGCGGTGCCTATTCCGATTTGCCAAAGAGGTTGTCCATGTCCCGATCCATTTCCGTGTTGCCGGTGATCATGGCCGGCGGCAGCGGCACGCGGCTGTGGCCGCTGTCGCGCGCGGGTTATCCCAAACAGTTCCTGGTGCTGACAGGCGACTCGAGCCTGTTCCAGCAGGCTGCCGAACGCGTGGCCCAGCTGGCCAGCGACGACATCACCGTCGAACCGCCCGTGGTCGTGGGCAATGCCGAGCACCGTTTCATGGTGCTGGAGCAGTTGCGCGAGCTGGGCATGGACAGCACCGCCGTGGTGCTGGAGCCGTCCGGCCGCAACACCGCGCCGGCGTTGACGCTGGCGGCTTTGCAGGCCCAGGAGGGCGGCGCCGATCCGGTGCTCGTCGTCACCCCGGCCGACCAGACCGTCGCTGACAGCGCTGCCTTCAACCATGCGTTGCAGAACGCCGTGCGCGGCGCGGCCGATGGCTCGATCGTCATCCTCGGCATCACGCCCGACAAGCCCGAGACCGGCTACGGCTACATCCGTGTGGCGCCAGGCGCGATGGGCAATGAGCTGGCGACCGTCGCCCAGTTCGTCGAGAAGCCGAATCTGTCGACCGCCGAGCGCTACCTGGCCGAAGGCGGCTACTACTGGAACAGCGGCATGTTCGTGCTGAAGGCCTCGGTCTGGCTGAAGGCGCTGCAGACCTTCCGCCCGGACATCCTCGAAGCGACGAAAGCCTCGTGGGAAGCCAAGCGCGCCGACGCCAAGTTCGTGCGCCCGGGCAAGAAGGAATTCGAGCAGGTGCCGGCCGAGTCGGTCGACTACGCCGTGATGGAGCGCTGCCCCGGCAGCGCCTTCGACATCCGCATGGTCCCACTGGCCGCCGGCTGGAATGACCTCGGTGCCTGGGACGCGGTGCTGCAGGTTTCCAGCAAGGACGGCGCCGGCAACGCATCGGTCGGCGACGTGATGATGGAAGACACCCGCAACACGCTGGTGCACGCCTCGGGCCGGCTGGTCAGCACCGTCGGTGTCGACAACCTGGTCGTGATCGAGACTGCCGATGCGGTGCTGGTGGCCGATGCCAGCCGCAGCCAGGACGTCAAGAAGATCGTCACCAAGCTGGCGGCCCACGGCCGCGGCGAAGGCCTGCTGCACCGCAAGGTGCACCGCCCCTGGGGTTGGTATGACTCGATCGACGCGGGCCCGCGCTTCCAGGTCAAGCGCATCATGGTGCGCCCGGGCGCGTCCTTGAGCCTGCAGATGCACCACCACCGCGCCGAGCACTGGATCGTCGTCACCGGCACCGCCGAAGTGACCTGCGGCGAACGCAAGATCCTGCTGTCCGAGAACCAGAGCACCTACATCCCCCTGGGCGAGGTGCACCGCCTGGCCAACCCGGGCAAGGTCGACCTCGAGATCATCGAGGTGCAGTCCGGCAGCTACCTGGGCGAGGACGACATCGTTCGCTACGAGGACACCTACGGCCGCACGGCCTGACCTGTGGCCCCTGTGTCACCTTCGGCGACGGCCCGGCCTCGACAGCGGGGCCCCGTTGCCCGATGACGGCCCGGCGGCAACTGAGTGCCCTGCACGGAAACCGCTGCGCTTGAGTCGATGTTTGAAGAACGAACCGCCCGCAAACAATTCCTGAACGCGCCGCCGAGCGTGCCATCGGCCGTCGCGGCCGTGCTCGAGCCGGTGCTGGCGGCTGTCAGCCTGGCGGTCTTCCACGGTATTTTTGGCGAGCCCTTCGGTGGCGCCGCGATGGCGCTCGCCATCTTGTTGCTGGTGCTGATGTTCCCGGGGCTGAACCGCTTCGGCAAGACCGGCATCGGCGTCGGCATCGACATCTTCCTGTCGTGGATCGGCGTGCTCGCGGTGCTGCTGATGGTCGGCTACGCAACCGGCGGGCTGGGCGAGTTCGAGCCGCGGCTGCTGCTGGGCTGGGCGATCGCGACACCGTTGGTCCACTGGCTGTGCGTGGTATTGGGCACCGCCTACATGCGCCACCGCGCGGCATTGCCCGAGTTTCGCCGCCCGGCGGTCATCGTCGGTGCGCACCGCATGGGCCAGCGCGTGGCCGAGATGCTGCAGGCCCGCAAGGGCTATGGCCATGACCTGCTGGGCTTCTTCGACGACCGCTCGGCCGAACGACTGGAACTGCCCGGCGCCGACCCGCTGCTGGGCGGCTTGAACGAGCTGCCGGAGTTCATCGAGCGGCACGGCGTCAAGGACGTCTTCATCACCCTGCCGCTGACCTCGCAGCCGCGCATCCTGCAGCTGATGGAAACGCTGCAGAACTCGACCGCCTCGGTGCACTTCGTGCCCGACGTGTTCGGCGTCAGCATCATCCAGGGCCGGCTCGAGGACATGGGCGGCGTGCCTGTCGTCGGCCTGCACGTGACACCGTTCACCGGCATCAACGGCCTGCTCAAGCGCGCCAGCGACATCGTGCTGGCGGTGCTGATCCTGATCCTGATCTCGCCGGTGCTGCTGATGGTCGCGATCGGTGTCAAGCTCAGCTCGCCCGGCCCGGTCATCTTCCGCCAGCGTCGCACGGGGCTGGACGGCGAAATCATCGAGGTCTTCAAATTCCGCTCGATGACGACGCAGGACAACGGCACGGTGGTGCAGCAGGCGACCCGCAACGACCCGCGCATCACCCGCTTCGGTGCTTTCATCCGCAAGACCTCGCTCGACGAGTTGCCGCAGTTCGTCAACGTGCTGCAGGGCGAGATGAGCATCGTTGGCCCGCGGCCGCACGCCGTGGCGCACAACGAGCAGTACCGCAAGATCGTCAAGGCCTACATGGCGCGTCACAAGGTCAAACCCGGCATCACCGGCTGGGCCCAGGTCAACGGCCTGCGCGGCGAGACCGACACGGTGGACAAGATGGCGCGGCGCGTCGAGTACGATCTCGAATACCTGCGCAACTGGTCGCTCGGGCTCGATCTGCTGATCATCGCCCGCACCGCCAAGCTGATGTTCTTCGACCGCAAGGCGTATTGACGGCCGGTCGTCAGCAGCCCACGCCCACGCTCCCGATCGCACCGGCTTTGGGGCCGACGCAAACGACAACGACACGACGAGGCGCACATGACAGGCACTCCTTCTTTTCGCCCCCGCTTCGCAATGCAGCTGCTGGCAACGGCAGCCGTCTGGGTCATGGCCGGTACCGCGCAGGCGCAGGCCGATGCCCCGCCCCCGGTTTCACCGCCGCCTCCGCTCAGCACCCAGCCCAGCGGTCCGGCCCAGCCGTTCAGCTTCGGCCTGTCGCAGACGCTGACCCATGAGTCCAACCTGTTTCGCGACAGCCGTGACGAAGAGGAGGACTGGACCTCGATCACTGCGCTGAACTTCGCACTCGACCAACCCATCGGTCGCCAGCGCCTGCACGGCAACGCGATGCTGGAGATGAACCGCTACCGCGAGCATGACGAGCTGAACAACACCGGCCACGAACTCGGCCTTCAGCTCGATTGGGAAACCGTCTACAACCTGTCGGGCGCGCTCGGGGTGCAGTCCACACGCCGCCAGTACCGCTACGGGCTGGACAGTACGACGCCGTTCGACGGTCGCAACATCGAAAGCACCCAGTCCGCCTTCGCGCAGGGCCGGCTGGGCGGCATGGGCGAATGGGCCCTGCAGGCCGGCTTCAATGCGTTGAACCGCGAGTACTCGGCCGACAACTTCGCCAAGCTCAATGACCTGTCGCAGTGGGGGGCCGAAGGCGGCATCGGCTACCGGCCCAGCCCTGATCTCGGCTTCACCGCGCTGGGCCGCTACACCCGCATCTCGCGGCCGGACACCGATCTGGGCTTCGGTGACGATGTCGGCCGCAAGCAACTGGAGCTGGGCGTGGTCTGGCAGGCCACCGGTGCCAGCCGCCTCGACGCCCGGGTGACACGTGCCGAGGAAAAGCACAGCGTGATGGACGATCGCAGCTTCTGGACCGGCGGCATCGGTTGGGATTGGGCGCCCAGCGCCAAGCTGCGTTTTCGCACCCAGCTGCTGCGTGACACCGAAGGCAGCAGCGGCAACGTGATGACGCCCGACGCGACGATGCCGGCCGCGCCGGCGGGCGACCAGTTGCGCGATGCGTTCCTGTGGTCGGCCCAATGGGCGGCCTCGGCCAAGATCAATGTGATCGGCACCGCGCAATGGTCGCGCCGGCGTTTTGACGATCAGTTCAACGCGGATGGTTCGCGCATCGAGGACCGCACGACGGCGTTTGCCGTCGGCCTGCGCTACAGCCCTGCGCGTTCGCTGGACCTCGGCTGCGACGTGGCAACCGAAAAGCGCGAGACCAACACCCTGACCGACGCCGAGCTGTTGGTGACGCGCCCCTACGACTCGATGACCGCCGGCTGCAATTTGCAGTTCTGGTTCCGCTGACCACGCCTGAGGCGCCGCTCGCGATGATCCACCCCACCGCCGTCATCAGCGGCAACGTCCAGATCGATCCCACCGCCGAGATCGGGCCCTGGTGTGTGCTGGAGGGTGACATCACCGTCGGCCCTCGCACACGGCTGATGAACGGCGTGTCGCTGCAGGGGCGGGTGACTGTCGGGGCCGACAACATGTTCGGCGCCCATGCGGTGATCGGCGGGGCACCGCAGGACCAGCAGTACACACAGGCAGACGAGACCGAGGTCGTGATCGGCGACCGCAACCACGTCTTCGAGTTCGTCACCATCCACCGTGGCACTTCGCGCAGGGACGGCCGCACCGTGTTGGGCAACGACAACTTCGTGATGGCTTACGTGCATCTGGCGCACGACGTGGTGCTGGGCAACCACACCCGCATCACCAGCTACACCGGCATCGCCGGCCTGTGCACGATCGAGGACCATGCGGTCATCGCGGGCATGGTCGGCATGCAGCAATATGTGCGCGTCGGGGCCTACTCGTTCATCTCCGGCATGTCGGCGATGACGCAGGACGTGCTGCCTTACTCGATCGCCTACGGCACCGAGGGCCCGGCGCATCTGCGCGGCGCGAACCTGATCGGCTTGAGGCGGCAGGGCTTCTCGCGTGAAGACATCGACATCGTCCGCCAGGTGCTGGCCAAGCTGCAGGGCACCGAGCGGCCGTTTGCGCAGGTGCTGGCCGAGATCGAAGCCGAATTCGATCCGACCCACCCGATGGTGCGCCGTCTGCTCGACTTCGCGCACGCGCCGTCGCAACACGGCGTGCTGCGCTGAGCCGGCCGGTGGTCGGGCCCATGGCCGACGACTTCAGCTTCCGCCCCTACTGCGACGGCGATGAGGCCGCGTGGAATGCGCTGGTCGCGGCGAGCCCGAACGGCACCTTCCTGTTCGACCGGCGCTTCATGGGCTACCACGCCGATCGGTTCGACGACGTTTCGTTGATGATCGAGCGGCGCGGCAAACTGGTCGCGGTGTTGCCCGCGCACCGTCAAGGCGAGCGCGTCGCCAGCCACGGTGGCTTGAGCTACGGCGGCCTGGTGCTGGCCGACACGCTGGGGGCGCAAGCCACGTGGGACCTGATGCAGGCGCTGCAAGCGCACTGGCGCGAACAGGGTGTGCGCGAGCTGCTGTACAAGACGATGCCGTCGATCTACCACCGCCTGCCGTGCGAGGACGACCGCTATGCGCTGCTGCGTTGCGGCGCGCAATTGGTGCGGCGAGATGCGCTCTCGGTCATCGGCCCGACACCGGCGCACTGGCCAAAGAAGCGCCGCCGTGCGATCACCCTGGCCACCCGCCAGCGCGAAGAACTGGGCCTGTCGGTTCGCGCCGGTGCCGCGCCCGAAGCTGCCGAAGACTGGGCCGTGTTCTGGCAACTGCTCGACCGTGAACTGCAAGCCCGGCATGACAGCCGGCCGGTCCATGACCTTGACGAGATCCAGCTGCTGGCCAACCGGTTCCCAGATCAAATCAGCCTGCGGCTTGCGCGCTGGTCCGGCCGCATCGTGGCCGGCCTGGTGCTGTTCGACACGCCCACCGTCTGCCACCTGCAGTACATGGCCGCGGACGAGCAGGGCCGCCGCTGTGCCGCGCTGGATCTGCTGCTGGAGCGGGCCATTGCCGGTGCTCAAGCGCAAGCGAAGTGGTTCGACTTCGGCCACTCGAACGAAGACCACGGCCGGGCGCTGAACGCCGGCCTGGCCTTCTACAAGGAAAGCTTCGGCGCCAGCACGGTCGTGCATGACCATTACCTGCTGCCCTGCTAACCAGACTGCGAACGCGAAAGGATTCCTGCCTTGGCCCACGTTGACGATTGCCGCCCCGTCGAGCTGCGCTCGGTCTACGACCACCGCGGCTCCATTTCCTTCGTCGAATCGGGGGTCGATTTCGAGTTCCCGATCAAGCGCGCCTACTGGACCTACGACGTGCCCTCGCGCGCGTCGCGTGCAGGTCATGCGCACTTGGCGCTGCGCCAGCTGTACGTTGCGATCTCGGGCTCGTTCCAGGTCCACATGGACGATGGTGTGAACCAGCGTGTCGTCACGCTGAGCCACCCCAGCGAAGGGCTGCTGATGGTGCCGGGCATCTGGCGCGAACTGCATGGCTTCTCGTCCAACGCCTGCCTGCTGGTGCTGGCGTCCGAGCTGTTCGATGAGGCCGACTACATCCGCGAGCATGCGAACTTCATGAAGTGGGTGCAGTCGTCGAAGGCATAGGTCTTCGTTCGGCTCGCGTACTGCACCGGTTTGCGCGCAGGGCGGCGGCGGTGCCCGCGGTCTCCGGCCCGCTCGCGGGCCACTGTGTGAGGTGATCGGCGGGCTGCCCATCAATGCCGTCGTGCCCTAGACACGTTGGGGCGACCGCGAATGAAGGCCGGCGCCCGGGGGCACCACCGCCACCCTGTGGCACCGACCGTGGCAGGGCACGGCGTGGCATGCCACGGTCGGTGGTGAGGCAGGGGACTCGGGGTGCGTTTACAGGCCTTCATTCGCGGTCGCCCCAACCGACGTCCCATGAAAACGCAGCCGATCGAGACACCTTGGCCAGCGCACCCCGGTTCCCCGCGAGCCAGGCCGGAAAACGTGCCCCGAGTCGCCTGCCCAAGCTCGACCTAGGCAGGCAACCCCTCCGACCTAAGCCCCCACCAGCGCCGCAAACCGCGCCAGGTCGATATTGCCGCCAGAGAGCACAACACCAACCCGCTTGCCGCGCACATCGAACTGGCCGTTGAAGACCGCCGCCGCACCCAGGCAACCGGTCGGCTCGACGATGAGCTTCATCCGCACCGCGAAGAACTTCATCGTCTCGACCAGTTGATCGTCGGTGGCCGTGACCACCCGCGCACCCAGCTGCTGCAGCACTGGAAAGGTGTGCTGGCCGAGCGAGCGGCTCTGCGCCGCGTCGGCGATCGTCTTCGGCGTCTCGATTCGCACGATCTTGCCCTGGGCCAGGCTTTGCTGGCCGTCGTTGCCGGCCTCGGGCTCGACACCGACGATCTCGCAGTGCGGTGAGAGGTGACGCGCCACCGTCGCGGTGCCGGACAACAAGCCCCCACCACCCAGCGGCGTGACGATCATGTCGAGTTCACCGACCTCTTCGAACAACTCCTTCGCCGCGGTGCCTTGGCCGGCCATCACGTGCGGATGGTCGAACGGCGGGATGAAGGTCATGCCCCGTTCGGCGACGATGCGCTCGACGATCAGCGACGGGTCTTCGGCGTAGCGGTCGTAGCGGACCACCTCGCCGCCGTAACCTTCGGTCGCCGCAACCTTCATCGCCGGCGCGTCCTTGGGCATCACCACCAGGGCGCGAATGCCCAGCAACTGGGCCGCGCGGGCAATCGCCTGGCCGTGGTTGCCGGACGAGAAGGTCACCACGCCGCCGGCCCGCTGGGTCGGCGTGAACTGGGCGACGGCGTTGTAGGCGCCGCGGATCTTGAAGGCACCGATGCGCTGCAGGTTCTCGCACTTGAAGAACAGTGTCGCGCCGGTGCGGGCATCGGCGGTTGCCGAGCGCATCACGGGGGTGCGGTGGGCAATGCCGGCCAGGCGCTCATGGGCCTGCGCGACGTCGTCGTAGGAGATGGCCAGTGAAGTCATGGCCCACAAGCTATCACGCGGTGCAGCGCTTGAAACTGTGTGGCCGGTTGCGCTGACACAGTGCGTGCCGTGGCGGGGTGTGTTGTGGCTTCACCGGCCGGGCACCGGCCCCTAGGCTTGCAGCACTCCACCACCACCGCACCATGACCGAACTGCTGCCCCTGCTGACCTACTCGTTCGTGATGTCGAGCACCCCCGGTCCGAACAACCTGATGCTGACCGCGTCGGGCGCCAACTTCGGCTACCGGCGTACCGTGCCGCACATCCTGGGCATCGCCGCCGGCCACGGGCCACAGATCTTCGTGACTTGTCTCGGCCTGGGCTCGTTGTTCCAGGCCTTTCCGGTGCTGCACCAGCTGCTGCGCCTGGTGGGTGCGGGGTACCTCGTCTACCTGGCCTGGCGCCTGGCCGGCTCCGCGATCGGCCAAAAAGACATGCAGCGGCCGTTGAGCTTCTGGCAGGCGGCAGCCTTTCAGCTCGTCAACCCGAAGAGCTGGGTCAAGGCCATCACCGTGGCCACTGTCTTCATGCCGCCCGACATGGCGGTGTTGCCCGCGGCGACGTTGGTCAGCGTGATTGCGGTCGCGATCGGCGTGCCGTGCGTGTCGATGTGGGCCCTGTTCGGCGTCGCGATCCGCCGCCTGCTGACCGATCCGCGGCGGCAGCGCGCCTTCAATGCCATCATGGCGGCTTCGCTGGTGGTGCTGGCGATTGGCTTGCTTTTTTGACACCGCTGTGACGATGGCCCCGCTCGACCGCTCATCCGACGTGCCGCTGGCCGACCAGATCGAGTCGCGCCTGGCCGCGTTGATCGCGTCGGGCCAGCTGCCGACGGGCGCCAGGCTGTCGTCGATACGTGCGCTGGCGTCGCAGCTGTCGGTCAGTCCGAACACCGTGGTCACCGCCTACGACCGGCTGGTCGCGCGGGGCCTGGTCGAGACCCGTGGCACCGCCGGCTTCTTCGTGGCCGAATCGAACGCGCCCGAGGCCTTGCCCAGCCAGCTCGAGGCGGGCGAGGCGCATGACGCCGTCTGGCTGGCGCAGCAAGCCCATGACCAGCGCGCCAGCCTGTTGCCGGCCAGCAGCGGCGCGCTGCCGGTGAGCTGGCTGGAGGATGCGATCCCTGCCGCCGTCGTGCAACGTGGCCTGGCGCGCAGTGTCGGCGGCATGGCGGCGCGTTGCCCCCCGCAAGGCATGCCCGAATTGCGTGAGCGCATCGCCATGCTGATGCGCGGCCAGGGCATCGCGGTGGATGCGAGCCGCGTGCTCAGCTGCTACGGCGGCACCCACGCGATCGACCTGATCTGCCGTGCGTTCCTGAAACCCGGTGACGCGGTGCTGGTCGAGACACCGGGCTATCACCTGCTGTTCGACCGCTTGCGCGAGGCGGGCGTCAAGATGATCGGCATCGCGCGCCGCCATGACGGCATCGACCTCGACCAGCTCGAAGCCGCGTGCATCGAGCATCGCCCGCGCCTGCTGTTCATCCAGAGCGTGCTGCACAACCCGACCGGCTGGGGCAGCAGCGCCGCCAACCTGCACCGGGTGCTGATGCTGGCCGAGCGCCATCACCTGCTGCTGGCCGAAGACGACGTGCATGGGCACTTTCTTGGCGGCCCACACGCCGGTAGCGTGACGCGGCTGGCGCAGCTGGCCGAGCTGCGCGGGGTCGTCTACTACTCGAGCTTCTGCAAGGCGCTCAGCCCTGCGCTGCGGGTGGGCTACATGGCGGCCGAGCCGACGCTGCTGAAGGCATTGCTGCGGGCCAAGATCCAATCGGTGCTGACGACCGCGACGTTGAACGAGAACGTGCTGCTGGAGCTGTTGGCCAGCGGGCGCTTTCGCAAGCATCTGGATCGGCTGCAACAAAAGCTCGCCGCCGCGCGCCAGGTCAGCACGCGCGCGCTGCGCGGGGCCGGCCTGCTGCTGGACCGGCCGGCCGAAGGGGGTCTGTTCCTCTGGGGTGAGCTGCCGGCCGGCGTTGACGCCGACACGCTGGTCAAGGACGCCTACCGCCAGCACATCCTGTTGGCCGGCGCGGCCTTCGATGTGGCCAATGCCGACCAGCGGCACCTGCGCTTCAACGTGGTCCATGCCCAGCACCCGCGGCTGGCTGAGTTCCTGTCGCAGCGTTGGCAGGCTTCGAGCCAGGCGCAGCAACTGATTCGCCGCGCCGCCGAACGCAGCCGCTGACTACAGCAGTGCCAAAGCGCCGAGAAGCTCGTTGACGCCCGGTTGCACGTGGAAGGCCGCCATGCCCAGCGCATGCGCGGGCTCGATGTCGCAGGCATGGTCGTCGCCGACCATCAGGCAGGCCGCCGCGGGCAGGCCGATCAGGCCGAGCGCGCGGTGGAAGATCTCGGGCCGCGGCTTGGCGTGGCCGCAATCGTCGGGTGTCACCATGCCGACGAAGTGACCAGTCAAGCCCAAGCTCGACAACTTGCGCTCCTGCATCAGGCGCGGGCCGTTGGTCACGATGACCTTGGGCAGGTGGGCACAACGCTGCAGGAACTCGACCGCATCGTCCACCAGCGACCAGCTGCTTTGGTAAGCCTGCATGTAGGGCTCGAACAAGGTGTCGGCCTGGGCATCGGTCAGCGCCTGGCCCACGAACTCGCGCAGGCGCTCACGGCGCTGGTCCAGGAACGAAATCTCGCCGGCGCTGTGGCGCTTCCAGTGCTTGTCAGTGACGAGACGCCAGCGAGTGAAGGCCTGTTCCAGGTCTTCATCGAGGCGATGACCGGCATGCACCGGCTGCCAAGCGGCAAAGGCACGCTGCGCCGTCGAGCGCTCGTCGAACAACGTGTCGTCGAGGTCGAGCAGCAGACCCCGAATCTCTCGTGTGCTCATGCCGGTCGCCGCGCCAGCAGCGCGATCTCGGCCGCCTGCTGTGGGAACTGGCGACCCAGTTCGATCAGCCCTTGCACACCGCGCTCGCCGAGCGACGGCAACAGCAGCGCCATCTGCGCATGGGTGAAGGGCTTGAACAGATAACCATCGAACGCGACCTCGGTCAGGCCGAGTGCGGTGACCGTGTCGCGCAGGTCTTGCGGGCGGTACACGCGCGGCTGGCCGAGCAGGCGGTTGCGTTCGCTCAAGACCTCGGGGGCATCCATCAGCCCCATCTGCACGGCAAGCAGACGGTGGAACGACAGCGCGTTTGGCACGCTGACCAGCAAATGGCCACCGGGCCTGAGCCAGCGCAGGCCGGCGCGCAGCAGCGCCTCGGGCTCGGCGGTCTCGTGGATCACGCCGGAGACGATGACCAGGTCCACCGCCGGGCCCTGCGGCCACAGCGCGGCCAGCGTGGCATCGGCGCGCTCGATGTAGTCATGCACCACCGCCAACCGCGTCTCGCACGCGGCCACCTCACGTGCAGCATCGGCCCAGCGCTGGGCCGGCTCGACGGCGATCCAGCGTGTGATGCGGTTCGGCTGCGCGAAGGCCTGCAGGCTCAGCAGCTCGGGGCCGCAGCCCACCTCGAGCACGATGGCCGGCTGCAGCGCCTGCACCTGGGCCAGGTTGTGTTGTTGGCGCGCTGCCAGGCAGACGGTTTCGAAGTCCAGCTCGGCATCGTGGCGCGCCGCGTACTCGTCGGCGTCCAGCGGCTTGCCGATGGGTGGCAGGCTTGACGTCTTCATGCGCCTCGCCCCTTGCAGAACGCCGCCACGGCGTCGGCGACCTGGTCGATCTGGTCCAACGTCAGGTGCGGACCGATCGGCAGGCTCAAGCACTCGTCGCAGACCGCGTCGCCGGCGCTGCGGCCGGCCGGTGCATGCGCCGCGAACGGTGGGAACCGATAGACCGGCTTCGGATAGTGGATCAAGGTCTCGATGCCCTGGTCTTTCAGCACCGCCTGCAACGCGTCGCGCTGGGCGTGGCGGATGACGAACAGGTGCCAGACCGGTTCGTCGCCGGCCGGCACCGTGGGCAGCGACAGGCCCGGCGCATCGACCAGCAGGGCGGCATAACGTGCTGCCTGCATGCGTCGCTGAGCGTTGTGCTCGTCCAGCCGCGCCAGCCGCACGCGCAGGAACGCGGCCTGCAGCTCGTCGAGCCGGCTGTTCACGCCCTCGCTGTCGTGCTGGTAACGCACGGCGCTGCCGTAGTTGCGGCGTGTGCGCAGCGCACTGGCCAGCGCGTCGTCGTCGGTCACCAGCGCGCCGGCATCGCCGAACGCGCCGAGGTTCTTGCCCGGGTAGAAGCTGTAGGCGGCCATGCGGCCGAAGCCACCGACCGGCACACCGTGGTGGCGCGCTCCGTGGGCCTGTGCGGCATCTTCGAGCAGCAGCAGGCCTTTCGATTCGCACAGGGCCTGCATCGCCGCCGGGTCGGCTGGCGCGCCGTACAGGTGCACCGGCATCACCGCGCGGGTGGCCGGCGTGAGGGCTGCGGCGACGCCTGCGGCGTCGATGTTGTACGAGCCCGCGGCTGGTTCCACCGCGCGCGGTGCCGCGCCGCACTGGCGCACCGCCAGCCAGGTCGCGATGAAGGTGTGCGCCGGCACGATGACCTCGTCGCCCGGGCCGATGCCGGCCACCTGCAGCGCCAGCGCCAGCGCATCCAGCCCGTTGCCGACACCGATCGCGTGACGCCTGCCGCCGTACGCGGCGAATTCGGCCTCGAAGGCCTCCAGCTCGGGGCCGAGGATCCAGCGCCCGCTGTCCATCACGCGCCGGTAGGCGGCGTCGTAGGCGGTTTGATCCTGCCGGTAGATCGCCTGCAGGTCCAGGAACTTGATGCCGTCGTTCATTCGCCGTCCCGCACCCACTGCAGCTCGCGCCGGGCGAGGTCCACGTCGACCGAGAACGGTGACGTGACGATCGACACCGACTCGAAGCCGGCGATGCTGCGCGCCTGCAGCCAGCGGTGCTGCTGGCCGCGCAGGAACGACAGGTCGAAGAAGGTCGGGCCGTTGATGTCCTGCTTGAAGATCGTCAGCACCCGCGCGCCGGGCGGCGCCCACATCAGGTTGGTGAAGGCCGCGCCCGGCGGGCCGGCGATGCCGCGTGCACTGGCGAACAGGCGCACCTGGTCGAGCAGGCTCAGGGTCTCGGCGGCGACGATCTCGAAGCCCAGCGCCTCGGCAATGTTGATGACCTGCTCGGCCTCGACCATCGGCCGACGCGTCTCGCCGCGGCGGGCCAGGTAGATCAGCCGGTCACCCGGGGTCTCCGCGTCCGGGTCCAGCCCGGCGGCTTGCGTCAGCCTGCGGCGCAGGCCCTCGACCATTGTCGCGCTGGCGAATTCGGATGGCGATGCGATCACCGCATCGGTCAGCCGAAGGTCGTCCTCGGCCGAGTACCAGCGCACACGGGTCTCGTCGAGGCCGATGTCGTGCAGCGAGCTGAGCATCCAGCCGGTCAGCTCGCGCGGCAGCAGCAGCTTGCGGGTCTTCAGGATGCCGCGCGACAGCAGCGCCTGGATGCGCGCCAGCGTCAGCACCATCCAGTGGTAGTAGTTGCGGTGGAACGGTGCGTCCATGTTGGCCAGCACCACCAGCGGCTCGTCCAGCCGCTTCCACAGTCCGGCACCGCGCAGCACGGTCCCGCCGGCGCCTCGCGCCAGAACGTTGGGGTGCGGGTACGGGAATTCGCCCATCTGCAAATGCCAGGGGTGCGGTTTCAGCACGCCGCCTTGCGTGCCGATCAGCAGGTGCACGTTGCGCACCCGCAGGTCGGTCGTGCGGGCCAGGCTCAGCGTGGTGCCGACCATTTCGTGGGCATGGCTGCGCACGCGGCCGGTCGTGTCGACCACATCGAACTGGCCCACCAGCGGCTCGTCGTGCAGTAACGGGTGGGCGGTGAGGCCTTCGGCGCGCAGCCAGTCGTCCCATTCGCGCATCGGCCAGGCTTCGGCGCCGCGTTGGGTGTCGGCGCCGCTGTGCGCGGCGTCGAGCTCGGCGCGCAGCGTGTCGATCCGGCCGGCGGCCAGCAGCGCGCGTTCACGCAACGCCGCCAGCGCGGTGTGGCCGAGGCCGCCGAGTCGCGCAGCCGCGTCGTCCAGGTCGGCCAGCGCTTCGTCCGCCTGTTTCATCGCCAACTGGGCGTCGAGCTGCTGGCGCAGCAGGTCCAGCAGCATCGCGAGGCTGGCATCGCCGGGGGCGCCGAGCAGCGGGCGTTCGCGCCGCACCGCGTGGCGGCACAAGGCGACGAGGTGTTGCAGCACGCCCTGGCATTGGGCACGGCAGCGGTGGCCGTCCAGCGTGCCGAAGGCAGGGCCGATCTCGAACGGGAACACGCCTTCCCAATGCGCCAGGTCCAGTGCCCCGCTGTTGGCCAGGGCCCACAGGTGGCTGGCGGCTTGGCCGGCTTCGGCCAGCGTCAGGCCGTCCAGCGCGGGCAGCATGTGTTCGAAGGCGGCCAGCGTCTGGCGGCAGCGCGCTTCGGTATCGGCCAGGCTGACGGGGCTGTCGTGGCGCGGCGCTTGCGCCAGCACCAGCCCCAGCGCGGCCAGCGGCTCGGCCAGCGGGCCCAGTTGCGCCGGGTCCAGCACCGGCGTGCCGGTTTCGGGCAGCGTGCCGGCGGCGCTGGCAGCGGCGGCGGTGCCGCCCTGGTGCAGGCTCAGGTGATCCAGCCGCAGCTGCGACTGTTCATCGAGTTGGCCCAGCTCGGCCAGGCGTTGATAGGTCTCTTTGGCCAACGCGATGTCGCCGTCGTGGAAGGCGTATTCGGCCAGCAGTTGCCAGGCGGCCGGCGTGGCCGGGTGGGTGGCTTCCAGTGCCAGCAGCGGTGCCGCCAGTTGCTGCACGGTGGCGCCTTCGGCGCGTTTGAGCTTGGCCAGCTCGACCTGGACCGACGGCTGCTTGGGCCACAGTTTGGCCGCGCGCGTGACCAAGGCGTGCACCGACGGGCTGGGCGCCAGCTCGCCGAGCGTTTCCAACGCGGCGGCGAGCGAGAAGCCGCCGCCCGGATCGGGCTCCTCGTCGTCGAGCATCGTCTCGGCCAGCTGGCGCAGCACCGGCAGTGCGGCGCAGCGCACCGCGGCCGCCGTCAGCGGCGCCAGCCAGCCGCGTGCGTCGGGCCGGCTGGCGTGCGGCGCCAGGCGGTCCAGCCAGGCCGCCACGCGCTGCAGCGGCGGCAGGGTTTCAGCGGCCCGGGCGACCATCGCCAGCGTGCCGACCATTTCCTGGGTCCAGCTCGCCTCGGGCTGCCAGCGCTGGCCCAGCGCGTCGATCAGCGCCAGGCTGGGCCCGATGCTGGCTTCGCCCTTGAGCCGGCGCAGTTGGCGCAACAGGCCCAGCGCGACGGCTTCGTGGTCGGGCGACGCGAGTTGCTCTTGCCAGCGCAGCGCGGCTTCGGCCAGCGGCTCGATGTGGCCGAGGCTGCCCTGGGCACGTACCCAGGCCGGTGCGAGGCCGGCGGTCAGCGGCGTGCTGCCCTCGGGCAGCAGGTGCCACCAGGCCTCGATCGCTTCGACCAGGGCCTGCAGCTGCCAGGCGGGCACGTCGGCGCGGCCCTTGACCCACTCGACGTGCATGACCTGGGCCAGCTTGCCGCGCGCGGCCGGTGGCACCTCGGGTTGGTTGAATTTCTGGTGCAGGTTCTCGGGCCCGGGCAGCGGGACGCCTTCCTTGGCGCAGCGTTCGCTCAGCTCGTTGAACCACAGCCGGCCCAGCGCCGGCACCACCGCGTGGGTACTGCTCATGCCTGTTCACTCCCGCCGGCCACCCAGGCCAGCTCGCGCTCGGCCAGGGCAAGGTCGACGCTGAACGGTGCGTTGACGATGGACATCAGCGCATAGCCGCCCAAGTTGCGGCCCAGCAGCCAGCGGTGCGATTGGCCGCGGATGATGGACAGATCGATGAAGGTCGGCAAATTGGCTTCCTCTTTGAATATCGACAGCACGCGTGTGCCGGGCTGAGCCCAGATCAGGTTGGTGTAGGCGGCCCCGGGGGGGCCGGCGATGCCGCGCGCGGTGGCGAACAGGCGTACCTGTTCGGCCAGCGTCAGGGTCTCGGGCGCGACGGCCTCGAATCCCATCGCTTCGGCGGCGCGCTGGATGCGCGCCTCTTCGACCAGCGGGCGACGGCCTTCGCCACGGCGTGAAATGTAGAGCAGTCGCGTGGCCTCCGGCGGCGAAGACGGATCCAGCCCGGCGTGGCGCCACATGGTCTGGCGCAAGCCCTCGACCAGCGATGGGCTGGCGAAGTCGATCGGCGAGACGAGCAGGGCGTCGCCGAGCAGCAGGTCGTCATCGCCGCCGTAAAGCAGCATCTGTTCCTCGGTGAGGCCGATGTCGGCCAGCGAAGATCGCATCCAGCCCGACAGTTCACGTGGCATCAACAGCTTGCGCCCGCCCAGCAGCAGGCCACGCGCACGCAGCGCGTCGATGCGCGCCAGCAGCAGCAACATCCAGTGATAGAAGTTACGGTGGTAGGTGGCGTCCATGTTGGCGAGCACCAGCACCGGCGTGTCGATGCGCTGCCAGTGCGCGGGCCGCAGCACCGCTCCACCGGCGCGCGGGCCGCCGCCGCGCAGTCGCACATGGCGGTGCTCGTACGGGTAGTCGCCCATGCTGAGGTGCCAGGCACCGGGCCGCAGGATGCCGGCACGTGGGCCGATCAGCAGGTGCGAGTTGCGTACCCGCAGGTCGGTGTGGTGCAGCACCGTCAATCGGGTCGGTGCGAGCTGATGTGCATGCCGCTGAACTTCGCCGTCAGGCTGCGCGGCGTCGAAATAGCCGGTCAGCGCCGGGTCGTCGACCAGCGTTTGCGGGTGCACCTGCTCGGCAGCGAGCCAGTCGTCCCAGTCGGCCAGCGGCAGCACGTCGTTCGGGGCCAGCGGCTCGGCCGCCCCAGCCATCAGCTCTGCGGCTTCCGTCAGCCGGCCCAACGTCAACGCGGCGCGGGCCCGCAGCTCACGCAAGGGCGCCGCCCCCATCGTGCCGAGCTGTGTCTGCAGCCGGGCCAAGGCGGCGGCGGCTTCGTCCGCCTGCGCCAGCGCCCACTGGGCTTCGCAGCGCTGCTCGGCCAGGTCCAGCACCTGGCGCAGGCTGGCCTGGCCCGGCGCGCCTTGCAGCGCACGTGGCCGCGCGAGCGCGAAGTCGCACAGCGCGACCACGTGCTGCTGCAGCGCGCGACCGAACACGCGGCAGCGTCGGGCGTCGACACGACCGTAAGCGGGGCCAAGCGCGAACGGGAATGCGGTCAACCATTGGCTGTGGCTGGCGAAGGCTCCGGCTTCGAGCTGGGCCAGGTGGCGGGCCAGTTGTAGGCAGGCCTGCATGCTGATGTCCGGCAACTGCGGCAGTTGGCTGCGCCAATAGTCGCAGGCGGCGTCGGCCGCGGCCTGCAGCGACGCGACACTGCGTGATGCGTCGTGGTTCGGTGCTTCGTCCAGCAGCGCGATCAGCGGCGCCAGCGCTGCGGCGAAAGGCCCCAGCGTCTCGGGCGACCAGGCGGGTGGCTCGGTGGTGGGTGCGCTGGCGCTGGCGTCTGGCGCGCCGCCGGGTTCGGCCGGGTCGTCGCGCGCCGACAGGTGGTTCATGCGCAGCCGGTCGGCCGCGCTCAGCAGGTGGCGCCCGGCCAGCTCGCGGTAGATCATCAGTGCGCCGGCGTCATCGCCACCATGGAAGCGGGTGCCGGCCAACCAGCTCATCGCAAGGGGCCAGGCCGGCTGCGCCGGGTCGAGCCCGTCGAGCAGGGTGCCGACCTCGGCCAGGCTGGCGCCTTCGCCGTGGGCGATACGGGCGCGGGCGAGCTGGATCGCCGGGTGGCGGGGCTGTTGCGTGGCGGCCTGCACCAGCTGGGCCCGCGTCGTCGCATCGGGTGCGAAGCTGGCCAGCAAACCCAGCAACTGGACCAGCAGCGGCTGGGTCTCGGACTGCTGCATGCCGTCGTCGTTCAACAGCGCCTGCACCACGCGCTGCATCGCCGGCACCTGCAGGGTGCGAAGCGCAAGCTTGCCGAGTTCACGCCAATGGCCGGCGTCGACCGGGGCTTGCGCCTCGGCGGCGTCGAGCAGCTCGGGCAGCCAGGTGGCGGCGCTGCGCAGCGCATCGAAATCATCGGCCTCGCGGGCCAGTGCGAGCACGCCGGCCAGCAGCGGTGCGCTCCACGCGCGGCTCGGCAGCGCCGCAGGGCGCAGCCCATCGAGCAGCGCGTGCAAGGGGGCGAACAGATGGTGTTGTCGCAGCTGGCGCAGCAGCGCCGCGATGGCCGGCTCGGCGTCGTCTTCGGCGGCGAAAGGCGCCAGGCGGCCCGCCAGCGTGGCCAAGGCATCGAGGTGGCCGCGTGCACCGAGCGCGCGGATCAGGGCTGGATACAGGCCGCTGCGCAACCGATCCGCCTCTGCCAAGCCCTCCCAGGCCAGCGCGACGCTGTCGATGAAGAGCTCTTGCAGCTCAGGTTCGGGCTGCTCCTGGCCCTTGAGCCAGTCGGTGTGGATCGCATGGGCCAGGCGCGACCAGGCCGCGGCCGGTGCCGCTGGCTTGGCGAGTTTGCTGGCCAGCGCGTCGCCGCCCGGCCACGAACGGCCGGGCGCCTGCGCCAGCGCACGCAGACGCGCGAGCAGCGCCTCAGGCGTCGGCGGGTTGTCGAGGGGATGTTCTTGCGCGTGCGGGGACACGCGCGAAGTACACCACAGGCGGCGTCATCTCGTGGGGAGGGCGGTGGCCGTTCGCCCCGCGATTCACGCCGTCGGTCAAGCGGCCATGAAGCCCAGGTTGCGTTGGCCGTAGTTCCACGCGGCCAGGCCCGGCAACACGCTCAGCAATTCGCTGTCGCTCAGGCCGAACCACTTGCCCAAGGTCGCGGCGTAGGCCTCGACGCTGGTCGTCGGCAGCATCGAGCCGCCTTGGACCTGGTCGGCGCTGTTGAAGCCGCCTTTGCCGTCGGACACGCCGTAGGCCGGCAGCTTGCCGTAGATGTCGCCGCCCCGCACCGCGCCGCCCATCACGAAATGGTGACCGCCCCAACCGTGGTCGGAGCCGTCGCCGTTGGCGGCCAGCGTGCGGCCGAAATCGCTGGCGGTGAAGGTGGTGACGAGGTCGTCGACACCCATGGCGGTGGTCACGCTGTCGAAGTACTTCAGACCATGCGCCAGCTGGGCCATCAGACGGGTGTGGCGTGAGGGTTGCAGGTCGTGCGTGTCGAAGCCGTTCAGCGTGACGAAAAAGGTCTGGCGAGCCATGCCCAGTGCCGTGCGGGCGGCGACCATGCGAGCGACTGCCTGCAACTGCGCCGCCAGCGGGTTGGGCATCAGCGTGTTGGTTTCCGGATCGCGGAACTGCAGCATCGGATCCGGCTGACCCACGGCCAGGCCGCCGGTGCCCCAGGGGCCGGCGCCGGCGCCCGGCAGAGCGCCCGAGAGCAGCAGATCGGCGTCGACCGACCGGCTGACCACCGAGCTGTGCTCACGTTGCAGGACGCTGTTCATGCGGGTCGTGCGCATCAGCGCGACCATGCGCTGGCGCACCGCGGCCGAGCCGTAGACGGTGCCGTCGCTGCCGCCGATGTGGATCGCGCCGGTGGGCGCCATCTGGTACGGACGCGAGCCCTGGCCGGACAGCCAGACCGCGTTGCCGCCGGTGCTGACCGATGTGAACATCGACTTGCTGTTGGCCGACAACACATGGTCGGCCATCAGGCCGCCCCAGCCGCGCGTCGTGCCTTCGGCCGAGAACGATTGCCAGACCGACTGCTGGTCGTTGTGCGAGAACAGCTTCGGCGGCTTCGGCGCGGTGCCGGCAAGGAACGCAGTCTTGGTCGTCGGGCCGCACAAGGGGCCGACATTGCTGATGCAGGCCAGGCGTTGCGACGCGAACAGGTCGCGCACGGCGCCGAGCGTCGGGTGCAACGCCAGCGTGCGGCCTTGTGAGTTGATCGGGCTGATCGGCAACACGCCACCCAGACGGGCGTGCAGCGAACCGCTTTGCTGCGCCGGCGTACCGGGCGCGGCCAGCGCGATGCCTTCGACGCTGGTTTCGCGGGCGGCGTTGTAGGCCGACCAGGACGCGCTGTCGGTGGCCAGCAGGGTGTTGTAGGCGTCGTTGCCGCCGGTCAGGAAGATGCAGACCAGGGCCTTGTAGCCGCTGGTGTTGGCGGCAGCGGCCGGGCCCATCGCGGCCAGGCTCAGGCCCAGGCCGCCGAGGCCGGATATCGCCGGCTGGGCCAGGCCCAGGGCGGCGCCGCGACGCAGCAGTTCACGGCGGGTGGGGTTTGAAAGCGGACGGTTCATGGCTATCGGGCTCGGTCGGTCAGGCGTCACTTCTGGACGATGAATTCAGGGGTCACCAGCGGCATGGCCACGGCGGTCCAGACACGGTTCGCTTTGGCCTTGTCGACCCAGGCCTTGTTGCTGCCGTCGGGTTTCAGCGCTGGCACGAAGATCGACGTCACTGCATTGATCTGCTCGGTGCGCAGCGCGCTGCCGACCGGCGCGCCGAAGTAGCGCGCGTTGACCTTGTCGACCAGCCCGGCTGGGTCCAGCGCCAACGGTTGCAGGGCGGTGTAGTTCGGCTGCAGGTCGGGCCGCGGACCGGTGTTGTCGATGCCGCGTGGGCCGACGCCGGCCTTGACCGCGATGATCATGTAGTTGGCGTAGCCGGCGACGCTGCTCTCGTCGGTGATCTGCATTTCGGGCAGCGTCATGCCGAGCGATGCCGCTTCGCCACCCGATGGGATGTAGCCCGGGCGATAGAAGTTGAAGACGCTGGGTGAACGCAGCGGCGTCTGCGCCAGTTGCAGGCCAGCGTCGTCGGTCAAGTTCATCAGCACCTTGCCGCTGTCGCTCTTGGCGCCGAAGGCGCGCAGGAAGGCGGTCAGTCGCAGCACCGGCTCCTTGACCTTGCCGTATTGCGGGCCAGCGGCCAGCGTGGCCGAGCGGGCCTCGTTGTCCATCAGGATCGCGCGGAAGACGGCCTTCATGTCACCGCGCACGCCCAGGCCGTTGTTGTTGAACACCGCCGTCACACGTGCCACGTAGGCCGGGCTCGGCGCACTGGTGACCAGGCGCTGGATCAGCTGGCGGCTGATGAACGGACCGACGTTCGGATGCGCAAACAGCGTGTCCAGCGCCATCTTCAGGCTGGCCGCCGGATCGGCCGGGCTTTGCGGTGCCA
The DNA here is from genome assembly GCF_036277275.1 of Ideonella sp. Taxonomy (GTDB): domain Bacteria; phylum Pseudomonadota; class Gammaproteobacteria; order Burkholderiales; family Burkholderiaceae_C; genus Ideonella. The sequence continues at coordinate 2,496 of NZ_DASUNH010000141.1, read as the reverse complement.
CGGTGGCGCCGAGGAAGCTCTTGGGCAGCACCGAGTGGTACTGCGGGTAGCCTTGCATCGGGATCACCAGGCGCTGCGGGTCTTGGGTCGAGCCGGCAAAGCGGCTGTTCAACTGGTCCGGGCCGCCCCACGAGAAGCCGGTAAAGACCGACGACAGGCCTTCGATGTCGGCGGCGCCGTAGGTGTCGATCAACGCACCGTTGCCGTCGCGCTTGGGCGTGCCGTCGTTGTTCAGCTGCACCAGACCGATGGTGAACAGCTGCATGATTTCGCGTGCGAAGTTCTGGTCGGGCACACGGCCGAGAATCAGATCTTCCTTCTTGTTCTTCAGGTGCGACAGGTACAGCCCCATCGCCGGATGCATGGCCACGTCCTGCAGCAGCGTGCGGAAGTTGCCGAAGGCGTTGCGGCCCAGCATGTCGACCCACGAGGCCACGGCTTGGCCGCGCTCGCTGGCCAGGTCGTAGGTCGAGACGACGAAGATTTCCGACAGCGCGAACACCGCGCGCTGGCGCAACTGGTCGTCGGCCTGCAGCGCCTGCTGGTAGAAGGACGACACGACGCTCGGCGCGCCGGCCGTGGCCTTCGGATCCTTCAGCTTTGCGGCTGCGTCGTCGTTGTTCCAGCGGGCCAGGTGCACGGCCCGGGCCGGCTTGGCCAGTTGCTCGTCGACCCAGCCGGCCGCGCCCAGCGTCATCGTGCGGCTGACCTCGGCCTCGGTCGGGCCGAAGCTGGCTTGGGTCAACAGGCGAAAGGCATCGGCGCGGGTGGTGCCGGTCGGGACGTTGACACCCTGGGCGGTCTCGGTGCCGGCTTGCGTGCCGTCCGTGCCTGCCTGAGTGCCGCCGCCAGCGGGGCTCGACTGGTCGGATTGGCCACCCTGCGGGGTGTCCGCCGAGGTGCCGGTGGTTTCAGAGGCTGCCGTTTCGGTGCCACCACCGCCGCCGCAGGCCGCAAGGCACAACGACGCGAGCAGGGCAGCAATGTGGGTGCGCCGGGGCAGGACCGGGGCGATGAATGCGGGCATGCGTATCTCGACTTGACAAACAAAAAGGTGCAGGAATGCACCCTTGTGTTGCGAGATATCGGCAGGCCCCGAGGCTGGTTAAGCCGGGGGCCGTGCCAAACTGCTACCGCAGGGGCCGAAAAGGCCCTCCTTTACCTGCCGTTTACCCGTCAGATCATGCCCAGCTCGCGGATGCGAGCGATGACCTGGTCGGCCGCCTGTTCGGCGCTGATGGAAGTGGTATCCAAACGCAACTCAGGTGCCTCCGGTGCCTCGTAGGGGCTGGAGATGCCGGTGAAGTTGGCGATCTCGCCGCGACGGGCCTTCTTGTACAGGCCCTTGATGTCACGGTCTTCGGCCACGTTCAGCGGCGTGTCGACGTGGATCTCGACGAACTCGCCCGCACCGAGCAGGCCGCGAGCCATCGCGCGCTCCGAGCGGAACGGCGAGATGAACGCGGTCAGCACGATCAAGCCGCTGTCGACCATCAGGCGTGCCACTTCCGAGACACGGCGGATGTTTTCCACTCGGTCGGCTTCGGTGAAGCCCAGGTCCTTGTTCAGGCCATGGCGGATGTTGTCGCCGTCCAGCAAGTAGGTGTGGCGGCCCATCGCATGCAGCTTCTTCTCGACCAGGTTGGCGATCGTCGACTTGCCGGCGCCCGACAGGCCGGTGAACCACAGCACGCCGGGGCGCTGGCCCTTGGCCTTGGCGCGGGCAGCCTTGTCCACGTCCACATGCTGCATGTGGATGTTGTGCGAGCGGCGCAACGCGAAGTGCAGCATGCCCGCGCCGACCGTGTTGTTGGTCAGGCGGTTGATCAGGATGAAGCCACCGGTGTCGCGGTTGACCGTGTACGGGTCGAACGCGATCGGGCGGTCCAGCGCCAGGTTCACGACACCGATTTCGTTCAGGCCCAGCTGCTTGGCAGCCAGGTGCTCCATCGTGTTGACGTTGACCTTGTATTTCGGCTCGGTGATCGAGGCGGTGACGGTCTGGGTGCCGACCTTCATCAGGAATGAGCGGCCCGGCATCATCGGCTCGTCGTGCATCCAGACCAGCGCAGCTTCGAACTGGTCGGCCACTTCGGCCGGCGATTCAGCAGCCGAGATCACGTCGCCGCGCGAGATGTCGATCTCGTCTTCGAGCGTGATGGTGACCGACTGCCCGGCCACGGCCAGCGGCAGGTCGCCGTTCAGCGTGACGATGCGCGCGACCTTGCTTTCGCGGCCCGACGGCTGGGCGCGGATGCGATCGCCCGGCTTGATCATGCCGGCGGTGATGACACCGCAGAAACCGCGGAAGTCGAGGTTGGGGCGGTTGACCCACTGCACCGGCATGCGGAAGGCTTCCTTCTGCAGGCGGGCTTCGTCGATCTCGCAGGTTTCCAGGAAGCCCATCAGTGTCGGGCCGTGGTACCAGGGCGTCTTCTCGCTGGCCGTCAGCATGTTGTCGCCCTTCAGGCCCGACAGCGGGATGCTGGTGACGTC
>NZ_DASUNH010000140.1:0-5420 GCF_036277275.1 Ideonella sp. | reverse complement strand
TGATCGAGATGACCCAGCTGGTGGGTCTGTACACCGGCGTCGCGATGCAGGTCGCGCTGGCGCGGCCCGAGCGCGACACCTACCGTGTGCCGCGCGTCGAATCGAATAATGTGTGAAGCAAGCCGATAGGCCGGATTCTGTGCAGCCGAAGTCTCTTGCGAGACCGCAGCCGTGACCGCCATTCCTCTGGGCCTGACGGTTGCCCGCCTGGCTCGATGCCACCTACCCGCCGGCTCAGCGAGCCGCTTCAATGCCGGCCTATTTGGTGTTGCTGCGCGTAGAGATTGCCGCGTTTCACCCTTGTCGGGGCGTTGCCCCTTCAAGGGTGGCTGCTCAGTTCGGGCTTGCGCCCGAGCCCCCGAGCTTGCGCTCGTGGGCGACCGGCATGAATGCCGGCCCTTCGCAGAACACCCCATCTGGGAACCCCGGCAAGACTCGTCTCTGTGGCTCTGATCCGCACCTCGCGGTGGACGGGCGTTACCCGCTACGCTGCCCTGTGCAGTCCGGACCTTCCTCCAGTGCGGCCTTTCGGCGATTGCACCAGCGGCGGTCTGGCTTGCTTCACGAGGTGGATTGTCCCACGGGCACCGCAATACGACCGCGTGACCGAGCGATTCTTGAACGGCGGCCCGCTGCTGACGAGGCGGCGGCCTTCGCAGCCGGACCAGTGTCTGTTCCGCCGCCTCTTGAGCGCCGGCTCACTGTCAACCCTGGCTCGTCGGGGCCGGCGCCGGGGCTTGCGGAGCCGTCTCGGCGGGGGTGACCTGGCCGTAGTGGCGGTGGCGGTAGTAGCCCCGGGCCGGCACGACGATGCAGGCGGACATCAGGGTGCTGATGGCCACGGCAGAGGCGATGACCAGCAGGGGGCGGCGGTACTTGCTCATGGGATCTTTCGATGTGCGAAGGGATGCCCGAACAACGCCCGCCGCCGTGCACACGCCGACCGGCGACACCTTGCTTTACACAGCTTCGCAACCGGCAACGCGTGGTTGCCGGGGGCGTTCAGTCCCCACGTGTGGCCTTGGCCTGGCGCTTGTCGCGCACAAAAATGCTCTGGCCCCGCCGCTCGCTGTCGAACAGCCCGATCGCCTCGACCAGGTCGCTGAACTTCTTGAAGCCGTGGTTGCGCGGGTCGAACGAGGCCTGGTTGGCGATCTGCGCGCGCACCGCGCTCAGGTTGGACCAACCATCGTCGCCGGCCGCCCCGTCGACCGCACGGCGCAGCAGGCTGACCAGGCGCGCATCGCGCCGCAGCTCGGCGCCGACAGGCTTCTTGGGCGCGGCCCGTGTCTTGCGCGGCGGGGCGCCAGGGGCCGGCGCGGGCTCATCGGCCTCCGGCTCGTCATCAGGCTCGCCCAATGACTCGAGGTAGAGAAAGCGCGAGCAGGCAGCGACGAAGGGCTCAGGCGTCTTCTTCGCGCCGAAGCCATAGACGGTTGCGCCCTTGGCGCGCAGGTGCATCACCAACGGCGTGAAGTCGGCGTCCGACGAGACGATGCCGAACGCATCGGGCCGGTCGGTGTAGAGCAGGTCCATCGCGTCGATCGCGATCAGCATGTCGGTCGCGTTCTTGCCCTTGCTGACGTCGAACTGCTGGATCGGGCGGATGGCGCACTCGTGCAATACCTTCTCCCAACCCTTCAGCTCGTTCTTCTTCCAGTTGCCATAGGCACGACGGATGTTCGCCACGCCCAGCTTGGCCAGCTCGGCCAGGATCAGGTCGATCTTGGCGGCCGGCGAGTTGTCGGCGTCGATCAGCAGCGCGATGCGCACGTTCTGGGTCATCGGGGTTCCCGGAGTGTCGATGGTCAGCGGCGGCCTCAGCCCACTTGCCGCCACGACAGCGTTTCGCCAGCGCGCAGCGGTTTGATCAGCGCATCGCCGAACGGCAGCGTCTCGGGCAAGGCCCACGGTTCGCGTTTGAGCGTGACCGTGCCGGCATTGCGTGGCAGCCCGTAGAACGCGGGGCCGTGGTGGCCGGCGAAAGCGTCGAGCTTGTCGAGCGCGCCGATCGCCTCGAAGGCCTCGGCGTACAGCTCCAGTGCGCTCGGCGCGGTGAAGCAGCCGGCGCCGCAGACCGAAGCCTCCTTCATCACCGAGGCGTGCGGCGCCGAATCGGTGCCAAGGAAGAAACGATCAGAGCCTGAGGCCACCGCCGCGAGCAGCGCCTGGCGATGCACCTCGCGCTTCAAGACCGGCAGGCAGTAGTAGTGCGGGCGCAATCCCCCCTGGAAGATCGCGTTGCGGTTGTACAGCAGGTGGTGGGCGGTGACGGTGGCCGCCGTTTGCGCCCCAGCCTCGGCCACGTACTGCGCGGCGTCTTTGGTCGTGATGTGCTCGAACACGACCTTCAGCTCGGGGAAGTCCTTGCGCAGCGGGCGCATCACCTGGTCGATGAAGACGGCCTCGCGGTCGAACACGTCGACCGCCGGGTCGGTGACCTCGCCGTGCACCAGCAGCAGCACGCCTTCGCGCTGCATTGCCTCGAGCGTGGCGTAGGTCTTGCGGATGTCGGTCACACCGGCGTCGCTGTTGGTCGTCGCACCGGCAGGGTACAGCTTCAGCGCGACGACACCGGCCGACTTGGCGCGGCGGATCTCGTCCGGCGGCGTCAAGTCGGTCAGGTAAAGCGTCATCAGCGGCTCGAAATCGCCGCCGGGCGCGCCTGCTTCCGGCCGGGCCGCCAGGATGCGCTCACGATACGCCTGCGCCTGCGCGGTGCTGGTGATCGGCGGGCGCAGGTTGGGCATGATGATCGCGCGGCCGAACTGGCGTGCGGTGTGCGGCAGCACGGCCGCCAGGGCAGCGCCGTCGCGCACGTGCAGGTGCCAGTCGTCGGGACGGGTCAGGGTCAGGGTGTCGAGCTGGGAAGGCATGGGGCGAATTGTCGCCGGACAGGGCCTCTCCGAGGGGGATCAAGGAGCACACGGGAGCGGCCCTTCGTTTCTTGGGGCGCACCGGTGCATCCATGAAGGCCTGGCCGGCGTATCCCAAACGGGGGCCACTGCCGTGGCCCCCCGGCCGAACTTGCAGGAGACACCGCCATGACCACGCCGCTCACCCTCGTCCAGTCCGCCTACGCCGCTTTCGGCAGCGGTGACATCCCCGCGCTGCTGAACCTGCTGAAGCCCGATGTGCGCTGGGAGTTCGCCGGCGATTCGAAGGCCCCGTATACCGGCCTCGTGCAAGGCCGCTCCCAGGTGAGTGAGTGGTTCCTCGCTGTCGCGCAGGCCGACGGCATCCAGGCCTTCGAACCGCGCGAGTTCCTGGTCGGGGCCGAGCATGTCACCGTGCTGGGTTGGGAGCGCACCCAGGCCCTGCCCAACGGCGGCGTGTTCGAAACGCCCTGGGTCCATGTGTGGCAGGTGAAAGACGGCCTGTTGTCGCGCTTTTTCGGCATCCTCGACACCGAAGCCGCGGCCAAGGTGCGGCCGTGACGGCGCAAGCCACCCAGAGGCGCCCAGCCCGGCTCGCCTGAGCGGACGACGTAACGCGCCGTCGAGCCTCCCCGACGGCGCGCGCGGGGGCTATGATCGCCCGTCTCGGACGAGAAGAAGGCCCCGCGGATGTCCGACCCTCCCTTGCCCGCCGACGATTTCAGCGCCGACCAGTTTCGGCTGCTGGCCGACAACGTGCCGGCGCTGATCGCGTGCTATGACGCCGTGACGCAGCGCTGCCTGTTCGCCAACAAGCAGTACGCTCGCACCTTCGGGCTCAACGAGCGCTCGATCGTGGGCCGCACCTTTGCCGAGGTGATCGGCGAGGTGGCGGCGGGCGAGATCGCGCCGTACGTCGACCATGTGCTGGAGAAACTCGAGGCGGTAACGTACGAGCGGCAACTCAACGGGCCGGACGGCCAGCCGCGCTGGCTCGAAGTGAACCTGCTGCCGCACGTGGGGCCGGACGGAAAGCCCCAGTCCTCTTTCGTGCTCATCTCCGACATCACCAAGCATCGGCTGGCCGAGCGCGCGGTGCGCGAGTCGGAAGAGCGGCTGGCCAAGTTCATGCACGCCAGCGCCGAAGGCATCGTCTTCCACAAGGACGGGCTGGTCACCGACGCCAACCCGCCGCTGCTCGAGCTGATCGGCTACACATTGCCCGAGATCCTCGGCCGCCACGTGCTGAGCTTCATCGCGCCGGAGCATGTGGCGCGCGTGCTGGCGGTGATGAGCGCCGGCCAGGAGACCACCTATGAGCTGGCGATCCTGCACAAGGACGGCAGCGAGGTGCCGGTCGAATTCATCGTGCGCACGATGCTGCACAACGGCGAGCGCATCCGCATGACGATCGTGCGCGACATGCGCGACCGCCACGCCGCCCAGGCGCGCATCCATCACCTGGCCCACCACGACCTGCTGACCGGCCTGCCCAACCGCGGCGCCTTCATGGAGCGTCTGGACCAGCTGATGGCCACTGCGCGCGACAACGAGGGCCGCCTCGCACTGCTGTTCGTCGACCTGGACCACTTCAAGCGCGTCAACGATTCGCTCGGCCACCTGGTCGGCGACACGTTGCTGAAGACGGTCGCCGCACGCATCACCGAGTGCCTGCGCGCCAGCGACCTGGTGGCCCGTTTCGGCGGCGACGAGTTCATGGTGCTGCTGCCGATCGCCCAGCAGCGCGAAGACGCCGAAGAGGTGGCGCACAAGCTGCTGCGCGCGATCGCGGCGCCGCTGGAAGTCGAAGGCCAGTCGATCTCGGTGTCGCCATCGATCGGCATCGCCTTCTTCCCCGACGACGGCGACGACCCGGCCACGTTGATCAAGCACGCCGACACGGCGATGTACGTTGCCAAGTCGCGCGGCCGAGCCAACTGCCAGTTCTTCGAAAGCTCGATGGCCAGCGTGGCCTACGAGGCGCTGCTGCTCGAGATCCAGCTCGGCCAGGCGCTGGAGCGCGGCGAGTTCGAGCTGCTGTACCAGCCGGTCGTGCGGGCCGCGGATGGCGTGTGCGTCGGCCTCGAAGCGCTGATCCGGTGGCACCATCCCGAGCGGGGCCTGCTCGGCCCGGACGACTTCGTGCCGGTGGCCGAACAACGCCGGCTGATGCAGCGCATCGGCCGCTGGACGATGCGCCAGGCCTTGCGCTCGGCCCGCACCTGGCAGTCACTGCGGCCGGACGGCGCGCCGATGCCGGTGTCGGTGAACCTGTCCAGCCTCGAGTTCCACGCTGCCGACTTCGCCGACAGCATCAGCGACCTGCTGCTCAGCGAAGGCGTGCCCGGGCATTGGCTGGAACTGGAACTGACCGAGCGCGTGCTGACGGACGACATCCAGGCGGTCAAGGGCACGTTGAAGCAGCTCAAGCGAATCGGGGTGCGGGTCGCGATCGATGATTTCGGCACCGGCCAGTCGTCGCTCGCGCACCTGCGCGAACTCGCCGTCGACAAGATCAAGATCGATCGCAGCTTCGTCACCAGC
>NZ_DASUNH010000139.1:0-51928 GCF_036277275.1 Ideonella sp. | reverse complement strand
CAGGATACGCTTGACGCCCGCGGCGATCGCCCCGTCGATCGTCTTTTGCATCAGCTGCGGGTGCAGCTCGAAGCGCCAGTAGTCGACGCCCACCATGTAGACCAGCGTGTCGATGCCGTCGGCCGCGGCCTGCACCGAGGCGGGCGAATCGGGGTTCCAGGTCTTCACTTCGGCCAGCGGGTCACCGCCGAACTGGCGCAGCAGGCTGCCTTCGCTGCGGCCGACGACGCGGTAGGCGCGGCCTTGGACCCGCAGCGCGGTGGCGATGCTTTGGCCGATGACGCCGGCGGCGCCGAACAGGGCAATCTTCGGGGCGGTCTTGGCGGGGGCGGTGGACATCGGAGTTTCCTTTCAGCGGGGGTTTTGGTCTGCGATGGAAAGCAGTGTGCGAATCCCCATGGCAAAAGAAAATTGACGATACTCGGCTAGCAGCTATTCATGATTGAATAGCCTCCATGGAACCGGATTGGCAGTGGTACCGCTCGTTCCTGGCCGTGCTGGACCAAGGTTCCCTGTCGGCTGCGGCACGGGTGCTGGGGCTGACCCAGCCGACGCTGGGCCGTCACATTGACGCGCTGGAGACCGCACTGCAATTGAAGCTGTTCACCCGCTCGTTCGACGGCTTCGCGCCGACCGATGCGGCGCAGGCGCTGAAGCCCTATGCGATCGGGTTGGCCGACACCGCCGCGGCCCTGCTGCGCACCGCCAGCGGCCAACGCGAAGGCGTGCGTGGCACCGTGCGCATCACCGCGAGCGAGGTGGTCAGCGTCGAGGTGCTGCCGCCAATCCTCGCCGCGCTGCGGCTAGAGCATCCCGAGCTGGTGATCGAGCTGATGCTGTCGAACCAGATGGACGACCTGCTGCGGCGCGAGGCCGACATCGCGGTGCGGATGGTCCGGCCGACGCAAGGCGCGCTGATCGCCCGCCGCGTCGGCGTGATCGAGCTGGGCTTGCACGCCCGGCCGGACTACCTCGCACGCTGCGGCACGCCGAAGCACGTCGACGAACTGGCCCGCCACAGCCTGATCGGTTTCGACAAGGAGACCGCGCGCCTGCGGCGCATGCAGTCGACGATCGGCGGCTTCGACCGCTCGATCTTCGCGCTGCGAGCCGACAGCGACCTGGCGCAGCTCGCGATGATCCGCGCCGGCTTCGGCCTCGGCGTCTGCCAGGTCGGCCTCGCCCGGCGCGATGGCCTGGTGCGCGTGCTGCCGAAACCGTTCGCTTTCCCGCTCGACACCTGGATCGCGATGCACGCCGACCTGCGCGACAGCCCGCGCTGCGCCGTGGCCTTTGCAGCGCTGGTAGACGGTCTGCGGGCCTACATCGGCAGCGAGCCCAGTGCATCGACGTCGAGGACATCAACGCGATTGAAGCGCTGACGAGGGGTCTTCGCAGCGCCGTCACTCCAGTACGATGGTTGCCTCATTCCAGGGCCAGGCGTGGTGCCTTGCCAGATACCCACAGAGGGAAGGGATCCCATGAAGAACGGATGGAAACGGCTTGCCTTGCCGCTGATCCTGGCTGCCACGGTGAACAGCACCGCAGCCAAGACCGGCGAGCCGGAACCGATTCAGGACTTGCCGATTCGATTTGGCCACTACCACGTCGACTACGTGATCAACGACGATGTGACATCGAGTGAAACACGGTCGTGGTCCACCACCGTCCTCAAGACACAAGCGATTGATTGGGTGAAGCGCGCCAACGTCAGTTACAGCACCAGCGTGCAGAAGGCGGAGGTGCTCGAGGCTTACACCCGCAAGGCCGATGGGCGACGAATCGACGTCCCCAAAGAGAACTATCAAATCAACATCAACAAGGGACGCGAACCGGGAGGCCCGGCGTTTTCCGACTTCTCGTCGTTGTCGGTGGTTTTCCCGGACGTGGCGGTTGGCGACACCGTCGTGTTTTCCTACCGCGTCTCGCAAAGCGAGCCGATCTTTCCGGGCCAATTCGATGCAGGACAGACCTTCTCGCGACAAGGCGCTTACGACGACGTGAGGGTCAGCATCGATTACCCGGCGGCCCTGAAGGCCCGCTTCGAAACCCGCGACATGCAGCAAAGCGAGCCGCCTGCAGCCACGGGCCGGCGAACCGTTCAGTGGCGCTGGTCCAATCCGAAGCCTGTTCGCAACGACCGAGCGAATTACTCCGTCTACGACCCGGACAAAGAGGTCGGCTTCGATTTCTCAACGTTCAAGGACTACGTCGCCATTGCCGACGCATACGGACTTCGCGCCACGCCGAAAGCGGCCGTTACCGAACGCGTGAAGCAACTGGCCGCAGAGATCGTCGGCAACCACCAGGAGCCCGCCGCGCAAGCCCGTTCGCTCTACGAATGGGTGGCGACCAAGATCACATACGGCGGCAACTGTGTCGGCGTAGGGACTGTCGTGCCGCGCGACCTCGACTTCGTCATCGACAACCGCATGGGCGACTGCAAGGACCACGCCACCCTGCTGCAGGCCCTGCTCGCGGCCCGCGGCATCGAAAGCCAGCAAGCCCTCGTCAATGCAGGTTCCGTCTACACGCTTCCACGGGTGCCTCGGGTCAGCAGCGTCAACCACGTCATCAACTACATCCCGTCGTTGAAGCTGTACGTTGACTCCACGTCCAACATCACTCCTTTCGGCAGCTTGCCGCCTCAGTTGCGCGGCAAGCCTGTGCTGCTGGTCGGAAGTGACACCACGCCGCGCCAGTTGCCCGTGCCATCCGGGGCGAGCGAACAACGAACGGTGAGCAAGCTGAAGATCGGCGCGGATGGCTCCATGTCCGGCACCGTGGAAGCGCACTTCAAGGGCGACACCGCCGTCAGCATGCGTGAATGGGCTCGCAACCAGACGACAGAGTCGCGCGAAGACATGGTCAAGAACATGCTTCGGTCGATGGGCATGAGCGGCAAGGGCCGTGTCGAAATGGACGACGCCACCGAACTGTCCGACCAATACCGCGTGAAGCTCGTCATCGACCAAGCCGACAAGTTCATACGTTTCCCCGGCAGTGGTGCGTTCTACGTCTCACCGCTGCTCGGCGGATTGGTCATCGCCAGCATCGTTGCGCCCGACACAGGCGAGCCGGTAGAACACGCCGGCACCTGCACCAGCGGCAAGGCCGTCGAGGAGTACACGATAGAGCTGCCCAAGAAGATGAAGGTCGTGTCACTGCCGGACAAGGCCTCTCTCTCCAACAGCGTGCAGCGATACGACGCCAGCTACTCGCTGAAGGGCAACGTCCTGCAAGTGCGCCGGACGTTCGAGGACAAAACCTCGGTCGCCGTATGCAGCCCTGAGATCCTGAAGGACTACCAGCGCTTGGGCGGCCAGGTCTATGAAAACTTGAAGGCCCAGGTGCTCTACAAGTAACTCGCAGCGCCGGGACCATGCCCCGGCGCCCAAGCCTGCGGCTCAGACGAAGTCGCGCACCCGGTACCAGCCCATGCCCACCGCCTGCATCAGCCCACCCAGGCGCTCGCCGCCAGGGAACGGCGGGTTGACGATGCCGGAGAACCAGTCCAGCCGCTCGGTGTTGCCTTGCATCGCTTCGGTCACCAGCGTGGCCGCGACGCGGGTTGGCACCAGGCCGTGGCCGCAGAAGCCTTGGGCCCAGAAAACGCGGTCGTTGCGGCGGCCCCAGTCGGGCATGCGGCGCATCGTGATGTCGATGTGGCCGCCCCAGGCGTAGTCCATCTTCGCGTCCTTCAGCTGCGGGAAGGCGCGCTTGATGTTGGTCTTCATCGCCTCGGGCAGGTTGGTCGGCGTGCCACCCAGGTAGGTGCACTTGCCACCGAACAGCAGCCGGTGGTCGGCCGTCGTGCGGAAGTACTCGAGGATGAACTGGTTGTCGTAGACCGCGTGGTTCTTCGGAATCATGCTGCGGCAGACCGACTCGCCGAGCACCTCGGTCACGCCGATGAAGGTGCCGACCGGCAGCATGCGCGACGACAGCTTGCGCTCGACCTGGTCGACATACGCGTTGGCGCCCAGCACGATCTGGTCGCACTTGATCTTCAGGCCGCCGGCCACGTTCACGGTGATGCCGTTCGGGCCTTCTTCATAGCCTTCGACCTTGGTCTGTTCGTAGATGCGCGCGCCGGCCGACTCGACCGCACGGGCCAGGCCCAGCACGTACTTCAGCGGGTGGATGTGCGCGCCTTCGGGGTCGATGATGCCGGCCTGGTAACGGTCGGAGTTCAGGTACTTCGGCAGATTGGCCTTGTCGACGAACTGCAGCTTGTCGTAGAACCACTCGTGCTGGCACTCCTCGATCCAGCCGGTCAGGTCGCCGATGCGACGCGGCAGCACGGCAACTTCGAGGTGGCCCTCGACCAGGTCGCAGTCGATCTGCTCTTCGCGCATCAGCGTGCGGATGCGGCGCACCGCGCGGCGCGATTCGTCGAACATTTCCTTCGCGCGCTCATAGCCCATCACGCCCTTCAAGCGCTGCATGCCGCACGGGAAGCCGATGATCATCTGGCCACCATTGCGGCCCGAGGCGCCCCAACCAACGCGGCTGGCATCCAGCACCACCACCTTCTTGCCGGCGCGGGCCAGCTCGAGCGCACAGTACAGGCCGAAGAAGCCGGCACCGACGACGCAGACGTCGACGCTCAGGTGTTCGTCGAGCGCCGGTCGCTTGACCTGCCATTCACGCGAGGTGGCGGCGTAGTAGGTGTCGGTGTGTTGGGGGCTGCTGCGGAACATGATGAACTTTCTGCCCCTCGTCCGACGAGTACGTCAGCCGATCCCCCGAGGGGATGCGGGCCGGCTCGGGAGCGGCCCAGCGCTCGGCCCGCGAGGTGCGGTGAAGAAGAGTAGTGGTTGAGGAAAGGGAATCAGGCGAGTTCGACCAGGTGGGTCAGGTCCCACTGGTGGCGCGGGTCGGCGAGCTTCGCGCGCTCGGCATGCTCGTGGCGCTTGATCGCGACGAAGGCATCGACCAGCGGGGCGCCGAACAACTCGCGCAGCATCGGGCTGGCGGTCAGCGCGTCCAGCGCGGCGGGCAGCGTGCGCGGCAGCGCGTGCGCGTCGTCGGCGCCCGGGTGCGGGGCTTGCGCAGCGGCCAGGCCGGCGAGGCCCAGGCCCAGCGTCGCGGCGACAGTCAGGTAGGGGTTCGCATCGCCGCCGGGCAGGCGGTTCTCGACCCGGCGGGCCTGCGGGCCCGAGCTGGGGATGCGGAACGCGAACGAGCGGTCTTCCGGGCCCCAGCTCGAATGCGACGGCGACGCGTCGCTCAGCGCGATGCGGTCGTAGGCCATGTCGTACGGTGCGAAGAACGCCATCGCCGCCGGCGTGTGGGTCTGCAGGCCGGCAACGAAGTGGCCCAGTTCGTCGCTCGAATCGCCTGTCGCATGGGCGAACAGGTGCGGCCACTCGCCGGCAGCGGCGCGGCGCTGGACGCTGAAATGCCAGTGCATGCCGGTGCCCGGCTGATCGAGGAAGGGCTTGGCGGCGAAGCTGGCCAGGAAGCCATGGCGGGCGGCGATCTCGCGCGCCACGCGCTTGAAGCGGAACACCGCATCGGCCTGGGCCAGTGGCGCACCGGGACGGAAGTTGACCTCGTACTGCGACAGCGCCGATTCATGCGCGTGGCCCGACAGCGGGATCGCCATCGCCTCACACGCCGCGTACAGCTCGTCGAAATAGGCCTCGAAGTGGCCGGCACGCTCGAGCGAGAAGGCCTCGCACGCGCCCTCGCGGGCCAGCGCCCCCTTGTGGGCGCGGGCGCTGCCCAGGTGCACGCGACCATCGGCTTCTTCGCGGTGCAGCAGGAAGAGTTCCAGCTCGGGTGCGACCAGGGCTTGCAGGCCTTGCGCTTCAAAGCCGGCGATCACACGGCGCAGCGCGGCGCGCGGCGACAGCTCGCTGGCATCGATCTCGCGGCCGTGGTGGGCGGACCACCAGCGGCCGGTCGGCTCGCACAGCACCGTGGCTTCGCCCGGGCGGCCGGGCCGTGGCGCCAGTGTGGCCAAGTCGGGCACCAGGTGCATGTCGATGTAGCTTGTCGGCAGCATCGGGCCGAAGACCTCGTCCGGCTCACCGGCCGTCAGCGTCAGGCCGAGGATCACCGACGGCAGCTTGCAGCCGCCCAGCGACAGGAAATCCTCGCGGTTCACCCGCTTGCCGCGCGCCAGCGAGGTGAAATCACCCAGCGCGCATTCCACCGCTTTGACGCCCAGGCGGGACAACGCGGCAGAAGCCTGCGCACGGTCGATGGGGGGCAGGGGCGTGATCGGGCTCATGGGTAAAGGCATAGCGGTCGAGCCCGGATGATAGGATTGAAATGGCCCATTAGATTGGGCCAATCTTCGCTTCCTTGATTGGTCCACTTTGGGGCGACGCATGGGCGGATGTGAACAATGACGCAGGCTTCGCTGACCGATACCTTGTCCGATTGGCTGACCGCCCGGGGCGACACCGAGCCCGGCCAGCCGCTCGGTGCGCGTCTGGCGCAGGGCTTGCGTGATGCTGTTCTACAGGGGGTGATCGCTGCTGGTCAACGCCTGCCGGCCACCCGGGCATTGGCGCAGCGCCTGGGCGTGGCGCGCAACACGCTGGTGGCGGTCTACGCGCAGCTCGCGGCCGAGGGCTTCGTCGTCGCCGGCCGGGGCTCGGGCACCTACGCCTGTCGTGTGGCACCAGAGCGCGTCAGCGCCGGTTCAACCCGCGCACAGGTCGACGCGGCACCGCTGCCCGCCCCCACGCTGTCGGCCCGCGGCCAGCGCTACCAGGAGCACCCGCTGCATCGCTTCTGGAGCCGGCAGCCGTTCTGCCCAGGCTTGTTCGACGCCCACTTGTTCCCGCATGCGCTGTGGAATCGCCTGCTCGCCCAGCCCTTGCGCCACGCCGACGCGGCCTTGCTTGACGCCGGTGAGCCCGGTGGCGCGCCGCCTTTGCGACAGGCGATCGCGCAGCATGTGCGCGCGACCCGCGGCGTGCACTGCGAGCCCGAGCAGGTCATCATCACCGACAGCACCGCCCAGTCGCTGGACCTGATCGCCCGGCTGCTGTGCGACCCCGGCGACCGGGTGTGGATCGAGAACCCCTGTTACTGGGGCGCGAGCCAGACGCTGGCCGACCTGGGGCTGACGCTGCAACCGATCGACGTCGACGATGACGGGCTGCCGGTGCCCCCTGCGCCCACCCGCGGCGCGCCCCGCCCTCGCCTGGCCTACCTGACGCCGTCTCACCAGTTCCCGACCGGCGCGGTGATGCCGCTGGCGCGCCGGCTCGACTGGCTGGCCCACGCCCGCCAGCACGGCACGCTGCTGATCGAGGACGACTACGACAGCGAGTACCGCTACACCGGCATGCCCTTCCCTTCACTGCAAGGGCTGGAGGGCGATGTCGGCGCAGGCAGCCGGGTGCTCTACCTCGGCAGTTTCAGCAAGACCATGTACCCCGGCATCCGCGTCGGCTTCATGGTCGTGCCCATCGCCCTGGCCGGTGTGTTCGGCAACGCTTCGGCCGACTTCTACCGCGACGGCGACCAGCTGGTGCAGCATGGCCTGGCACGCTTCATCGCCGAGGGCCACTACGCCGCGCATGTGCGGGCGCTGAGGCGCGAGTACGGCGCGCGGCGCGAAGCGCTGGTGCAGGCGCTGTGGCTGCACCTGCCTGATCTGCTGGAGACACCCGAGCGCCTGCGCCTGCTGGGCGGCGCGCGTGGCGTGCACCTGACGATCGGGCTGCCCGACCAGGTCGACGACCAGGCCCTCGCGCTGCGTTGCCGGGCCCTCGGCGTCACGGCGATCCCGTTGTCGGTCTACTGCGTCGGCACCGCGCGACGCGGCCTGGTACTGTCATATGCCGGCAGCCCGGCCGATCAAATCGCCGGCCTGGTCGCCCGCCTCGCGCCGGCGCTGCGCCGTGCACTGGCGTCGAAGCTCTAACGGCTTGTTTCCATCCATCGCGAGCAGCAGCAACACGCGGCGCGCACACTGGAGCTTCAAGGCCACTGCCAGGCAAGCCGATTGCCACGAGACCCACCATCGAAGTCAAGGAGGACTCCATGCTTGTTCGATCCATGACCTTGGCGCTTGGTCTGTCGCTGTCAATGGCGTTTCCGGTTGCAGCGCTCGCTGCGCCGCACCTGTCGGTGCAGGGCCAGGAGATCGTCGATCCCAGCGGACACCCCATCTTGCTGCGCGGCTGGAACTGGGGCCACTGGGGCAAGGCCCAGCCGTCGGACGCTGCCGACAATGCGGCGCAGGGGGCGAACGTCGTCCGCATCCCGTTGCGCTGGTGGGGCTGGTACGAAGGCCGGGGCGTCGACAGTCGAGACGACAACGCCAGCACCTCCGCAGGCATCGATCCCGCCCACCTGAAGCACCTGGACGAAATGATTCGCTGGGCTTCGGCGGCCAAGCTGTGGATCGTGTTGTTCATCGATTCGGACTGCGGCCAGAACGGCACCCAGGACGCGCAGGAGCGCAAGTACTGCGACCCGCGCGGCGAATACCCCAAGGGCCACAACTTCTGGACCGACAAGGCCGCGCGGCAGAAGTTCATCGCCGTCTGGCGATTCATTGCCGACCGTTACCGTGACACAGCCTACATCGGGATGTTCGAGCCCTTGCCCGAGCCGAACCCGCCGGGCGTCCCGGACGACCAGATCAAGGCCTTCTACGCCGAAGTGATGAACGCCATCCGCGAGGCAGCGCCGGGCGTGCCGCTGCTGATCGGCGGCCGCGCCTACCGGGCCCCGGCGATCCGTCAGGTCTACGACCCCCAATGGAAGGATGTGGTCTATACCGGCAATCTTTTCCTGCACGCGAAGCGCGGTGCGAACGAAGCCAGCCTGGACGAGCTGCGCAGCCGCGCGAAGAAGGTGCTGGACCTGCGCGCCACCCACAAGGTGCCGGTCTTCGTGCAACAGGTGGGCGTGCGCTCAGGCGAAGACCCGAGCCGCTGGGCGGTCAAGGCGGTCTTGTCGCACCTGGTGGCCAACCGCCTCGGCTTCGCGTACTGGGAGTACCGCGCCGCAGGCAACCCCAACGAGTACGGCGTGATCTATCAGCGCGGCAACGAATGGGTCCCGAAGCGCGACTGGATCGACACGATCACGCCGTTCTTCAAGCAGTAGCCCGCGCCGCGAGCAATGACGATCGACCCCGCGCCGCGAAACCGGCGGGCGGGGTCTCATCCACGTCAAGGCGTCGGCCGCATCGGCGGCGGCGGGTAACCCGCCGGCGGCACCTGCTCGACCGGGGGCGCCGAGGGAACCGGGGGCGCGGGCTGTGGCGCCGGCGTCGGCGCCGGCACGGGTGCCACAGGCTGCGGCGCTGGCATCGGCTGCGCAGGGGGCGTGATCACGCCCGAGGCCGCCGTGCCCGCCGCTGTGGGCGGCAACGCGGCCGGATCGACGACGATTTCGCGGGTAACCAGCTCGCGCAGGATGCCTCCGCTGGCCACGCTGCCGCTCACCGTCCCCGCCCCGCGCATGCGGGCCAGGCAGTCTTGCTTCTCGACGGCCGGCAGCGGGTCGCAACGGCGCATCGCGTTTTGCACCAGCAGGGCCGGCGCTTCTTCAGGCTTGTCGGGCTGCGTCTGGGCGAAAGCGGTGCTGGCCTCGCTGAGGCAGTTCGCGCGCGCCGTCGAATGCACCGGCAAGGTGCGACAACGGGCCGTGTCACGGGCGTACTTGGCGCGGGCAGCCTGGCTGGCGGTGGGCGCCGACGAGGTGGCCGCCTGGGCCGGCACGCCGGTCAACAGCAAGGTCACCACGGCCGGCACCAGGGCGAGTTGGGAAACGGACAGCTTGCTCATGGGTCCCTCCTGGGAGCTAGGGGTTCTCGCATGCTCGCGAACACCCACGGCGCGCGCCATCGGATCGCACGCGCAATCGGTGTAGGACGACGGAGCAGACGACGGACCGTGCGCCGCGGGCGGCACGTCGATTGCTGTCGTCCATGGCGGCTGCGCTCCACCGGCCACCCTGCCAACACCCCGTGGTTGGCAAGCCCGCCTGCCGGTGCCAACATCCGACCCACCATGTCGACGCCGCCCCCCGCCCCGCCCCCACCCGAAGACCCACCGCGCCGCGAGTGGCTCGGCCGCGCCGCGCGCTGGGCCACGCTGGCCGCCGCGTGGACGACGATGGGGGTCGGCTGTGGCGGCGGCGGCAGCGAGGCGGCGCCGTCACCTCCGCCGCCGCCCGGCGCCCCCCGGCTGACGACGCTGAACAGCAGCCTGTCCGGCCCGTGGAGCCTGGCCTTCCTGCCGGACGGCCGCATGCTGGTGACTGAAAAATCGGGCCGCTTGCGGCGCGTGTCCGCCGATGGCCGCACGATCGAAGCCGAGATCAGCGGCGTGCCGACGGTCGTCGCCGATGGCCAGGGCGGCCTGCTCGACGTGGTGCTCGGCCCCGATTTCGCGGCGACGCCGTGGGTCTATCTGACGTATTCCGAGCGGGGCAGCGGCCCCGACCTCGGCCGTTCGGGCACCGCGGTCGCGCGGGGCCGGCTGGTCGGCAACACGTTGCAGGGCGTGGAGGTCATCTACCGCCAGGTGCCCAAGACCACCGGCAGCGGCCACTTCGGCTCGCGCATGGTCTTTGCCGCCGATGGCACGCTCTTCGTTGCCCTCGGCGAGCGTCAACTGGGCAACCCGGCGCAAGACCTGGTCACCTCGCTGGGCAAGATCGTGCGCATCCGGCCCGATGGCAGCATTCCGCCCGACAACCCGGCGCTGGGCGTGGGCGCCCGGCCCGAGATCTGGAGCTACGGCCACCGCAACCCGCAGGCGCTGGCCCTGCACCCGACGACCGGCGAGCTGTGGAGCACCGAGCACGGGCCGCAAGGCGGTGACGAGTTGAACCGTGTGCAGCGCGGCGGCAACCACGGCTGGCCACTGGTCAGCTACGGCTGCCCATACGGCTCACCCGTGGGCAACGGCTGCCGCATCGGCGGCGGCACCCATGCGCCGAACTACGTCGAGCCGGTGTCGTACTGGGTACCGGTCTCGACCGCGCCGAGCTCGCTGCTGTTCTACACCGGGGCAGGCTTTCCGGAATGGCAGGGCAGCGCCTTCATCGGTGCGCTGGCCGGCGAGACGCTGTGGCGAGTGGTGCTCAATGGCAACAGCGAGGTCTCGCGCGAAGAGCCGCTTTCCGGCATGCTCG
The DNA here is from genome assembly GCF_036277275.1 of Ideonella sp. Classification (GTDB taxonomy): domain Bacteria; phylum Pseudomonadota; class Gammaproteobacteria; order Burkholderiales; family Burkholderiaceae_C; genus Ideonella. Next base: position 40,807 of record NZ_DASUNH010000139.1, on the reverse strand, counting down.
ACACCCGCGTGCGTTGCGTGCGCCAGGGGCCGGACGGCTGGATCTACCTGCTGACCGACAGCGGCCAGCTGCTGCGCATCGAACGCTGAACACGGCTGGGGCCGATTCAGCGCCATCGGTGGCGCATGCATTGTCCGCATGTCACAAGACGTTTCACATCGCGCGATCACGGCGCTTGACATCGCGCACGACGTCACGCCCCGCTGCCCGCACAGGGCGGACAATCGGCCCCAGATGTTCTGCAGTCAAAAACGCTTCCACGAATGATGGATGACGCATGGTTTCGCCGCCAGGTGGGTCGGCATACCAATTCTTGGCGCGACCGGCCGCGCGAATTTGCCCGGCGTACCGGGCGTGATGCCGCCATCGCGCTGGGCGCCGTCGCCGCGCTGGGCGTCGTGTTGGCCATCGGCTTGCTGGTGTCGCTGTTCGGCTGGCTGCGCGGTTCCTGGGGCTCGCTCTGGCTGATCTTCGGCCTGTCGTTGCTGGCGGCGGCCTGGCCCCTGATGCGCGCGCTTCGCCTGCGGGCGGCCGAACCCGACGGCGTCGTGGTCGGCCCCCAGCAGGCCAAGGAAGTGCACGCGCTGGTCGAGAAGACGCGCTCGGCGCTGGACGCCGCACCGATCGACGAGTTGCGTTTCGACGCCTCGCTCGAGGTCAAGCTGGTGATGCAGCCGCGCCTGGGTGTGCTGGGTTGGCCGCGCCATGTGCTGGTGATCGGCCTGCCGTTGATGATGGCGCTCGGCACCGAGCCGCTGGCTGCGCTGGTGGCCCATGCACTGGTGCCGCTGCGCCGGCAATCGGACTGGCGCGAAGCGATGCGCGAGCCTGCTGCGTGGGTCGAGCGGCAGCGCCGCACCTGGGCTGCGCTGGCGGCCGTGTGGACGCCGTCGCGCCTGCTGCCGTGGTGGCAGGACGCGGTGCTGGCGCCGTTCATGAACCGCTTCCTGCCGCGTTTCAACGCTCGTGCCGTGGTGCTGGGCCGCGAAGAGGCTGCTACTGCCGACCGGCTGGTGCTGGCGCAATGCGGCGCACCGGCACTGGCCACCGCGCTGATGGGCCCCGCCGTGCAGCAGCGCTTCCTCGACGAGGTGTTCTGGCCGCAGCGCTGGGCCAGCGCCCGCGAGTCGCACCTGCCCAATGTGCTGCCGCTGCGCGAGCTGCGGGCGCTGATCGGCGCCAGCCTGCGCCACCCGCAGGCCACCGGTTGGCTGCACGATTCGCTGCAAGCCTTGCCACCCAAAGGTGACCTGCGCGCAGCCTTGCGGGACCGCCTGGCCTTGACCGGCGACGCGGCCCGTTTGTCCAAGCGTGCCAGCGAGGGCCGCAGCGCGGCCGACGCGTTGCTGGGCCGCCAGCTCGACGGCTGGATCGACCTGCTCGACGCCCACTGGCAACGCGCGGCCGCGGCCGAATGGGCCGACGTGCACCGCACCCACCGCGAGCGCGAAAAGCTGCTGACCGAGTTGGCCGAAAGCCACGCCTCGCGGCCGCTGGCGCTCGACGACCACCTGCTGTGGATCCGCACCGCGAGTCAGGTGCAGGGGCCGGCCAGCGCGGTGCCGATCGCCCGCGAAGCCGTCACCCGCCATCCGAAGAGCCCGGGCGCGCGCTACTTGCTGGCCTGCACGCTGCTCGATGCCCGCGGGTTGCTGCCGTCGCGCCACCTGCTGCCCGATCTGCCACCGGACGCCAACGAGGCGCTGGGTCTGCTGCGCGAACTGTCCGACGACGATGCGAAAGAGTCCAAGGGCGGCGGCGCCGTCGACAGCAACGACCTGAGCTGGGCGCTGCCCGCCGCGCGGCGGCTGGAGCGTGCACTGATCCAACGCGAAGGCATCGAGGCGCTGCGTGCGGTGCGCCTGCGCATCGCCGAGCTGGAGCGGGACACCGACAAGGCGATGGAGGTGCTGACCGATTTCTCCGGCCAGCAGATCCTGGGCCCGGCCAAGATGGGTGGCCGCACGCTGCGGCCCCTGCTGGAGCGGCTCAAGCGCGAACCGGCGATCGGCCGCGCCTGGCTGCTGGCCAAGACCGACACCCGTGCCCGCGGTTGGGTGCTGCACCTGCTGGTGATCGAGCGCTCCACCTCGCTCGACCAGCCGGGCCCGCGCCACGACTGGGCCGAGTTGTTGGCACTGCTCGACGCTCCGGTCTCATGCCACGTGATCGACCTGTCGCATCCCGACTGGACGGGCCCGCGCCGGATGGACTTGGTGCAGCAGTTCCAGTCAACCGCCGGCGGCCGCATCTATGCCTCACGCGGCGGCTAGAGCCGGCTTCGCTGTTGCTCGACCGCCGTTTCGACACCCGCTGCAGCGCCGCTAACCCCCTGGCCAGCGCGGGGCAGGCGTCATTTTTTACAATGGCGGCGTGCATTTGCTGAACGCCGACCTCCACTGCCACTCGACTGCATCGGACGGCAGCCTGAGCCCCGCCGCGCTGGCGCAGCGGGCCCACGAAGGCGGTGTGCAGCTGTGGTCATTGACCGACCATGACGAAATCGCGGGCCAGGGCGAGGCTCGCGCCGCCGCCGAGGCGCTCGGCATCGCCTATGTCAGCGGGGTCGAGATCTCGGTCAGTTTCGCCGGCGAAACGGTGCACATCCTCGGTTTCGGTTTCGACCCCGACGAGCCCGCGCTGGTCGCCGGCTTGGCGAACCTGCGTGCCGGCCGCATCACCCGCGCCCAGGAAATGGGCGAGAGCCTGGCCAAGGCCGGCATTCCAGGTGCCTACGAAGGCGCACTGGCGCTGGCGCCGAACCCCGAGCTGGTTTCGCGCACGCACTTCGCGCGTTTCCTGGTCGAGCATGGCCATTGCGGCAGCGTTCACGAGGTCTTCGGCCGCTTCCTGAAGGAAGGCAAGCCCGGTTTCGTACCGCACCGCTGGGCCGGCCTCGGCGAAGCGCTGCGCTGGGTCCACGGCGCCGGCGGCGTCACGGCCATCGCCCATCCAGCGCGCTACCGTTTCACGCCGACGGTCGAATTCGCACTGTTCAGCGAGTTCCAGGCCCATGGCGGCCGCGGTGTCGAAGTGACCTGCGGCAGCCACTTCCCGGACGAAGTGGCGCGCTACGCCGACATGGCGCTGGAGTTCGATCTGCTCGCCTCGCGCGGCAGCGATTTCCACGCCCCCGACGAGAGCCGCGTGCCGCTCGGCACCCTGCCTGACCTGCCCGGCAAGGTCGAACCGCTGTGGTCGGTCTGGGCCGACACGCTGTCGGGCCGGCACCCCCCGCGCGCCGGTCAGCCGGGCGCACTGGCCGCCGACACGGCCGTCTCGTGAAGAGAGCCGCGGCCGGTACGCTGCCGCGCCCACGCCCACTGCTCGGCGTGACCCTGATCGCCCTGGCGGCGAGCTGCTTCGCGACGATGGACAGCAGCAGCCGCTACCTCGGCGGCTTCATGCCGGTGCTGTTGTTCTTCTGGGCCCGCTACGGCTTCCAGGCCACCGTGATGGCGGTGTGGCTGGCTGTGCGCGGCGGCTGGCGCGCATTCGCCACCACCCACCCGCGTTTCCAGTTCATCCGGGGCGGGCTGCTGGCGGCCACCAGCGCGATGAGCTTTTACGGCGTGCAGCAGATGCCGGTGCCGGAGTTCACCGCAATCAACATGCTGACGCCCTTGCTCGTCATCGTACTGGCCGGTTGGTGGTTGCACGAAAAGGTCAGCCCGCTGCGCTGGGCGTTGGTGGCCGGCGGCTTCATCGGTGCGCTGATCGTCATCCGCCCCGGCTCGGGCGTGTTCGGCTGGGCGGTGCTGTTCCCGCTGGCCGGTGCGTTGTTCTATGCAAGCTTCCAGGTGCTGACGCGGCGGCTGTCGGGCAGCGAGAGCCCGTATGCGACGCATTTCTATACCGGCCTGACCGGCACGCTGATCCTGACACCGTTCCTGCTCGCCAGCCCGATCCCGGTGTGGGCCACGCTGCAGGTCGCGCCGGCCTGGCAGATCGGGTTGATGCTGACGATCGGTGCACTGGGCACCGTCGGCCACCTGTTCCTGATCCTCGCGCTGGGCCTGGCGCCGACGGCGACGCTGATGCCCTTCGTCTACCTGCAAATCGCCGTAGCCACGATCGCCGGCTGGCTGATCTTTCGCCAGGTGCCCGATGGCTGGGCCTTCGTCGGCATGGGCGTGATCGCGGCCTGTGGTGCAGCAGGTGCCTGGCTCAACATGCGCGCGGCCGGCAAGCCGGCAGACCCGGTGGTCGTCGACACCATCGCCGACTGACAGGCGAACAGCTGGGACAATCGCGCCGATGAGCGACCGTTACCGCCCCACTTCGCGCCGCCAGCGCCTGATCATCGTCGCCGTGACCGCGGCCACGGTCGTCGCCCTGTGGATGCTGCTGATTTACCGGCCGGGCTGGCACGTGCGCAAGTTCCCGGACAACGCGCAGCCCTGCGCCAAGGGCCAGACCACCGGCTGTGTCGGTGGCAAGGCCGATGTGATGCTGATCCCGGCAACACCGGCTTCCGCACCTGCCAGCGGCTCGAAGTAAGCGCTCAGGCCGGCTTCGGTGCCAGCACCTTCAGCAGCCAGCGGTTCAGGTCTGCAATCTCCTCGGCGCAGACCGAGTGCTCCATCGGGTAGTCGTGCCACTCGACCTCGTGGCCCAGCGCCCGCAGTGCGTCGCGTGAGGCCATCCCACCGGCGTGCGGCACGATCGGGTCGTGGCGGCCGTGGCCCATGAAGATCGGCGTGTGCTGGTTGGCGGCGCTGCGCTCGGCGGCGGTACTGGCCGCCAGCGGCAGGTAGCCCGACAGCCCGACCAGCCCAGCCAGACGCTGGGGGGCGCGCAGGCCCGCCAGCAGCGTCATGGCGCAGCCCTGCGAAAAACCCATCAGCACGATGCGCTCGGCGGCGATGCCACGCGCAACCTCGCGGTCGATCAGTGCCTGCACCTCGCTCAGCGAGGCGCGCAGGCCAGGTTCGTCTTCCTTGCGCGCCAGATCGGTGCCGAGGATGTCGTACCAAGCCCGCATGCGGCTGCCGCCATTGATCGTGACCGGGCGGATCGGCGCGTGCGGGAACACATAGCGGACGGCGCCGACGGGGCGCAAATCCATCTCTTGTGCGACGGGGACGAAGTCGTTGCCGTCGGCGCCCAGGCCGTGCAGCACGATGATGCAGGTTTGCGGCTGCGGGCCGGTCTGCCCTTCCAGAGTTTCGAGTGCCATGCAGTCAGCATAACGCCGCTTGGCCGCGGGCCCCTCGCGCGCCGGCCAGGCGCGCAAAGGGGCCCGGCACGGCTCACCGCGTCACGGCTTGGTCTTGGGCTTGGTGCTTGCCTGCGCGATCACGTAGCGCTCTTCGACGGCCTCGAGGCTGCCGGAGGCAAATGGCAGGATCAGACGGATTTCCTTGTTGACGGTGCCGTCGACCTCGAAGCGATGGCCCTCGAGGATGCGGGCGCGGTCACCTTGCCGGCTGATGACCTGGTAGTTGCCGCGCGGCAACAGCGCCGAGACCATCCACACCGTGGTGCCTGCGGTCGGGCCGGGGCCGAGGTTATACAGCGGGCTGGTGTGCTCTTGCCAGCCGGGCGCCAACGGCGGGTTGCTGGCGAACTGCTCAGCGTCGGCCGGTTGCAGCGCCGAACAGGCGCCGAGCGTGAGCATCAGGCCGGCAGCCATCAGGCTGGCAGAGCGACGCGCCATCTGGCGCAGCGTGGGACGGTTCATGGGGTGCTCCTCGATGGGGGTCGGGAAACTCATACAACGGCTGAAAGGGCCCGGCTGTTGACCCGAAGCGGTATCAAAACCCTCAGCAATCGGCCACCGTGAACCATGATCACCGGCCCGGTCGCGACCATCACTCCCGGGTATGCGAAGGCGACTGCTTCGGCCGCGTCGCGGGCGCCGGCATGCGCCTTGCCACCTGGGGTTGCCAACGCGGCGTGCGTGCACTGCACACATCTCGGCGCCGTCGGCGCCGATCGAGACGGCTGCCGCCGACCACGACGACGCGCTTTTGCTTGAAGTCGAGGACCATGTTCAGTACACCCGCCCTCACGATGCCCTGGCTCGAAGCGCTGCCGGCGCCGTGGCCGCGTCGGGGCTGCCTGCGGCCGTGGCGTCGTTGGCGCGGTGACAATCGCGCCATGTCTCAGCTTTTCGAGGTTCACCCGGACAATCCGCAGCCGCGGCTGCTGAAGCAGGCTGCCCAGATTCTGCACGCCGGCGGCGTGGCGGCGGTGCCCACGGACTCCAGCTATGCGCTGGTCTGCCACCTGGACGACAAAGGTGCCGCCGAGCGGCTGCGGCGCATTCGCCAGGTCGACGACAAGCACCACCTGACACTGCTGTGCCGTGACCTGTCGGAGTTGGCGACCTACGCCCGCGTCGACAACCGGCAGTACCGGCTGCTCAAACACGCCACGCCGGGGCCGTTCACGTTCATCCTGGAAGCGACCAAGGAAGTGCCGCGTCGGGTTTCACACCCTTCGCGCCGCACCATCGGCCTGCGTGTGCCGGAACACAAGGTGCTGCAACTGTTGCTGGCCGAGTTGGGCCAGCCGCTGCTCGCAACGACGCTGATCCCGCCCGGTGAGCACGAGGCGATGAACGACCCGCAGGAGATCCGCGAGCGCTTCCAGAAGCAGCTTCAGCTGGTGATCGACTCGGGTGCCTGTCCGATGCAGCCGACCACCGTGATCGACCTCAGCGACGATGCGCCGGTGCTGGTGCGCCAGGGTCGCGGCGACCCGACGATGCTCGGCTTGACGCCTGTTGCCGAATAGGTCGGCGCCGCGCGGCCCACGGCCGCGCAACGTCACTTCACAGCGAGTTGAGGAAGGCCAATACCGCCGCGCGGTCGTCCTTCGACATCGCCTCGAACTTCAGGCGGCTCGCGTCGGCCTCGCCGCCGTGCCAGCCGATCGCTTCCATCAGCGTGCGGGCGCGGCCGTCGTGCAGGTAGCGGGCGTTCTGCGCACCGCCTTGCACATAGGGCAGTGAGCCGATGCCCCAGAGCGGCGCGGTGCGCCACATGCTCGGCGTCGCGCGCCCTTCGGTCACCGTGTCGGCCAGGCCCGGGCCCATGTCGTGCAACAGCAGGTTGGTGTACGGGTGGATGGCCTGGTTGCGCAGCTCGGCGAACGGATGGTTCGGGCCGGTCTTGATCTTCGGCGTGTGGCAGGCCACGCACTGCGCCTGGGCGAACAACTTGCTGCCGCGTTCGATCTTGCCCGGGTCGACGTTGTGCTCGGGCGAGATTCGCGTGTCGGCCGGGAAGCCGCTGCGCAGGCTGCGTTGCGCCGGCACACCGATCAACGCCAGGTAGTGCGCCATGCGCTGCAGTTCGGCTTCGCTGATCGCCGGCGCCTCGCCGCCCGGCTTGTGGCAGCCCGTCTCGTCTTTCTGGCAACTGCGGCGCGGGTACACCGGCGAGGTGACGCCCATGTCGCGCACCAGCGCTTCGCCCACCTGCTGGCGCAGCGTCGCCTTGCCGGCCTTCCAGCCGAAGCGGCCGAGGTGCGTCTCGTCGGTCTCGGGGTTGTGGATCCAGTTCGGAATGCCGCGGATGCCGTCGCCGTTCTTGTCGTTGGCGTCGGCCAGGTCGAGGATGGTGGTCTCGTCGATCGCCTCCAGCAACCCGAGGCCGATGACCTGAGGCGCCTGGCGCACCGAGTAGTTGACCGGCAGCGGCCCCTTGAACGAGTAGACGGGCTTTTGCAGCTCGATCTTCTCACCGTCATGCAGCGTGCGCACGGTCGTCGTGTTCAGGGCCAGCGTCACGCCGTAGTCCGGGGCGCCCTGCGCCTGGGCGCGCTGCTGGATGTTGAAGCCGTAGACCGGGTCCGGCAGCATCTTGCGGCCGGAGTCGGCAGCGGTGGTGACCACACCCATCGTTTCCAGCCGGGCACCGACCAGCGGCGCGAGGCTGCGTCCATTGGTGGTGTGGCAGGCGATGCACCGTTCCTGGTTGAAGCGCGGACCCAACTGCCCGATGTGCGCGCTGAACACCGGGTTCGAGTCCGGGTTCTCCGAGTGCTTGCCGTCGGCGAACGAGGTGTGGAACAGGCGCCTGCCCTCGACGAAGCGCTTGGTGTTGCCGATACCGATGTTGTTCGCCATCTGCTGGAACATGCGCATCGGCTCTTCGGAATAGTTGTACGACACGCTGGCCATGCCGCCGGACAACGTCGACGCTGGCAGCGGCGCCGAATCGAGCCGCGGCTCGATGCCATACCAGGGCTTCAAGCCCTCGCCCACCACATACAGCTGCTCGAACGAGTAGTAGCGGCTGCCGCCACCGTCGATCAGCGCGTTGCCGTTCGCGTCGCGTGTCAGGCGCGGTGCCGGTGCCAGCTCGATCGGGTCGCCGATCTTCAGCGGGCTGTGCGGGCTGGTGCGCCAGTTCGACTCGACCACCATCATGCAGTCTTCTTTCGGCTGGCGCGCATGGCAGATCGGCAGGTTGTTTTCGTTCGGGTTGTTGAAGCCGTAGTTCAGTGCCCAGCCATAGTCGCGCACATTCACGTCGTTGACGTTGCGGAACAGGCTGAAGGTGGTGCCGTCGAAGGTGCCATCGCTGACGCGCAAGTAGAACTCGATGCGCTGGCGGCCAGCCGGTACACCATCGCGGATCTCGAGGCCGAAGGTCCGGTTCTGGAAATAGAAGCTCGGGAACGTCAGGTAGCGGCCCGGGCCGCTGTCCGGTTCGGTCCAGCCCTCGCCGCGCTCGCGCGCATGGCGCTCGGTCGGCCGCATGCCCATCCGCGTGACCAGCGTGCCGTCGGGCTCGCGGTACTGCAGCTTCTCGAACACCTCGGTGCCCGGTGGGTACAGCGGCACGTACGTGGCGCGGGCACCGGCAAGGCCGAACTCGGCTGGTGCCGCGGTCGGGGTGGTGGCCGCGGGGTCCCTCGTGCTGCTTTGCAGCGTCCCCACGGCTGCGTCGGCCGAGGAGACCGTGGCCGTCGAACCGACGCGGTTCGACGGCGCCTGTGCCGAGGTTTCATCCGGCGCCGCCTCGGTGCCATCCGAGCCGCTGCCGCACGCAGCCAACAGGCTCGCCGTCAGGCCGAACACCCACGCAAAGGCCGCACCGCGCCGGCCGCCGACATGAATTCCAGAGTCCATGGACCATCTCCCCCAACGACAACAAGCCGAAGGGCTGCCATGGCACCGATGTGAAAGGCCGGGCAGCCGCCACCCTCACCGCCGGCGGATCCCGGAATTTTGGAACCGGTTCCCGAAAGCGGTTTCGGGCGCGAGTGTCTCGGGATGGCACAGGCTTGTCAGCCCGGCTTACAGACTCTTTCCTTCGTCACCAATTGCCGGGACATAACGCCCCGGCATGGTGCAATTGCTGCGCTGCAGCGAACGATTTCGCGCGGCGGCCGATACGCACTTGCGCGCGACCACGGCTCGTCGCGGGCGGCTGTCAGACGGCAGCCGTGATCACGATCTCGATCTTCCACTCCGGCTTGGCCAACGCGGCCTGCACGGTGGCCCGGGCCGGCGTCTGGCCAGGCACGACCCAGCCTTCCCACGCCGCGTTCATCGCCGCGAAGTCGGACAGATCGGCAAGGAAGATCTGTGCCCGCAGGACCTTGGTCTTGTCGCTGCCGGCACGGGCCAGCAGCGCGTCGATGGCGGCCAGCACCTGGCGCGTCTGGCCGGTGATGTCTTGGGAGCCGTCTTCGGCAATCTGGCCGGCCAGGTAGGCCACGCCGTTGTGAACCGTCATCTCGGCCATGCGGGGGCCAGCGTCGTAGCGTGTGATTGCCATTTGCTCAGTGCTTTCGGTGGTGTTTGGAGTGATGGTGATGGCGTGCCGGTGGCGCGGCAGGGGGTGACACTGCCACCTTGTGGCCCAGCTTCGATTCGGTGCCGGCCAGCAGCTTGCGGATGTTGCCCTCGTGGCGCCACACCAGCAGCAGGCTCATCACGGTGATCGGCAGCACCATCGGCGAGGCGCCCCAGTTCAGCAGCTGGAAAAACGGTGCGAAGGCCGCCGCGACGATCGCGGCCAGCGATGAATAACGCGTGAAGCCAGCGACGATGACCCAGGTGGCCAGCGTCGCCAGGCCCAGCAACGGGTTCAAGGCCATCAGCACGCCGGCAGCGGTGGCCACGCCCTTGCCCCCCTGGAAGCGAAAGAACACCGGCCACAAATGACCGACGAAGGCCGCCAGGCCCACCAGGCCGATGGTCAGCTCGCCCCAACCCACGCGCGGCTGCAGCAGCAACGCCACCAGAACCGGCACATAACCTTTGAGCGCATCGAAGGCCAGCGTCAGCAGTGCCGCCAGCTTGTTGCCCGAGCGCAGCACATTGGTCGCGCCGGGGTTGCCCGAGCCATAGGAGCGCGGGTCCGACAAGCCCATGACCCGGCTGACGATGACAGCGAACGACAGCGAGCCGATCAGATAGGCCGCGGCCACCGCAGCCAACGAGTACAGGTACGACATCCCGATTCACCGTGTCGGCCAAAGGCCGGGGCCGCAGTGTAAGCGCGCGCCGATGTCCCGCGCAGGCTGGTGCCGCCTCGACGGCAACACGGGTTGGCGGCAACCCGGGGCTTGGGTATGCTGGACAGATTGAGCCGTCGAGAACGGCTGAACGGCAAAAAACCCCGAGGGACCGACCGCTTGCTGCGCATCAACTCGTCGCTGGTCACACGCATGCTGGTGTCGGTTGCGGCGTTTGCCGTGCTGGTGTTCATCCTGGCCGGCGGCGTCGAGTTGTGGCGTGAACGCAGCGAGCTGACCCGTTCCGCCCACGTGCGTGCCGATGCCGCGCTGAACCTCAGTTCCCCGCCGATCGCGCTGGCACTGTGGAACTACGACCTCGCGACCCTGGACCTGCTGGCCCGCAACCTCGTGCGCGATGGAGCGATCGTGCGGGTGCAGGTGCTGGCTGACGACGGCAAGGCCCTGGTCGATGTGTCGCGGCCCGGCTTCCAGCCCTCCATGGCCGGCGTCCCGCACGACATGCCGCTGAAGGTGGCGGCGCGCGCCGTGCCCATCGGCACGCTGCGCATCAGCGAGTCCTTCGCCGAGATCGACGCGCAGATCGAGCACCGCGCGATGCAGCGCCTGCCATGGGAGCTGCTGAAGGTGGTGGCGATTGCGCTGGGCCTGCTGTGGGTGATGCACCGCCTGGTCACCAAGCGGCTGCTGGCGTTGGTGCACAACCTGCGCGACCTGAAGAGCGACGACCCGAATGCAAGGCTGCCGGTACAGGCGGGGGCCGACGGATCGGGCGATGAGATCGTCGTGCTCAGCCAGGCGCTGAACCGCTTTCTCGATGCCCGGGCCAGCGAAACCAACCTGCGGGTGGCCGCCGAACAGCAATTGCGCGAGGGCCTGCACGAGCGCTCGGCGATCCTCGGCTCGCTGCGCGACGGCCTGCTGGCGCTCGATGGCGCCATGAGCGTGCGTTATGCCAACGAAGCTGCGGCCCGCTTGCTCGGCCAACCGCTGGACGCGCTGGCCCGCCGTGGCTCGCTGGCCGGGCTGGCCGCGGTCGAGACGGCCAACGGCGAAGTCGACCTGGCCGAATGGCTGGCCCCGCGCATGCGGCGGCGCGAATCGCGCACCGACCGGCTGACGCTGCAGCCGGCCGGCGCGCCGGCCTTCGAAGCGCAGGCCCAGATCACGCCGGTCAGCGGCGCGCGCGAAGTGGTCTGGATCGTCGTTGTTTCGGACATTTCGGACACATTGCGCACCCGTGCTGCCGAGCAAGCCCGCGCAGCGGCCGAAGCGGCCAGCCTGGCCAAGACAGAGTTTCTTTCACGCATGAGCCACGAGTTGCGCACGCCGCTGAACGCGATCGTCGGCTTTGCACAATCGCTGGCGCAGGACCCGGAGGTGCAGAACCACCCAAAGCGGCGTGAAGGCGTGGCGTTGATCGAGCGTGCCGGCTGGCACCTGACGGGAATGATCAGCGACGTGCTGGATCTGTCGCGCATCGAATCCGGCCGTCTGCGCCTGACGCTCGGGCCGGTCGACCTGGCGCCGCTCGCGCGCGACGCCATCGCCTTCGTCGCCGCCGATGCCGAACGCGAGCAGGTGCGCTGCTCGCTCGACATCGCCGACAACTCGCGCTGGGTCCACGCCGATCCTGTGCGGGTCGAGCAGGTGCTCGTCAACCTGTTGAGCAACGCCGTCAAGTACAACCGCCCCGGCGGCAAGGTGAGCCTGCGGACCCAACCGGGCACCACGCCGGACACGGTCCAGATCATCGTGCGCGACACCGGCCTGGGCATGACCAGCACCCAGCTCGACGGCCTCTACCAGTCCTTCAATCGACTCGGCCGCGAATCCTCCGGCAAGCCCGGCGCCGGCATTGGGCTGGTGGTCACCCGCACGTTGGTATCGCTGATGCAAGGTCACATGAGCGTGCGCAGCCGGCCTGGCGTCGGCAGCGAGTTCACCGTGACCTTGCCCGTCTCGCAGGCGCCCGCCGAGGTGGTGCCACACCCGATCGACGACTTCACCGACTCGCAGCCCCCCGAAGGCCGGCTACGGCGGCTGCTGTACGTCGAGGACGACGCCGTCAACGCGCTGGTGATGGCCGCATTGGTGGGCCGCCGCCCCGACCTGACGCTCGAAGTCTGCAGCACCCTGGCCGAGGGCCTGGCCGCGTTGCGCACCAAGCCGCCCGACCTGCTGCTGCTGGACATGCAACTGCCCGACGGCCGTGGGCTGGACCTGCTGAACACGATGGCCGCCGACCCGCGCCTGCGCCGGTTGCCGGTGGTGATGGTGTCGGCCGACGCCATGGACGAGACGGTCAACGCCGCCATTGCGGCCGGGGCGCGGGCCTACGTCACCAAGCCCCTGGCCTTCGACGAAGTGTTGCGACAGATCGACGCGGTGATGGCCGGCGGCGCGACAACGCTGGCCGGTGGGCTGGATGGCCGATAGCGACGCCTGCGGCCGTCACGGGACACGGGCAGGCAGTCGCACGGCGGGCTCCACGGCGACGCTACTCGCCGTCCCAATACCCCACCGGGGTGTCTTGGCGGCTCAAGTGAAACAGGCCCGTGTCTGCCGGCCCATCGCTGTAGGCCCCTACCTTGCCGGAATCGGGATACTCGCAGATCTCCGGGTCGATCTGGGTGCTGATCGCCAGGTAACGCAGGGGCTCGCGCCCGGTGTTGATCAGCTGGTGCGCTGTCTGCGGGCCACCACACGGGCAGCCGATCACGTCGCCCGCGGCGACCGGGTAGCGCTGGTCGCCCAGGCGCAGTTCACCGCGGCCGGCAATCAGATAGAACATCTCGTCGTTCGCGCGGTGGCTGTGGAAGGGGTAGGCCGCCTTGCCGGGAGCGACCTGGGTCAGGCTGCACCCGAGTTTCTTCAAACCCAGCGTCTCGCCCAGCAAGGCGCGGCTGGCGTCAAAACGCTCGGCCGTGACACCGCTGGGTTGCCATTCGGGCGGACGAGGGATCAACTCAGCCCGATCCAGCGAGACGACGGGCGAGTTCTTGGTGACGGACATGGTTGGCTCCTTTTGTTGGCACACCGCGCAGTCGGCGCGGCGCAGGCCAGCACTGTGTGCCAGCGCTGCTGACAACGTCGTGTCAGCAGCGCACCGGAGCAACGCCTCGATGCGTCAGGCGAGCGCGCAGCTCACCGGCTTGGCGCCCAGCACGGTGGTCAGCACGTCGGGGGCGATGCCCACCAGGTAGCCGCGCCGGCCACCGTTGATCAAGATGCCGGGCAGTTCGAGCACGCTGGCTTCCACGTAGACGGGCATCGCCTTGCGGGTACCGAACGGCGACGTGCCGCCGACAAGAAAGCCGCTGTGGCGCTGCGCCACGTCGGGCTTGCACGGCTCGACACTCTTGGCGCCGATCGCGCGCGCCAGGTTCTTGGTGCTGACTTGGCGGTCGCCGTGCATCAGCACGATCAGCGGCTCGGCCTTGTCGTCCTGCATCACCAGGGTCTTGATCACCTCGTGCTCGGGCCGGCCCAGTTGGCGCGACGACTCGGCCGTGCCACCATGGTCGACGTAGTCGTAGACATGCTCGGTGAATGTCACCCCTTGGGCCTTGAGCCACTGAGTGGCCGGCGTTTCACTGACGTGTTTGTCTTTCTTGGCCATCTCGATTCATTGCGCCGGATCGCGCATTTCCCAACGGATGGCATCGATCGCGGCCAGCAATTCGGGCGACAACGTCGTGCCCCAGGCGTCGAGGTCTTCGTCGAGCTGCTCGCGTGTCGTCACGCCGATGATGGTGGAGGCCACGCGCCAGTTGGTGTAGCACCAGGCCAGAGCCATGCGCGTGGGCGTCAACCCGTGTTCGCGCGCCAGGGCGTTGTAGCGGCGCGCGGCGGCCAGCGCGGCCGGCCGGCCCCAGCGCTGCTGCTTCATGCGCTCGAACAGCGCCATGCGGCCGGTGTTGGCGGGATCGTGGATGCCACGCTCGTCGTACTTGCCGGTCAGCAGGCCGAAGCCCAGCGGCGAATATGGGATCAGCGCGACACCCAACCTGTGCATCGTTTCGTCCAGTCCGTTGTCGAGCGAGCGACTGATCAGGCAGTACGGGTTCTGCACCGTCAGCACACGCGGCAGGCCATGCGCCTCGGCGATGCGCACGAACTCGGCCACGCCGTAGGGCGTCTCGTTCGACAGGCCGATGTGGCGCACCTTGCCCGCCTTGACCAAGGCTGCGAAAGCGTCGAGCTGGTCGTGGATCGAGGTGTACTCGGTGTCGCGCTCCGGCTCGAAGTAGATCGAACCAAAGCTCGGCGCGTTGCGGTTCGGCCAGTGGATCTGGTAGAGATCGATATGGTCGGTCTGCAGACGCTTCAGACTCGCATCGCAGGCCGCATGAATGTCGGCCGGTGTCAGGTTGGCGGCGCCACCACGCACCCACGGCATGCCACGCGACGGCCCAGCCACCTTGGTGGCCAGCACCACCTGTTGCCGCATGCCAGGGCGCGCGGCGAACCAGCGGCCGAGGATGGTTTCTGTCGCGCCATAGGTCTCGGCCCGGGGCGGCACCGAGTACATCTCGGCGGTGTCGATGAAGTTCATGCCGCGCGCGACGGCATGGTCGAGGATCGCGTGAGCCCGCGGCTCGTCGACCTGCTCGCCGAAGGTCATCGTGCCCAGGCAGATGGGGCTGACCAGCAACTCGCTGGCACCGAGAGGCTTCAAATGCATGGAGGCTTCCTCAGTGGAAGCCAGCAGTGTGCCGCATGCCGCCGAAGAAGCGGCCGGCCACTGGCCCGGCGCGGCCCGCAAGGCAGCCCCCCTGGGAAAGCCCGGAAAAGGGGCGGGGTCTTGTTGCCTTCGCCGGCCCAAGTGGTCGAACGCCGCGGCTCGCTCGGCAAGAGTTGCGCGTTTGACAACCATTTTTTATTGTTTTACAGTAAATCCAATGCACTCTCGACCGACCACCACCCGGCCACTTGTTCGCCCGCCAGCCCAGCCGCTCGGTCAACGTTTGCGGCGACTGTCGCGGTGGGTGCGTGGTCTGGCGCTGCTGGCTGTCCCTTTGCTGCTGGCCGCGCCGGTGTTGCTGCTGACGGCTCCGGACGCGCTGCTGGCGATGGGCTTGGGCGAAATGGCGGGCCTGCAGCTGAAGCACCTGGCCCAGGGTGGCCTCACCTCTGCGGTGCGTGTCCGCATGGTGGCGGTGACGCTGCTTCCGGTCGGGCTCGGGTTGGCGTTGTTGTGGCAGCTGTGGTCGCTGTTCGGCGAGTACCTGCGCGGCGACGTGTTCGGTACGCGCGCGCTGGCGTGCTTCCGCCGCTTCGCAGCGCTGCTGTTCGCGTTGTCGCTGGCGCAGCCGCTGGCCCAGGCCCTGATGTCGATCGCCGTCTCGTGGGACAACCCACCCGGTCAGCGCCATCTGCTGGTCAGCATCGGCTCGAACGACTACGCGCTGGTGCTGGGCGCGCTGGTGTTCATGGCGATCGCCCGCGTGATGACCGAGGCCGCGCGGGTTGCCGAAGAGAACGAGGGCTTCGTATGAGTCCGCAGGGCCGCAAGGTGCCGTGATGCCGATCGTCGTTCACCTCGACGTGATGCTCGCCAAGCGCAAGATGCGCTCACGCGAGCTGGCCGAGCACGTGGGAATCACCGAGCAGAACATCTCGCTGCTGAAGTCCGGCAAGGTGCGCGGCGTGCGCTTCGACACGCTCGAATTGATCTGCCGGGTGCTGCAGTGCCAGCCCGGCGATCTGCTGGAGTACCGGCCCGATGACGAGCCGAGCTGAAACGCCGGCCGCGTTGCCGGGCCGCCGCCGCCCCGGCATGGCGGCAGCGGTGCTGGCGCTGCACCTGCTGCTGTTCTTCGCATTGGCCCACACGATGCGTGAGCGCCAGGTCGACGTTCGCCCCGACCGGCCACCGCTCGTATGGGTGCAACCGCTGCTGACCCAGGCGCCGCCCCAACCCGCTGAGCGCGCCCCTTCCCCGGCAGTTCGCCAGCCACGCCACCGGGACGAACCAGCACCGATGCGGCCCAGCGCCCCCGCGCCCGCGCCTACCCGCGAATCGATCTGGGTTGAGCCGGCGCCGATGGCGAGTGCCGCGCCCCCCGCGCCGGTGGCATCGGCCCCACCCGCGGAACGGCTGATGGACACCGAGGCCACCCGCGCGGCGATCAGACAGACCGGCCAGTTGGCCCTGCTGCACGAGCGCGCATCGGCGGCCACGGGCATCCCGATCGCACGCACCGACACCGCGCTGGCGCGCGAAGTGGCCGAGGCCGGCACCGCCGACTGCCTGAAAGACCCGAAGGCCGCCAGCGGCCAGATCGGGCCGATCGGGTTGGGCGGCATCCTGGGCCTGCCCTTTCTCGCCGCGCGCGTCGCGACTGGCCGCTGTGCCAAGTAGCCCCCCCGGAGACACCGAGTGATGCGCCCCTTGCGATGGCTGGCCTGGCTGCTCGCCGCTGCGCTGCTGCTGCCGCCCGGCTGGCGCAGCGAGCCGGCACCGGCTCACAAGCGCCAACACGCGACGACGGACGGCGTCGGTACCGGCGCGGTGGCGTGCCGCCCGAACGACGCGTGCTGAGCCCTTGCCGGTAACTGCGATGCACCAGGCTTCACGCCTTGGCGGCGCGGGCCCGTTGCTCTTCCTGCAACCGCAGCACCCGCCGCAATACCTTGCCGGTCGTGGTCATCGGCAGCGCATCGATGAACTCGATCTCCTTCGGGTACTCGTACGGCGCCAGTTGGCCGCGCACGTGCCGCTGCAGATCAGCCACCAGCGCGTCACTGCCGGTGAAGCCGGGCGCCAAAACGACGTAGGCCTTGACCAGCGCACCGCGCTCGGCATCGGGCTTGGGCACCACGGCGGCGTTGGTGACCGCCGGGTGCTTGACCAGGCAGTTCTCGACCTCGCTCGGCCCGATCCGGTAGCCCGCGGCCTTGAACACGTCGTCGCTGCGGCCCTGGTACCAGAGGTAGCCCTCGTCATCCATCAGCGCGGTGTCGCCGGTGCGGCACCAACTCGACGCAGCGACCCCCAAGGCGCCGAGTACGTCGCCGGCCCCCCGGGGGGGCGCGCCCTTCTTGGGACGGCCCGGCGAAGGGCCCATGTCTCCGGTGAACTTGGCGCGGGTCGCGTCGTCGCGCCTCCAGTAGCCGAGGAAGAACACCGGGTCGGGCGCGCCATGCACGTCGAGCCGGTGCACCGCCACGTCGCCGGGCGTGCCGCGTGGGCATTCGTTGCCATCGTCGTCGATCACCGCGACGCGGTGGCCGGGGTAGGCGCGCCCCATGCTGCCCGGGCGCGCCGGCCAGCCGATGCAGGGGTGGCCGTCGGTGCCCATCGTCTGGCTGCAGTTGCCGACGACGTAGTTGATCTCGGTCTGGCCGAACATCTCGTTGACCGTCAGTCCCAACTCGTCGCGGCACCAGTTGAACACCGCGTCGCCGACGGCCTCGCCAGCGCTCATCACCGCCCGCAGCTTCAGGCCCGCATAGCGTTCGCGGGGGTGTGGCACCGCCTTCATCATCGCCTTCAGCGCGGTCGGGAAGAGAAAGGTATTGGTCACCCGGTGCCGCTGCATCAGCTCGAACGCGCGCTCGGGGCCGAAGCGGCCTTGGAAGGCAACGATCGGCACGCCGAAGTACAGCGCAGGCAGCAATGCGTCCATCAACCCGCCGGTCCAGGCCCAGTCGGCCGGGCTCCAGAACACCGCGTCGGCCGGGGCGCCGCCGGGGCCGAGCTTTTTCTTCGGCGCCGCGCGGCCACCGCGCAGCCAGTTCTGGCTGCAGACAAAGCCGGAGAGGTTGCCGATCAGCGCACGATGCGGGATCAGCGCCCCCTTGGGCGGACCGGTGGTACCACTGGTGTAGATCAGCACCGCGGCGTCGTCGGCATGGGTCTTCCGGGCGGTGAAGGTGGCTGCTTCGCCGGCCAATGCCGCGAACCAGTCCACGTCGCCCTGCCCGGCGGCCTCGCCCACCGCGAGCACGGTCTTCAGGTGCTGGCACTGTGCCCGCACCACCAACAGGTTGGCCATGGCCGATTCGTCGACGATCGCGACCCGCGCCTCGCTGTCGTTCAGGCGGTACTCCAGCGCATCCGGCCCGAACAGCATCGACAAAGGCATCGCCACCGCGCCAAGCTGGTAGACAGCCATGTGCGCCACCGCCGTCTCGACCCGCTGCGGCATCACCACCGCCACCCGGTCGCCCGCTTTCACACCCAGGCGGCGCAGCACGTTCGACAGCCGGTTGGCCGCCGCCTGCAGCTCGGCATAACGATGCAATGTCACGCGCCCGTCTTCGCGCTCGGCGCGGATCGCCACCGCCTGCGGCCGCTCGCGCGCCCAGCGTGCGCAGCAGGCCTCGGCGATGTTGAAGCGCGTCGGCACGCGCCAGCGAAAACTGCCGTGCCACTGGGCATGACGATCCGCGGCGCTCGCGCCATCGGGATTCGCACGGTCAACCGAAATCGAATGCTCATCGTTCATCCTGCCAAGCGTACGGCCAGCCGCGGCGCCGGCCCACCGGGCGGACCCTGCAAATCTGCAGCCTCACCCTGCTTCACTTCAAACATCACTTCACCATGCCCCCACGCTTCACGCCGCTGCGCACCCTGACCCTCGCCCTGCTCTGCGCCCTGCCGCTGCTGCCCGCCACCGCCCAGAGCCTGCGCGATCCGGCCTGGGAGACCCTGCTCGAAAACGACCGCCACGCCGAGCTCGAAGCCCAGGCCCGCCAGCGCCTGAAGGCCCAGCCGGGCGACCCGCAAGCCACGCTGGCGCTGGGTTTTGCGCTGCTGAGCCAGGGCACGCCAGCGCAGCAGGACGCCGCGGTACCGCTGGTCGAAGACTGCGTCACCCGCCATCCCGACGCCGGCGAGTGCCACTACATGCTCGGCAATCTGATGGGCGTCCAGGCGCTGCGCGGCGGCATGTTCAAGGCGATGGGCATGGCCGGCCGCATCCGCGAGTCGTTCGAGAAGGCGGTGGCGCTGCAGCCGGAGTCCTTCAATCACCGCACCGCATTGATGCAGTACTTCCTGGCAGCGCCCGGCATCGCCGGCGGCGGTGTCGACAAGGCCCGCGAACTCGCGCAGGCCACCGAGGCCAAGCAGCCCGAACAAGCCCGTTGCCTGCGCGCCATGGTCGCGATCTACGAAGACAAGTTCGACGAGGCCGAGAAGCTGCTGTGGGCCGTCCAGCCGGGCAACGACAACGCGCTGCGCTCGGCGGTATACGGCAACCTGGGCCAGATCGCCGTGCAGAGGCTGAGCAACAAGCAGCCGACACAGGCACAGGCGTTGTTCGAGCGCCTGATCCAGTTCGATTCCAGCCGCGCGTTCGCGGTCTACGGGCTGGGCCGCGTCAAATCCGAAGGCGGGGTGCCGCAAGAGGCGCTGCGCCTGTTTGCCCAGGCGCGCACGCTGCGCGGCCAGCTGTCGTTGCCGATCGACTACCGCGAGGCGCTGGTCTGGTTGCAGCTGGGCGACCTCACGAAGGCCAAGGCACTGCTGCAGAAATTCGTCAGCGCCGGCCGCGGCCACCCGAAAAACCTCGAAGACGCCAAGGAGCGCCTGGGGAAACTATGAGCCCCCACGCCCGCTCCGGCGGGCTGACTTGCAGGCCGCGCCGAGCCAGAGACTCATCCCTTCGGCAGGCACGAACAGTCCTCGGGACTGTTCATGTCCGGCCTCAGCCCCCGAGGGGGGCTCGCGCAGCGGACCGGCGCAGCCGGTTCCGCGCACGCCACTTGACTTGCGGCGACGCTGCGCGCGCCTGGGATACCGGAGGACCCTAAGTGACCACATTCACCCAAACCATGTTCGCCGCGCAGCAGGGTTTCGATGTGCGGGTCGACTGGGGCATGCCTGGCCTGCGCAACGTGGCGGCGCTGTGCCCGGCCGTGGTGCTGGTCGACGTGTTGTCGTTCTCGACCTGCGTCGACGTCGCCTGCGCCCGCGGCGCCGCGGTGCTGCCCTATCCGTACAAGGATTCGTCAGCCGCGGCCTACGCCGCCCAGCACCGCGCGCTGCTGGCTGGCCCGCGCGACCACGGCGGGCTGTCGCTGTCGCCCGGCTCGCTGCAGACGGTGGCCGCTGGCACCCGGCTCGTGCTGCCGTCGCCGAACGGCAGCACGCTGGCCCGCGCCTGCCATGCCCCGATCGTGATCGCCGGCTGCCTGCGCAACGCCGGCGCCGTGGCCAGCTCGGTGATGCGTGGCAGCGACGGCCCGGTCGCGATCATCGCAGCCGGCGAACAATGGCCCGACGGCACGCTGCGAGTGGCGCTCGAAGACCTGATCGGCACCGGCGCGATCGTGCACGCGCTGCCGGGCAGCAAATCACCCGAAGCGCTGGCCGCCGAGGCCGTCTTCCTGGCCGCGCGCCACCACCTGCACGACAAACTGACCGCCTGCGCCTCGGGCCGCGAGCTGGTCGAACGCGGCTACGCCGACGACGTGCGCCTGGCGTCCCAGCTCAACGGCAGCAGCTGCGTGCCGCGGCTGGCGGAGGGTGCGTTTCAGTGGGACGCGGCGCTGCGTTGATCAAGCCTGGCCGAATTTGGCCAATGCGTCGCCGGTGACCCGGCAGATGCGCCAATCCGGCATCACCGTCGCGCCCATCTTCTCGTAGAAGCGGATCGCATTCTCGTTCCAGTCGAGCACGCTCCATTCGAAGCGGCCGGAGTCGCGCTCGACCGCCGTGCGCGCCAGGTGCGTCAGCATTGCCTTGCCGATGCCCAGGCTGCGGTGCGCAGGCTTCACGTACAGGTCTTCGAGGTACAGCCCGGGCTTGGCGAGGAAGGTCGAGAAGTTGGTGAAGCACAGCGCGAAGGCGACGATCTCGCCACCGTGTTGATCACCTTGCAGCTCGGCAACCCAGCTTTCGGCCACCGGCCTCGGGCCGAACAGGTGGGGTGCCAGTGTTTCCGGCGTCACCTGCAGCAAATGGGTCAGTTTTTCGAACTCGGCCAGTTCGCCGATCAGGCCGACGATGGCGGGGATGTCGCGCGGCTCGGCCGCGCGCAGGGTAAAGGCAGAAGCGGTCATGCGAACGATTCTGTCACCCCCGCGGCAGCAGACTTTCGGCGCAGCCCCTACATTCCGCTGCATGGATTCGCCCACCCCCATCTATTCGCCCCGCCGCCCTGGCACCGACCGCCTCGTGCCAGTGCGCGGACTGGACTATCACGTGATCGCCTGGGGCGATCCGTCGCTCATCACGCCCGAGAAGCCGGCACTGTTCATGGTGCATGGCTGGATGGATGTCGGGGCGTCATTCCAGTTCGTCGTCGATGCGCTGGCGGCGCTGGAAGGGGATTCGCGCTACATCCTCGCGGCCGACTGGCGTGGCTTCGGCCTGACCCGCGTGCCGCCAACCGACAGCTACTGGTTCGCCGACTACGTGGGCGACCTCGATGCGCTGCTGCACCATGCCGACCTGGGGCTGAACGGCGACGCACCGGTCGACCTGCTGGGCCACAGCATGGGCGGCAACGTGGTGATGAGCTACGCCGGCGTGCGGCCCGAACGCATCCGCCGGCTGGTCAACCTCGAAGGCTTCGGCCTGCCCGAGACCAAGCCGCACCATGCGCCGAAACGCCTGCGCCAGTGGCTGGACGAACTGCGCACCGAAGCCACGCTGCGCGACTACGCCAGCGTGGGCGCAGTGGCCGAGCGGCTGATGAAGAACAACCCGCGGCTCGACGCCGCGCACGCCGCGTGGCTGGCCGCACACTGGGCCGAAGAGCGCGCCGATGGGCGCTGGCACATCCTCGGTGACCCGGCCCACAAGCGCGCGAACCCGATCCTCTACCGCAAGGAGGAGATCGTCGAGACCTGGAAGCTGATCACCGCGCCGGTGCTGTGGGTCGAAGGCAACGAGACCGACGTCACCAAATGGTGGGGCAACCGCTATCCCCGTGAGGACTTCGAAGCCCGGCTGGCGGCGGTACCCAAGGTCGAGCAGACGCTGTTGGCCGACTGCGGCCACATGCTGCACCACGACCAGCCCGACGCACTGGCCGAGCGGTTGAGGGCCTTTCTCGACGCGCCAGCCCTCAAGGCTTGAGCTGCCGCGGGTAGCGCAGGTCGTCGACGAGGGCCTCGACGGCCGGCGGTGGCCGCGGCGTCAGCAGGCTCACGATGACCATCACCACCAGCCCCACCGGCACACCGAAGATGCCCGCCGAGACCGGCTGGATGCCCCACCACAGCGTAGGCGGCCCCTGCAGATGCAGCAGCTCGCGCAGCCACGGCTGGGTGATCGCCAGGTAGCCGCTGCAGACGCCCAGCCCGGCCAGCATGCCGGCCCCGGCGCCCCAGCGGTTGGCCCGCTTCCAGAAAATGCCCAGCACCAGCGCGGGGAAGAACGCCGACGCGGCCAATGAGAACGCCGCCGTGACGAGCAACAGAATGTCGGCCGGCCGCCGCGCGGCCACGAATGCTGCCGCCAACGCCACCACCAGCAGCAACACCTTCGAGATCATCACGCGCCTTGCGGTCGGCGCGTCGGGGTCGACCATGCGGCCGTAGAAGTCATGCGACAGCGCGTTGGCAATCGTCAGCAGCAACCCGTCGGCCGTAGACAGCGCCGCCGCCAACCCGCCCGCGGCGACCAGGCCCGACACCACATACGGCAGCCCCGCGATCTCTGGCGTGGCCAGCACGATGATGTCGCCGCCGATCTTCATCTCGGCCAGCTGAAGGATGCCGTCGCGGTTGACGTCGACCACCGAGACCAGCGACGGGTCGACCTTGGCCCAGTTGGCGATCCAGGCCGGCAACTGATCGAACGGCGTGCCGACGAGCGACGTGAAGACTTCGAACTTGACCATCACCGCCAACGCCGGAGCAGTCAAGTACAGCAGGCCGATGAACAGCAGCGACCAGACCACCGATTCGCGCGACTCGCGTACCGACGGCGTGGTGTAGTAGCGCGTCAGCACATGCGGCAGCGCGGCGGTGCCCATCATCAGGCACAGGACCAGCGCCAGGAAGTTGTTGCGCGAGTCTTCGTAGGCTTGGCGCGCGACGACATCCCCGTTCGGGTCGCCCGCATAGGGTTGAGCGTGATCGGGCATGCCGCCCAATGGGCGGGCGCGCGCTTCCAGCTCGGCGCGCTCGCGCCCCCACGCCTCGGCGGTAGCAGAGGGATCACGCGACAGCGCCGTCAGCGCGCGTTCGGCGGCCTGGATCTGGCGCTGCGGCGCGTTCACCGCCTTCAGTGACTCGAGCAGCCGTTCCATCGCCGCGCGTTCGGCGGCCACCGCCTGCGGCACATCCTGCAGCTTGGTGCCCAGCTCGTCGGCCCGCAGACGCAAGGTGGCAATCACCTGCTGCTCTTTCAGATCGGCCTTCAGCCGCTCTTCGGCCTGGCTCACCTGTTGCAATTGCTGGCCGTAGACGGCCTGCGGCACGGGCACGCCCGTCTGCTTGACGCTCAGCCACACCACCGGCACCAGGTAGGCCACGATCAGCACGATGTACTGGGCGACCTGGGTCCAGGTCACCGCCCGCATGCCACCCAGGAAGGAGCAGACCAGGATGCCGCCCAGGCCGAGAAACACCCCGACCTCGAACGAGGCAATTCCCGTCAGACGCGTGGTGATCAGCCCGACGCCGTAGATTTGCGCCACGACGTAGATGAACGAGACCAGCACCGTCGCCGCGACGCCGATCTGCCGCGCCAGGTTGCCTTGGTAGCGAACGCCGAGGAAGTCAGGGATCGTGTACTGGCCGAACTTGCGCAGGTACGGCGCCAGCAGCAGCGCCACCAGCACATAGCCACCGGTCCAGCCCATCACGAACGCCAGCCCGTCGTAACCACTCAGGTACAGCGTGCCAGCCATGCCAAGGAACGAGGCGGCGCTCATCCAGTCGGCCCCGGTCGCCATGCCGTTGTACATCGCCGGCACGCGCCGGCCGGCGACGTAGTACTCGGCCGCTTCGGTGGTCCGGCTGACGATGCCGATCACCGCATAGATCACCACCGGCGCGGCCAGAAAGATGAAGCCGATCCACTTTTTCGGCAGGCCGTAGCGTTCGGCGATCACCATCACCAGCACGAACAGCACGAAGCACAGCGTGTAGGCGGCGTAAATCCGTCGCAGCCGGCTGCTGAACAGCGTGCTGGCGCGGCGACTCCGGGTGGGTGGTCGGGGCACGGCCATCAATCCAGTTCGTCGAGGTCGTGCACCTCGTCGAGCCGCCGCGCGGCCCACGCGTACACACCCACCAGCAGCAGGTAGACCAGCACGGCGCCTTGGGCACCAACCCAGAAGCTGAACGGCCAGCCGAAGAAGTTGAAGCTCAAGGCCCGGGCCTCGAAGGCCACGCCGAAGGTGACGCCGGCCCAGACCAGCAACAAGCCCCCGGTCCAGCGCCGCACGGCCCGCCAATGGGCCTGGCGGCGGCGCGCGAGCGCTGCGGCGGAGCTGTCGTCGGCAACAACCGTCATCGCGAGGTGGTGGGCGCGTCGGGGCGAAACATGCCGCCGGAGGGCGGCTCTTGGGTGGGGGACCGTGAGCCATTGTGCCGACGTGCCGGCCTGCCGCCCATTCGCGCGCACCCGAGGAAGGCCGGCCTGGCAGCGCAGGCTCGCTGCTTGAGCGAAAATATGCGGTTTGACAAGACTGGAATGAGCGCCATGGACATCGAACGCATCAACGCCATCGGCACCTCGCTGGCCGATCTGACCCAGCGTACCCTCGATCTACGGGGGTATCTTTGACTACGACCGCAAGGTCCTGCGTCTGAGGGAAGTCAACGCGACCCTCGAAAATCCCGACATCTGGAACGATCCCAAGCGGGCCCAGGAGTTGGGCAAGGAAAAGAAGGCGCTCGACGAGGTCGTCGAGACCATCGACCACCTGACGAGCAACCTGTCGGACAACACCGAGTTGTTCGAGATGTCCAAGGCCGACAACGACCTGGACGGTCTGCAGGCGATCGAAGCCGAAGCCGCTACGCTGCAGGCAATCGTCGAGAAGCTCGAGTTCCGCCGGATGTTCAGCAACCCGGCCGACCCGCTGAACTGCTTCATCGACATCCAGGCCGGCGCCGGTGGCACCGAGGCCTGCGACTGGGCCAGCATGCTGCTGCGCCAGTACCTGAAGTACGCCGAACGCAAGGGCTTCAAGGCGACGATGGAAGACGAGACGCCGGGCGACATCGCCGGCATCAAGAGCGCCACGATCAAGGTCGAGGGCGACTATGCGTTCGGCCACCTGCGCACCGAAACCGGCGTGCATCGCCTGGTGCGCAAGAGCCCGTTCGACTCGGCCGGCGGCCGCCACACCAGCTTCGCCTCGCTGTTCGTCTACCCGGAAGTCGATGACTCGATCGAGATCGAGATCAATCCGTCCGACGTGCGCACCGACACCTTCCGCGCCTCCGGCGCCGGTGGCCAGCACATCAACAAGACGGACTCGGCGGTGCGGTTGACGCACATCCCGACCGGCATCGTCGTGCAGTGCCAGGACGGCCGCAGCCAGCACAGCAACCGCGACGTGGCCTGGCGGCGCCTGCGCTCGCGGCTGTACGACCATGAGCTGCGCAAACGCATGGAAGAGCAGCAAAAGCTGGAGGACACCAAGACCGACGTCGGCTGGGGCCACCAGATCCGCTCGTACGTGCTGGACCAGAGCCGCATCAAGGATCTGCGCACCAACGTCGAGATCTCCAACACCCAGAAGGTGCTGGACGGCGACCTCGACGCGTTCATCGCAGCGAGCCTGAAGCAAGGGCTGTGATCGTGTGACCCCCACAGCGGCCCGCCAAGGGCCGCTTTTCATGGAAGCTCTGAATCGCCGCCCCGATGCACGTCGCCTTCTTTGCCGAACAGCTCTACTACCTGCCGCAATTTGCACCCGTGGTGCGCGCGCTGATCGCGCGTGGGCACCGCGTGACCACGCTGCTGCGGGTGGACGAGAAGCTGCGCGATGTGCCGTTGACGGTCGACTTGCCGAAGGGTGATTCGCACACGCTGCAGCGTGTCGACAGCCCCGCCCAGGCCTACGCCGCCCTGCGCAGCCTGGCGCCGGACTGGGCGGTGTTCGGCAGCTTCCTGGCCGAGGGCGAAACACTCGCGCCGAACACCCGCACTGCGCTGGTCTACCACGGCATCGGCGTCAAGAACGTGCTGTTCGACCCGCGCTTGAACCGCTTCGACCTGCGCTGCGTCGAATCGCAACGCGTGCTGGACGAGTTGGTCACGCGCCAGCCCGGCGTGCGCGACCGTCTGGCGCTGGTCGGCTTCGCCAAGCTCGATCCGCTGCTCCCGGTGCAGCCCACCGCCCTTTCGGGCAGCGCCGCACCGGTACTGCTGTACGCACCGACCTTCTACCCCTCGTCGCTCGAGCTGATGCCCGAGGACCTGCAACGCCTGGTGCCCGGCGCGCACTGGATCGTCAAGCCGCACTTCTTCTCGTGGGTGGTGCCGCAATACGCCAAGCAGCGTGAACGCATGAAGCGCTGGGCCGACGCCGGCATCGAGGTGCTGGGACCCGAGCACTACGACCTGGTGCCGCTGATGGCGCGCGCCGATGTGCTGGTCAGCGATGCGTCGAGTGCGCTGTTCGAGTTCGCCGCACTCAACAAGCCCGTCGTCTGGTGCCGCTTCCTGAAGCTGCGCTGGAGCTACCGCGGTGTCTTCGCCTGGCGCTACAAGCAGCGCATCGACCCGAACACGCCGCGCTACGAAGCGGTGGCGTACGGCGCCGACAAGCCAGCAGGGTTGGCCGGCGTGCTGCAGCAGGCACTGGCCGACCGGCGCAGCGGCAAACCGCCATCGGCAGAGCGTGAAGCGCTGATCGAACACCTGATCGGGCCGCGCGACGGGCTGACCTCGCAGCGCATCGTCGACGCGCTGGAGAAATAGGCCCCCACAGGCCCTTCCGGGCCTTGCCCCCGAGGGGGCTCGCGCAGCGGACCGGCAGAGCCGGATCCGCGCACGCCACTTGATCGGCGGCAACGCTGCGCGCGCCTGAACAAGATGCGCCGTTCGGGCTGAGCTTGTCGAAGCGCAGGCCTCAGCAGGTCACGTCGCCTGACGGATCACCTCGAT
The DNA here is from genome assembly GCF_036277275.1 of Ideonella sp. Classification (GTDB taxonomy): domain Bacteria; phylum Pseudomonadota; class Gammaproteobacteria; order Burkholderiales; family Burkholderiaceae_C; genus Ideonella. The sequence continues at coordinate 13,335 of NZ_DASUNH010000139.1, read as the reverse complement.
GATCTCCGTCGTCGAGATCGACGGCGTGCGCGGCAGATAGACCACCTCGCAGATCGACTTGAACTCGTCGAAGCGGCCGGCCCAGTCGTCGCCCATCACCAGCACCGACGCCCGGTGCTCACGCAGGTAGTCGCCCTTCTTCTCCAGCGACTCCTCGATGAAGACCTCGTCGACACAGCGCAGCGCGCTGATGATGTGCACGCGGTCCTTCTGGCTGTAGATCGGGCGCCGGCCTTTCTTCGAGAAATTCAGCTCGTCGGACGACACACCGACGATCAGTTGATCCCCCAGCGCCCGCGCGCGTTCGAGGATCAGCACATGGCCGACGTGCAGCACGTCGAAGGTTCCGAAGGTCACTACTCGACGCACTTGAACCTCACATGGTCGCCATCAAAGGCATCACAAACGACGAAGACAGCACAAGCGTGTTCCGAACCAAGGGACTTGCGCGGATCCGGGTCCGCCGGTCCGCTGCAAGGGCCCCCGCGGGGGGCAGCGACTGGAAAGGCGCGTGGGGGCTTCATGTCTGGCGGTAGTCGCCGTCGAGGTTGTTGAACTGGTGCTTGCTGCAGTGTTCCAGGAATGCCGCATCAGCGGCGTGCAACTCCGCCGGCACCTTGTTCGAATCACTCTCGCGACGCTCGGCCTGCCAGCCGAAGGACGGGCGCACATAGCGGTTGGCGACAGCGAAGTCGATCGCGTCCTGGCTGACCTCGCCGGCGTCCAGGCCGCTGTAGAGCGCCTCGAACCACAGCCCTTCATGCGGGTGACCGCGCGCGATCCACGGTTGTGTCGAGCGGCGCGTGTAGTGCACCAGGCAGGTCGCCGGCTCGTGGTGATCCAGCGCGTTCCAGTGGCGCGGCATCGAGCCCTTGAGCCACACCGTCTTCAACTTCATCAGCCGGTGGTAGTCGTAGCGGCCCGCGTCCAGGTCGTCGGCAATGCGCTGCGGCTCCCAGGCTTGCAGCTTGTCGCAGCGCAGCAGCATCACGCTGGACGCGTGGCTGCCGGTGCGGCCGTCCGGGCCCTTCTCGGTGCGCCGCATGATGCGAGCGCCGAAGTGCATCCGCAGGTCGTTCAGCGCCGCGATGTCGCGCAAGACGACCTGGTCGGAGTCGCAGTAGATCGCCCGGCCACGCCAGCCGGCCAGCATCGGCACGGCAAAGCGCTGGAACGAGAACGGCGTCACCGGCCGGTTCTCGGGTTTCTTCGGCACCGGCAGGCCGGGCGCGGTCAACTCGCCGATCGAGCGCACCTCGACCGGCCGCGAGGCATGGCGCTTGATCGACCAGCGCAGGACTTCGAACATCAGCCGGTGCGAATGCACTGCGCCGACAAACACGCGAATGGGTTCGGTCATCGTGGGGATTTTGTCAGGGGCCAGCAAATGCGGGCTGCTCAGGCCACTTGCACTGCGTCAAAGACCTGGACACCGGCCGCATCGTAAACGCGCTGCGCGCCGGCTTCGAAGGCGCTCACGGTGGCCACCGCGCTGGGCAGACGGAACACGCGCAAGCCGTGGCCGAGCAACGACAGACTCAGCAACGCGGTGGTCAGCGTGCCCACGACCACTGTCTTGTCCAGCATGGGCGCCAGCACCTCGGCCGGTAGCCGCGCTGGCACTTCGATGCAGGGGGCTTCGGGCAAGCCCAGTTGCTGATGCGCGGGCTGGGCCGCGTTGGGATGCGATTTCAGTGCCACGGTCTGGCCGCGCTCTGTATGGCTGCGCACCAGCCGGGCCAGTTGTTCTTTCAAGGCGGGGTCGGACTGAAGAAACCGCGGGTGCGGCAACAGCATCAGCAGGCCGAGACCCGCGCAACCGGCGGCGTCGAAACCGGCGAGGGCCGCGGCCCTGATGCAGGTCCGTCGCACGACATCGGTCGCAAACCACTCGGGTTGCAGCGCCCGCACCGACTTGCCGGCGAGCCCGGCATGCACCTGGCCGGGCAGCAGCACAAACCCGGACTGCACCGCCTTTGAGCCACCCACCAGCGCCGGCCGCTCCACCGGCAAGCCGTACTTCAGGCTGCGCCGCCAGTTCGTCAGGACTTCGAGCCAAGGTGCCGTCGCATGTTGATGCGGCAGGTAGCTGTACAGGCCATCGTCAATGTAGAGCCGGCTCGCCTGCGGGCAACCGCGCAGCGCCGCGTAGAACTCGAGCCGGTGATCCATGCCGACGGCGATGGTCGCGGGTGCAATCCGCGCCGCCTCTGCGCTCATCTCATGCAATTTCGCGCGCGCCGAGGCAATACCGCGCAGCGCCGCACAACGGGCGACCTTCACATCGATGGCGGTGGACTGCTCCAGTGCCTCGGCGAGGTAGTCGCGCGCACCGGGGGGCTGGTCGATCAGCCACAGGTGCTTCGGCGCTTGCCGCATCGGCCCGGCCATCAAGCCCAGCGCGAAAAAAGTATGCAGCGGCGTGGACGCCAGGAACAGGCAAGCGCCGCTGCCCGTCTCACTGCCATCCATCACAATCGCTACAGAAGCCGGGTTTGGCGCCGCCATCACCCGAGGAGTATGCATGAGGAACATTCCATGAGCGGTCAGCCGCTGCCCATCGTGTGCATGGCCTTTGGCGAGCCGCACCCGATGACCGACACCTACATCGAGCGCCTGCACGGCATGCTCAAGCGGCATTGCCATCGGCCATTCGAACTGCATTGCTTCACCGACTCGCCGCGCCCGCTGCCGGCCGGCGTGATCCGGCATGACTGTTCGGGCTGGACCGAGCTGGACCGTCCCGGCATGCGCGGCACGACCCGCAAGCTGGGCCTGTTCAACCCCGACTACCTGCCCTTCGAAGAGTTCCTCTACCTCGACCTGAGCCTGGTCATCCGGCGCGACATGGAAGAGATGCTGTCGTTCGCCTTTGGCCACCCGGCCGACCTGGTGATCGTGCCGAACTGGCACTACGAAGGCTTCAACTCGTCGGTGATGCGCATTCGCCGCGGCGGCCTGCGCAAGGTCTATGACGCCTTCGTCGCCGGCGAAACCTACAAACAGAAAGTGCTGGGCGACCAGGAATTCACCCAGAACGTGGTCCACGCCCACGGCCTACGCGACCGCGTGGCGTTGTTCCCGGTGGAACAAATCGTCAGCTTCAAGAAGACCGTGCGCCTGGGGCGACACAACGCGGCCCAGGGCCGGGCCCGCATTGCCGGTGCCACGATCGTCAAGTTCCACGGCGACCCGAAGATGCACGAAGCCTTTGGCTTCTGGTACCGGATGACCCGTGTGCGCCTGAAGGAGCTGGTGCGCGGCCACCTGTCGCCGGTGATCCCGATCGACGAGCTGCGGCGGCAATGGACGGGTGAAACCCCGCCTTGAGCGCCGCGCCATTGGTGGAAGCCCCGCCCAGCGAGCGAATTTCTCGTCACTTGGCTCGTTTGCGGGCCGACGACCTCGCCGGTTTCTGAACCCGGCCAGCCGGTAAACTGCCGGGTTGGGCCTACCCGGCCTCAGCCACGGCTGCGTGGCGCTTTGCGCCAGGCCGTACCGCGCGCACCGTGACGCGGTTGCGCCGCCGCTGCATCACTCCCGCGACCCACAACGTCAAGACACACCATGCGCGAAGGCACCGCCCCCCTCATTCGCCGCGAAGACTACCTCGCGCCGGCCTACTGGATCCGCAACGTCGATCTGACGCTGGACCTGGACGCCGCGAAGACGATCGTCGCCAGCAGGCTCACGATCGAGCGCAACAGCGCCCAGCCGGTGCAGCCGTTGCGCCTGCACGGCGAAGAGCTGAACCTGCTGCGCGTGCTGGTCGACGGGCAGAGCGTCTCGTTCCGCCATGAAGACGACATGCTGGTGATCGACGCGCCGGCGGCGGACCAGTTCGTGCTGGAGATGCGCAACACGATCGCGCCGGAAAAGAACACCCAGCTGAGTGGTCTGTACGCCTCGGGCGGCGGCCTGTACACCCAGTGCGAGGCCGAGGGTTTCCGCCGCATCACATATTTCCTCGACCGGCCCGATGTGATGGCCATTTACAGCGTCACGCTGCGGGGCGACAAGAAGAAGTACCCGGTGCTGCTGAGCAACGGCAACCTGGTCGAACAGGGCGAGCTGGACGGTGGCCGCCACTTCGCCAAATGGCACGACCCGTTCCCGAAGCCCAGCTACCTGTTCGCGTTGGTCGCGGCCGACCTGGTGGCCCGCGAACAATGGGTGCGCACCCGGGCTGGCCGGGACCACCTGCTGCAGATCTTCGTCAAGCGCGGTGACCTGGACAAGACCGAGCACGCGATGAACTCGCTGATCGCGTCCGTCGTGTGGGACGAAGCCCGCTTCAACTTGGCCCTGGACCTCGAGCGCTTCATGATCGTCGCGGTCGACGACTTCAACATGGGCGCGATGGAGAACAAGGGCCTGAACCTGTTCAACACCAAGTTCGTGCTGGCCAGCGCCGCCACCGCCACCGACACCGACTTCGACGGCATCGAAAGCGTGGTCGGCCACGAGTACTTCCACAACTGGACCGGCAACCGCATCACCTGCCGCGACTGGTTTCAGCTGTCGTTGAAAGAAGGCCTGACCGTCTTCCGCGACCAGGAATTCTCGATGGACATGGCCGGCAGCGCGTCGGCCCGCGCGGTGTGCCGCATCGCCGACGTGCTGCGCCTGCGCGAGTCGCAGTTCCCCGAAGACGCCGGCCCGATGGCCCATCCGGTGCGGCCCGACGCCTACCAGGCGATCGACAACTTCTACACCTCGACCGTCTACGAGAAGGGTGCCGAGGTCGTGCGCATGATGCACACCCTCGTCGGCCGTGAAGGTTTTGCCGAGGGCATGGCGCTGTACTTCCAGCGCCATGACGGGCAGGCCGTGACCTGCGACGACTTCGCCCAGGCGATCGCCGACGCGAACCCTGGCAGCGCGCTGACGCAGAACCTGGATCTGTTCAAGCGCTGGTACGCCCAGTCCGGCACGCCGCACCTGACCGCGCGTGGCCAGTTCGATGCCACCAGTGCCACCTACACGCTGGAGTTGTCGCAAACCAATCCGGCCTCGGCCGCGCAGCCGGCCAAGCAGCCGCAGCTGATCCCGGTCGCGATGGGCCTGGTCGGCCGCGCCGATGGCCGCGCATTGCCGCTGCAGCTCGAAGGCGAAACCGCAGCCGCCGGCACCGAGCGCGTGCTGGTGATGACCGAGGCCACGCAACGCTTCGTGTTCACCAACGTCACCGAAGACTGCGTGCCGTCGTTGCTGCGCGGCTTCTCGGCCCCGGTGCTGCTGGACGACGGCCTCAGCGACGCCGACCGCCTGGTGCTGCTGGCACACGACAGCGACGCGTTCAACCGCTGGGAAGCCGGCCAGAAGCTGGCACTGTCACGCTTGCTGGCCGCACTGCGCAGCGGAACGCTGGAGCTGGACGAGCCGTTCATCAATGCGATGCGCACCGTGTTGCGCGATGCCACGCTGGACCCGGCCTTCAAGGAGCTGGCGTTGGTGCCGCCGTCCGAAGGCTACATCGCCGAGCAGACGACCGAGGTCGACCCACAGCGTGTGCATGCGCTGCGCGAAGCGATGATCGACCAGTTGGCCGCGCGCCTGCACGACGACTGGACCTGGGCCTTTGGCGCCCATCAGGTGCGCGAGGGCTACCAACCGACCGCCGATCAAGCGGGCAAGCGCGCGCTTGCCAACCTGGCGCTCGCGATGCTGGTACGCCACGCCGTGGCCACCGGCGACACCATCTGGCCGGGCCGCGCGTACCAGCGCTTCAAAGACGCCAGCAACATGACCGATCGCCTCGGTGCGCTGCAGGCCCTGGTCTACGCCCACGCCGAGCTGGCCGCCCCGGCGCTCGAGCGTTTCCACACGCTGTTCCGCAACGATGCACTGGTGCTCGACAAGTGGTTCATGCTGCAAGCCCGCGCGCCCGAACGTGATGGCCGCGTCTTCGCGCAGATCAAGCAGTTGTTCAAGCACCCCGACTTCACGCTGCACAACCCGAACCGCGTGCGTTCGCTGCTGATGTCGCTGGCGTTTTACAACCCGGCTGCCTTCCACCGCGTCGATGCGGCCGGCTACGTGTTCTGGGCCGATCGTGTGGTGGAGCTGGACGCGATCAACCCGCAGATCGCGTCGCGAGTTGCCCGCGGCCTGGACCGTTGGCGCGCGCTGGCGGAGCCCTACCGCTCGGCCGCACGTGAAGCAATCGCCCGCGTCGCTGCCAAGACCGACCTGTCGGGCGACACCGCCGAGATCATCAACCGCGCGCTGCAGGACTGACAGCCGCAGTGGCCCACGCGTAAGAGCAAAACAGGCAGAGAGGAAACCGTTATGAGCGTATCCAGAAGACAGGCCGTGCTCGCACTCGCTTCGCCCCTTTTGCTGTCTGCCTGCGGCGGCGATAGCGACGCCACGACGGCTGACATCCAGTGGACCCAGGCGAAGCGCCAGTCCGACTCCAATGGGCTCGTATCCGTCTGCTATGGCAATTCGGTGTTCGTTGCGGTCGGGTCGGCCGACCCCACGCCGAACCAGGAGCTGCATCGAACCGTCTCGTACAGCCTGGACGGCCGGTCGTGGACAGCCGTTGCGATGAACGTCGGGGGACAAGACAGCGGCCGGATCATGGCTATCGCCTTCGGCAACGGTCGTTTCGTGGCCGTGTCAGAGACCGGCCGCATCTTCGGGAGTGTCGACGGTCAGACCTGGAGCCTTGTCGCCAGCCATCCGACGGCGAGCTTCTACACCGTCGCCTTTGGCAACGGCCGATTCGTGATTTCGGGCGATCTCCAAGACAACCTGATCGCGCACACCTGGCACAGCCTGGATGGCCTGGCTTGGTCCGAGCCGATCTCCAGCGGCGTTGGGTTCGCGTTGTCGCCAATGAAGTTTGTCAACGGCATCGTGTACGCGTTTTCGTTGACAAGCGGCGGCTGGCTGCTCTTGATGTCAACCGATTCGGGCGAGCACTGGAGCCAGGCCTATATCGAGGTCGACGGCAATATCGTCGATATCGCGGACATGACTTATGGCAACGGCATTTATGTCGCCGCGACCGCCGCCGGCGGCCTCATGACCAGCACCGACCGTATCCGCTGGACTGTGCGCCACCGGTTCGATCCGACCAACTACACCACCCTGACCTCCCTGGGAAGCACCTTCGTGCTGACCAACGGACAGTCGATCCTGAACAGCACCGACGCGCTGTCTTGGCAAGAGACGCGGGTCGGTCAGCGCGGCGACATTCTCAATTCGACGGCCTTCGACGGTCGACAGTTCGTCGCGGTGGGCTATCCGGGCGTGGTTGCGCTTGGAACGCCCGCCTGACCAGCCAGGCCCTCTGCCCCATCACTACCTGACCGCACCCATGAGTTCACGCATCAGCCTTACCCAGTACCTGGTCGAGCAGCAACGCGAGCACGGCCACATCCCGGCGCAGTTGCGCCTGCTGATCGAAGTGGTCGCGCGCGCCTGCAAGCGCATCGCGATCTCGGTCAACAAGGGCGCGCTCGGCGACGTGCTGGGCACCGCCGGTTCCGAGAACGTGCAGGGCGAAGTCCAGAAGAAGCTCGACGTGATCAGCAACGAGGTGCTGATCGAGGCCAACGAATGGGGCGGCCACCTGGCGGCGATGGCGTCGGAGGAGATGGACTCGATCCACGTCGTGCCGAACCGATATCCCCAGGGCGAGTACCTGCTGCTGTTCGACCCGCTCGACGGCTCGTCGAACATCGACGTCAACGTCTCGATCGGCACCATCTTCTCGGTGCTGCGCAAGGTCAACAACCAGCGCGGCATCAGTGAAGAGGACTTCCTGCAGCCGGGCAAGCAGCAAGCCGCGGCCGGCTACTGCGTCTACGGCCCGCAGACCACGCTGGTGCTGACCGTCGGCCGCGGTGTTGCGATGTTCACGCTCGACCGCGAGCAAGGCTCGTGGGTGCTGACCGAAGAAGACGTGCGGATCCCGGAAGACACCAAGGAGTTCGCGATCAACATGTCGAACCTGCGCCACTGGGACGCGCCGGTCAAGCGCTACATCGAAGAGTGCCTGGCCGGCAAGGAAGGGCCCCGGGGCAAGGACTTCAACATGCGCTGGGTCGCCTCGATGGTGGCCGACGTGCACCGCATCCTGACCCGCGGCGGCGTGTTCCTGTACCCGTGGGACAAGCGCGAGCCGGACAAGCCCGGCAAGCTGCGCCTGATGTACGAGGCCAACCCGATGTCCTTCCTGGTCGAGCAGGCGGGCGGCATTGCGACCAACGGCCGCCAACGGATCATGGATTTGGTGCCGACCAAGCTGCACGAGCGCGTCAGCGTGGTGCTGGGCTCGAAGAACGAGGTCCAGCGCGCGACGGACTACCACCTCGAAGCCGGCCAGTGATTCGGCAGCGGCCCGGACGAGGCCTGACTGCCCGAACTCGCCTGCCGGGCTGACCACCCGCGACCGCGGCGATCGGTTCAGCCGAACGCCGGTTCAGCGCGCGCTGCGCTCAACGCAACTCGACGGCGCCGTACCACGCCCGGGCACGTGAGCGGGTGTTGTCGCTGTCGGTCATCAAGGCCACCGTCAGCAACGGCCCAGGCTCTTCACCGAAGACGAGACGAAAGTCCGCCGCCACGTCGCGCCGATGCTCTCGCCAGCGGCGCAACTGGGCAGCGCCTGAATCGACCACGATCTTGCGGACACGGTCGCTGCGCGGATGCTTCAACACCGTGCCGACCGGCAACTTGGCATCCCAGACGTACACCAGGGTGGCATACGGCGGCTCCTCGCCGGTCAGCGTCTTGGCCAGATCGAACATCAGGCGCGTGCGCAGGGGCAGCGACGCCGTGTCGCCATCGAAGCCGAGCAGCACACGGGCCGGCGCATCGCCGAGGTCCGGGTCGGACAGGTCGGCGGTCGGGATCATGTCCTGCACCCACCAGGAAAACTGCAGTTCTCGAGCGTGCTTCAACTCCGGTGCCACGTGGCGGCGCCACAGGCTGGCCGAACGATCGGCCTGGGCGCTCACCGCTGCCCGCCCCTCCTTGACGGACCATTCGTAGTGCGTCGACAGCTTGCCCGGCAGCTTCATCGGTCGCCACGCGTTGGCCTCGGCCGGGGGCGCCGGTGGTGGGTTGGCGCAGCCGGCCAGGATGGCGGCCAGCGCGAGGGTCAAGGGCAACGAGGTACGCATGCGCATCGGTTCAAACAGCAACCGGAAAGGGCAGCCGGCAGTGTCCCGGCTGGCAGCGGCTCTTCGCCGGGCCGGCGGGGTCGCATCGCGTGCACAAGGTCACGAATCGCTCGCTGCGCTGCCAAGCGTTAACGTTCCGCCAGCACGCCATTCAGGCGTTTGGTCAGCGGATCCAGCAGGTAGCCGAGCATCGAGCGCTGGCCGGTCGCGATCATCACCTGCGCCGGCATGCCGGGCTGCAGCGGGGCGATGCCGGCCTCGCGCAAGGCTTGGGGCGTGACGGCCACCTTCACCAGGTACCAGCCTTCGGGGTTGTGCATGTCGGCGCTGCGGTCGGCGGCCACGTAGACCACGCGTCCCTCGGCCGGCTTGGTCAGGCTCTGGTCGCGCGACGTGAAGCGCACCTGGCTCTGCAGGCCGTTGACCAGCCCGTCGGCCAGGCGCACCGGCACCTGCGCCTCGACCAGCAGCGCCTCGTGACTGGGCACGAGGTCCATCAGTTTCTGGCCCGCAGTGGCGACGCCGCCTTCGGTGTGCACCGCCAGGTCGACCACCGTGCCGTCGACCGGCGCGGTCAGCGTGCAACGGGCCAACTCTTCCCGCAAGGCTGTGCGTTGTTCGCGCAGCTCGGCCAGGCGCGATTGCACGTCGCTCAGCTGCGTTTCGATGTCGCGCCGCAGCTCCGACCGGCGCTGTGCGCGCTTGGCCTGCGTCTCGGCCACGCTGCCTTCGACGCGCGACAAGGTGCCGATGTCCTGGCTGTACTGGCCCTGCACCGCCATCAGGTTGCGCTCGATCTCGAACAGGCGCGCCCGTGCCACATAGCCCTGCGCCTGCAGCTCGCGCCAGGTCTTCAGCTCTTCGTTCAGCGAACGGATCTGTTCCTCACGCGTGCTCGACTGCTCTTTCAGCCCACTGCCGTAGGCACGCAGCGAGTCGACGGCCACCTGCTGCGCCACGTCGTCTTGCGCCAGGGCTGCACGGCGGGCGTCGAACAGGCGCTGCTGCGCCTTGATCGCATCGGCCGCACCATCGGCCTTGCTGTCGCGCAGTTCGCTGGGAAATGCGACACGCGCCAGGCCATCACGCTCGGCCAGCAAACGGGCCTCTTGCGCCAATGCCGGCCACCAGCGCGCCTCGATCATGCCCAGGCGCGCCTTCGCGTCGGTGTCGTCCAGGCGCAGCAGCGGCTGGCCCTGGCGCACCGTGTCGCCATCGCGCACCAGGATCTCGCGCAGCGTGCCGCCGCGCGCATGCTGCACGCTGCGTCGGCTGCCCTCGGTCTTCACCACGCCTTCGGCGGGCACGCCTTCGGCCAGCGGCACCGCAGCCGACCACCACAGCGTGACGGCAACGCCGATCACCAGCGCGCCGAGGCCGAAGCGCAGCGGCCGCTGCAGGTCCAGCGGCACCGGCGGCGCCAGCTCGATCGTGTCCATCGTCTTGCCGGGGTTCATGCGCCGGCCTCCATCGTCTCGTGCTGGCCTGCCGGACGTGGCGCCGCAGCGGGTGCGGCGCTCGGTACGGCAAAGCGCGCCAGCACCTCTTGCTTGGCGCCGAAGGCCAAGGCGCTGCCTTCCTGCAGCACCAGCAGCTTGTCGGCCAGGCCCAGCACGCCGTTGCGCTGGGTGATCACGAAGACCGTCGCGCCGCGGGCCTTGCACCCGATCAGCGCGGCGTGCAGCGCGGCCTCGCCGTCGGCGTCGAGGTTGGCGTTCGGCTCATCGAGCACCAGCAGCCGCGGATCACCATAGAGCGCACGGGCCAGTGCGACACGCTGCTTCTGGCCGCCGGAGAGACCGGCGCCATCCGGCCCCAGTGGCGTGTCGTAGCCTTGGGGCAGCTTCAGCACCAGGTCGTGCACGCCGGCAGCGCGCGCAGCGGTGACCACCTTCTCGGCATCCACCTCGCCGAAGCGCGCGATGTTCTCGGCCACCGTGCCCTCGATCAAGTCGACCGTCTGTGGCAGGTAGCCGATGTGCGGCCCGAGCGCTTCGCGCGGCCACTGCGACAGCTCGGCGCCATCCAGCCGCACCTGGCCGGCAGCGGGTGCGTCCAGGCCAATCAAGAGTCGCCCGAGCGTCGACTTGCCCGAGCCGCTGTGGCCGATCACGCCAACAATGTCGCCCGGCATCGCCGAGCAATTGATGCCGACCAGCACCGGCCGCGCGCCACCGGGCGCCAGCGCCGAAGCCTGGTTGACGGTGATCTGGCCGGTCGGCGCCGGCAGCGCCATGCGGTCCGGCATCTGGCCGGCATCGATCAACAGCGCGTCCAGCCGGTCCCAGGCGCTGCGCACCTGCACGACCTGGCGCCACAGATTCAGCACTTGTTCGACCGGTGCCAGCGCACGGCCCACGATCAGCGACACCGCGAAGATGCCGCCGGCCGAGAGTTCGGCGTCGAGCACCAGCCACGCGCCCAGCGCGAAAACCAGCGACTGCAGCCCCATGCGCGCAAAGCGCGTGCCGGCGCCCAGCGTCTCGGCCGCCTGGCTGGCGCGCGACTGCCACCCGAGCATGGCCAGGTGGTGGCGCAGCCAGCGTTCCCGCATGGCCGGCTGCATGCCGAGCGCACGCACCACCTCTGCATGGCGTGCGGTTTCGGCCAGTGATTGCTGGGCGGCCAGGCCCTCGACACCTGCACGGACCAGGGGCGCAGCACTGCGCCACTCGCTGAGCCAGGTCAGCGCCAGCAGCGTCAACGTCGCCGCCACCACGTAGGCGCCGAGCCAGGGATGCAACAGCGTGGCGGCCAGCGCCATCAGCGGCAACCATGGCAAGTCGAACAAGGCGTGCAAGGCAGGGCCGGAAATGAACTGGCGCACCGTGTGCAGATCGGCCTGCGCGGCATTCGCGGCCACTGCGCCGGCGCCGGGTCGGCTCATCGCGGCATCGAACACCCGCTGGCGCAACTTCTCGTCGAGCCGCATTCCGGCCACAACCATCAACTCGCCGCGCGCCCAGTCGAGCGCTGCCAACAAAGCGTAGAGACCCAGTGCGATCGCGGTCAGCGCCAGCAGCGTGACGCCGTGACGGCTGGACAGCACGCGGTCGTAAATCTGCATCGAATAGACCGACGGCACCAGCAACAGGATGCTGGAGGCGCCGCTGAACATGGCACAGGCCGCGAGCGCCCGCTTCTCGCCCGCCAGGGCGCGGGCCATCGGGCCTTCGCGGCGGCGTGGCGCGTTGACGGGGCGGGCAGGCAATGCAGATGGGTTCATCGCGAATTCGGTCCATGGCCGAGCGCCCGCCGGGCACGGCGGGAGCCAATGCCGGGGAGGGTAGCCCTCCGGTAAACGCTTCAATCGAGAAATAAAGCCTGCGAATAGCCCTCACTGGCACTTCAAGCTCTACCGCGAGAAGCCGAAAACTCGACGACGACCTGAAGGAGGGGGCATGCGGCCATTGGCCGGTTCGCCAGCTTGTCGGGTCACCAGAACGTCAAAAACGTCACGCTTCCAGACTTCGGAGTTCTCATGATTGATTCGGTCGATATCAACGGTGTTGTCATCTCGGGCAACGTCAGCAGCATCGGCGGCACCACCTCGACGGCGGATGTGCTGACCCTGCTTGGCACCGGCGGCAGCATCGCGATCAGCGACATCGAATCCGTCCTGGGGTCCACCGGCACCGATGCGGTGACGCTGAACACCGCCAACAGCGGCACCGTATTCGTCTCCGATGTCGAGACCGTCGTCGGCTCCACCGGCACCGACGTGCTGTCGATGCTCACCAGCGGCACGATGTCGGTCAGCGGCGTCGAGAGCGTGCTGGGTACCACCGCGACGACCGATGTGCTGAACCTGCTGGCCGGCGGGGCGGTCTCGGTCAGCGACATCGACACCGTGTTGGGCTCGACCGACACGACCGACGCGATCACGATGCTGGCCACCGGCACGATGACCGTCTCGGCGGTCGAATCGGTGATCGGCTCGACCGACACGACCGACATCGTCAACATGCTCGGCGGCGGCTCGCTCAGCGTGTCGGCGGTCGAATCGCTGGTCGGCACGACCGCGGTCGAGGTGGTCACGCTGGCCAACGCCGGCGACTCGCTGTCGGTCTCGGCGATCGACACGATCATCGGCACCACCGACACGACCGAAGCGGTGACGCTGCTGGCCGCCGGCACCGTCTCCGTTTCGGCGATCGACTCGGTCACCGGCACCACCGGCACCGATGTGCTGAACCTG
>NZ_DASUNH010000138.1:0-2003 GCF_036277275.1 Ideonella sp. | reverse complement strand
GAGGCTTTGCAACGCCGCGGTCGGCTGTTCTGGCGGCAACCCTTCGGGAACGGGTCTTCCAGGGCGCATGGCGGCGTTGCCCACCTTGCCCAGGCACCAGCCTGGGCGGCGGCGGGCGCCTTGCCCTGCATCCCTGGAAGGTCCGTTCGCACGGGGCTCCGTAGCGTTAACAGGCCCTAGTCGGCCCGCCGGGGTGGTCGGCCTTGCAGGATCACGCCCCTCGCGTCACTCGCCGACCAGCCCGTTGCGGATCGCGTAGACGGTCAGTTCCGAGTTGTTGGCCAGGCCCAGCTTTTCCAGCACCCGGGCACGGTAGACGCTGACCGTCTTGGGCGACAGCGTCAGCTCGTTGGCGATGTCGGCCAGGCGTTTGCCCGAGGCAATCATCACCAGCGTCTGCAGTTCGCGGTCGGACAACTTTTCGTGCGCATTGGCCACTTCGGGTGTCGTCAGGCTCTCGACCAGCATCTGGGCGATCTCGGGCGTCACATATTTGCGCCCCTGCGCCACCGTGCGCACCGCCTGGACCAACAAGTGGGGATCGCCGCCCTTGTTGACATAGCCAAAGGCGCCGGCGCGCAGCGCGCGGATCGCGTACTGGTCTTCCGGGTACATGCTGACCACCAGCACCTTGACCGTCGAGCCCTCATCTTTCAGCACGTGCAGCACGTCCAGCCCGCTGCGGCCGGGCATGTTGATGTCCAGCACCAGCACGTCGCAGCCCCCCTTGCGCATCAGCGTGCGCAATTCGCCGTAGTCGCCGGCCTCGCCGACGACCTCGATGTCCGGCGCGTCGGACAAGGTGTCGCGGATGCCACGGCGGATCAGCGCATGGTCGTCGCAGACGATCACTCTGGTCATGCAGCCCCCTTGGCATTCGGCACCACCGCGCAGCAGGCAGGTGCGCTGTTCGTCTTGCTCATAGCTCTCCCCAAGCAGACGGATCGTGTTCGGATTCGCTGGGGTGCGGGCCCTCGGCAGGGCCGGTCGTGTAATGCCCCAGCGGGATCGAGAGTATCAGCGTCGTGCCGGCCGCACTGCTGGAAAGGTCGACCCAGCCGCCGACGGTGGTCGCCCGCTCATGCAACCCCCGGATGCCGAAGCTGCGCGCCTTGGCCAGATCGGCCTCGGACAGCCCGCGACCGTTGTCGCTGACCTCCAGCGACAAAATCCCCTGGGCAAGCGACAGGTCGATGCTGACGCGGGTGGCCTGTGCGTGCTTGCTGACGTTAGTGAGCGCTTCCTGCGCCGTGCGGTAAGCCACCAGCGGCACGCCGGGCGGCAGTTGGGGGTTGTCGTGGCTGGTCCGGAAGCTGCAGACGACGCCGGTGCGGCGCTCGAAGCGGTTGGCCATCCACTGCAGCGCCGCGACCAGGCCCTGCTCCAGGATCGCCGGGCGCAGGTTGTGCATGATGCGCTGGCTGGCTTCCAGCGCGTGGGTCACCGTTTCCATCGCGCTGTCGAGCCGGGTCTTCAGCTCGGGTGTGGTGGCGTGGCGGGCCATCCAGGCCAGGTCGAATTTCAGCGCCGACAGCGAGCCGCCGACGTCGTCGTGGATCTCGCGGGCAATCGCCGCCCGCTCCATCTCGACGCTGGTCTGCAAGTGCTGGGCCAGTTCGGACAGCCGTTGGCGCGAGGCGGCCAGCTCCCGGTCGGCCCGCTGGCGGGCACGAAGCGTCTCGAAGGCGTCGATCGCGTGTTCGGTCGCCGGCGCCAGCCGGGCCAGGTTCGCCTTCAATAAATAGTCGGTGGCGCCGTTGCGCATGGCTGACACCGCCACGTCTTCGCCGATTTCGCCCGATACCAGGATGAACGGCACCTGAATGCCGCTGTCACGCAGTATTTCCAGCGCGTGCAGGCCCGAAAAGCCGGGGATGTTGAAGTCCGACAGGATCACGTCCCAGCGTTCGCGCAGCGCCGCCCGGAACCCCAGCTCGCTGTCGACGCGCACGGCCTCGACCTGGGCCCCGCCGCGCCGCAGGTGCGCCATCGCCAACTCGTGA
>NZ_DASUNH010000137.1:0-158823 GCF_036277275.1 Ideonella sp. | reverse complement strand
CACCTACAACCTGGACTCGTCGGCCAATTGGTTGAACTGGACGCTGGACAGCCACGCCACCCACCAGAAAGCCTTCACCACGCGGCTGCTCGCCTTCCGCAAGGCGCACCCGGCGTTGCGCCCGGCGAACTTCTATTCGTCAGGCGACAACAACGGCAACGTCATGGAGCAGCTGCGCTGGTTCAAGCCCGATGGCGGCGTGGCCGATGCGAGCTACTTCAACAGTTCGAGCAACCACGCGATCGCATGGCGCATCGACGGCAGCGAATTCGGCGACAGTGCGAGCGCGATCTACGTGGCCTACAACGGCTGGTCCGGCCAGGTGAACTTCACGCTGCCGTGGCCGGGCGCCGGCAAGAGCTGGTACCGCGTCACCGATACGGCGACCTGGAACGACGGCGCCAACACGATCGTCGCACCAGGCAGCGAGGCTTTCATCGGTGGTGAGAACGCCGTCTATGGTCTCGAGGCCCGTTCCATGTTGCTGCTGATTGCAAAGTAGACGACGCGGCGCAGGAGCAAAGAAAAAGGAGCCACTCCCCCGAATGGCTCCTTCAATGCGCCGTCCGCCGTTGGAATTGCGGGTGGGGCGCCGAACGGGACGGGCCTCGTGGCCCTCGAGCCGCCGCTCGGCGGCCAGCCGACCCTTGGGGGGCGGCTGATTCTTGTTGTCGGCCCGCTCAGACGGTGCTGGCGATCGCCAAGTAGCCAAACGGGCGTACGCAGCGTCGCCCGTCTTCAAGTGGCGTGCGCGGATCCGGCTCCGCCGGTCCGCTGCGCGAGCCCCCTCGGGGGGCAGCCCGCCGGAGCGGGCGTGGGGGCTATATTCAGTCGGCGTATTGGCCGGCAGCCTTGATCACCGGGCCCCACTTGTTGATCTCGGCCTCGACGAACTTCTTGTGTTCGGCCGGGTTGACGCGCGCGTCGGTCACGATCACCGCGCCCAGCGCTTCTTCGCGCTTGTCGAACTCGGCGTCTTTCAGCGCGGCCTTCAGTGCCGCGTTGACCTTGTCCAGCACCGGCTTGGGCGTGCCCTTGGGCGCGTACAGGCCGTGCCAGATCGACACGTTGAAGCCCTTCATCCCCGACTCGTCCAGCGTCGGCAGCTTGGCCAGCGCGGGGGTCGTCAGGCGCTTGGTCGTCGTGACGGCGAAGGCCTTGACCTTGCCGCCCTCGATCTGGCTCGTGGTGTTGGTGGTCTGATCGCACATGATGTCGACCTGGCCACCGAGCAGGTCGGTCATCGCCGGCGCGGTGCCCTTGTACGGCACGGTGGTCATATCGATCTTCAGGCTTTGCTGGAACAGCAGGCCGCACAGGTGCGAGGCCGAGCCCAGCCCGGCGTTGGCCAGGTTGATCTTGCCCTTGTTCGCTTCGAGCCACTTCGACAGCTCGGCGTAGTTGGCCGCGGGCAGGGCGGTCTTGCCGATCAGCGTCATCGGCACTTCGTTGATCAGGCCCAGGTACTCGAAGTCTTCCAGCGGCTTGTACTGCATCGTGCGGTACAGCGCCGGCGAGGTCGCCATGCCGATGTGGTGCAGCAGCAGCGTGTAGCCGTCCGGCGCGGCCTTGGCGACCTTGGTCGCACCGAGCGTTCCGCCGGCGCCGCCGACGTTCTCGATCACGATGGGCTGACCGCCCATCGGTTTGCGCAGCGCTTCGGCCAGGTCGCGTGCCACCTTGTCGGTCGGGCCGCCGGCGGCGAATGGCACGACGATGGTCACCGGCTTTTCGGGGTATTCGGCGAATGCGGTGCCGGCCAGGGTGGCGGCGACGAGGGTGAGGGCGAAGCGTTTCATGGCGTCTCTCCTGATGAATCTGCGCAGGGTGGCCCATGCTAGCCGTGCCATTTGATGCGCCATCTCGGGAACTACGTAAGGGTGGGCCCTCAAGTGGCTAGCATGGTGACCTTTCCCGCAGTCATTCAGCCGCATTTGCGCTGCCTCAAAAATGAGCCAAGCCACCCCTTCCGTGATCCGCTTCGACCCCGCACCTGCTGCCGCTCCGGAGATCGACCACCCCCGTCCCGAACGGCGCGAAGTGGGCGACCCGGAGCGCCGCACCTGGGTGCTCTACGACAACGCTGCCGAGGGCCTGGCCACCGGCATCTGGGAATGTGACCCGGGCCAATGGCGCGTTGAATTCGGCCCTCGCGAGCACGAGTACTTCATCGTGCTCGATGGCCTGTGCCGCGTGCATGATGCCGAGGGCCGTGTCGAGAGCTTCGGCCCTGGCCAGGCGGTGTTCCTGCCGCCCAACTTCAAGGGCTCGTTCGAAGTCGTCGAGCGCATGCGCAAGCACTTCGTCATCGTCGAGCGCTGAAGCCTCGACGGCGCGGCTGTCCGCAGTGACGGCGGCACACATCCGGACACCACTGAGCGGCCTCCCTTACGCGCGAGGGGGTGTTTTGTGCAATCGCTTTCAGATGGGCCACGCTACGCTGGTCGCCGCATGCAAGCCCGCCGTGCAGGAGGAGACCGTTTGATGAAAGCCTTGTCCGAGATACCGCGCCGATCGGCGCTTGCCCTGTTGGCCTTCGCAGCGCTGGCCGGCCCGACAGCCGCTTGGGCCGCCACCGTGCAGTTCTCGGGCTACACCTGGGAAGTGCGCCAAGGCGGCGGCGGCCCCGGCCCCAACAACTGGGACGCTCGCAACGTCTGGGTCGACGCCGAAGGTGCCTTGCACCTGCGCGTGTCCCGGCTGGACGGGCAATGGGCCTGCGCCGAGGTCACGATGACCCAGGCGCTCGGCTTCGGCACCTACCAGTGGCAGCTCCAGGGCCGTCCCGACCAGATGGACCGCAACCTGGTGCTGGGCCTGTTCAACTACACGACCCCCGACATCGGCCCCGATGGCACCAACGAGATCGACATCGAGTTCGCGCGTTGGGGCAACGCGTCATGGCCCAACGGCAACTGGACCATCTACCCGGCCGTCCAGGGCCCCAAGCCGCTGTCGACATCGTTCGAGGTCGCGCTGACCAGCGACCTGTCGACCCACCGCTTCACCTGGGCCTCTGACAGCATCCGCTACGCCAGCCTCTACGGCCTGCACGACATCGGCGACAACAGCGGCCTGTTTCGCAAGAAGACCTTCGCCCCGGCCAAGGCGCAACGCCGCATTCCGCAGAACGCGCTGCCGGTGCACATGAACCTGTGGTTGTTCAAAGGCCAGGCGCCGAGCGACGGACAGCCGGAGGAGATCGTGATCCGCTCGTTCAAGTTCGTGCCGCTGTAGTTCGCCTCTGCCAGGGCGCTCGGGGCCCCTGGCCGCAGGGCCGCGGCTTCGGCCCTTCTGCGCCCGCACCTTTCGTTGACACGGCGCCCGTCCTGGGCGCCCCCTCGCGGGAGCGAGGCGCGCCGTCGATCTTCCCCACATGTCGATGTGCTGCGGCGCCTGCGCCGCAGCCAGCCGCCTGGCGGGCGTTTGACTTGACTTCATTTCACATGTCAGATAATGTTGACATGTGAAAACGAAAAGCCACGCAACTGACGGAGATCGCCTGTTGGCGATGCTGGCGGCGCTCGCCAATCCGCACCGGCTGCGGATCGTGGCCGCGCTGGACAGCGGCGGGCGCAACTACGTCAGCCAGCTGGCGCGCGAGCTCGACATCAGCCGCCCCTTGCTGCACCTGCACCTGCAAAAGCTGCAAGACGCCGGCCTGGTCAGCAGCCAGCTCGAGTTGTCGCAAGACGGCAAGGCGCTGAACTACTTCGAAGTCACACGCTTCGCCGTCGAGTTGACACCGGCGGCCATCGCCGAGGCGGCGAAGTCTTTGACCACCCATCTTGAACCGTAGAGGTCACCATGTCCGAGAGCCTGTATCTTTTGACGATCTGTCTGCCACTGGCGACGGTGCTGCTGGTCTTCGGCATGAAGTACTGGTCGGCCGTGCAGCAAGCCAAGGCCCGTCTGGCCCAGGACGAGGCCTACCGCCACATCGCCGCCGCCGCGTCGGCGGCACAGGCGCAGACGGCATCGGCCCTGTCCTCGATCGACACGACGCTGGCCGACGTCAAGACCCGCCTGGCGGCGGTCGAAAAGATCCTGAAGGCGGTCGAATGAGCGCCGCCACCGAGAGGCCCACCGACGCGAACGAGGTCTCGCTGATTCGCCTGTACCTGCTGCGGGCGATGTACCTGCTGATCGTCGTCGGGCTGGGCATCGTGATTTGGCCCGGCGTCATTCAGCACGACAAGCCCTGGGGGCTGATGCAGGGTGTCGTCAACTGCATGCTGGCCGCCTTCTCCGCGCTGTGCCTGCTGGGGCTGCGCTACCCGCTGCAGATGCTGCCCTTGCTGCTGTGGGAATTGGCATGGAAATCGATCTGGCTGCTGGTCGTCGCGCTGCCGCTGTGGTCCAGCGGCCAGATGGACGCCGCCACCTGGTCGACCACCACCGATTGTCTCGTGGCCGTCGTCATGCCGTTCATCATTCCGTGGCGTTATGTCGCTGCGCACTACCTGCGAAAACCCGGTGACCGCTGGCGCGCCGCGGTGCCGGCTGCGTCCGTCGCCTCGCCGGGATGCAGCGCATGAACACGATCAAGAAGCAGGCGAGGGTGGCCGGCGCGCTGTACTTGCTGGTGGCCGTGACCGCGCCGCTGGGCCTGATGGTCGTGCCGGCCCAACTGTTCGACCTGAGCGATGCTGCGTTGACGGCCGAACGCATCCGCGGCGGCGAAACGCTGCTGCGCCTGGGCATGGCGAGTGAACTCTTTCACCAGGCCGTCGAGGTATTCCTGGTGATGGCGCTCTACAAACTGTTCCAGCCGGTGAACCAGTCGCTGGCGCGCCAGATGGCGTGGCTCGGGCTGATCCCCATCCCGATCGTCTTCCTGAACGTGTTGAACGAAGTGGCTGCGCTGATGTTCGCCACCGGACCGGGCTTCCTGAACGTGTTCGAGCGACCCCAGCTCGATGCGTTGGCATTGCTGTTCGTCAAGCTGCACGGCAACGGCCTGCAACTCGCCGCGGTGTTCTGGGGCTTGTGGCTGTTTCCGCTCGCGCTGCTGGCCTGGCGCTCTGGCTTCATCCCGAAGCCGGTGGCGGTGCCGGTGGTGGCCGCCGGCCTGGGCTACCTGCTCGGGGCCATCGTGTCGCTGCTGCTGCCCGGGTTGTCAGGCGCCCTCGGAGACCTCATTTTCATCCTGATGTTGGGCGAGCCGGTGTTGATCCTGTGGCTGGTGGTGTTCGGCGCCAGGACGGTGAACCGCCCGGACGGGGCGGTGCCGGTTCCCGCGTCGATCTAGCGCCCGTGTGAGGCCCTAGGCAGCGGCGCCTGCGAGTTGACGCAGCGCTTGCTCGAACACCTCGGGCGGCTGCCCTCCCTGGATCAGGTGGCGGTCGTTGATGATGACCGAGGGCACCGAGTTGACGCCGAGCTGCTGCCAGTGGCGCTCTTCGGCGCGCACCTCGGCAGCGTAGCGATCGGACTCGATCACCTCGCGCGCACGCTCGGCATCGAGACCGACTTCGCTGGCGGCACGCATCAGCACGTCGACTGCGCCCGGGTTGTCGCCGCGGCCGTGGTACGCCTTGAACAGCGCATGTTTCAGCTCGCGCTGTTTGCCTTCGAGGCCCGCCCAATGGATCAGGCGATGTGCGTCGAAGGTGTTCCAGACACGAGCCCGGTCACCGAACTGGAAACCGACCGCCGCGCCGCGTTCGCGGATCCCCGCCCGGTTGCGGTCCAGCTGCGCGGGCGTCAGGCCGTACTTGCGCGACAGGTGCTCGGTCGCATCCTCGCCCTCCGGGCCCATCTGCGGGTTCAACTCGAAGGGGCGAAAGTGCAACTCGACCGGAATGTCCGGGCCGATCTTGGCCAGCGCCAGTTCGAGTGAATTCAAGCCCACTGCGCACCACGGGCAGGCCACATCGGAGACGAAATCGATCTTCATCCGTGTAGTCTAGTGATGCAGCCCGGACCTTGCCGGGACGTGCCCAGAAGCCTGAGCCCACCCGGGGGGACCGACGGCGCGACGCAGGCGTGAGGCTGTGCGCAGGCACACCCTCACGTCCGGCTCAAGTCCGCCTGACCTGTCGGTCAGTCGTACTTGCGCGCGTCTTCGATGACCTGGCCGTCGTTGGGCAGGCTGCCGGGCGGCACGAACTGCACTTCGCCGCGCAACTTGGTCACGTCGCGCATCGTGTCGGCCAGTCGGGCTGCCAAGCCGTCGGGCGCCTGGCCCACCTCGACCTTCAAGGTCATCCGGTCGTTGGCCATTTCGCCTTCGACGACCAGTCGGCCGCGCCTGGCTTCGGGATGGCGGCGCAGCACCTCCGCCACCTGGCCGGGATGGACGAACATGCCGCGGACTTTGGCCGTTTGGTCGGCGCGCCCCAACCAGCCGCGGATGCGGGTGTTGCTGCGGCCGGTCGGGCACGGCCCGGGCAGGATCGCCGACAGGTCGCCGGTGCCGAAACGCACCAGCGGGTAGTCGGGGTTCAGCGTGGTCACGACGACCTCGCCGACCTCGCCATCGGGCACCGGGTCGCCGGTGCCGGGCCGCACGATCTCGACGATCACGCTTTCATCCAGCACCAGGCCGTCGCGGGCGGTGGTCTCGTAGGCGATCAGGCCGAGGTCGGCGGTGGCGTAGCTCTGGTAGGCCTCGACGCCCCGCTGCTGGAACCAGGTTCGCAACGATGGCGGGAAGGCTTCGCCGCCCAGCATGGCCTTGGTGATCGACGCGGTCGAGACGCCGGTCTCGGCGGCCTTCTCGAGCAGGATGCGCAGAAAACTGGGCGTGCCGATGTAGCCATGCGGCTTCAGCTCGGCCACCGCCTGCAGCTGCAGCTCGGTGTTGCCGATGCCACCGGCAAACACCGTGCAGCCAACCGCGTGCGCGCCGGACTCCATCATCGAGCCGGCCGGGGTCAGGTGATAGCTGAAACTGCAATGCACCAGATCACCCCGGCGAAAACCGGCAGCGTGGATCGCGCGCGCCATGCGCCAGTAGTCGGCCGCTTCGCCCTCCGGCTCGTAGATCGGGCCCGGCGACTGGAAGACCCGCCTGGCGCCGTGCGAGCGCAGCAGGCCGCGCCACCCGATCGCCGAGAAGCCACCGAACGGGTCTTGCCTGGATGGGTCGGCGCGGTCGCGCTGCTGGCGCTCCAGCAGCTCGCCCTTGCGGATCACCGGCAACCTGGCCAGCGCCGCGCGGCTGTTCACGGCGACCGCGTCCACGCCGCGCAGCAGCTCGGCGAAGGCGTCTGTGCGCGCTTGCGCATGCGCCACCCTGCCGGGCAATGCCGCCATCAGTGCCGCTTCGCGCAGCGCCGCCGGACGGGTCTCGAGTGCATCGTAGAAGGCATCGCTGCTCATCGTTCCTCCTCGGTCCAGCGGGCCAGGCGCTTTTTCACCTCGTCGGTGAACTTGCGCACCGCGGCGCTGCCATCGAGCGTGAAGCGGTCCCACTCGGGCACCTGGCGCGACGGGCGCTTGGCCAGCCTGGCATCGATGGCGCTGTCGCCCGCCACCAGCTCCATCACCCGTGCGCCCTTCAGCTCGAAGCCGTCGCCGCGCTCGGTCAACGTTCGCAGATCCCGCAGTGCGCGCTTCAGCTGCACCAGCGCGTCAGCCGGCTTGAACGGCGGTGGCGCGAATCCGAATTCTTCGTTTGGCATCGTTTCTCTCCCTAGGCCAGCCAACGTTTGCGACGCTTGTAGCTTTTGACATCGCGGAAGCTCTTGCGGTCGCCGCCGCCCATGCCGAGATAGAACTCCTTGACATCCTCGTTCTCGCGCAAGGCCTTGGCCTCGCCGTCCATCACGATGCGGCCGTTCTCGAGGATGTAGCCGTAGTCGGCGTACTTCAGCGCGATGTTGGTGTTCTGCTCGGCCAGCAAGAAGGTGACCTTCTCGCGCTGGTTCAGGTCTTTCACGATCTCGAACACCTCTTCGACGATCTGCGGCGCCAGGCCCATCGACGGCTCGTCGAGCAGCACCATCTTCGGGTTGGCCATCAGCGCGCGGCCGATCGCGCACATCTGCTGTTCGCCGCCCGAGGTGTAGGCGGCCTGCGAGCCGCGCCGGGTCTTCAACCGGGGGAAGTAGGTGTAGACCTTTTCCAGCGTCTCGGCCACCGCGGCCTTGCCGTCGCGCCGCGTGTAGCCGCCGGTCAGCAGGTTCTCCTCGATCGTCAGGTGGGCGAAGCAGTGCCGGCCCTCCATCACCTGGATCACGCCGCGCTCGACCATCGCCGAGGTGCTGAGCTTCTCGATGCGCTCGCCACGCAATTCGATCGACCCCTTCGTCACCTCGCCGCGCTCACCCGCCAGCAGGTTCGACACCGCCCTCAGCGTCGTCGTCTTGCCCGCACCGTTGCCGCCCAGCAGCGCCACCACCTGCCCTTCGGGCACCTGCAGCGAGACGCCCTTCAGCACCAGGATCACGTGGCTGTAGATGACCTCGATGCCGTTGACGTTCAAAAGAATGTTGCTCATCGCGTCGCCTTTGACTCATTCAAGTGCCGCACGCGGCACTTGAATGAAGGCCCCGCCAGGGGCCACCCCCGCTGGGCGGGGGATGGGGGTGTCTCGGACCCCTCCCGCCTGGCGAGAGGGGAAGGGGAGAGTGCAAAATGATTCGGCAAAGCCAACCTGAGTCGCGATGGCGACTCAGGATTGGCAGTCCTCCGGCGTACGACGGGTCAGCTTCTTCTCCGCCGCATACTTGTCCGCCGCCGCCTTCACCATCGGCTTCAGGATCTGCTCGTCGGCCTGGATCCAGTCGGAGGTGAAACGCCAGGCGTTGCCGTTCCAGGTGTGCACCCGGGCCCAGTTGGCGCCCATGTGATCGGCGCAGCTGGTGCTGATCGGCCGCATCACGCCGGCAAAGCCGAGCCCGTCGAGCTTGGCCTGGTCCAGCGCCAGGTTCTCCAGGCCCCAGCGCACCTGCTCGCCGGTCATCACCTTGCCTTTGCCGAAGCGTTCTTGTGCGCGTTTGACGCCCTCGACCGCCAGCATCGCCGACATCAGGCCGCGCGTGTACAGCACGGTGCCCACCTCTTCGGCCGGCCCGGTGCCCTGGCCCTTCTCGTGCACCAGCTTCAGCACCTCGGTGTGGACGCGGCTGCGACCAGCGCCGTGCTGCAGCGCCAGCGCGTTGTAGCCCTTGGCGCCGTCGCCGACGTCCTTGACGTCCGGCTCGGCGCCGGACCACCACACGCCGTACATCTTCTCGCGCGGGTAGCCGGTGGCCACCGCTTCCTTCAGCGCGGCCGAGTTCATCACGCCCCAGCCCCAGAGGAACACGTAGTCCGGCCGGCTCTGGCGGATCTGCAGCCAAGTGGCCTTCTGCTCGACGCCCGGGTGGGTGACCGGCAGCAATTGCACCTCGAAGCCATGGGTGCGAGCGCGCTCCTGCAGCAGCGGGATCGGCTCCTTGCCGTAGGGGCTGTCGTGGTAGACCAGCGCGATCTTCTTGCCCTTGAGTTTGTCCAGCCCGCCTTCCTTGGCACCGATGTGCTGCACCAATGCGTCGGCGGCGACCCAGTAGGTGCCTGTGAGCGGGAAGTTCCACTTGAAGACACCACCGTCCTGGCTCTCGCTGCGGCCGTAGCCGGCGGTGATCAGCGGGATCTTGTCGGCGGGCGCCTTCTCAGTCAGCGCGAAGGTGATGCCGGTGGACAACGGCTGGAACACCGTCGCGCCCTTGCCCTTCAGCCGCTCGTAGCACTCGACACCCTTGTCGGTCGCGTAGCCGGTCTCGCACTCTTCGAAGCTGAGTTTGACTCCGTTGAGGCCGCCCTTGGCGTTGACCAGCTTCAGGTAGTCGACATAGCCGTTGGCGAACGGCACGCCGTTGGGTGCATAGGCGCCGGTACGGTAGACCAGCACGGGGAAGAACTGCTCCTTGGCTTGCGCGAACGCTGCCGGCGCAGTGGCCAGCGCAGCGAGCCCCGAGGCCGCCAACAGCGCGGCACGGGCCAGGGATTTCATCTTGGTCGACATGTCTACCTCCAGAGGTGGAAAAACACTCATCAGCGAACAACAACATGCACTCGTCAGTGCCGGACAAGGCTTTATGGGCCTGGATCTTCAAGCAAGTGGTGGCCGGAAACAGGCGCTCCGCAGGAGTCGCCGCCCATCAAGTGGCGTGCGCGGATCCGGCTTTGCCGGGCCGCTGCGCGAGCCCCCTTGGGGGGCAGCGACTGGAAGGAGCGTGGGGGTTCCATTTCTAATGTGGGAAGGGCCAGAGCCTCAGCTTCTCCTTCGCGGTCGACCACAGGCGCGCCAGGCCGTGCGGCTCGACGATCAGGAAGAACACGATCAGCGCGCCGAACACCATGTAGGTCAGGTGAGAAGCCAGCGCGGTGTCGATCGGGATGCCGAACCAGTACGGCAGGTTGTCCAGCACGATCGGCAGGATGACGATGAAGGCCGCGCCGAAGAAGCTGCCCATGATCGAGCCCAGCCCGCCGATGATGACCATGAACAACAGCTGGAACGAGCGGTCGATCGAGAAGGCGGCCGGCTCCCACGAGCCCAGGTGGACGAAGCCCCACAGCGCACCGGCGATGCCGACGAAGAACGAGCTGACGGCGAAGGCGGTGAGCTTGGCGTAGACCGGCCGGATGCCGATCACCGCAGCGGCGACGTCCATGTCGCGCATTGCCATCCATTCGCGGCCGATGTGGCCGCGCACCAGGTTCTTCGCCAGCAGCGCGCAGATGCAGACGAAGCTGAGGCAGAACAGGTACTTGTCCGCCGGCGTGTCGATCTGCCAGCCCAGCAGGCTCAGCTCGGACACGCTGACCGAGCCCGATGACGAATCGTTGGTGAACCACTTGATGCGCAGGAAGGCCCAGTCGGTGAAGAACTGCGCTGCCAGCGTCGCGACCGCCAGGTACAGCCCCTTGATGCGCAGCGACGGGATGCCGAACAGCACGCCGACCACCGTCGAGCACAAGCCGCCCAGCACCAGCGCCACCACCAGCGGCATGCCTTCGATGCGCACCATGAAGTTGTAGGCCGCGTAGGCGCCGATTGCCATGAATGCTCCGGTGCCCAGCGAGATCTGGCCGCAGTAGCCGACCAGGATGTTCAGCCCGATCGCCGCCAGCGACAGGATCAGGAACGGGATCAGGATCGCGCGCAGCAGGTATTCGCTGGACAGGGCCGGCACGGCGACGAACGCGAGAGCGAGGAACGCCATGATGACGATGCGGTCCTGGCGGATCGGGAAGATCTGCTGGTCAGCCCGATACGTCGTTTTGAACTGGCCGTTTTCGCGATAAATCATGCTCCCACGCTCCCTCTGGTCATTGCCTTGCAGGCCGCGCTTGGCCAGTGGCCAAGCCCCTCACCAGGACCGGCAGAGCCGGATCCGCGCACGCCGCTCGGCTGAACACCCATGCACACGTTCATGGCCATCACACGCGATCAATGATCTTCTCGCCGAACAAGCCCTGAGGCCGGAACAGCAGGAACAGCAGCGCCATCACATACGCAAACCAGATCTCGATGCCGCCGCCCAGCATCGGCCCGAGGTAGACCTCGCTGAGCTTCTCGCCGACACCGATGATCAGCCCGCCGATGATGGCGCCGGGCACGGACGTGAGGCCACCGAGAATCACCACCGGCAGCGCCTTCAGCGCCACCTGCGACAAAGAGAATTGCACGCCGAGCTTCGAGCCCCAGATGATCCCGGCCACCAGCGCGGCGAAGCCGGCGACCGACCAGACGATGACCCAGATGCGCGACAGCGGGATGCCGATCGACTGCGCCGCCTGGTGATCGTCGGCCACCGCGCGCAATGCGCGGCCGGTGGCGGTTTTTTGGAAGAACAGCGCCAGGGCGCCGACCAGCGCGGCGGCGATCACCGCGGCGGCGAGGTCTTCCTGGCTGATCAGCACGCCGCCCTGGAAGGTCTGCTCGAACAGGAAGATCGGGTCCTTCGGCAGGCCGACGTCGATCTTGTAGATGTCCGAGCCGAAGATCGTTTGGCCGAAGCCGTCGAGGAAGTAGGTGATGCCCAGCGTGGCCATCAGCAGCGCGATCGGCTCCTGGTTGACCAGCTTGGACAGGCACAGCCGCTCGATCAGCCAGGCCACGGCGACCATGCAGGCCATGGCCAGCACGAACGCGACCGAGTTCGCCAGCAGCTTGCTGTCGGTGCCCAGCCAGCGTGGCGCCCATTCGGAAAAGCGTGCCATCGCCAGCGCCGCGAACAGCACCATCGCGCCCTGCGCGAAGTTGAAGACGCCGCTGGCCTTGAAGATCAGCACGAAGCCGAGCGCAATCAGCGAATACAGCATGCCCGCCATCAGGCCGCCGAAGAAGGTCTCAAGAAAGAATCCCATGTTCTTGCCCTGCTCAAAGAGGCGGCTTGCCGTGGTGGACCATCACGTCGTCAAGCGGACGCCGCGGAACCGGCTTTGCCGGGCCGCTGGCGGCGCCCCCTTGAGGGGGAGGCGGCCGAAGGACGCTTCGGGGGAGGGCCATGTCAGTGGCTGGTGCCCAGGTAGGCGCTGATGACGTCGGGGTTGGCACGCACCTCGTCGGGCGTGCCGTCGCCGATCTTCTTGCCGTAGTCGAGCACCACGACGCGGTCGGAGATGTCCATCACCACGCCCATGTCGTGCTCGATCAGCACGATGGTGGTGCCGAACTCGTCGTTGACGTCGAGGATGAAGCGGCACATGTCCTGTTTCTCCTCGACGTTCATGCCGGCCATCGGCTCGTCCAGCAGCAGCACACTCGGCTCCATCGCCAGCGCGCGGCCGAGGTCGACGCGCTTTTGCAGGCCGTAGGGCAGGCGGCCGACCGGCGTCTTGCGGTGGGCCTGGATCTCGAGGAAGTCGATGATGTGCTCGACGAACGTGCGGTGCGCCGTCTCTTCGCGCTCGGCCGCCCCCCAGCGGATGGCTTGTTGGAAGATGTTGGTCTTCATCTTCAGGTTGCGCCCGGTCATCAGGTTGTCGACCACGCTCATGCCCTTGAACAGCGCCAGGTTCTGGAAGGTGCGCGCGACACCCATCTCGGCGACCTGGCGCGAGTTCATGTGGCTGAAGGTCTGGCCGCGGAAACTGATCTTGCCGTCCTGCGGCACATAGACGCCGTTGATGCAGTTCAGCATCGAGCTCTTGCCGGCGCCGTTCGGGCCGATGATGGCGCGCACCTCGTGCTCGCGGACGTTGAAGCTGATGTCGGTCAGCGCTTTCACGCCGCCGAAGCGCAGGCTGATGTTTTGCACGTCGAGGATGACCTCGCCGATCTGGCGATGCGCGCTCATCAGGCGGCCCTCCGAGTCGGTGCGAAAGTCTTAACGTCTTCGATCTTCAGCGTCGCGCTGACGCTGCCCGAACGCCCGTCCTCGAACTTGACCGCGGTCTCGATGAACTGCTCCGGCCGGCCTTCGTACATTGCCTCCACCAGCACCTGGTACTTGTCGTTGATGAAGCCGCGCTTGACCTTGCGGGTGCGGGTCATCTCGCCGTCGTCGGCGTCGAGTTCCTTGTGCAAGACCAGGAAGCGGTGGACCTGGCTGCCGGCCAGCAGCTCGTCGCGCGCCAGGTCGGCGTTGACCTGTTCGACACAGTCGCGGATCAGCGCGTAGACCTCGGGCTTCTGCGCCAGGTCGGTGTAGCCGGCGTAGGGCAGGTTGCGCCGCTCGGCCCAGTTGCCGACCGCCTCGAAGTCGATGTTGATGAAGGCGCAGACCTTGTCACGCTTGTCGCCGAAGGCCACCGCCTCCTTGATGTGCGGGAAGAACTTCAGCTTGTTCTCGACGTACTTGGGCGCAAACATCGCGCCGTCGTTGGCACCGCCCATCAATCGGCCGACGTCTTTCGCGCGGTCGATGATCTTCAGGTGGCCGCCGGCGTCCAGGAAGCCGGCGTCGCCGGTGTGGTACCAGCCATCGCTGGTCAGCACCTCGGCGGTGGCGGCCGGGTTCTTGTAGTACTCCTTCAGCAGCCCGGGCGACTTGACCAGCAGTTCGCCCGAGTCGGACAGCTTGATCTGCACGCCCTCGACGGGCACGCCCACCGTGTCCGACTTGGCCTCGTGGTCGGGCTGGAGGCAGACGAACACGGCCGTCTCGGTCGAGCCATAGAGCTGCTTCAGGTTGACGCCGATCGAGCGGTAGAAGCTGAACAGGTCAGGCCCGATCGCCTCGCCGGCGGTGTAGGCCACCCGTACGCGCGACAGGCCCAGCGTGTTGCGCAGCGGGCCGTAGATCAGCACATTGCCCAGTGCGTAGCGCAGCCGGTCGACCAGGCCGACCGGCTTGCCGTCCATCAGGGCCGGGCCCACCCGCTTGGCCAGCGTCATGAAATGGTGGAACAGCGCGCGTTTGATCGCACTCGCGTCCTCCATCCGGATCATCACCGTGGTCAACATGCCTTCGAAGATGCGTGGCGGCGCGAAGTAGTAGCTCGGCCCGATCTCCTTCATGTCGATCGAGACCGTCGCCGCCGACTCCGGGCAGTTGACGATGTAGCCGCAGGCCAGCCACTGCGCGAAGCTGAAGATGTTCTGGCCGATCCAGGCGGGCGGCAGGTAGGCCAGCACCTCTTCGTCTTCGGTCAGCTTGTCGAAGGTCTTGCCGGCCGCAGCGCGGTCGAGCAGTGAGAAGTGGGTGTGCACCACGCCTTTCGGGTGGCCGGTCGTGCCCGAGGTGAAGAACATCGCCGCCACGTCGCCGGGCTGGCCCAGGCCCACCTCGTGCGTGAACAGCGTCGGGTGTGACTTGTCGTGCAGCCGCCCTTCCTCCAGCAGCGCGTCCAGCGACGCCAGCCCCGGCTCGGCGTAGTGGCGCAGACCGCGCGGGTCGTCGAACCAGATGTGCGCGAGCTGCGGACATTGCTCACGCACCTCGAGCAGCTTGTCGACCTGCTCCTGGTCTTCGACGATCGCAAACGAGACCTCGGCGTTGTTGATCGGGAAGACGAATTCGGCGGCGGCCGCGTCCTGGTACAGCGGGACCGGTACCGCGCCCAAGGCCTGCGTGGCGAGCATCGCGGCGGTCAGCCGGGGGCGGTTGTCGCCGATGACCACGACATGTTGGCCGCGCTGTAGGCCGGCCGCCGCCAGGCCGCAGGCCAGGTAGCGCACGCGCTGGGCAAGCTGGCCCCAGGTCGTGGTCTGCCAGATGCCGTATTCCTTCTCCCTCAGCGCAGCGGCATCCGCTCGCTTCGCGGCATGGTCCAGCATCAGGCGAACAAAAGTCGTTTGCACGGCGCTTCGTCTCCACAATCGGCTCGCACCCGGATGGGTGGGCCCGTTGATGTAACGAATCCTAGGCCGAAGTTTGACGTCGTGTTGTCGGTTGGACGACAATCTCGGGGCATTTCAGCTCCGGACTTTCCCGAGGAGCGGCCGCCGCCGCGGTGTTGACCGCTCAGGCGGTCGCGGTATCGCGCGGAGGGGAAGCGGCGGCAGCGGCGGTGGCTGCAGCCACGCCGGACGTGGCGGCCGGCGCATCCGCCGCCACGCCCGTGACGGTGACCAGCTCGACCCGGCCCTCGGCCGCCAGGCTGCCCAATTGCGCCAGCTCGGCCTCGACGAAGGGCTGGTCGGACAGTGCGCACACCGCACGATTGCGCCCGTCTGCCTTGGCCTGGTAGAGCGCCGCGTCGGCCAGGGCCAGCGACTCGGCCCAGGCTACGCCTTGACCCGCGCGCCAGACCACGCCGCCGGCCGACGCGCGAACCGGCAACTGCTTGCCCTGCGGCAACCCGAAGGCTGGCTGGCCGATCACTGCCAGCGCGCGTTCGGCCACCACCTGCAGGCCGGCCCCGTCGGTGCCGGGCAGGATCAGCAAGAACTCTTCGCCACCCCAGCGCACGACGGCATCCCCATCGCGCAGCATCGCCTGCAGCCGTTGGGTCATCTCGACCAGCACCGCATCGCCGGCCGCGTGGCCGTGCGTGTCGTTGACGCGCTTGAAGTGATCGACGTCGAGCAGCATCAGCGACACGCGGCGGCGTCGGCCCTCGGGCAGCTTGGCGTTGTCCTCCTGCAGCCGCTGCAGCAGCGCCTCGCCGTAGCGCCGGTTGCAGGCGCCGGTCATGGCGTCGTGCTGCGACTCGTCGCTGAGCCGTGCCACGTCGCTGCGCAGCCCGCGGTTGATCGAGCGTGAGCGGGCCAGCCGCTGCCAGGTGATGAACGCCAGCAAGGCGACCAGCACGGCGGCCGCGGCCCAGGCACGCTCACGCCACGAACGAAGTTGCAGCTCGGTGTCGCGGCGCGCGTTGTCCAGCCTCAGGGTCTCGATCTCGCGAGCGCGCTGCTGGGCGGCGTAGGTCTCCTGCAGCTGCGTGACGGCCTGCTCGCGTTGCGAGGCGGTCAACTCGTTGTTCAACGTGACCCAGCGGCGCAGTGCCTGCAGCGCGGCCTGCGTGCGGCCGGCCGTCTCGAGCGCGTCGACCTGCTGCTCGATCAGGTCGGCCAGCTCGCGCTTGTCGCCGGTGCGTTCGGCGATCTCGATCGAGGTCCTGACCAACGCCAGTCCTTCGTCGAAGCGACCCTGGTGCACCCAGGCAACACCGCGGTTGGCGAGGGTGAAGGCGTAGCCGTTCGGATCCATCTCGCGATCGGATGCCCGCTCGGCGCGCAGCGCGTAGTCGACCGCCTTCTTGTGGTCGCGTGTGTCGTTGCTGAGCGCCGCGAGGTTGATCAGCGTGTTCAGGCGGATCGGCTGCAGGCCGCGCGTCGATTCGGTCAGCGGCAGCAACTCCTCGAGCACCGCCTTGCGTTCGACGTTCTCTTTCAACGTCGCCAGCGAATAGCTGTGGTTGACCAGCAGCCGCACGAGGGCGTACTTGAAGCCGATGTCGCGCGCCAGCGCGACGCCCTGGCGCGCATATTCGATCGCGCGGTGCAGGTCGCGCCGGCTCGCGTTGATGACCGCCAGCATGCCCAGCGAGGTCACCAGGTCGGCCGGCCGGCCGTGCTGCGTGGCCACTTCCGAGGCTTTCAGCGCATTGGCGATCGCGCCCTCATAGTCGCCGAGCGTCGACTCGGCGGTCGCGCGACCGATGTACCACTCGAACCGCAGTTGCACATCGCTCGGCTCGGGCAGGGCCGCCAGTGCGGCCAGGCGGCGGCGCAGCTCGGCCGGGCTGGCCGATTCGGCCTGTTGCTGCTGGCGCAGCAGCAGCGCCGTCGCGCAGGGCGCGCAGCGCTCGCTGTCGACCAGCGTCTGCAGCCGTTCTGCCGCGGCCCGCGCGGTCGGATGGTTGCCGGCGCGCCAGGCCAGGTCGGCCACCGCCGATTCGTGGCGCCAGCGCAGGTCGAGGGGGGTGACGTTGGGGGCCTGCGGCGCTGCCTGCTGCAGACGCTCCAGCGCCAGCAACGGCGACGGGTAGCCGTGCGCGCGGAAGTCGGCCAGCACCTCGTCGATGGGTTCAGCGGCATGGGCGGGCAGGGCGCCCAGCCCGCAGGCCAGCCATACCCAAGCGACGGAACGGCGCCGAGGCCACCGCGGCGGCAGGCGAATTGGAGAACGGGCGAACGACACCATGGCAAACAGCGAGACCACCACCGGCTATCGGTCAGTCCGGCGGGCGCTTGATGGGCAAAGGCTCAGCCCGAGTCGGCCAAAACGCACGGGAGGCGGCATGTTTGACGTCGCACGCCCCGCGGCCTGACAATCTTTTGGCCCTTTTACCCGCGGTGTCTTTTGACATGGCCCAGCCAGCCCGACCATTGCGCGAACGCGCGCGGGCACCCAGCGATGCCGAGCTGGCGAGCATCCCGTGGTTGGCCGTGCTGGAACCGGACGACCAGCGCATGGCGCGCGCCAGCATCATGCTGGCCCATGCCGAGCCCGGTGAGCAGATCTGCCGCCTCGGCCGGCCGGCGACCTACTGGTTCGGCGTGCTCGAAGGACTGCTGAAGATGAGCAACGAGCCCGGCGCCGGCGCACCGGTCACTTTCACCGGCGTGCCGCCCGGCGCCTGGTTCGGCGAAGGCACGCTGCTCAAGCGCGAGCCGTACCGCTACAACATCGAGACGCTGCGCAGAAGCACGGTGGCGGGTCTGCCCGTCGATGCGTTCCACGATCTGCTCGAACGCAGCATTCCGTTCAACCGCTTCGTGCTGAACCAGCTCAACGAACGCCTGGGTCAGTTCATCGCCGCGCGCGAGACCGATCGTCTGAACGACCCCGACACGCGCGTTGCGCGCAACCTGGCCGCGCTGTTCCACCCGGTGCTCTACCCCGGCGTGGGCCAGTTGCTGCGCATCACGCAGCAGGAGCTCGGCTACCTGGTCGGGTTGTCGCGCCAGCGCGTGAACGAGGCGTTGAAGGCCCTGCAGGTGCAGCGGCTGATCGCGATCGAATACGGCGGCGTGCGGGTGCTCGACCTGGACGGATTGCGCCGCTTCGCGCCGGAACGCACCACTGCAGCGCCGCCTGACTGACAAGCCACGCAGAGCCGAGGGCAGTTGCCGCAGTCGACGTCGACGGAGGCGGCCGTCTGGCAGGGGCCGAAGTGACGGCCGTGGCCAGCAGCGACGCCAGGTGAGGACGCGCCTACTGCAGCGGCAACTTCAGCACGCCGCCGCGGGCCACCGCGTAGGCGTCGACATGGCCGGAGACACTGGCCGCATCGTCGGCGTAGTGGACGTGGAACCGCTCACCCGGGTGCGACACCACGCCTTCGAGTTGCTCGCCGCTGTACATACCGACCAGCTGGCCGTCGGCGCCGGGCTGCTCGAACACGCGCTTGCTGGCGGCGCCGGCGTGACCCCCGATGCCCGGTTTGGCTGGCTGACCGGTCACGACATGCCAGACGAGCTGCGGGTAGTGCCCCTGCACGAGAAACGGGAACGGCTCGCCGACGTCGAGGCCGAGCGCCTTGGCCTGCGCCAAGACGAAAGCCTCGAACTGGGGCCGGGTCATGCCCGCAGGCAGCGTCACCTCGGCCCATTGCCGTACCCGGGCGGCGGCGAACAGCACGGCCTCGTCACCGGCCAGGGGGGCTGCGACCCGGCCTTGCGGGTCGTCGCCGCGGCTGACGAGCAGGCGGCCATCGCGCAACAACACCTCGCCCTTCAGGCCGGCCAAGGCGCCCACGCCCCAGCCGCCGGTGGCCTGCGGCAGATCGGCCAGCTTGACCTGGCCACCGGTGTCGCCCGTATGGCTCATGCGCTTGAAGCTTCCGAATGCGGTGAAGTCGAACCGAGGCGCGTCGGCCCAAGCCCATGTGCTCACGGCCATCAGGCCGGCGGCTGACCAGGCCAGGGACTTGCGAAGCGGCCAAAGCCTGGTACGGCTGGTGCGGCAGATGCGCGGGGGGCGAGAGGTGCGAAGCATGTTGGCTCTTTCCTGGCTCCATCGGAGCAGGCCTGTGGGACGAGCGCGCAGTCTCGGGCTGCCAGCGCCGCGCGCCTATGATCGTGATCATGTCGACCAGAGCACCGGACGCTGCGCAATCGCACTGGGACGAACCCGCTTTGGCCGGGTTCGACAAGCCACTTCGGGCGGCCGCACGTGTATTGTCACGGCCGGCCGGCACCGCGCTGTTCCGCACTGGCGAGCGGCCCGCCTGGATGTTCTACGTGCGGCGCGGCGAGGCGCAGATGCTGCGTGTCACGCCTGCCGGCGCGCCAGTGCTGCTGCAGCGGGCGAGCCGCGGCTTCCTCGCCGAGGCAAGCCTGACGAGCGGGCGCTACCACTGCGACGCCGTGTGCCGCAGTGATTGCGAGTTGCTTGCCTTCCCGTTGCCTGCGCTGCGTGAGGCCATCAACAACGATAACGGCACCCGCTGGGCCTGGATCGAGCTGCTGAGCGCGCAGACGCG
The DNA here is from genome assembly GCF_036277275.1 of Ideonella sp. Classification (GTDB taxonomy): domain Bacteria; phylum Pseudomonadota; class Gammaproteobacteria; order Burkholderiales; family Burkholderiaceae_C; genus Ideonella. Next base: position 139,068 of record NZ_DASUNH010000137.1, on the reverse strand, counting down.
CCAGCAACGTGCACGCATCGAACGCCTGACGCTCAGAACCATCCGGGAGCGGCTGCTGCACCTGCTGCTCACCGAAGGGGCGGATCGCGGTTACGAGCTACCCGGAACTCGCATGGAGCTGGCCGCGGAACTCGGTGTCACGCCGGAGGCGATGTACCGTGCGTTGGCGGCGATGCAGGCCGACGGCACCTTGTCGGTCCGCGGTGCGCGGCTGCATTGGCGCGGTTGAGGGCGGCGTCCCTGTGCCAGCGCGACCGCACGGTCGGACCCGCACGCGTTCAGCACGTGCGGGTCCGCCTTGCAGCCCCGACGGGTCGGGCCCCAACAACGCCCCTCAATGCTGGTATGCGCCGATGTCGTACCCGGTGGTCTGGTTGCGCGGCTTGCCGTCGAAGTCGGTCGGCGGCGCGTAGGTGGCGAGGCCGCGCCCTATTGCCTGCGAGCCGGTTCTCAGATGGAAGTCCGGCTTCGTGGCCGGGTAGGACACGAACAACGGGTCGGCGCTGACCGTGTCGTCATGCTGCAAGCCGTTCCGAAGCGACCAGTCATAGATATCGTTCTGGTAGACGAGGTTGTTGCGGTAGGTGTTGGCCGTGCCGGTCTTGCCTTGTTCCGAGATGCCGTACGTGTTGTCGAACACGATGTTGTTGTGCACGTGGACGTTGTTGGCGCCGCTGTCGTCGTGATAGAAGTCGCCGCCGCCGACGATGATGCCGAACACCGACGCGCTGACCGTGTTGTTGATGATCTGCAGGTCTTTCGCGTCGTGCCACAGGTGGATGGCGGCCTGGCCGATGCGGAACACGATGTTGTTCTTCACCGTGCCCGACGTGCTCATGTAGATGCCCTGGACATAGCGGCACCCGGCCGGCCCGACGTCGTGCACGCGATTGCCGATCACGTCGCCCTTGACACCCCGGTAGTAGCTGTCCACGCCGATGGCGGAGCCGCCTGCGCTGGTGCAAGGGATGGTGGTGGCCAGGTGGTGCACGTGGTTGCCTTCGATCACGCTGTACGAGCCGCCGGTGTAGATGCCGTGCCGCCAGAGCGTGCCGGTGCCGGGCTGTTTGCCGCTGACGTCGAAGCCGATGATGCTCACGTAGTTGCCGCGGTTGTCCCAGGCGCTGTCGGTGGTCGAGTGGGCCGGCGGCACGATCTTGGCGCGCCACTTGCCGGTCGAGACCCAGTAGATGCGGCCGCTTGCGCTGCCGTTGGCGGTGGTCTTGATGCCACCGGCGTATTTGCCCGGCGCCACCCAGACGGTGGTGCTCGGCTGGGTCGCCGCCAAGGCGGCGCGCGCCAGGGTCTGGAAGGGTTGCTCCTTGCTGCCGGGCCCTGCGTCGGAACCGGTCGGCGAGACGTAGTAGTTGTAGGTCGTCGGCGGAAGGTTGGGTTTGGCGTCGGTTTCAGCATGGGCGCCGCTGCACAACAGCAGGGGCCAAGACAACGCGAGAACAGATCGGTGGGATGCCATGGGGGCTCCTTGCGCCAAACACACCGCAGCCGACCACTTCGCGTCGGCGCTTCATTTGGCATGGGTTGAAGTGCCGCCGATTCTGGGAGCGCGCGTTCCATTTCCGGCAAGCCGGGAGGTGACGTGCAGGTGACACCCCGCCGATGGCATGACGCCTCTCGCGCCGAGCTCAGTCGGCCGTGATCCCTGATTCGCGTATCACGCGGCCGAGGCGAACCGACTCTGTGCGCACCAGGCGCCCGAAGTCATTCGGCGTGCCGGCGACGACGGGCGTGCCGATGGCCTCCCACTTGGTGCGAAAGGCCGGGTCTTTGAAGATGTCGAGAAACGTCGCGTTGAGTTTCTTGATCACCTGCGTGGACGTGCCGGCGCGCACCGCAATGCCATGCCAAGCGGTGGTCTCGAACGACGCCAGACCGGCCTCCGCCATCGTTGGCACCTGAGGGAGTGCCGGGCTGCGCTTTGCGGACGTGACGGCGATGGGTTTCAGCTTGCGGGCCTGGAGGTGCTGCAGCGAGCTGGCGACGATGTCGAACATCACGTCAACCTGGTTGCCAAGCAAGTCGGTCAACGCCGGGCCCGCGCCCTTGTATGGCACGTGAATCAGCCGCACACCGGATGCGCGCGCGAAGAGCTCGCCGGCCAGATGCTGCGGCGTCCCGTTGCCGGCCGACGCGTAACGAAACGGCTCTTTCTGCGCCTTCGCCGCGGCAATGAACTCCGTCAGCGAGTTGGCCTTGACCGAGGGATGCACCTCCAGCACCAGAGGAAATGCGGACAGCTGCACCACCACATCCAAGTCACTGAGCGCGCTGAACGCCATTGACTTGTAGAACACGCCGTTGACGGCCATCGGCCCGCTGGCAGCCAGCAGAATCGTCTGGCCATCGGCAGGCACGTGCTTGGCAACTTCGGCGCTGCCGAGGTTGCCGCCGGCACCACTCTTGTTTTCCACGATGACGGGCACGCCCAGGCGCTTCTGCAACTCAGGTTGCAGCAGTCGCGCCATGAGGTCCGTGGGACCGCCTGGCGGGTAGGGAACGACAAAGCGCAACGGCCCGTTGGGGTAGGGGGACTGCGCCTGGGCTGTGCTCAGGAAGCCTGAACCGTAAGCCAACAAGGCCAGAGTCTGGCGGCGATCGAGCATTGGAAGGTCTCCTGGTTGGGGGCAAAGGCGTCTGTCAGACGCTGAAACGTTGGCGGATCTGTGCTGCGGTGGCCAGCGGGCGGCCGAGTGCGGCCGCAACTTGATGGGCCTGGGCCACCAGCGCGGCGTTGTCCGGGGCCACGCTGCCGTCGCGCAGGCGCATGTTGTTCTCGAACCCGACGCGTGCGTGTCCACCGAGCGCCGCAGCCGCGGCCACGCAGCTGTTCTCGTTCGGCCCGAAGGCGCACACGGCCCAGGGTTCAGGCCCGACGTGGGCTTGAAGAAATGGCAGCAGGTCACGCGGGTTAGAGGTCTGCGCCGCGCTGTAGCGGCCAAGCACGAACAGCAGGAACCAGGGCGCGTCCGGCACCGTGCCGTCGGACCTCAGCGTCTGCCAGCGGCGCAGGTCGGCGGTGTCGTAGAGGATGACCTGCGTCATGATGCGCTGCCGGGTCAATTGACTGAAGAACGCGCTGAGGACGGCGGATCCGATCTCCGGTTGGTCGATCTCGCGCAAGCCTATCGACACGGCCTCGGGCCTGAGCTCACGAACCATCGCGATCTGCTCTGGCGCGCGATAGACCTGCGCCGATTCGCTGGTGACCTGCAGCACCATCTCTTCGCCGACCGCGGCGCGTACCACCCGCATCGCTTCACGGTAGGCCGCGACATCGAGGCTGTGGCGGAACTGACTGTCGCGGATATGCAGGTGCAGCATGGCCGCACCCGCATCCAGACAGCGCTTGGCGGTCTCGGCCAACGCGGCAGCGGTCAGCGGCAATGCCGGATGGTCCGACGCCTGCCTGTGAGCACCATTCGGTGCGGCGATGAGAATCAGCGGGTCACGGTTCATGGCGGGCGTTGTCACTCTGAATCCTTCTTGACGTGTGCTGGCACGGATCAAGCGTCGTGCGTCGCCTCGGCACCCCGGTCGGGTGCGGGTTGCATCGCGGCGGGCGCCACCAGCGGCAAGTCCAGCGTGAAAGTGAAAGTGGTGCCGTGGCCAAGTGCACTGCGCACCTCGATCTCGGCACCCATGGCGCGCACCAGCTGGCGACTGATCGCGAGGCCGAGGCCGGTGCCCCCGGCGTGCCGCGCGGCGTCGCCGACCTGGTGGAATGGCCGGAACAACTGAGGCAGATCCTGCGGGGCGATGCCGAGGCCGGTGTCGGCCACCTCGAATTGCAGGCGTGCCATGCCTGCGGGGCCGGCGGTGGCCCGCACGCGCAGCACCACCTCGCCGTCGTCGGTGAAGCGCACTGCGTTGGCGAGCAGGTTCAGCAGCACCTGGCACAGGCGCTGTGCGTCGACCTTCACGGCATGTGGCCATGACGGCGCATCGAGTCGCAGCACCAGCCGCTTCTGCGCCGCCTGCGGACGCACCAGGTCAGTCACGTTGTCGAGGAAGGACGACAGCCGCAAGGGCTCGTCGTGCAGCAAGAAGGTGCCCGCCTCCTGGCACGACAGCGTGAGGATGTCGTCGACCAACGCCAGCATGTGGTGTCCGGCCTGTTCGATGATCCGCAGGTGCTGGGACTGCCTGGCCGTCAGGCCGGCCTCCATGTGCAGCAGCTGCGCGTAGCCGAGCACAGCGTTCAGTGGCGTGCGCAGCTCGTGGGTCGTGCGGGTGATGCAGGCGTGCCGCGCGCTCTTGGCCGCGGCAGCGGCGCCGCGCGCCTGGGCGAGTTCTGCACGCAGCTGCGCGACTTCGGCGCCGCGGGTCGACCACGGCCAGTGGAGCCGCGCCTTGAACGGAAAGGAGAAGCGGTTGATGAGCACTTGCACTGCCAGGCTCCTTTGCGCGGCGCGTGCGTCGGGAAACCGGCGCAACGGGGCCAGTGTTGCACTCCGGATGCACTGCTTGTGCGGAAGGTTGCGTACGAGGTACTACGCACCAGGCACGCCGGGGCGTGGTGGGCGCCGCGTCCGCCCCGGCGACCTCGGCGGTCACCTGCCTGTCACCTGCCCGGCGGTCGGGACTGGAAGGCGCGCTCACCGAATGGGCCGCCGACCGCCATGAGCTCGCAAGGAAGACGAAGGGCCGCTCCCGAGCCCCTTGACCCTTCGGGGACCTAGATCGCGCCCTGCCTGATCGATGCCCCGATGCGAACGCTGCATTGGCGGCGGACGGGGCTGGTGCGTCTGGTTCGGAGCACGGCGGCGTCAGAGGAGCGCGCTGCACGTTATGCTCCGGCGCATATGCCCGCTGTCGACATCGCGCTCTGGATCCTCAGTGTCGGACTGATCGTTGCCGGCGTCGCCGGCGCGGTTCTGCCGGTTCTGCCGGGCTCGACCCTGGTGTTCGCCGGCACCGCGCTGGGGGCCTGGATCGATGGCTTCGAGCGTGTCGGCGGCTGGACGGTCGGTGTGCTCGCCGCCCTGGCGCTGCTGTCGTGGGTGCTCGACTATGTCGCCGGCATGTTGGGGGCGAAGAAGGCCGGCGCCAGCAAGCAGGCGCTGCTGGGCGCTGCCATCGGCACCGTCGCGGGGCTGTTCTTCGGGTTCGTCGGCGTGCTGGTGCTGCCGTTCGTCGGTGCTGCCGCGGGTGAGTATCTGGCGCGGCGTGACCACCGGGCCGCTGCGCGCGTCGGCGTCGCCACCGGCATCGGGCTCGTCCTGGCCCTGGTGGCGAAGGTGGTCATTGCGTTTGCGATGGTCGGCATCTTCATCGGTGCTCTAATCTTCTGAATCCGGCGCGCGAATGGCGCGCGAGGTTCCGCGCCCGAGCCGCCGGATCACACCGGCCAGGCGGCGGCGAACTCACGCGTCAGGTCGGCGGCGTTGCCTTCGCGGCAGCCGCTGCGGTTCTGGCCCGACCACAGCGGCGTGAAATCGGCGTGGCCGTGTGCTTCGGCCCAAGCACGCAATGGGGCGATCGCCGCGGTGGCCAGCGGGAACGCCGGCACCAGCGGGTTGACCGGGCCCCAGTCGCGCACGGCGCGATTGACGATGCCGCGCGCCGGCCGGCCGGTGAAGACGTTGGTCAGCACCGTCGGTGCGTCGGTTTTCAACGCGGCGCGGTGCAGCGGGCTGGTCAGCGCCTCGTCGCACAGCAGGTAGGCGGTGCCGATCTGCACGCCGGCCACGCCGAGCTCGTGGGCGGCGCGTACGCAAGCCGGGTTGGCGATCCCGCCGGCGGCGATCACCGGCAGCTTCACGGCTTGCACCACCTGCGGCCACAACGCGAAGCTGCCGAGCTGGGTGCTCAGGTCGTCGCTGAGGAAGTGGCCGCGGTGGCCGCCCGCCTCGATGCCCTGCGCGATGATGGCGTCTGCGCCGTGGGCTTCGAGCCAGCGCGCTTCGTCGACCGTTGTCGCCGACGCCAGCACCTTCGAGCCCCAGCCCTTCACGCGCGCCAGCAGGTCGGGTGCGGGCAGGCCGAAATGGAAGCTGACGACGGCCGGCCGGAATGGCTCGACGACATCCGCGACCTCGTGGCTGAACGGTGCGCGGCCGGGGCCGGCGGAAATGGCCGCCGGGTCGATGCCGGCCTCGCGGTAAGCCGGGGCCAGCGCCTCGCGCCAATGGGCCTCGCGCTCGGTGTCCGGCCGCGGTGGCGTGTGGCAGAAGAAGTTGACGTTGAAGGGGGCCGAAGTCGCGGTGGCCAGTGCGGTCAGCTCTTCGCCCAGCATCTGCAGGCTCAGCATGGCGGCCGGCAGGGCCCCCAGGCCGCCGGCGTTGCAGACGGCTGCGGCCATCGCGTGCGCCTGCACCCCGGCCATCGGCGCCTGCAGCACCGGGTGGGAGACACCGAGCCAGCGCGCGAGGTCCATCATCGTGCCTTTCGTCAGTCGCGGCTGCTGAGCAGCCTTTGCAGCCAGGGGGTCAGCGCCAGCAGCAGCACGCCGGCGCCGATCGAGATGCCGGACAAGAATACATAGAGCGCAATGCCACTGCCGGCCAGCAGCCCTTCCAGCGCGCCGGCCAGGTAGTTGGCCACGCCGATCGCCATCAGCCACACGCCCATCAACAGGCTGACCAGCCGCGCCGGAGCGGCGCGCGAGACCAGCGACAGCCCGACCGGCGACAACATCAGCTCGCCGATGGTGTGCAAGAGGTAGACCGCCGCCAACCACTGCGGGCCCACCGCGCCCAGCTGATCGGCGCGGGTCTGCGCCATCGCCATCACGACGAAGCCCAGCCCCAGCACGACCATGCCAAGGGCCTGTTTGGCGGTGTCGGGCAGCGCGAAGCGCGAGCTGTCCAGCGTCGTCCACAGCCATGCGAACACCGGCGCCAACAGCAGGATGCCAAGCGGGTTGATGCTCAGGAACCAGGCGGCCGGGATCTCCCAGCCCGCCAGGTGGCGGTCGGTCTGCTTGTCGGCGAACAGCGTCATCGTGCCGCCCGTCTGCTCGAAGCCCATCCAGAAGAAGATCACGAACAGCGCGACGATGCCGATGGCCACCACGCGCCCGATCTCGGGCCGGGTGAAGCGCATCAGGCGACCGTCGGGCCCCCGCAAGGCGGCCCAGGCGCACAGCCCCAGCAGCACGAGCCAGCCGATGGTCTTGACGGCGGCAGGCAGCGGGCGCCACAGGGCACCGACCCATGGCGCCACTGCCAGCACAGCGAGTACGAGCCCCACGCTGGCCACGCAAAACGCGAGAACCAGCGGGGCGTTCTGCCAGCTCACTGGCGCCTGCTGGTCACGCAGGCCCGCGTTGCCCAGCCAGCGCTGGCCCCAGCACAGCACCGCCATGCCGATCGCCATGCCGACGCCGGCGCTGGCGAAGCCCCAGTGCCAGCCGACCAGCTGGCCCAGCGTGCCGACGGCAATCGGCGCGATGAAGCCGCCCAGGTTCACGCCCATGTAGAAGTAGGTGTAGCCGGCCGCGCGCCGCGGGTCGTTGGCGTCCGGGTACAGCATGCCGACCATCGCGGTGGTGTTGGCCTTGAAGAAACCATTGCCGACGATCAGCAGGCCCAGCGCCAGCGGCAGCATCGACGGCACCGCCATCGCGAAGTGGCCCAACATCATGATCGCCGCGCCGATCACCGCGGCCAGCCGCGCGCCGAGCCAGCGGTCGGCCATCGCGCCGCCGATCAGCGGCGTGATGTAGACCAGCCCGGTGTACAGGCCGTAGATCTGCAGCGCGTCGGCGCGTGCGTAACCCATCGCGTTGACGAGGTACAGCACCAGCAGCGCCCGCATGCCGTAGTAGCTGAAGCGCTCCCACATCTCGGTCATGAAGATGATCTTCAGACCCGGCGGGTGGCGGTGACGCGCGCCGCTGGCGTCGGCGGTGATCAATGGCAAGGCGGTGGTGTTCATTCGGCGGATGCCCGGGTCGGCTCGGGTTCGAGGTTGCGCACGCCCGACGCCACATGCCCCGACGGCACATGCGGCGCCGCGTTCGCCACATGGCCCGTCTGGTCGTCGAAGAAGAAGTCGGGCTCGAACTCTCGCAGGAACGGGCCTTTGGGCAGGCCGCCGAGGAAGATCGCCTCGTCGATCTCGATCTGCCAGTCCATCAGCGTGCGGATCGCGCGCTCGTGCGCCGGCGCGCTGCGGGCGGTGACCAGCGCGGTGCGGATCTGCGTGCCGCCGGCGGCCGTGCTGCGCTGCAGCCGTTGCAGCGCTTCGAGCAGCGGCTTGAAAGGTCCTGGCGGCAGCGGTGTGCCGGCCCGGCTGACCTCATGGCGCTGGAAGGCGTCGAGCCCGTCGCGCTGGAAGACCTGTTCGGCCTCGTCGGAGAACAGGACCGCGTCGCCGTCGAACGCGATGCGCAGCTCGTTCGGGTGCGCTTCGGACGCGCGCGCCGAATGCGGGTAGACCTGCGCGGCCGGCACGCCGGCGTCCAGCGCCTGCCGAACGTCGGCCAGGTTGGCCGACAGGAACAGCTGGGCACCCAAGGGCCGCAGGTAGCGCCACGGGCTCTGGCCGCGCGTGAACGCACCGCGCTCGATCGGCAACCCGTAGTGCTGGGCCGATCGGAACACGCGCATCCCCGAGACCGGGTCGTTACGCGACAGAATCACCACGTCGACCGCAGGGGCGCTAACGTCGGAGTTGAAGGCCAGCAGCTTGCGCGCCAGCGAGAACGCCACGCCGGGCCGCGCGGGCTGATCCAGCCGCTGCAATTGCAACTGCATGTAGGCACGATCGTCGCTCGCCTCGAAGACCTGGTTCTCTTCTTCGAAGTCGAACAGCGCGCGTGAAGACAGGGCCACGACCAGACGGCCGTCGAGTGAAGCGGGCATGCATCGATCATACGGGCCGGACATCAAACCGCCGGCTTGTTGTACCGGGGAAAGCCCCGAGTTCGCGTGTGTTGCGTAGCTGTCGCAACGACGGTGTTTCGATGGTGGGTGCCCTAGCATGCGCGACGCCCGCAATGGCGCGGGGCGCACGGAGATGCAGATGCAGTCAGACGTGAAGTTAGGGGTTGGGTCGTCGAACCCGGCGAGTGCTCGCCGCCGGCGCTTGATCGGCGCGGCCGGGCTGGCGGCCACCGGCATGGCGTGGGCCGCGCCGGCGAGCGGCGACCCAGTTCGCTTCGGACAATCGGTGGCGCTGACCGGCCCGTTGGCCGAACTGGGCCAGGCGCTGTACGCCGGGGCCAAGGTCGGGGCCGGGGTGGTCAACGCGCGTGGTGGGGTCCATGGTCGGCCGCTGGAGTTGGTCACCCTGGACGATGGTTATGACACCGCGCGTGCGGTGGCCAATGTGCGCCGCATGCTCGGCGAAGAAGGCTGCCTGGGCCTGTTCGGTTGCATGGGCACGCCGATGATCGAAGCGATGCTGCCGCTGCTGCGCGGTTCGGACGTGCCGTGTTTTGCGCCGCTGACCGGCGCCGTGTCGACGCGACCGCGCGACATGCGCAACGTGCTGCCGATTCGCGCGAGCTACCCGGACGAGGTCGATCGGCTGGTGCAGCACCTGGCTACGCTGGGCCTTCGGCGCATCGGCCTGGTGACGCAGGAAAACGCGTTCGGCAACGAGGTTGCGCAAGCTGCCGACGCGGCCACCGCGCGCCACAAGCTGGGCCTGACCGGCCGCGCCACCGTGCGCAGCGACGCGAGCAATGCCGCCGAGGCGGCGAAGCAGCTTGCCGATGCCGCGCCCGAGGCCGTGCTGGTCGGGTTGGCGGGCAAGCCGACGATCGGCTTCGTGAAGGCCTTTCGGATGATGCGGCGCGGCACGCCGTTGTATGCGCTGTCGGTGATGGGCTCGGCAGCGACGCTGAGCGCATTGGGCGACGACGCGGCCGGCATCGCCGTGGCGCAGGTCGTGCCCTTGCCTGGCAGCCCGTTGGTCAAGGTGTCGCGTGACTTCATGCAGGCGTGGGCAGCCGCGGGCACGCCGCTGGCGCCGTCGCACCTGGCGCTCGAGGGCTACATCAACACGCAGGTGCTGGCCGAGGTCTTGCGCCGCTGCCCGTCGCCGTTCACGCGGGCCGGCTTTCTGCAAGCGGCCTGGGGCCTGCGGTCGTTCGACGTCGGCGGCTTCACGCTGGGCTTCGACGCACCGGGCCGTGGCGCCTCGCGCTTCGTCGACCTGACGCTGATCGCGCGCGACGGTCGCTTCATCCACTGACCGTGGCGCCGGCCTGGCGCCACCGCAGGGGCAACCTGCAGGGTCAGTGCACGAAGCCGATGCTGCCGCGCTTGGCCGATGCCGAGGGCAGGTCGCGGGGCTCGACCTGCTCGCGGCCGTCCAGCCGTGCGTTGCCGAAGCCCGTCATCCAGGCCCGGCGCATCTCGCGCGGCGGCATGTCGGCCAGGCAGGCCAACGTGTCTTCGAGCGGGGCCGGGTCGAAGCGCCGGCCCCAGTCGTGCTCGCCGCGGATGCCTTGGTACAGCCGCAGCGCGATTGCGCGGGCAGCGTCGGCATCGGGCATCTGGATCTCGAACACGTTGACGCGGTTCAGGATCGGCTCGGGGATCGCCCGCTCGTCGTTCGCGGTGGCGACCCAGATCACCTGGCTGGCGTCGATCGGCACCTCGGCGAATTCGTCGGTGAAGCTGCCGGCGGTGTCGTGTTCGAGCAGGCTGTAGAGCGACCCCAGCGGGTCGTAGGCATGTTCACCGCGTGCCTTGTCGATTTCGTCGACCACCATCACCGGATTGGCGTACGGGCCGTCGATCAAGGTCTCGAAGACCTTGCCGGGCCGCGCGCCCTTCCACTGGCTGGAGGCGCCCGAGAGCACCCAGCCGGCGGTCAGTGAGCTCATCGAGACAAAGCCCATGCCGGTGCCCAGCAGGTGGGCCACCGCGCGGGCGAAGTGGGTCTTGCCGACGCCGGGCGGGCCGAGAAGCAGCATCGGCGTCAGCTCCAGCGCGTCCTTGCTGTCCTGGCACAGCGCGAGCTGGCGCTTGAGGTCGTCCAACACATCGTGGAAGTTCGGCAGTTCGTCGTAGAGCCGGTCCATCACCGGCAGGCCCGAAGGCTTGACCTGGAAGCGCTCGGGGCCGCGCTCCAGCATGCGCTCATAGGTGCTGCGCAGGCTTTCGTGCTCGCGCGGCGGCAGCTTCTGCAACTTTTTCTCGACCTCGTCGATGCGGAACAGGCTGCGCATGCGCGCAATCGGCAGGATGCCGCTGACTGCGGGCAGGCGTTGGGCGGATGAGGACATGCGAACCTCCGTCGACATCGGTCACCGGCCGTGGCCTTTCGGGATCGAAAAACCATCCCCGGCGGATCCATTGAAGCAAAATAAGCGCCCGGGCCAAACCCCAAACAGGCGCCCGATTGCGGTGCAGTTGATGGGGGGCGTGAATTCCGCCGCAGGCGCGCCCCGCATCGTTGCCGAGGGGCATTCAATCGCCGCTTTCGAACAGCTCGATTGGGTTGCCGGCCGGGTCGTCCACCAGCACCTGGCGGCCACCGGGGCCGGCGATCGGGGCGCTGCGAAAGCGTGCGCCTGTCGGTTCCAGGGCCTTGAGCGCCGCGTCGAGGGCGTCGACCTCGATCACCAGCCGGTTCCAGCCGCCCGGCTCGGGCTGACGGCCATCGGGCAGCGGGCGCCGGGCCGAAGTGCCAGGGCCCGACAACCACAGTGTCAGGTCGCCGCGCGCCAGCATCGCGAACGGCGGGCCCCAGCGTTCACCTAGGGTGAACCCGAGTGCTTCGTAGAAGGGCAGGCAGGTGTCGACATCGTGCACGAGGTAACGAACGGTGGCCACGCAGTCCTCCGGGATGGCGTCGATCAGAACACGGCCCCGATCCGGTGCGGCCGGCCCCGGCCGAGCCCGACCCAGCATCGGCGCGGCGCAGCGCCGGGGCTGCCTCCACATCGACCGGCGCCGGGTCGATGGTCCAGTGTGACATTGTTCGCGCGGCGAGGTGAATGCCTCATTTCGGGGATGTTGCGAATGCATACACATGAAGCATCGCCTCGCCGAAAGCAGTGGCGAAACCGGGGGGGCGCGCAGTTACATTTCCCCGACCGCGTTGTGGTTGTTCTTGCGCCATGGCCAGGTTCCCTGTCCATCCCACGTTTTGAGGCCTTGGGGCCGTCCGATCGGGCACTGCCTTTGCCAATGTTTTCCAGTCTGTCTACCCTGCGTTCCCGCTTCGTGGCGTCCTTCGCTGGCCCTGCTTCGGCCGCCGAGGCGCCGGTGGGTTGGATGCGCCGCGATGAAGCCATCATGGGGACACCGGTCTGCGTCGAGCTGTGGGTCGACGACCGGCGCGCGGGTGAGGCCGCGATGGCCGCGGTGATGGACGAAATGCGGCGCATCGACCGCACGATGAGCCCGCACAAGCCCGAATCGGAGCTGTCGCTGATCAACCGCGATGCCGGGCACGCGCCGGTGCATCTGTCCGACGAGATGTGCATGCTGATCGCCCGCGCGATCGAGTTCTCGCGCTGGTCCGATGGTGCTTTCGACATCAGCTACGCCAGCGCTGGCCAGTTGTACGACTACCGTGCCGGCGTCGCGCCGGACGACGCCGCGCTGGCCCCGGCGCGCGAAGCGATCGGCTGGCACCAGCTGCTGCTCGACGACGCGTCGCGCACGCTGCGCTTCGGCCGGCCCGGCATGCGCATCGACCTGGGCGGCTTCGCCAAAGGCCATGCAGTGGACCGTTGCATCGCCATCCTGCGGGCGCGGGGCATCACCAACGCGATGGTCAGTGCCGGCGGCGACAGCCATGTGCTGGGTGACCGTCGGGGCCGGCCCTGGATGATTGCCGTACGCGATCCGCGCCGCGAAGGCGAGGTCGTCGCGGTGCTGCCGCTGCAGGACACCGCCGTCTCGACCTCGGGCGACTACGAGCGCTTCTTCGAGAAGGCCGGCGTGCGCCACCATCACCTGATCGACCCCCGCACCGGGCGTTCACCGTCCGGGGTGCGAAGTGTCACGATCCTGGCCAACGATGGCCTGACCAGCGAGGCGCTGTCGAAGACGGTGTTCGTGCTGGGCGCCGAGCGTGGCCTGGCGTTGGTCAATTCATTGCCCGGCATCGACGCGGTTGTCGTCGACGCCGCCGGCCAGTTGCACTATTCGTCGGGCCTGCTGCGCGATGCCTGACGCGACCGAATCCCTGCGCGAGGAGAACCTCATGTCAAACGCCACACTGCCGGCCCCGCGCCGCGTCGCCTGGGCCGCCGCCGCTGCCCTGGGCCTGACCGCCGTCCTGGTGCTGCCGGGTTGTTCGGGCTCGGGCAACAAGTCCGACGACGACAGCCTGAGCCTCGAAGGTGCCGTGCCGATCGCTTATGTGAAGCGGGTCAACACGATCGGCATGAACCCGACCAATGGCGCGCCGAGCGCCCCGGGTGGCGACCTGATGGTCAAGGAGATGTCGGCGCCCGACGCGGCCGAGCACAACCTGACCGCGTCGATCACGCAGGGCAAGGGCGATGCGTCCGACCCCGAGGTGTCGTACAACGGCAAGAAGATCATCTTCTCGCTCAAGTGCCCGGCGTCCAACACCTCGCAGGTCGACGGCGTGAAGGCCTGCACCGGCGCCTGGAACATCTGGGAATACGACATGACCGGCGCCAGCTTGACGACCGGCAAGCTGCGCCGCGTGACCAGTTCGTCCACCGATGACGACGTCGACCCGGCTTACCTGCCCGATGGCCGCGGCTTCGTCTTCTCGTCGAACCGCCAGACCAAGAGCATGCCCAACCAGGCGCTGGGCCGCCGCTATTACGCGCTGGACGAGTACGAGCGCGAGCGGGTGTTCAACCTGCACACGATGAGTGCCGCCGGCACCAACATCCAGCAGATCTCGTTCAACCAGAGCCATGACCGCAACCCGGTCGTGCGCCCGAACGGCGACATCATGTTCTCGCGCTGGGACCACGTCGCCGGCCGCAACCACTTCAAGATCTTCCGCGTCAAGCCGGACGGTACCGACATGTTCGTGCTGTACGGCGCGCACAGCGAAGGCAACAGCTTCCTGCACCCGCGCGACATGGACCCGACCGGGCCGTACGCCGGCTTCGTCGCGTCGGACCTGATGCCGCTGTCGGGCACCAACGAAGGTGGCGGGATGATGTTCATCGACGTCGCCAACTACTCGGAGCAGAACACGCCGGCCAACCCGAACGTGCCGGCCGAGGGCGGCCAGGCCCATGCGACCACCCAGACGCTCAACCTGGGCATGGGGCTGTCGCGTTATGGCCGGGTGACGACGCCGTTCCCGTTGTGGGACGGCACCAACCGCCTGCTGGTGGCCTACCGTCCCTGCGAGGTGCGCCGCGGCGAGGACATCGTCTCGTGCGCGACGCTGACCGACGAAGAGCTGGAGCGCCTGTCGGACGACAACCGCAGCGAAGACGATGTCGCCGCGGACGAACTGCAGGACGACGTGCCACCGCCCTACGCGATCTACATGTTCGACCCGGCCAAGCAGACCTGGCTCAACGTGGCCGCGCCGCCGCCCGGCTTCATGTACACCGACCCGGTGCCCGTCGTCCAACGGCCGGGCCCGAACGTGGTCGATCCGACCTCGGTCGATGCCGCGCTGGCCGCCCAGGGGCTGGGCCTGCTCGAAGTGCGCAGCGTCTACGACACCGACGGCCTGGGCCGCATGGGCGACGGCGTGGTCACTGCGGTCGACCTGCCGGAAGGTTGCACCAGCGCGATCCCGAAGACCGCGCCGACCGACGCCCAGGACACGCGCGCCCAGGTGGCGGACATCCTGAAGTTGAAGGACCCTGCCGATCCGGCCTACCGCTGCGGCCCGGCGCGCTTCGTGCGTGCGGTACGTGCGGTGGCGCCGCCAGCGTCGATGATGGGCCTGCGCGAGGCGATCGGCGAGACCGAGTTCGAGCCCCAGCAGATCCTCGGTTATGCACCGATCGAGCCCGATGGCTCGTTCAAGCTGCATGTGCCGGCGGACACGCCGGTCGCGCTGGCCGTGATCGACGAACAGGGCCGGGCGTTCCAGACCCACACCAACTGGATCCAGGTCCGCCCGGGCGAGCGTCGCACCTGCGACGGCTGCCACAGCCCGCGCCGCGGCGGTGCGCTGAACTCCGGCACCATTGCCGACACGATGCCCGCGACGCTGCGCGCGGCACTCGCGGGCCAGCACCAGTCCGGTGAGACGATGGCGTCGACCCGCACCCGCATCGACCCGACCGCGTTGAAGCTGGCCACCGACATGCTCTACAACGACGAGTGGGCCGACACCAGCAAGGGCGTGGCCGCGCGAAGCTCGATCGCGATCAGCTACAGCGGCCTGGGCACCGCGGCGCCGGTCAACGGCATCATCAACTACCCCGACCAGATCCAGCCGCTGTGGTCGCGTGACCGCGGCGCCAACACCTGCACCAACTGCCACAACGCCTCTGCCAAGCTCGACCTGTCGGGCACCTATTCGGGTACCGGCCGGATGGTCTCGTACGAAAAGCTGCTGATCGGCGAGCCGCGCCTGGACGCCAACGGCCAGCCGGTCACGCACCTGGAAGAAGGCGTGCCGGTGCTCGATCGCCTGCCGGCGCTGGTGTTCAACATGGCCAGCGAAGGCGGCGCACTGGGCCTGGCGCGGCAAAGCCGCCTGGTCGAGATCCTGTCCGGCCAGACGCTGCTGGCGGCCGCCGACGCACGCACCGCGCATCCGACCCCGCCCAACACCGTGCCCGACCACGCGACGATGCTGAATGCGTCCGAGAAGCGGCTGGTGTCCGAGTGGATCGACCTGGGTGGCCAGTACTACAACAACCCCTTCGACGGCGCCAACGTGCGCAGCGTGACGACATTGAGCGAAGAGATCTTCGAGGCCCAGGTTCACCCGATCCTTCGCTCACAATGCGCGTCTTGCCACCAGCCTGTCGGCAGCAACGGTGGGCTAACATTCCGCAACAACCGCTTTGTGCTGACTGGTGATGCCGAGGGCGATTTCGGCGTGACGTTGTCGATGATCTCCAACACGTGCTCACCTTCGGCCAACTACCTGCTGCAGCGCCCGTCGACGATCCCGCACCCGGCGGCCGCCACCGGCCAGACGACGGCGGTGTTGCCGGTCGGCAGCCAGAACTACCGAACGATTGCCAACTGGATCGCCACGGGCTGCCCCACTCCATGATCTTGAGACGACCTCATTGGGCGCGAGCCGGCCTGACCAGCCTCGTCGCCGCGGCGCTGCTGGGTGCTTGCGGCGGCGGCAATCCGCTGGACAACCCGGACGATGTGCAGAACCCGCCCGGCAGCAGCGGCCGCAAGCTGGCCTATGCCTACTTCCAGCGCTGCATCTTCCCGATCTTCCTGGCCCAGCTGCCGGTGCACAACGGGCCTCCGGGGGCGACCAACACCTGCGCCGGCGGTGGCTGCCATGACGACACCACCGGCACCGGCGGCGCGCTGCGGGTCATCCGCGGTGCCACGCCGCTGGACGTGACGGATGCGGCGAACACGCCGGATGTGATTCGCGCCAGCGACATGTACAAGAACTATTACTCGGCCCAGGGCGTGACGATTCCGGGTGAATCCGTGCACAGTCGCCTGCTCGCCAAACCGCTGCTGCTGAACATGCTTCACGGTGGCGGGCAGATCTTCGAAAACGAAGAAGACCAGAACGCCAAGCTGATCCAGTTCTGGATCGATCACCCCGCACCGCGCGACCAGGACGAATTCAGCCCCGCCACCTACGGTATGTTCAACCCGCCCGACCCCAACACCGGCACTTGTAGAACCCAATAATGCGTCTGCGCCACCGACTCGCCGCCGGGCTGGCCGGACTGACCGTCTTGCTGCCGTTGTCTGCCCGGGCCGACGAACCGGCCACCCCACCGGTCCCGCCTGCTGCCGAACCTTCGGCACCCTCTGTTGCCAATGTGGCCCCGAGCGTTCAGCCGGGCAAGCCGCTGGCGCGGGTGCGCGTGATCGGGCCGTACCTCGACATGCGCAGCGGCCCGGGCCGCGGCTACCCGATCTTCTACGCAGCCGAGCGCGAAGAATGGGTGGTCATCGAACTGCGCCACACCGACTGGTACAAGGTGCGCACCGCGCGCGGGGCGGCCGGCTGGGTCTCGCGCGAGCAGATGCGGCAGACGGTGACCGAAGACGGCGTGCCATTCGAGCTGGCCGACCCGACGCTGCAGAATTTCCTGAACCGCCGCTTCGATGTCGGCGTCGGCTATGGCGCAACGGCCAAGACCTCGTTCACCCGCGTGTGGGCCGGCTGGCGCTTTTCCGACACGCTGAGCCTGGACATCAACGGCGGTGACATCCAGGGGCAGAGCTACACCATCAGCATGTGGACCGCGGGCTTGTTGGCCGAGCCCTGGTCCGACAAGCGGCTGTCGCCGTTCGTGGGCATAGGCATGGGCCACTACCACTACGTGCCGAACAAGAGCCGCGTCAACCGCCATGAAGCCGATGGCAACATGGGTGTCTTCACACTCGGTACGCGCTACTACCTGGCGAGCCGGGTGGCGCTGCGGATCGACTACTCGCGCTACTCGGCCTTCATCTCCGACAAGAACTACCGCAACTTCCAGGCCGGCACGATCGGCCTGTCTTTGCACTTCTGACCCTGACGCCCGCCACGCCATGCGCAAAAGCTTTGTGACCCTCACCGCGGCCCTTGTGGCTGCCCTCGCGCTGCCGTCGCTGGCCGCGGCCCAGGCCAATGCCGAATCGGTCGTGGTGCCGCAGGTCGACCGCCGCGACATCAAGCTGCCGAAGTTCCCGTCCAACGACTTCGAGGTCGGCCTGTTTGGCGGCATGTACTCGGCGCAGAACTTCGGCTCCAGCGTGGCCGGGGGCCTGCGTGCGACGTACCACATCACCGAAGACTTCTTCGTCGAGGCCAGCGCCGGCCAGACCAAGGTCAGCGACGAGGCCTTCCGCCGCATCCTGCCGGGTGGCATCTTCACCGACAACGAAGAGATGCTGATCTACTCGAACTTCAACGTCGGCATGAACGTGCTGCCGGGGGAAGTCTTCCTCTGGCGCGACGTCGCCATGCCTTCGCAGGTCTTCATCGTCGCCGGCGGCGGCACCACCCGCTTCAACGGCCAGCGCATGAAGACGATCGACTTCGGCGTCGGCGTCAAGGTCTATGTCTTCGACTGGCTCGCGGTGCGCGTCGACATGCGCGACAACATCTACACCCTCGACCTGTTGGGCAAGCGTGACAGCACCCACAACATCGAGTTGAACGCCGGCCTGTCTTTCCTGTTCTGAGCACCGCTGCCATGAGCACCCGCCTTCTTGACCTTTCGCGTCGCCAGATGCTCAGCCTCGGCGTCGGTGGCGCTGCATCGTTGGCCCTCGGGCTGCCGTCGCTGGCTCAGGCCGGCATCGCGCCCAAGTCCCCGGCGCCCGATTTCACGCTGCGAAGCCTCGACGGCCCGAACCTGCGGCTGCACGAGCAGCGTGGCAAGGTCGTGCTGCTGAACTTCTGGGCCACCTGGTGCGGCCCCTGCCGCGAAGAGATGCCGCAGCTGAACAAGCTGTACGAGAAGTACCGCCCGTCCGGCTTCACGCTGCTGGGCGTCAACGTCGACGAGGATAGCCGCAACGCGGCCGGTATCGCCGGCCAACTGGGCGTCAAGTTCCCGGTTCTGCTCGACAGCGACAAGCGCGTCAGCAAGCTGTACGAACTCAGCGCCATGCCGTCGACCGTGGTCATCGACCGCGACGGCCGGGTGCGTTTCATGAACCGCGGCTACAAGAGCGGCACCGAGCTCGAGTACGACCAGCAGATCCGCGCGCTGCTGAAGGAATGAGCGCCGTGATGTTCCCCATTCAAGCCGGCCGCACCGCCGTGGCGGCGGCGTTGGTCGCCAGCGCTGCGCTGCTGCAGGGCTGCGCGCCGATCGAACCGTGGGTCAAGCCGTACGAGCGTGAGCGCCTGGCTGATCCGATCATGCAGTTGTCCCGCGACAACCTGGCCGAGCGCCACCGCGACCACGTCTACACAGTGCGCGAAGGCGCGCGAGGCGCCACCGGCGTGCAGGGGGGCGGCTGTGGATGTAATTAAAGGCCCCCACGCCGGCATGAATGGCCCCCACGCTCCCTTCCGGTCGCTGCCCCCCAAGGGGGCTCGCGCAGCGGACCGGCAGAGCCGGATCCGCGCACGCCACTGGGTGAAGGCCACGCTGGAGGCTCTGGCACGCGTGCTGGGCTTCGGCGGCATGGCCGCTGGCACGGCCCACGCGGTCGACCTGCCACCCGACCACGCCGAGGCGATGCTGCACGTTTACGACGGTGGCGGCGTGCGCGCCGCTGGTCCGGCGGTGCTGATCCGCAAGAGCCTGTTCAACAAGGTCTCGTTATCGGCCACCTACTACGTCGATGCGGTCAGCAATGCGTCGATCGACGTCGTCACGACGGCCAGCAAGTACAGCGAAACGCGGCAGCAGCTGGACCTGGGCATCGACTATGCCGTGCGCGACTCGCTGATCCACGTCAGCGCCAGCAGCGGCAAGGAGCCTGACTACATCGCGCAGACCTTCGGCGTCGACGTGTCGCAGGAAGTGTTCGGCGGCATGACCACCGTCAACCTCGGTTTCACCGAAGGCCACGATGCGGTTGGTCGCAAGGGCGAAGAAGGCTACTTCGACCACGCGACGCACTGGCAATACCGGCTCGGCGTGACGCAGATCCTGACGCCGCGCTGGTTGGCCAGCGCCAATTTCGAAGCACTGGCCGACGAAGGCTTCCTCGGCAGTCCCTACCGCGCCGCGCGGGTGTTCGGCGCGTTTGTGCCGGAAGACGTGCCGCGTACACGTTCGGGCCGGGCCATCAAGTTCCGCACGCTGGGTGACATCAGCGACTGGTTCCGCGGCGGCAGCTGGGGCGCCGGCCAGCGACACTCGATGCACGCGGAGTACCGCTACTTCTGGGACAACTGGGGCATCAAGGCGCACACGCTCGAAGGCGGCTACAGCCGCTACTTCGGCGACAAGTGGCTGGCCGACAGCTGGTTGCGCTTCAACCGCCAGAGTGCGGCGCTGTTCTACAGCGACAACGCGCAGGTCGAGACCCTGTACATCACCCGCAACCGCCAGCTCGGCACCTTCAACAGCTGGAGCCTGGGCGGGCGCGCGACCTACGAGTACGCGAAGGTGCCGGGCCGCTACGACATCAAGCTCAGCGGCTCGCTGGAATACGTGCGCTTCGACTACCAGGACTTCACGGACTTCCGCACTGGCAAGCCTTATGCATTCAACGGTGCGCTGCTGCAGCTGTACCTGACGGCCAACTTCTGAATCGAGACCTCCGGCATGTTTTCGCTGACCCCCTTGCGCGCCGCCGCTGCTGTTGCCAGCCTGGCCTGGCTGGCTTTCGTGACCCCCGCCCATGCTGCCGATGTGCCGGCGGTACCCGCGCCGGCGGCGTCGGCCGCCGTGGTGGCGGCCCCGGCGCCGAGCGCCGCAGCCAGCGTCCCCGAAGCGGGGCTGGACAGCCGCGTGCAGGACGTGAAGTCCGACGTCATCAAGCTGAACCGTGACCTGCTGGTGCTCGAAGAGGAGCTGCTGTTCCCGGCCAGCACCCAAGTCGCGCTGTTCGTGTCGATGGACGTGGGCAAGCTGTTCTCGCTCGAATCGGTGCAGATCAAGCTCGACGACAAGATGGTCGCCGAGTACCTGTACACGCCCGCCGAAGTGGCGGCCTTGCACCGCGGTGGTGTGCAGCGAGTCTTCGTCGGCAACCTGAAGACCGGCGCGCACGAGATCACCGCCTTCTTCACCGGCCAGGGCCCGCACACCCGCGACTACAAGCGCGCCACGACGCTGAAGTTCGACAAGGGCGCCGAGCCCAAGTACATCGAGCTGCGCATCAAGGACAAGCTGGCCAAGCTCCAGCCCGAATTCGACGTCAAAGTCTGGCAGTGATGGGCCCCCACGCTCCCTCCGGTCGCTGCCCCCCAGGGGGGCTCGCGCAGCGGACCGGCGAAGCCGGATCCGCGCACGCCACTTGGTTGGGTCGCGGCGTTGTTTCGGCGTCGCTGTGCCTGGCTGCCGGCTTGGTGCATGCCGCTGAGCCCGCGAAGCCTGACCGTTCGGTCAAGGCGCCGCACTACGGCGACACGCTGTTCTATTTCTTCCAGGACCGGCCGTTTCCGGCGCTGACGGGCTTGATGGTGTCGCAGCAGTTCGAACGGCTGCCGCGCCATGAAGACGAGGCCGAGGTGCTGCGCGGTGGCTTGCTGCTGGGCTATGGCCTGCACCGTGAGGCGGGCGAGATCTTCGCCGGCCTGATCGAGCGCGGCGCCGAGCCGGCGGTGCGCGATCGCGCCTGGTACTACCTGGCCAAGATCCGCTACCAGCGCGGCAGCCCGGAGGAAGCCGGCGAGGCCTTGTCGCACATCGAGCGTCCGCTGCCCGGCGCGCTCGAAGACGAACGTTCGCTGCTGGCCGGCCAGATCCGACTGGCGCTGGGTGACGCGCCCGGCGCAGCCGATTCGTTCCGCGCGCTGCTGGCCCGGCCACCGGTGCCCGAGATCAAGCCGACGGCCAAGGGGCAGCCCGAGCCGCCCAAGCCTGGCTTCTTCAGCCGCATCGGCAGCTGGCTGGTCGATGCGGTGACACTGAACTTCGGCCGCGGCAACGACGTGCCGGTCAGCACCGCACCGGCCTACGCCCGCTTCAACCTCGGCGTGGCGCTGATCCGCAGCGGCGACGTCGAAGGTGGCCGCGCGCTGCTCGACGAGCTGGGCCGCACGCCGATGCACAGCGAAGAGCTGCGGGTGCTGCGCGACCAGGCCAACGTGGCGCTGGGCTTCACCGCGCTGACGCAGGACGACCCCGAAGGTGCGGCCAAGGCGCTCGAGCGTGTGCGCCTGCAAGGCCTGCATTCGAACAAGGCACTGCTCGGCTTCGGCTGGGCTGCTGCCGCGCAGAAGAAGCCGGCCCAGGCCCTGGTGCCGTGGATGGAGCTCGCCGGCCGCGACCCCAGCGACGCCGCGGTGCTCGAAGCCCGCATTGCCGTGCCCTACGCGCTGGCCGAGCTGGGCGCCTACGGTCAGGCATTGGCGCGCTACCAGGAGGCCATCAACGCCTACGACCAGGAGCACAAGGCGCTGAACGAATCGATCGCGGCGATTCGCGCCGGCGATCTCGTCAAGGGCCTGACCGAACGCAACCCGGCTGAAGACATGGGCTGGTTCCTGCCGATCACCCAGTTGCCCGAGATGCCGCACCAGGGCCACCTGGCACCGGTGCTGGCCGGCCATGATTTCCAGGAAGCGTTCAAGAACTATCGCGACCTGAACTTCCTCAGCCACAACCTGACCGAGTGGCAGGACAAGCTGGGCATCTACGGCGACATGCTGGACCACCGCCGCAAGGCGTTCGTCGAACGCCTGCCGCAGGTGCGCCAGCGCTCGGCCGAGCTGCGGGTCGACGACCTGCAGCGCCAGCGCGATGCGCTCGCCGGCGAATACGAAGCCGCCGAGGCCGCCGCCGATGGCCTGGCCTACGCCACGCCCGCCGAACGCGCCCAGCAGGCGCGCCTGGCAGGTGCGCAGAGGCTGCTCGCCGAAGGTGGCGACGCGGTCAAGGCCGAAGTCGACGCCGACGCGGTCAGCGAGCGCCTGCGTCGCTTGTCCGGTGCGTTGACCTGGCAGCTGGCGCAATCGTTGCCCGAGCGCCGCTGGGCCGCCGAGAAGGGCCTGCGCGAGACTGACAAGCAGCTCGCCGAAGCGCGCGAGCACGACGCCAAACTCGACGCTGCGCAACGCACCGAGCCGGCCAAGTTCGACGCCTTTGCCGTGCGCCTGAACGAGCTGTCCGGGCGCATCAAGGCCTTGCAGCCGCGTGTGGCCGCGCTGACCACCGAACAACAGCAAGCGCTGCAGGACACCGCCGTGCAGGCGCTGCAGACCCAACAAGAGCGCCTGGTCGGCTACACCAACCAGGCCCGTTATGCCGTGGCCCAGCTGTACGACCGCGCGACCCAGAAGCCCGGCGACGCGAAGCCGAGCGAATCGAAGCCAGCCGACGGCGAACAAGGGGGCCCGCGTGCGAACCCCTGAGATGCGCCACCCGCTGTTCCGCCTGACCCTGCTCGCCGCGGCCCTGAGCCTGTCGGCCTGCGCCAACAAGGGCCGCAACGCCTATGCCGACGATGCGCCGACGCTGAAGACGCTGGCCGGCCGCGAGTACAAGGTCGAGCCCGACACCGGCATCGCCGGCGACGAAGAGCAGGCGATCGAGGCCTACAACCGCTTCCTCGCCGCAGCGCCGAATGCGCCGCAGCGGCCGCAGGCGATGCGCCGCCTGGGTGACCTGGCGATGGACGCAGCCGACAGCCGCTTTGCCGCCAGCACCGCCGGCGCCGCCGACCCCGACTACAAGGCCGCGATCCAGCGCTACCAGGATTACCTGAAGGCCTACCCGAACGACCCGGACAACGACCGCGTCTACTACCAGCTCTCGCGCGCCTACGAGCAAGGCGGCCAGCTCGAGGTGGCGCTGAAGACGCTGGACCAGCTGGTCAAGCAGTATCCGAACACGCGCTACCTCGACGAGGCCCAGTTCCGCCGGGGCGAACTGCTGTTCACGGCGCGCAACTACACGGCCGCCGAGCAGGCCTACGCGATCGTGCTGAAGACCGAGGGTTCGCTGTACCGCGACCGTGCGCTCTACATGCACGGCTGGTCGGTTTTCAAGCAGGGCCGGCTCGAAGAGGCGCTGACCTCGTTCTTCGGCGTGCTCGACCTGAAGCTGGGCCCGCTGGAAAGCGACGACGAACTCGAGAAGATCGACGCGCTGACCCGCGCCGACCGCGAGCTGGTCGAGGACACCTTCCGCGTCACCAGCCTGTCGCTGGAGAATCTGAAGGGCGCCGAGTCGATCCCGACCTACATCGACAGCGATGTGCGCAGGACCTACGAGTTCCGCGTCTACCAGCAACTGTCGGCGCTGTACCTGAAGCAGGACCGGCCGAAGGACGCGGCCGATGCGCTGAACGTGTTCGCACGCCGCCAGCCGCTGCATGCGCAGGCGCCGCTGATGCAGGCGCGTGTGATCGAGATCCAGCAGCAGTCGGGCTTCGACCTGCTGGCACTCGAATCCAAGAAAGAATACGTTGCCCGCTACGGTGTCGGCAGCGAATTCCGCAAGGCCAACCCCGAGGGCTGGGAGCGTGCCCAGCCGCTGGTCAAGACCCACCTGACCGAGCTGGCCACGCGCTACCACGCCGCCGCGCAGAAGACCCATGCCACGGCCGACGTGCAAGAGGCGGTGCGCTGGTACCGTGACCTGATCGATGGCTTCCCCGACGATGCCGCGGCGCCGCGCAACCATTTCCTGCTGGCCGAACTGCTGTTCGAAGACAAGCAGTTCGCCGCCGCCGCTGCCGAGTACGAGATCTCGGCCTACAAATACCCCACGCACCCGCAGAGCGCCGACGCCGGTTATGCCGCGCTGCTGGCCTATGCCGAGCAGGACAAGCGTGCCCGCGCCGAGGGCAACACCGCGGTGCTGACGGCGCTGCAGAAGACCTCGGTCGAAAGCGCGCTGCGTTTTGCCCAGGCCAACCCGAGCGACAGCCGGGCGGCGCCGGTGCTGACGAACGCCGCCGACAAGCTCTACACGCTGGGTGAGGGCGCGCGCGCGGCGACAGTCGCACAGCAGGTGCTGGCGCTGCAACCGCCGGCGGCCCCGGCCTTGCGCAAGGTCGCCTGGACGGTGGTGGCCCACACCTCGTTCGAAACCGGCGCCTACGACCAGGCCGAAAAGGCCTACACCGAGGTGCTGGCGTTGACGCCCGAGAAGGACGCCACGCGCACCGAGCTGACCGAACGTCTCGCGGCTGCGATCTACAAGCAAGGCGAGGCCGCGCGCACGGCCGGCCAGACCAAGGATGCAGCCGGCCACTTCGCCCGTGTCGCCGTGGCGGCGCCGAATTCGACCGTGCGCACCGCGGCTCAATACGACGCGGCGGCCGCGCAGATCGCGATGAAGGACTGGGCTGGCGCCACCCGAACGCTGGAAGACTTCCGCCAGCGTTTCCCGAAACACCAGCTTGCCGACGAGGTGACCACCAAGCTCGCGCTGGCCTACACCGAGCAGGGCCAGTGGGCCCCGGCGGCGGCTGAGTACGAGCGCCTGGCCGCCGTGCAAAAAGACCCGGAGCTGGCCCGTTCCGCGCAATGGCAGGCCGCCGAGATGTACGACAAGGCCGCTCAAGGTGGCACGGTGTCGGCGCGCAGCGCATCGGCCAAGGCTTACGAGCGCTATTTGCGCCTGTACCCGGCGCCGCTGGAGCAGGCTGTCGAGGCCCGCTATCGCCTGGTCAAGCTGGCCGAGGCGGACGGCAATGCGTCGCGTGCGCTCGCATTGCAAAAAGAGATCTTCCAGGCCGACCAGGCTGGTGGCAGCGCCCGCACCGGCCGCACCAAGACGCTCGGCGCGATGGCGGCGCTCGCGATTGCAGAACCGGTGCGTGCCAGCTATGCGCAAGTGCAACTGGTCGAACCGCTGCAAAAGCAGCTGAAGCTGAAGAAGACCAAGCTCGAGGAAACGCTCAAGGTCTACACCGTTGCGGCCGACTACGGCGTGGCCGAGGTCGTCACCGCGTCAACCTACCAGATCGGCGCGCTGTACCAGGACTTCGGCAAGGCCTTGATCGGCTCGCAGCGGCCGAAGAAGCTCAGCAAGATCGAACTCGAGCAGTACAACGTGCTGCTGGAAGAGCAGGCCTTCCCGTTCGAGGAGAAGGCGATCGAGCTGCACGAAGTCAACGCCAAGCGCTCGGCCGATGGCCTGTACGACGAGTGGGTCAAGAAGAGCTTTGCCGCGCTGCGCGAGCTGCGCCCCGGCCGCTGGGGCAAGAGCGAGCGCGCCGACAACGGCGCCTCGAAGGCGGCCCAGTTGAACAGCCAGGCGATCGCGCTGCGCCAGCAAGGCCAGTTCGACAAGGCCCGCGAGACCTACGAAGCGGCGATCGCGGCCGACGCCAACTACGCGCCGGCCAGCCTGAACCTGGGCGTACTGCACGACCTGTACCTGAACCACCCGGACCAGGCGCTCGAGTTGTACAACCGCTACCTGGCCCTCACGCCGGCCGGCGACGCCGCCGTCGGCAAGTGGGTGGCCGACGTCAAGACCCGCGCCAAGCCTGCGCCCGCTCCAACCGCTGCTGCGTCGGCGCCGGCGGCGACCCCAGCGGCCTCTGCGCCGAAGGACAAGCCATGAGACGAGCTTTACTGTTGCTTGCACTGGGCGCTGCTGCCGCTGTCGGTGCGCGTGCCGAAGACCGGGCAGACCTGGAGCGCACCCAGATCATCGGCAACCGCGAGTTGCCGAAGGTGCTGTACATCGTGCCGTGGAAGAAGCCGCTGCCCGGCGAATTGGCAGGCCGCCCCGCGGTCAGCGTGCTCGACGAGGTGTTGGCACCGGTCGACCGCGATGTCTTCCGCCGCCAGATCCAGTACGACGCGGCCTTGCACCCGGCGCCCGCCGCTGCCGCCAAGCCCTGACGTTTTCCTTTTCTTTGTTCCTGCCCCCGCCCTCGTGGCCTCTCGGAGAAGATTGAGATGATTACTTTTGACATGGTCGTGAAGTTCTTCAGGGACTGCGGCTTGTTCATCTACCCCAGCCTGATCATTCTGGCGATGGGCCTGTCGATCGCGGTCGAGCGCTGGGTTTTCCTGCGCCGCGCACGCAGCCAGAACAAGCGCGAATGGGCGCAGATGCTGCCAATGCTGCAGGGCGGCCAGCTGAAGGAGGTGCTGAGCACCGCTTCGCGCTCGGAATCGGCCATCGGCAACATCGTGACCCACGGCCTGACCCGCCTGCAGACCTCGCGCCGCCGCGAGGACCTGGACGCGGCGATGGAAGAGGGCATGATGGAAATCGTGCCGCGCCTGGAGCGCCGCACGCACTACATCGCGACCTTCGCCAACGTGATCACGCTGGTCGGCCTGCTGGGCACGATCATGGGCCTGATCAAGGCGTTTACGGCGGTCGCGCAGGTCAACCCGGCCGAGAAGGCCGAGATGCTGTCGGCCTCGATCTCGATCGCGATGAACAACACCGCGTTCGCGCTGATGGTCGCGATTCCGTTCTTGCTGATCCACGCCTTCCTGCAGTCGCGCACCAGCGAAATCGTCGACGGGCTGGAAGCCGCCAAGATCAGCTTCCTGAACCTGATGCAGCGCATCGCTCCCGAGCACTCGAACCGCTGATCCGCCAACCCACACAAAAGGGCCCGCGTCATGCGCGTTCGACGCCTCAAGAAACATCCAGCGGCGCTGGAGATCTCGGCCTTCCTGAACCTGATCGTGGTGCTGGTGCCGTTCCTGCTGTCCACGGCCGTGTTCACCCGCCTCACGGTGGTGGACATGAGCCTGCCTGCGCAGAGCACCGGCGCGGCCGAGCAGCTGCAGGTCGACCACCTGAACCTGGAAGTGGTGATCCGTCCCGACGCGATCGAGGTCGGGGACCGCATCGGCGGCCTGATCCAGCGCATTGCCAACACCGATGGCAGCACCCCCGATCTGGTGACGCTGAACGCGCTGGTGACGCAGATCAAGCTCAAATTTCCCGAGCAACGCGATGCGAGCGTTCTGGCCGAGCCTGACACCTCCTACGACAAGCTGGTGAAGGTGATGGATGCGGTGCGTTCGACCCAACGCTCCGAAGGTGGCCAGGTCGTGCGCAGCGAACTCTTTCCCGACATTGCGATCGGCGACGCGCCGGTCGTCCGCGTGAAGCCTTGAGGCTTGACGGCCCCAAAGGGAACTGACGATGAAACTCACTCCGCTGCAAAAGCGCGCTGCCCACAAGCAGCGCAACACGCAGCAACTGGACTTGAACCTGACCGCGCTGGTCGACGTGTTCACGATCCTGATCTTCTTCCTGTTGTCGAACTCGACCGAGGTCGAAGTGCTGCCGGCCTCCAAGGCGGTCACGCTGCCTGAATCGAACGCCGAGAAGGCGCCCAAGGCGACGCTGGTGGTGCTGGTCAGCGGCACCGACATCGTGGTCGAAGGTCGACGGATCGCGCTGGTCTCCGAGGTGTTGGCCAATGCGGGCGACGTGATCGCGCCGCTGCAGGCCGAACTGGAACTGCTGTCCACCCGCCAGGTGGTGCGCGAGGAGAACCAGAGCGGCAGCCGTGCCATCACGATCATGGGCGACAAGGACATCCCGTTCCAGTTGCTGCGCAAGGTCATGGCGACCTGTGCGCGCGCCAACTTCAGCGACGTCTCGTTCGCGCTCAGGCAGAAGGCGGACGCATGACGTACACGTTGTCCACCCAGGCTCGGTTCGCCGCGCCATACCGGGCAGGTGAGGTGCCGGCATGAGCGCGCTGTCCGTTTCGTTCCACCCCGGGGTGCTCGCCTGGTCGGTTCCCGAAGAGGACGACCGGCGCTTCCGGACCATCGCCAGCGTGGTGATGGGGTTGTGCCTGTTGTTCGCACTCGTGCTGCCTTGGATTCCACTGCCGGAGCTGACGCGCGAGCAGGAGGTGCAGCCCCTGCCGCCGCCGCTGGCCAAGCTGCTGCTCGAGGACAAGAAACCGGTGCCGCCGCCCACGCCGAAGCCGGCCGAGGTGGCGCCGCAGCAGCCACAGCAGGCGGTCAAGGAGACCAAGAAACCTGACGAGCCGGCGCCGAAGCCCGAGCGCGACAAGAAGCAGCCGCCGGTGCCGGAGGCGCGCAACCCCGTCCCCGGCAAGCCGCCTGGCGAGGCGCTCGACGCGGCACGGCGGAAGGCGACCGGCGTCGGCCTGCTGGCGATGAAGGAGCAACTGGCCGAGCTGCATGGCGCGCCGGTCGCGGTGCAGCTGAACAAGGAAGCCATCAAGCCGGGCCTCGGCGTGGGCACGGGCGTCGGCCCGGGTGTCGGGGCAGGTAACGAGGCCGGGATTCCGGTGCGCTCGATGGTGACGTCGAACGCGACCGGTGGCTCAGGCGGCATCAACACCGCCGGCTACAGCCGCAACACCGGCGGCGGCGGCCTGGCCGGCCGCTCGACCACGCTGGTCGAAGGCACGGCCGGCGGCGGCGGTGGCGGCGGTCCGGGCGGCGGTGGAGGCTCCGGCACGGGCGGCAAGGGCACGGGCGCCGGCTCGCCTGGCGGCACCTTGCAGAAGGGCGCGAGCGGCAAGGCCTCGCGTTCGATCGAGGAGATCCGCCTCGTCTTCGAACGCAACAAGGGTGCGATCTACGCAATCTACAACCGGGCGCTGCGTGAGGACCCGGGCTTGCAGGGCAAGGTCGTGCTCGAGCTGAAGATCGCCCCGGCCGGCCACGTGGTCAGCGTGCGCATCGTGTCCACCGAGCTGAAGGCACCAGAGCTGGAGCAGAAGCTGCTGGCCCGCATCCAGCAGTTCGACTTCGGGGCCAAGGACGTCGACCAGATGGTCGTCACCTACCCGATGGACTTCTTGCCTTCATGATGCCCCCACGCCCCCTGCCGGGGGCTGCCTCGCAGGCCGCGCTGAGCCAGAGGCTCAGCCCTTCGGCAGGCACGAACAGTCCTCTGGACTGTTCATGTCCGGCCTCAGCCCCCCGAGGGGGCTCCTGCAGCGGACCGGCATAGCCGGATCCGCGCAGGCGACTTGGAGGGGCGGCGCAAAGCGCCGCCCCGCCCGCGATCAAAGCGTGTCTCGGGCGACGACTTCCCCGAGCGCGCCATAGCGCAGCCGCATATCGAGCCGACCATCGCGGTCGGTGTCCTGCTCGGCCTCGATCAGCTGGCCGAGCTTGAAGTGTTCGACGCGCAGCGGCAGACCGGTCGACGGTTCAAAAGTTGACGAACTTTCGATCACGCCGTGGCGGTAGCTCGAGGCCCATTCGTTGAAGCCATCGCCGTCGCCGTCGGTCTCGCGGCGCTGCACGCTGCCGGCGCGGTAGAACAGCCGCGATTCGAAGCGGCCGTCGAAGTCGTCATCGCTTTCGGCGCTGGCCAGCGAGCCGCGTTCGTAGTGGCCGATGTAGTCGGTCCGGTGGTCGAAATTGCGGTCGGCCTCGACGCGCAACGGCCGGCCGCCCGAGTCGTAGAACCAATGTTCGTCCAGCGTGCCGTCGCGGTCGTGATCGACGCCTTCCTGGCTGACCGGTGCGCGCATCGCCG
Source organism: Ideonella sp. (assembly GCF_036277275.1). Lineage (GTDB taxonomy): Bacteria > Pseudomonadota > Gammaproteobacteria > Burkholderiales > Burkholderiaceae_C > Ideonella. The sequence goes on along the minus strand of NZ_DASUNH010000137.1, from coordinate 109,004 downwards.
CCCAGGTGAGCAAGATGCCGGCGACGAGGCCGACGCTGGCCCAGGCCGTGCGGCTGGGCACCCGTGGGGCCGGTGGCGTGGTCGGCGCGGCTGGCTGGGTTGCCTCGAACGTGGTGACCACCGCCCGCGCGGCGTCGTAGTCCGCGTCGTCCACGACCACCCGCACCAGGCCTACCGCCGGCAGCTCCCCAATGCCGCCCTGCAGGTACTCGCCGTCGACCCGCCCCTGCAAGCCTTGCTGTTGCAGCAGGTGCAACACCATGTGAGCCTCGACCGCGTTGGAAGCTTCGAACACCGTTTTCATCCGCCGATGATCACCGATCCGGGCGTTCAGCGCGTCCCGTCGCAGGCGGCAGGACCGTGCCCGCGAAGGGTGGCGGTGCGATTTTCAGCTCGCTTTCAGGCCACCGACACCGCCTAACGCAAGAGTTACTGCTACACACCGTGAAGGCGGTGATGCTCCCTAGTTTGCATGGCGCGCAGCCGCAGCCGGGTCACCAGAATCGCCGCCTGTCGTACCGCACTCTCCTGAGGCCCACGCGCCGGGCGGGACCGATTTCTTGCAGTTCGGTGGACGGCTCGCGGCACGCGCCCACATCGCGAACACGACGCGTCTCGCATCGACCCACGGTCGCCTACCCCGGAGCCGGCCCGGGCCTTAACCCAGGATAGCGACGGGGCGCGCCGCCTTGCACAGACTCGACAACGAGCCGACACGGCTCAAGGAGGACTCCCGATGAACTGCCAATTCAGGTTCGCCGACACGATGCTCGCTGCCATGACGGCTCAGCCGATGAAACGAGGCGTCGCCACGTTGGTGCTGATGGCGGCCTGCGCCGCCCCATCCATTGCCACGGCCTCTGCGGCCCACCGGTCCGCGCGAGCCGATTCGAGCGAGGCCAACACCGGCATCCACTACATTCCGCTGAGCTTGTCCGCCGGGCCTGCGGCCGACAAGTCACCGCTGCGCACCGGCGTGCCCTTTCCGATGGGCGAGCTGTCCAACATCAAGCATCTGCGCCTGGAAACGGGTGATGGCAGCCTGGAAGTGCCGGCCCAGTTTGACGCCATCTCGCGCTGGCCCGACGGCTCGATCAAGGTGGCCTTGACGCAACTCGTGGCCGACCTCGGCGCTGCCCAGTCCTACCGCGTGGCCTATGGTCCTGGCGTGACCCGGGCGCCGCTGCCACGCAACGTGTCCATCAGCGGCAACGGCCCTGGCAAGGTCACGGTCGACACCGGCTTGGTGAAGTTCACCGTCAACCGCCAGGGTGTGATCAGCAAGGTCTGGCGCGACGCCAACGCCAATGGCAAGTTCGAAGCGCGCGAGCAGCTGATCGACTCGGGCGACATGTTCATGGTCAACGCCTTCGACAACCGCGAGTACACCGCGTCCGCAGCCACTGACGCGGCGGTCACCGTCGAAGAGAGCGGCCCGCTGCGCGCGGTGATCAAAGCCCAGGGATCGCTCACCGACGGCAGTGGCGCCAAGCTGATCAAGTACCTGGTGCGCTACTACGCCAGCCAGGGCTCCGACAAGATCGACATGGAGGTCTCGGTCATCGATGACCGGCTGGAGCCCAACGTCGAAGTCAAACCCGTCACGTTCGCCATCGCGGCCAAGGGCCTGGGCATGCGCTGGCACTACTTGTCCGACGGCGCGGCCGACTACCGCTTCGGCGGCGAAGACGGCGCGGCGTACGCGGGCACGGTGTCCGGCGAACACTACCTGCTGCAAAAGGGCGACTTCCGATTCGAAACCAGAATCGTGAACGGGTCCCCGCAGGGCCATGACATGGGCAACACGTTTGCCTACAGCGGTGTCGGTACGGGCAGCAAAGCACCGGGTTGGGTGACGCTGGACTCTGGCAAGCGCCACCTGGCCTTGATGGTCAGGGACTTCTGGCAGCAGTTCCCGGGTGAGCTGAGCATCAGCGGCAACACGTTGACGGCCTCGCTGTTCCCGGTGCGTGCGGGTGGCACCGAAACCGCCGAGCCTGCGCAGTCGGGCGACCACTACCGCCGCGCAGCCAGCATGTACTTTGCCCGCCCAGGCGGCGCCAAGACCTACCAGCTGCGCTTCGCGTTCGGCGGCGACAAGCCCACCACACACGCGGTCGACCGCATGAACGACCGTTACCAGCGCCACACCCTGGACCTGATGGCCGCGCGGAACTGGTACACGTCGTCCGGCGTCTTCGGCGATCTGAACGTCGGCACCTCGACGAAGGCCGACACCGGCTATGACGCCTACCTGATGCGCGACATCTACGAGGCGAGCATCCAGCGAACCGATGGCAACGCCACGATGTTTGGCTGGCGCGACTACGGTGATCGCCTGCGCGCGGGCTGGGCGCTGGTCACGCCGACCAAGGTGTGCATCCCCAGCTTCTACAACGACACCCACGTCGGCGCGAACAACTTCTTCACTGAGTTTCTGCGCACCGGCGACCAGCGCTGGTACGAGCTGGCCGACATCAGCACACGCCACTTCATGGACGTGGACGTGTCGCATGGCCCGCGCGCCGGGTACTGGTCCACCGGCGGCGTGCCGCAGCCGGCCGGCGAAGTGCACGCCATCAACCATGAAAACATCGACCACCAGGTGCGCAATCTGCATTGGGGCCACGCCCATGTCAGTGGCCTGAGCAACAACTACCTGCTCACCGGCGACAAGCGCTCGCTGGACGTGCTGACCGAAGTGGCCGGCTGGTGGAAGTTCGTGTCGCCGCACTTTTTCAAACAGCCTTTCAACGCCGCTGACAAGTACCGCGAAGCCGAGCGCGACTACGGCTGGCCGCTGTACGTGATGAACGAATACGTGCGGGCCACCGGCGATGCGAAGTACCACAAGGAGGTGGCCGGCGGTTTGGTGAACTACCTGCACCAGTGGTTCAGGACGCCGCTCAACCACGTCGGCTACAACCCCGTCACCGGCGTCATCTCCAACGACGTCATCGGCGTGAACGATGCCAGCAAGGGCACCGGTTTCTGGACCATGACCAAGATGGACAACGGCGCAGGCTACAACGCCACCGGGACCAACCCGTGGATGGCCGGCGCGCTGCTCGGCAACCTCATCAAGTTCTACGAGGCCGACAAGGAGTTTGCGGCTGCCGGACAGGCGTCCGGGTTGAGTCATCCGGCGCTGATCGACATGCTGCTGCAGGGCATGAATTACGTGGTCAAACACGGCTACGACAACGAGCGCAAGTACTTCGTGTACTCGGAAGTGACCCGTGGCACCGATGGCGGCAGCAACCACATCGTGTACCCGTTGGCCTACCTCGATCGTCTCTACAAGAAGGAGCTCGCGGCCGGCCACCTGGCCCATCCGGAGTGGTACGACACCCAAAGCACCTGGCTCACCCGGGCTACCGAGCGGTACGACCTGATGCGAAGCATGGTGGTCGGCACCAACACCCAGTCCTATGGGTTCTATGGCTACGAGATCGTCTACCCGGCCGACTTCTTCAAAGTCATGAAGGACACGATCGGGCATTGAGGACCGCCCTGGAGCCATTCGCGGCGATCCCCTGGGACCGCCCATCGCCCCGGGGATCGCTCTCCAGGGCGCATGTCTTGGATGAACGATCGCAGGCACAGGTTGCATGGCAAGTACGGCTAAAGAGGTCGCCGAGTTGTTGGCGGGATGCGAGCTGCCACAGTGGGAGAGCTTCGCGACGAGCATCACCACCAGGCAGGTGCGCGCAGGAGAGTTCCTCTTCCATGCCGGCCAGACGCAGTCGTCGGTGTTCATCGTCAACTGGGGCGTGGTGAAGCTGGTCTACGAGACCGTGGACGGAAAGCACTGGGTGAAGAACCTGGCCACGGCAGGCACCTACATCGCCAACATGACGTCACGATCGCGCAACAGTCTGGCCCGCTTCTCGGCGCAGGCCCTGGCTGACACGCAGCTCGAAGAAATGGCCTACGAGCAGATTCAGTCTCTCGCGGCACGCCACATCGAATGGCAGCGTGTGGTGGGCCGGGCGTACGAGCTCTATGCATCACGCACCGAGCGGCGCGAAATGGAATTCCTCACCAAGACGGCGGAAGAGCGCTACCTGCGCTTTCTGGTCGAGTACGAAGAGTTCGCGGCCATGATCCCGCAGAAGGACATCGCCAGCTACATCGGCGTCACGCCCGTCGCCCTGAGCCGCATCAAGTCCCGCCTTCGCGCGGTGAACTCGGCCAAGTGACGGCGCTTCGGCCTCGTGCCGAAGCAACCGGCTGCCTGATACCCAAAGTTACGCGAGGTGTTAACCCAGGATAGCGACGTTGCGCACTGCCTTGCAGAGACTCGATCTCAAATCAATACGGTTCACGGAGACTCTGCATGACGTGTGAATTCAGGCTCCCGACCGCGCTGCTCGCCGCGATCGTGATCAGACCCATGCGACGAATGGCGGCCGCGCTGATGCTGGTGGTGGCCGGCACCGCCCCCGCCGCCGCCTGGGCGGCCAATCACTATGTGCGAGCCGACGCGACCGGAAACAACACAGGCACCGACTGGCTCAACGCGTACACCGCACTGCCCAAGTCGCTGACGCGCGGAGACACCTACTACCTGGGCGATGGCATCTATCCGGGGCGCGGTCTCGGAACGAAGACCAGCGGAACGACGCTCATCACGATCAAGAAGGCGACCGTGGCCGACCACGGCACCAGCGCTGGGTGGAGCGATGCCTACGGTGACGGCCAGGCCATCTTCACCGGCGGCCTGGCCTTCACATCGTCTCACTGGCTGGTGGACGGGCAAACCGGCGGCGGCGCCGTGAACAACTGGGGTGGGGTGTTCGGCATCAAGATCGCGGAAAGGCGGGACGACGTCCCCCTGCTCAAGATCGCCGGCCAGAACGTGACGGCCGACCACATCACGATCCGCCATGTGGAGTTGCACGGCAAAGGCTCGGCCAGCAAGCACGGTGGGTCTTACTCGAACGACGGCTTGGCCATCCATGGGGCAACCGGGGTGACCCTGTCGTACTTCCGGATGGTCGGCATCGGCCGCGCCCCGTTCTTCGTCAGCCCACGCCGGCTCGTGGTCGAACATGGCTGGGTTGAATCCTTCCACGGCTCCAGCGAGGTCCACTCCGAAGTGGCCAGCATCTGGGGCTTCGCAGGCAAGGTGGGCAACGTGACCTTCCGCCACAACCTGTTCACCGACATCCAGAGCACCGGCGGGATCATGTGGGACAACTCGTCCAACCCCCAGGCCAAGCTGCGCATCTACGGCAACGTGTTCTACAAGCCACCCGGTGCCCACTGGCAGCAAGCCAATGGGCTCATCGGCGGGTGGACGGGAGGCGCCGGCGAAGAGTTCCACAACGTCGCCGTCTACAACAACACCTTCGTCAATGTCGACCAGGAAAGCCTGAGCACCTTCCCGAACGTGTTCTCCGGCAATGCTGCCTTCAACAATCTCTTCTACAACTGCCGCAGCCCGGATTTCGCCAAATTCGGGCAGCACGACAACAACCACTTCATCCACTCCGGTGGCAAGCACGCGGAACCCGGTGGCAGCAGCGCAGCCCGTGGCGACCCGTTTGTCGATTATCTGAACCTCGACTTCCGCCTCAAGCTCGGCACGGCCGCCGGTGCCACCTTGCCCGAACCATTCCATGTGGACGGATATGGCGTTGCGCGCGGGCGCGATGGTGCCTGGGACCGCGGCGCCTTCGAGTTCGACGCAGAGGCCGTTGGCACCTTCGCGGCGCCAGTTCCACCCTGAAGGGGCTGGCAAGGGCGCTGACGCCCGTGATACGAGCGTCAGCGTGATCCAGGCACCGCCCGCCGACTGCATGGCCAGCAACCCGTGCGTTGGCGGCAGCCTGTGGCTTCAAGGATCGTCCCGCCCTCTCGACGCTGCATGGATGCTGGCGAATGGCGCATGGCGCACAGCTCAGAGCAGCCTATTGCCCCGCCGCACGCCGGCCACGTGAAGACCGGCGCCCCGCGTGCGACGACCAGCGCTGTCCCGCACCGCGGCAGTCGCCGCGCGCGTCGCCTGGGCGGCGGATAGAAGCTCAACTGTCATGAAGGTCTATCTTGACTACAGACAACGCAGTGAAATTCAAGCCCTATACACGGCACACCATCAAGGAAGCACCGCAATGGGAAAAGCTCTCGGCGGAACAGCGTGAATCGGTGGCCGTGGTATCCCGGGTGCTTCCATTTCGCGTCAATTCGTATGTGATGGACGAACTGATCGACTGGGACAACATCCCTGACGATCCGATCTATCGGCTCACCTTCCTGCACCGCGATATGTTGCGCCCTTCGGAATACGAGGCCCTGCGGGATCTGGTATTCATCGACAAGGACGAACAGAAGATCGAGCAGATGGTGCGCCAGATCCGGATGCGCATGAATCCGCATCCCGCCGGGCAGATGACGCACAACGTTCCCCACCTCGACGGTCGGCCCTTGAGCGGGTTGCAGCACAAATACCGGGAGACGGTGCTGTTCTTCCCGAAAGCCGGACAGTCCTGCCATGCCTACTGCACCTTCTGCTTTCGCTGGCCGCAATTCGTCGGCATGGACGAGCTCAAATTCGACGCCAAGGATACGTCCGAGCTGGTCGAGTATCTCAAGCGTCATCAGGCCGTTACCGACGTCCTGATCACCGGCGGCGACCCGATGGTGATGAACGCGCGCTCGCTGGCCAACTGCATCGAGCCCCTGCTTGCACCGGAATTGGCGCACATTCAGAACATCCGGATCGGCACCAAGTCCGTCGCCTACTGGCCGCAGCGCTTCGTCACCGACAAGGACGCAGACGACGTGCTGCGACTCTTTGAAAAGGTCGTGGCCTCAGGCAAGAACCTGGCGCTGATGGGTCACTACAACCATCCGGCTGAGTTGCGCACCCGTATTGCGCAACAGGCGGTCAGGCGAATTGTCTCGACCGGTGCGACGCTGCGCATGCAGGCCCCCTTGATACGCCATATCAACGAGGATCCGGCCGGATGGGCTGAGTTGTGGACGACCGGAGTCAGGCTCGGCGCTGTTCCCTATTACATGTTCGTCGAACGGGATACCGGCCCGAGCAGTTACTTCGAACTGCCGCTGGCGAAGGCATATGAAGTGTTTCAAGCGGCGTATCAGCAGATATCGGGCTTGGCGAGAACAGTACGGGGCCCGTCGATGAGCGCGCATCCGGGCAAAGTGGTCGTCGATGGCATCATCACGCTGGGCGGCGAAAAGGTCTTTGCCCTGCAGTTCCTCCAGGCGAGAAACGCTGACTGGGTGCGCAGGCCTTTTTATGCGAAATTCGACAGTAAGGCCACCTGGTTCGATCAGTTGGTCCCGGCATTCGGCGAGGACAGGTTTTTCTTCCAGCAAAGCAGCCCGTCTGCGCGCGAAGAGGAGGTGCTGGAGCACCGGATTTCCCTGGTCGCCATGAAGCGCGTTCGCGAAACGCAGGCGAGTTCACCTCTCGGTGTGTCTTGAGAGGGTTCATGAAGCAGGCCTTGTACGAGGTGTATGCGCTGCGTTATGCCACGCACGCCAGCCGCCATGCCTCGGAGAATTTCATCTTCTCCGATTTCCACGACGACGCCCTGATGCCACTGGATTTCTTCATGTGGGCGATCAAGGGCGAGAGCCAGGTGATCGTGGTCGACACCGGATTCGACGCGGAAACCGCGAAGAAACGCCAGCGCACATACTTGCAAAGCCCCGTCGAGATGCTGCGCGACGTGGGCATCGATGCGAATGAGGTGACCGACGTCGTCATCACCCACATGCACTACGACCATTGCGGCAATCTGATGGCGTTTCCGAATGCCCGGTTCCACATCCAGGATGACGAAATGGCCTACTGCACCGGACGCTGCATGGGCCATGAGGCGTTGCGAAAGCCGTTTGAGGCCAAGGACGTGATCAACGCCATTCGCTGCCTGTTCGAGGGGCGGCTGGTATTCCACAAGGGCAGCAGCAGGCTGGCGGACGGCATTTTCTTGCACCAGGTCGGCGGCCATACCAAGGGCATGCAGGTGGTGACCGTGCCGACCATGCGCGGCCAGATCGTCCTGGCAAGTGATGCCGCGCACTACTGGACCAACATTCGTGAGCGCAGCCCATTTCCGATCGTGGTTGACGTTGAGGGCATGCTGGAAGCGCACGCCAAGATCGAAGCGCTGGCCGACGGGCCGTATCACATCATTCCGGGCCACGACCCCAAGGTGCTGGAGGTCTTTCCTAAACTGCAAGGAAACAGCAATATCGCCCTGCTCCATGTTCACCCGGATTTTTCCGGCTAGAGCAACGCGGAATATCACTCCACACAGCCCTGCGTAACTCCTCTCAATCAATTGCCATGGAAACTGCGCGCATCACAATAATCGGAATGGGTCCACGTGGCCTGAGCATACTGGAGCGCATGGTGGAGCATTTGCATGCCCACCCCATGTCGCTCGACATCAAGGTCGATATCGTCGAGCCGGGAGAATGCGGGCAGGGATCACATTCCGCACACCAGCCGGACCACCTTCTGACGAATACGGTGGCGTCGCAGGTCAGCATCTTCGCGCAAGACAGTGTGGTGGCCGGGAGAGACGGCATCTCGCTGACGCAATGGGCGCGTTTGGTCGGTTACCGAAAGTTTGGAAACCGCTATTTCCAGGTCAAGAACAGCAGTGGCGACGAGATCAGCGACCATGACCATCTGCCACGCGACATGCTGGGCGAATACCTGACCTGGGCATTCGACCTCGTTGTGCGTTTTCTTCCGAAGAATGTGCGCATCGAGCATCACCGCCGGCGGGCGACGGATTTGATCGCGCTGGAAAGTGGCGGATTCACCGTCTGCCTCGACAACGGGTTCCAGTACCACGCAGATCAGGTGGTCATCGCGACCGGTCACGGCACACGCACGCCGACCCCCAGCGATCTCGCATTCGATACGTTCGCACGCTCGGCGGGAAGGATGAATTCGAGGCTGAGCTTCCATTCGAGCCCCTATCCCATCCATGGCCTCGACACGATTCCGGCGGCAGCCACCGTGGCGGTGCAAGGCCTGGGCTTGACGGCCTATGACGTCATTTCCGCCCTGACGATCGGGCGGGGAGGCCATTTTTTTGGAGAAAAGGCCAAGCTGCTTTATCGGCCGAGCGGTCGCGAGCCGAAGATCTTGTTGTTCTCGCGGAATTGCCTGCCGTTTGCCGCACGGGGCACCAACCAGAAAGGGATCGCTGGCCGGCATCGGGCGCGCTTCTTTACCGTCGACGCCGTCAAAGCCTTGCAGGCCCGCGCGCTTGCACGCAGCGGAAACCTGCAGCTCGATTTTGTCGAGGAGGTACTGCCGTTGATCGAAAAGGAGATGGCCTATGCCTACCGGGCAGCCCAGACCGGCAGCGATCCGGAGGCCGCGACCTTTCATCCGACGGCCGCCGAGCGCCTGGCGATCTCGAAATTGTTGAACCCGCTCGAAGGTGAAGAATTCTCGTCCTTCGAGAGCTTCAGAAGGTTCTTCCGCGCGCTCGTCGAAACCGATCTGGCCGAAGCGAACAAGGGCAACTTGACGAGCCCGGTGAAGGCCGCGACGGATGTTTTACGTGACACCCGCGAGGCCCTGCGTACGGCGGTCGAATTCGCCGGCCTGACACCGGCGTCTCACCGGGTGTACGTGGAGGACTTCGTTGCCACCACCAACCGGATTTCGTTCGGTCCGCCGCGGCGACGCAATGCCGAGCTGCTCGCGTTGATGGACGCTGGTGTGCTCGACATCGCCGGCGGCCCGGGCAACCAAGTGGTCACCGATGCCGGCAGTGGGCATTTCTGGATTGTCAATCAGCTTGGTGACGAGCCGGTCAGGCACGTGGCGGACGTGCTGGTGATTGCAAGGCTGGATCCCTATTCTCCCCAAACCGATGCTTCAGCCCTCACGAAGAACCTGGTTGGAAGGGGCATCGTGCGGCCGCATGTCAACGGCACCTACCATCCCGGAGGCCTGGACATCAATCACGACATGCAGGTCATCGGTGGCAGCGGCAAACCCCACAAGAACCTGTGGGCCCTCGGGTTTCCTGTCGAGGGGCCGCACTTCTATACGCATGCCCTGCCTCGGCCGTTGATGAATGCCAGATTTACGCAGGATGCGCATCGCTGCGTGGCGCAGATGCTGGGGAAACTGGCGCAAGCGTTGAAAAACGATGAGATGTATCTGGAGGGCACATAGGCGCCATTTTCTCGTCACGAGAGAAGATGCGAATGAATGGCGTCACGAGCATTCGATGGATGAAGTATTGAAACGCATCGTTCCGGTACATCCAACACAGGGGGCTTGAATTCAATGAAACAATCTCACGATATTGCCGCCGCTCACGTGCCAACACAATATGTTTCGCCGCGCCGTCCGCTGGTCACTGCGCTGGCCTTGTCGCTCGCCGCCGCAGTCGCGTTGGGCCTTTCGCGCTTTTCGTACGGGCTGCTGCTGCCATCCATGCGCGACGACCTCAGCTGGTCGTACCTGCTGGCTGGCGCGATGAACACGGGCAACGCGCTCGGGTATTTCATCGGCGCGTTGGCAACACCCGCATTGATGCGTCGCCTGGGCGTCTGGCGCTTGCTGATCACCGGCTCCGTCCTGGCGGGCATATTCATGCTGCTGTCGGGCATGGTGACGGATGCCACCGCGTTGTTCCTGCAACGCGTGTGTGCGGGTGTCGCCAGTGCGTTCATCTTCATCGCTGGCGGCGTTCTGGCGGCGCGGCTGGGGTCGATGCACAACGAGCGGGCCGGTTTCCTGATCGGCTTGTACTACGGTGGCACGGGCTTCGGTATCGCGCTCTCGGCCTTGCTGGTGCCGGTGGCACTGGCGTCCGCGCAAGAACGCGGAACTGCGCACCCTTGGCAATGGCCATGGCTGGCCCTTGGACTCACCTGTCTCGTCGCGACCGCCGTGATGGCCTTGCCGGCGAAGACGATAGGCGAAGCGCCGCCCCGCCAGGGCGGCAAGCAACGGTTCGCCGCCAAGGATTTTTCCTTCGCGTTGAGCGGCTACTTCATGTTCGGGGTCGGCTACATCGGCTACATGACCTTCGTGGTCGCCTTGCTCAAGCAACAGGGCATGCCTGCCGGCTTGATCACCCTGTTCTACACGCTGCTCGGCCTGGCGGTGGTGGCGTCATCGCGCATCTGGGCGCGCATGCTGGATCGCTTCAAAGGCGGTGAATCGCTGGCGATCCTGAACGGCATATTGGGGGCGGTCTCCATCTTGCCGGCATTGACCAGCGCGGTGCCCGTCGTCTTTCTCTCGGGCATCGTGTTCGGCGCGGTATTTCTGTCGGTGGTCGCGTCGACCACGGCCCTGGTGCGACATAACCTGCCGCCAGAGTCCTGGCCCGCTGGTATCAGCGCGTTCACCATGGCATTTGCCTTCGGCCAAATCGTCGGCCCGACCATGGTGGGCTGGATCGCCGATGGTTCGGGCGGACTGGAGCGCGGCTTGATCGTGTCGGCGTTCGCATTGTTCATCGGTGCGGCCCTCGCCTCCCGGCAGAAAGCACTGCGCCGGCCCGCTGAAGTTTCGTAGTTTTAAAAACGGTATCGCGGGCGCCAATCAAACTCGTCATCCGGAGAAGACATCATGCAGGATCGAAAAGGTGGCTGCCTGTGCGGGGCCGTTCGTTACACGTTGAAAAGCGAACCGCGGGCCATTGCGGTATGCCATTGCACGCACTGCCAGAAACTGAGCGGAAGCGTGGTCTCCTTCAATGTCGTCGTCAAAGAAGCTGACTATGAGCAGCAGGGTGAGACCAAGCTTTTCATCGACCAAGGTGACAGTGGGCAACCCGTCTATCGATACTTCTGCGACGGCTGCGGCTCTCCGATCTTGGCGAAGATTGCGGCGGCACCTGGAAAGGTCGTCGTGAAGGCGGGCACCCTCGACAGCATGGAGGGGTTGACGCCCCAGGCCGAGATATATACCGATCATGCGGTCAGCTGGCTCGCGCCGATCGCAGGGGCCGCGCGTTCTGCGCGGAGTCATTAGCCGCCGATAGACCCATGAGGGCTCGGCGACTGATGGTGAATTCGAGCGACGATCAAACCAAGTGTTATTTCATTCAAATGATCACGGAGAAATCAGCATGCTAGACGTCACATTGAACGAGGAATTGGCTGCGGCGATGACTGCTGCAGTCGGCACATCGTATGTCCAGGGAGGGATCAAGCGCACGGTGCTGCAAAAGACCAATTTCCCGGATGGCTATACCGTCAACTTCAACCTGATCGAAGTTCCGAACGGGACCAGCGCGTCCCCGCACACCCATCCCGGTCTCGAGGTCACGTATGTCCTCGAGGGCGAGTTCGACTTGGTCACAAAGGGCAAGCCGGATCGCCGCTTCAAGCCCGGCATGTCGTACATGGTGGCGGACAGCGATGTGCACTTTGCCAGGGTTTTGGGCGACAAGCCGATCAAGCTGCTGTGTGTCTTCATCCAGGAGCAGACCCAGCCGGTGGCCATTGTGGTGGGCAGCCCGGAGGCACGTCAGGGCTAGTGCCGCCAATTGAGCGGGCGCTCACTGCGCCCATGAAGGCCGGCGCATGGGAGGCCGGCTCCCCGTTTCGCTTCCGGCACATATCGGCGTGAAAGGACTTGCTTCGATGAACGCGTTTCAGTGGTTGGCCGCATTGCTTGCGGTGACGGCGGGCGGGCCGGTGGTGGCTGGCGACACCTCTCCCGTCGTGATCCAGATTGATGCTGCGGCAACCCTCGGTCCGTACCGCACCGACATCAGCCGCCGGACCTTTGGCAGCGGCGTCGAATTCAGCACCGCTCAGTGGCGCTGGACGTTTGACAATCTCAGCGACGTCGGCGGTACGCCGGTCTCGTCCAAAACCGCTGACACGATCGACAGCCTGTCCTTGGGCACCTTGCGGTTTCCCAATGGCAACAGCTCATTCCTCTATATTTGGGATGATCCGATTCATAGCTATCCCTCCTTGCCTCATCCGACGCAATGGAACGCTTATTTGACACCAGCTGAAATCAACCGCTATACCGCTGCGGACAGCCTGGACATGGAGCGACTGTTCGAGGTGAATACGGTCTTCTGGCTGAAGTACAACCCTTGGGGATTCCAGTACATCAACAAGAACCAATTCAGCAGCCCGCCGCTGCCTCCCGAAATCGATCCCACCAATCTGTCCATTGCGGCCTCGAAGGCGGCCGCCTGGGTGGCGAGCCCGGAAGGCGCCACCACCTTGTGGTGGGAGGTGGGCAACGAAGATTGGTCTCGTTGGAATGCGAGCCAGCACGCCGATATCTTTTTCGAATTTCAGGGCAAGATGAAAGCAGCCCGGCCGGAAATAAAGCTGCTGGCTCAGGGATTGGCGGCAGACTACCAAGACAACAAGGCGAAAGCATGGCTCGATGCCTTGAAGTCGAAACTCAGCGATGCCGGCAAGCTGGACAGCGTCTACGCCTACTCCATCCACCAGTACTTGTCAGCAAAGCCTTATGAGGGGGCGAGCTTGGCGTCGCGGCGAAAAAAGCAGACCCAGGAGATGCTGTACGAGGTGGACCGTGGCGCCGAGATTGAAAACGTCAAAGCGTTGCTCGGCACGGATGACCCTCACTCACCCACGCGATCGTGGAAGATCTGGATGACCGAGTTCAATGTGTTCCAGAACAATGCGGCAGGGGAGTTTCAGGTATTGCAGGACATGGGGCACGCCCTGGTGATGGCCGATTGGACGGGCAAGTTGCTGGAGCAGAATGTCGAACGCATGTTCTACCATTCTCTCGATACCCACCCCGCTTTCTCGCTCGTTCAGTACGCCAATGGCACGCATCCGGGCGGTGAAGATATTGAATTCCCTCAGGTCCAGGCGCCGGGATATGCGTACAGCATCTACGCCCAGCAATTCGGCAAGACCATGGTCCGCAACCGAATCAAGAACAACCGACTGCTGACGACGCCGAACGGAAAGCATCACTATGGCCAGGTGTCGACGTATTCGTCCATCAGCGAGGACGAGAGTTCACTGCGGGTGATGGTCATCAACCGTGACTTGAACAAGAGCGTCTCGGTCAACCTGAACACCATGGACACGAACCCCCGACGAACGCTTGCGGACGGGAAGTACGGCTATCGGGTGTTGCGTTCGGACCGCTTGACCGACAACAACCACGTCGTGAAAGACACGGTGCGCTGGACGGATACCGCGTACTTCGATCAAACAGCCGGTGGACTGAAGAACGTCAAGTTGCCGCCGGCGTCCGCCAATCTGTTCATCCTCCCGCTGGCGCCGCGCGTGGACAGAGCGGCCGGGCCGAGCAACGATCAAGCAAGCAGGTGAAGCAGGCCATCGTCGGCCGCGGCGTCTCGCGGTGACGTCGGTCGCGCTCGTCCGCGGGCCGGCCCCAAGCACGGGGTCAGAGCGTGTAGTCGAAGTCGTACAGGTGCTGGCCGTTCTCGATCCGCAGCACGAAACGCCCGGCCAGCCCCGCCAACTCACCGCTGCCGGACCCCGGCACGACACTGATCGCCAACTGCTGCGCGCCGCGGTCCATCTGACCGCTGTGCTGGAACACGAAACTGCCCGTGCGCCCATGCAGCGTGCCGACGAAGCGCTCGATCGCCACGTATCCGGCCGAACCCGGTGTGTCGCTCACTGCGGTCAGCATCTGGCCCTCGCCCGTGCCCTGCAAATCACCATCGAAACGCTTGTGCAGCAACATCCGGCCCAACTGCGTGCCGCTGCCTTCGACTGCGGCGGTTTCCGGCCCGGCTGGCTGCGGCTCCATCTTCACTTCGAAGTGGCCGCTGGCAAGGCGAGTCTGCGAGGAGGGCGTCTGGTCTGGTGGCAAGGGCATCTCCGGTCGTGGCTTGAAACGTTGCGGGCCCGCATTCGACATCAAGCCCGTGGCGTTGTCCATCCACGAAAGAAGGGCCCACCGCGGCGACCCTCAGCGAGCCCTGTCACCCGCGGCCCTGCCTGGGGCGGAGTCGCTCAATTCAAGGACTGGCTTGTATCAACGAGCACTCGGAGACACCCTTCTTGCCCTGTTCCGCGTCGACCAGTTGCAGCTTCGATCCGCCCGACATCATGCCCATCTTCACCTCTTGCCAAACGAAGTACAGCTTGCCCCCTTCGGTGTCGAGGTCCAGCACGGAGCCGTCTCCTTGTGAGGTGATGCGGTGCTTGCCCGGCGCCAGGTCGAACTTGAAGTACGACTTGGGACCGGTATTTCCAGCCAACTTGCCATCGACCGTGACGGGCATCGACAGCGCCGCGCCCATGGTTTCATTGCGGTAGACATAGACCTGTGCGACACCCGCCTTCGGCTGGAAAGTCTTGGCGGCAGTGTCGGCCTCCGCCGGTGCCTTGTTGACGCTGGCACAGCCAGCGAGAAACGCAAAAGCGGAAATAACGACAGCCTTGCCCAGGGCGACGATGATTCTCATGAGATCTCCTTCAGGTGGACGATTGGAAGTTCTCGTGACGTCCCCGCCAGACTCGAAGCACACGTGTTGCACCCAACGCTGCCCACCAAGACTGGCAAGGGGCAGGGCTCCCGCTCCCGCCGACGGGCAGGATACGACGGCGTCTTCGCGTTGTCAGTGAACAGCCCCTCTTCGCGAATCGGCATGGCACAGCGCAAACCCCTGAGTGCGCGCAGCGCCGCTCACCTTCAAGCGGCGTGCGCGGATCCGGCGCGGCCGGTCCGCTGCGTGAGCCCCCGTCGGGGGGAAGGCCCCCGAGGGGCCGTGGGGGCCTACTTGACCCAGGTGTTGAGTTGGATGATCGGCAGCAGCACCGACAGCACGATCAGCATCACCACGACGCCCATGGCAACGATCAGCAGCGGCTCCAGAATCGTGGCCACGGCGAGGGCGCGGCGCTGCACCTCGCCGCCGAGCTGGCGGGCAGCGCGGTCCAGCATCACCGGCAGCTTGCCGGTCTGTTCACCCAGGCGCGCGAACATGGCGAGCAAGCCCGGGAAGCGTTTCTTGGCCGCCATCGCCGAGGCCAGCGGTGCGCCCTCGCGCACCTGCACGAGCGCCGCCATCGCGTCGGCGCGCATCGCGCGGTTGCCCAGTGTTTCGGCCGCCGCCTGCAAGGCCTTCAGGATCGGCACCCCGGCGCCGGCCAACATGGCCAGCGTGCCGGCGAAGCGCGCGGCGTTGTAGCCGCGGGCCAGTCGGCCGAACAGCGGCAGCCGCAGCGTGGCGGCGTCGAAGCGCTCGCGGAAGGCTTCGTTGCGCAGCGAGAAGCTGAGCATCGCCACGCCGGCGATCAGCAGCACGACGACGATCCAGCCGTACTGGCGCACGAAGGCGCTGATGGCCAGCATGATCACCGTCAGCGTCGGCAATGCGCGCTTGGTGCTGGTGAAGACCGAGGCCACCTGCGGCACCACGTAGGTGACCAGGAAGGTGACGATGACGATCGCGATCAGCGAGACGATGGCCGGGTACAGCATCGCACCCAGTACCTTGGCTTTCAGCGCCTGGCGGTCTTCCAGATCGTCGGCCAGTTTCTCCAGCACACCGCCGAGGGCGCCGCTGGCCTCGCCGGCCGCGACCACCGCACGGTAGACGTCGTCGAACTCGCGCGGGCTGGACGACAACGCGCGGGCGAACGAGCTGCCGGCATTGACCTCGCTGCGCAGGTGGGCGAGCAGCTCGCGCTGGCGCGGTTCTTCGGCCTCGTCGGCCAACGCCGTCAAGGCACGCTCGAGCGGCAGCCCGGAGCCGACCAGGCCGGCCAGCTGGCGCGTCCACACGGTCAGTCCGCTGGCGCTGAAGGCGCGCCGGCCAAGGCGACTGCGGCCACTGCCGATGCCGGCGTTGCCACCTTCGTTGGCCACGCCCACTGGCGTCACCGCCAGCGGCACCAGGTCTTTGGCGCGGACCTGGGCCCGCGCACCCTTGGCGTTGTCGGCCTCGACGATGCCGGTCGTCGTCTTGCCGGCGGCGTCGAGGGCTTCGAACTTGAAGGCGGTCATCGGGGGTTACCGGCGGGTCGGGTCATTCGCGGGTCACGCGCAGCACTTCTTCTTGCGAGGTGATGCCGGAGTCGATCAGGCGTTGGCCGTCATCGCGCATGGTGCGAAAGCCCGCGGCCTCGGCGGCCACGTAGAGCTGGCTCTCGGCCGCGCGGTTGTGGATCAGCGCACGGATCTTGTCGTCCACCACCATCAGCTCGTAGACGCCCGTGCGGCCCTTGTAGCCGGTGTTCGCGCACTCGGGGCAGCCGACCGGGTGCCAGCGGCCACGCTCGTCCTGCTTCTTGCAGACCGGGCAGAGCTTGCGCACCAAGCGCTGGGCCAGCACACCCAGCAGGCTGGAGCTGAGCAGGAACGGCTCGACGCCCATGTCGGTCAAGCGGGTGACGGCGCTCAGTGCGTCGTTGGTGTGCAGCGTGGCCAGCACCAGGTGACCGGTCAGCGAGGCCTGGATCGCGATCTGGGCGGTTTCGAAATCGCGGATCTCGCCGATCATGATCACGTCCGGATCCTGGCGCAGGATCGCGCGCAGTGCGGTCGCGAAGGTCAGGTCGATTGCCGCGTTGACCTGGGTCTGGCCGATGCCGGGCAGCTCGTACTCGACCGGGTTCTCGACCGTCAGCACGTTGGTGGTGGCGGTGTCCAGGCGGGTCATTGCCGCGTACAGCGTGGTCGTCTTGCCCGACCCGGTCGGGCCGGTGACCAGCACGATGCCGTGCGGCTGCTGCACCTGCCGGTTGAACGCGGTCAGCACGTCGCCGCTCATGCCCAAACTTTCGAGGCTGAACTTGGCTTCGGTTTTGTCCAGCAGACGCAGCACGGCGCGTTCGCCGTGGGCCGAGGGCAGGGTGGAGACCCGCACGTCGATCGCCCGGCCGCCGATGCGCAGCGAGATGCGGCCGTCTTGCGGCAAGCGCTTCTCGGCGATGTCCAGCTCGGCCATGATCTTCAGGCGCGAGATCAGCGCGGCGTGCAGCGCCTTGTTCGGCTGCACCACCTGGCGCAGCGTACCGTCGACGCGAAAGCGCACCGACGAGCTGCGTTCGTACGGCTCGATGTGGATGTCGCTCGCGCCGTCTTTCGCGGCTTGCGTCAACAGCGCGTTGAGCATGCGGATGATCGGCGCATCGTTGGCGGCTTCGAGCAGGTCTTCGACCGCCGGCAGCTCCTGCATCATGCGCGACAGGTCGACGGCGCTTTCGACTTCACCGACGACCGCCGCGGCGCTGGCCTCGCCGCCGGCATAGGCCTCGGCCAGGCGCTTGTCCAGCGTGTCGGTGGCCTCGGACTCCATGCGGTCGACCGCATAGCGGCGCAGCACTTCGGTCAGCGCGCTGCGCGGGGTCGAGTCGGCCAGGCGCAGCACGAGCTGGCGACCGTCGTCCTCCAGCAGCAGGGTGTTCGCCTTCGCGAAGGCGTAAGGCAGCGGGTGGCGTTGGCCCATGGGGTGCCTCTTTCCTGGCGGCTTATTGGCCGGGCGTCGGCGCGGGCACGGTGGCCGGCGCTGAGGCCGGGGTCGGCGGCACGACGACCTGCTGGTCCGGCAGCTTGCCGGCCTTGCGCTCCGGCAGCACGAGGTTGCCGTCCACCGGCACCAGGGTTGTCGGGTCGCGCTGGATGTTCTGCTGCACCGCGCGAATCGCGTCGTAGCGGTCGACCATCATCTGCTCGGCTTGCTGCGGCGAGCGGATCACGACCGGGCGCAGGAACAGCATCAGGTTGCTCTTCGTGCGCTTGCGGGCTTCGTTCTTGAACAGGTTGCCGATGACGGGAATGCTGCCCAGCACCGGCACCGCGTTGTCGCTGTCGCCGTACTCGTCTTTCAGCAGGCCGCCCAGCACCATCATGCTGCCGTCGTCGACGACCACGGTGGTTTCGATCGAGCTCTTGTCGGTGATTTGCTGGCCGCCAGCGCGCAGCGAGCTGTTTTCCTGGAACACCGTCATGCGCACGGTGCCGCCTTCGCCGATCTGGCTCTTGATGCGCAGCGTGATGCCGACGTCCTTGCGCTCGATCGTCTGGAACGGGTTGACCGCGCCATTGCCGGTACCGGTGTTGGTGAACGAGCCGGTGGTGAACGGCACGTTCGAGCCGATCACGATCTTGGCTTCCTCGTTGTCCAGCGCCACGAGGTTCGGCGTCGACAGCACGTTGGCGCCGGTGTTGGTCTCGAGGAAGCGAGCCAGCGCGCCGAGGGTGTAGAAACCGGCGATCTTGCGGAACACACCGATGTTCAGGCCGTTGCCGAGCAGCGCGCTCGGGTTGCTGGTGGTGCCGGTGCTGGTGCCGGAGGTGGCGCCCGACAACGACAGGTCGACGATGTTGCCGACGGAGCCGAAGTTGGTGCCGGCCACGCCGACGACATTGGCGTCGGTGCTGGCGTTGCCGAGCAGGCTTTGCCACTGGAAGCCGAACTCGGCCGCTTTTTCGGCATCGACCTTGACGATCAGCGTCTCGACATAGACCTGCGCGCGGCGGGTGTCGAGCTGGTCGATGACCTGGCGCATCTGGCGGTACACCGGCTCGGGCGCCGAGATGATCAGCGAGTTGGTCGCCGGGTCGGCCTGGATCTGACCGCCGGTCGACGGGCTGGCCGACGCGGCCACCGGCGTGGTCGACGCGGCGCTCATGCCCGACGAGGTGCCGCCGGTGTTGCCGGCCGGGCTGGTGTTGGCGGCCACGTTCGGGCTTGGGCGCGACACGCCAGCGCCCGAGCTGAAGCTGCTGCCCGAGCTGCTGGCGCCGCTGGTCGACGCCGTGCCACTGGCAATCGCGGCGCGCAGCACTTCGGCCAGCTTCACCGCATCGGCGTTCTTCAGGTAGACGACCCAGATGTTGCCAGCCGGGCCACCGCCCGGAATCGGCTTGTCGAGCTTCTCGATCAGCGACTTGACGGCATTCATGCGCACCGGGTTGGCGGTGCGGACGATCAGCGCATTGCTGCGCGGCTCGACCATGATCGAGGTCGCGGCCGCCTGGGTGTTGGCGCCGCCGGGGATGTTGGCGCCGCCGCCGCCTTCGGCCAGCTTCTGCAGCAACGGGGCCAGGTCGGCCGCCAGCGCGTGATGCACCGGAATGACCTCGATCTCGGACGCCGCCGGCTGGTCCAGCGCGGCGATGATCTTGGCCAGGCGCTGCAGGTTGTCGGCGTAGTCGGTGATGATCAGCGTGCCGTTGGCCGGGTTCGCATTGATCGTGTTGTTGGCGCTGATCAGCGGCCGCAGCACGGCCACCAGGCTGTTCGGGTTCTCGTGGTTGAGGCGGAAGATCTGCGTCAGGATCTGGTCGCCGCGCAGCGTCGGCGCGCCGATCGACACGGTACCGGCCTGCAGCTTGGCCTCGGCTTCCGGCACGACCTTCAGCAGCCCGGCGTTCTCGACCACCGTGAAGCCCATGCCGCGCAGCGCGGCCAGGTAGCTGCGCCAGGCCTCTTGCGGCGGCTGCGCCTTCTCGCTGGTGACGGTGATCTGGCCCTTGACCCGCGGGTCGACGACGATCTGGCGGTCCAGCATTGCGCCGATCGCCTTCGAGACGGCTTCGATCTCGGCGTTGATGAAGTTCAGCGTCACCGGGGCCTTGGCGCGCGTCTTGGGCATCGGAGGATCGTCGGATTCGTTCGACTGGCCATGGACGACGGGCGTGACGGCCATCAGGGCCGCCAGGGCCAGCGGGGCCCAACGGCCACGCCATGCTGCGGCTGGGCGAGCGAGCGGGTTCTTCATGGGGTGGAGGCGGTGGTGCAAGGTCATGATCACCCGATCGAAATGACGGACGACGCGCCGTTGCGGCGTCCGATGATGTTCAGCAAGTTGTTCAGTGCCGGCTCGAAGCCCGGCGCGGCGCGCGCGTCGCCATTGAATTTGAGGCCGCGCTCGCCGAATTGGCCGCTGCCGTTGAGCTGCAGCGCGCCTTCCAGTGTGCGCAGCGTGATCGACGGGCGGGCCGCCGCGCCGCTGGCGCCTTCTGCGCCGCCGCTGAGGCCGATGCGGTAGCTGCCCAGCGCATCGAGCGTGGACAGGCGCGACGAGGCCTGCAGCCAGTCCAGGTCGGCGTGGCCACGGACCTGCCAGGTGCCGCCGCGCGACTCGAGCGTCAGGCCCTGCGTGGCCAGGCGCAGCTGGCCGCCCGGGCGCAAGGTGTTCCAGGGGGCGCCCAGGCCTTCGAGCCAGGCGGCCGGCCAGTGGCCCACGCCATTGGCCGCGGGCTTGACGGCGACAGTCATCTTGCCCCAGCCCGGGCGCCATTCCAGCTCCAGCCCCGGCTCAATGCAGCAGCCCTGCGACAGCTTCAGCCGCAGACCACCGAAGAACGGTGACAGTGACCAGTCGAGCCGGGAGGGCAGCACTGCGGCGTCCTTGCTGCCGGCGCCGCCGGTCAGCACCGGCAGGGCGCTGCCCCGCCAGAGGCTGCCCTCGGCTTCGGCCAGCAGCAGGCGTCCGTTGGTGGCGCTGGCCACGTTGTCGGCCAGCCAGGCGGCCGGCGCATAGGCGATGAGCGCGTACAGGCCACCCAGCACCGCGCCGGCCACGGCCCAGCGGCCGAGATGGGGCGAATTGGCCGCCGCCTGCAGGCCGCTGCGTGCACGCCGCATCCCCAGCAAGATGCTGTCGTCGAAAGTGGACAGGCTCCAACCGGTGCGGGTGGGGGACTTGGCCATGGGCGTCGCTTGCCGCTCAGGAGGTGGCGGCCAGGGTGACCACCACCTGGCCGGACAGACCGCCTTCGGCCCGGTTGACCTGCATGTCGACCGGCCGCGCGCGCGCGCCGCTGCGCACCTCGGCCAGCCAGGTTCGCAGCGCTTCCGGCGAGACGCCGGTGACGTTCAAGGTGGCGCGGTCGCCGATCTGGCTGAGCTTGCCATTGGCGCCGAGCCGGTCGGTCGCCGACTTGAGCGCTTCGGCCGCTTGAGCCGCGTTGACCGGTGGTTGGGTCTTCAGGTCACGCGCCTCGTTGGCCAGGCGCTGCATTTGCATCCAGTCGAGCTCGAGGGCACGCTTTTGCGCCGGCACGGTCTTCCAGGTCGTCCAGGCCGAGTACAGACCCACGTACCAAAGCAGCAGCAGCGCGATGGCACCGATGCCGGCGCCGACCAACGCGCGTTCGCGCGCCGTCATGCGGGCCCAGCGCTGGCGAAGTTCTTGTTGTGCGTTCATCGCGGGCTCACCTGTCAACGTTGTTGTTCACGCCGGTGGGCGATTGGGTCGGCATGCGTTGCGGCTGCTCGGGCAACGGGGCGCCGGCGCGCGGCGGCATGCTGCCCTGCGGGCCCGCCGGCAGACCGGGGGGCAGGCCGCGTTGGACGGGCTGCGCACCGGTACCTGGGGGCGCCATCCGCGGCGGCGGTGGCGAAGCCGTCGCGCCGCCGGGGCCCTGGTTCGGTGCCGGCGTGGCCGCGGGGGCGGTCGGGCCTGCCCGCGTCGGGGCCAACGCCGGCTCCGGCCCGAGGTCGATGACCTTGGCCCGGGTCAGCGTCAGCCGGCCCGGCACCGACTCGGCCTCGTAGCCGAGCGGACGCAGTCGCGAGCGGAAACCTTCGACTTCTTGCGGGCTCCAGCCGGCGCTGGTGATGCTCAGGCGGCCGGGCTCGTACTTCAGGCCGTCGGCCGGTGCGCGCGACGGGGGCCAGGCGGCCTCGGCCGCGTACATCAATGGCTCCAGGTCGGCCTCGCCGGGCTTGCCGGCCGAGGCGCGCAGCAGGTCGATTTCCTTTTGCATCTGCGCCGGCGCGTCGACGATCGCGCGCACTTGCGGAAAGGTGGTTTGCAGCAGCGCGGTCATCGCCGCCTTCTGCTTCGTGACCGCCTGGCGCTGTTGCCAGGCCCAGACGTTGACGCCGACGAGGTTCAACAGCAGCAGCACGGCCACGCCATAGCGCGCCGGGCGCCAGGTCGGCGAGGTCCACAACTGTTGCAGCAATTCCTTCGCGGCGCGGCTGCCGCGCCGCTGCGGGGCCAGGTCGAACTGGCGCAGGTTCCATTCGCTGCGCGACGCGGCAAACAGGAACTCGCTGTTCGACAGGGCGGCCACGTTGCCGCCGGCCAGGCGCACTGCGTCGGCCGCACACTCGGGCTCGGACGTCCAGCGCACCGGCAGGTCGCCACCGATGCGGGCGATGAAGGTGCGTGTCGCTTCGCTGGCCGCCGGCAAGCACAGCGGGCCTTGGCTGTCGCGCCAGGCCAGCTGGGTGCCGGGGTCGCTGCCGTCGGCCAGCGGCTCGCCGCGGAAGAAGTGGCCCGCCGGCGCGTCGTCCGGCACCCAGGCCGGCACCACGCGTTCGACAGTCAGGCCGCTGGCTTCGATCGCCTCGAGCTGGGCCTTCAACCAGGGCTTGCTCAACGCGGCCACCCAGACCGAGTCGCCGGCTTTGGCATGCGGCGCCAGCGCGAGGTGCAGCTCGCTGTCGTCTTCGAGCAGCACGTCTTCCAGCACGCTGGACAGCGCAGCGCGCAGCTTGGCCGGCGGCGCCTTCGGCAGCGTGACGCGATGCCAGCCGACGCCGTTGGATGGCACCACCGCCACCACCGACTGGGCCTTGGGCAACTGCGCCGGCGCGGAGCGGCTGGCCTGCAGACGCGGCCCGCTGTCGGCGCTGAACACATAGTCGTATTCGGCCGGCGCGAACGCGGCACCCGCCGCCCCCTGGGACGACAGCCGGGGCGGCACGGGCAAGGCAACGATCAGGGTCGACATGGATGCGTGTTCAGGACCGGTTCACACGATGCAGGGCAAGGGCCGCTGCGCATGGGAGCGCTATTGTGGCGTGGCGCGCAGGGCACCCCTCGGGCTGGCGATTGTCATTCATGGGGGAGCCTTTCCCGCCGCAACACGACGACCTCCTGGCCGCGCCGCGTCACCAGCGTCAGTTCGCGCAGCGAGAAGTTCTCGTAGCGCAGCTCGCCCAGGATCTCGAAGCTGTTCGAGTTGATGCCGATATGGTTGGCCTCACCGTCGTTCAACTGGGCGTGGACCTTCTCGGG
This sequence comes from Ideonella sp., assembly GCF_036277275.1. Taxonomy (GTDB): domain Bacteria; phylum Pseudomonadota; class Gammaproteobacteria; order Burkholderiales; family Burkholderiaceae_C; genus Ideonella. The sequence continues at coordinate 85,064 of NZ_DASUNH010000137.1, read as the reverse complement.
CAGCAAGGGCTTGAGATCGTTCAGCGTGCGCACATCGACCGACAGGCGCTTCTGCGCAAAGCGTTCCGCGCTGCCGCGATCGAGGCCGTCGAGCACCGCCACCAGCACCTCGGGCGGGGCGGTCAGCAGGTTCACGTTGGTTTCGCCGGGCAGGATGATCACGTACGGTGCGAGGCGCCGCACCGCGTCGGCGTCCAGGCCGAACCAGGTCAGCTGCTGCACGCGCTGCGGCGGCAGCGGCGCGCCGGGCGACACGGCTTCTTCGTCGTCCAGCTGGTCCTCCGCCAGGTCCGCGCCCTTCATGCCGTCGGCGATGCGATTGGCGGTCTCGGGCGGAATGCCCAGCGCTTCGCACAGCCGCCTGAGTTTGGCCAGCTCCTTCGCGGCGTCGGCGTCCTCGTCGGTGATCAGGTTCTTCAGGTTGTAGCGCGACTGGGCGTCGGTGATCTGGCCCGACAGGAAGGCTTCGAGGCCGGTGTCTTCGGTGTTGTTCTTGTCGGCTGCCAGGAAGTCCGACAGCTTGACATCCTTCAGCGGCGTGTTCCAGGGCTCGTTCAGCGTGTCGATGTTCGGGTGCTCGCGGTCCTGCGCGTCGGTGCGCAGGATCAGGCGCGAGAAGTCGGTCGCGCCTTCGATCAGCCATGTGGCTTGCGCGCGCGCCCGCTCGGCAGCCTCGACCTCGATGCCTTTCCACTGCTGCCACACCATGCCGGCGGCCAGCGTGGCCACCAATGTCACGATCAGCATCGCGAGCAGCAGGGCGGCGCCGCGTTGGCGCGAGGGTGCGCGCGGCGTCACTGCGAAGGCCTCACCATCAGGTCACGCGTCAGCAGCCCGTTGGGCAGCTTCAGCACCAGCCGCACCCCGGTGGGCAGGGCCTCGTTCTCGCCGCCGATCTGTGGCGGTTGGACACCGCTGGCGGGAGGCTGCGGCGGCGGTGCCTCTTCGATGTCGCCGGTCGACTGCGCATTGCTCCAGCTGTTGCCGCGGAAGAAATAGATCTGCTGGCTCTCGACCTGCTCCAGCATCTTCAGCGCGTCGCCCTGGATCGTTGACCACTGCTGGCTGCGGATCCACCATTCCTGCAGGTCCTGGATGCGGGTCACCGGCGGGGCGGCCCAGCGGTACCAGTTACCGCCCTGCAGCGTCCAGACGACCAGCTGGATGCCACCGGGCCCGCGTCGCGTCAGGCGCAGCGAGGCGCCGTCGAACCTCAGGCCCGGTGCGGCGTTGCTCTGCTGGACCTGCGACAGGTCTTGCTCCCATTGCGACATCACGGTGCCCAGCCGCAGCGCGGCTTCACCGCTGCGCTGCGCACCATCGCGGGCACGCATCAGCCCGTCGATGCCTTGCCAGGCCATCGTCGTCAGGACCGCCATGATCAGCAGCGCGACCATCACCTCGACCAGCGTGAAGCCAGTCTCGGTGTGGGTGGACGAACGCAAGCGCGGGTGCATGGTCAATAGCGCGGCAGGATGACCGACAGGTGCGTCAATGATTGCCCGCGGCTGTCCTGCACGTTGGTGTCCACCACGCGGAAGTTCGGGTTGAACGACGGCCGCACGACCATCGTCACGTTGTAGGTCTGGCCCACTTCGACGCACTCGAAGCTGCTGGTGCCGACATCGGGGAACTGCTTCGCGAGCTTCATGCCGACCAGGCGGTTGTCGGCGCACCACTGGGCCAGCGTCACGTCGGACAGGCGCTGGGAGTTGTCGAGCAGGGTACCGGCGGCACGGCTGCCGGCGGCCAGCGCAATGGCGACGATGGCCACCGCGACCAGCACCTCGACCAGCGTGAAGCCGCGGCTGTTGCGAGTCATTCGGCAGCCTTTGCGCGCAGCGCTGCGCCATTCGCCTTGGGAGCGGCCCAGCGGCTCATCGGACAACCTCCGTGCTGGCGCACTTCGGAATTCGCCTTGGGAACGGCCCGGCGGCTCATGGCTGCTCTTCCGGAACGACCACGACGAAGGGCCCCAGGCCATCGGTCGCGAGTACCAGTTGCCGGTCTTCGATGCGCAACACGACACGCTGGGCGCCGATCACCGGCTCGGGGCCCAGTCGCAGCACCGGGGCACCGATGACCTCGCCGCGGGTGCGCTCGTCCAGCCAATGCGTCGGGATGCCGGAGTCGGGCGGCAGGCCGGTGAAGCTGAAGCCGCTGCCGAGCTCCCGCTTGGGTTGCCACAGCACCTCAGTGCCCTCGGCACGGGCCCGGGCTCGCGCGCCCTCGAACAGCGCCGCCAAGCGGGCGCCTTCTTCTTCGAGCCGGTTTGCATCGGCGTCGCGCAGCGCGAGCGTGGCCATGCCGACCGCGATCCCGATGATCATCACGACGACCAGCAGTTCGAGCAGGGTGAAGCCGCGCGCCAGCGCACGCTTCGGGCGATGCCGCATCAAGAAAGCGGCCGGTCTATTGCCAGGAGCCGATGTCGGCGTTGGTCCCTTCGCCGCCCGGCTGGCCATCGGCGCCGTAGCTGAAGACATCAATGTCGCCCTTGACGCCGGGGTTGGCGTATTGGTAAGCATTGCCCCACGGGTCGTTGGGCAGCTTCTCGATGTAGACGCGCCAGTTTGGCGGAATGGTGCCGACCGTCGGCTTCTGAACCAGCGCCATCAAGCCTTGTTCGGCGGTGGGGAAGCGGTTGTTGTCGAGCTTGTAAAGCTTCAGCGCCTGCATGATGTTGCCCACGTCGGCGCGGGCGGCGGTGGCCTTGGCCTTCTCGGCGTTTTCCAGCACACCCGGCACGATCAGCGCGCCCAGCACGCCGATGATCACGACCACGACCATGATTTCGATCAGGGTGAAGCCGGCTTGGGCGCCGCGGCGGGCGGAAGTAGCAATGCGGTGCGTGACGCTCATGATGGGGAGATGGCCTGCAAAGGCCTTCTGTGCAATAAGTGGCATGAATCATAATCGTCGCATGGCATCGCGATTGTTAACACTGGCCGTGTGGGCGTTGGTCCTCGCCAGCGCCGTTTTCTGGGCGCTGAAGGTTTTTGCCTCACGCACCGGCTTGCCGCCGGGAACCCAGATCCCGACACCGTCATTGGCGATGGGGGGCGAGTTGCGCAAATTGCTCGGCACGTCCGTCAAGGAGGTCGACGAGGACGAGCCGGCCGCGACCAGCGACCGTTTCCATCTGCTGGGCGTGGTGGCGCCGCGCGGCGCAGGCCACTCGCCTCAGGGCGTGGCGCTGATCGCCGTTGGTGACGAGCCGCCGAAGGCCTGGCGCACGGGCAGCGTGATCGAGGGTGACACGGTGCTGCTGGCCGTCAACCAGCGTTCAGTGCAGCTGGGGCCGCGGGGCGGCCCGGCCACCACGGAGCTGACGTTGCCGGAGCCGACGCCGATCGCCGCGCCGCCGCACCAGGTGCTGAACCAGTTGAGCCGGCCGGTGCCGATGATGCCGTCCGGCGTCCCGGGCCAGGCTCCGATCCAGCATCAGCCGGCGGCTCAGCCGATCCAGCGCAATGCGCCGCCGCAACAGGAAGACGAAGACGAAGACGAAGAAGAGGAATGAGCGTCGCCCGCGGCCTGACCCAGCTCGGCAGAGATGGGCAGGCAAGACCTCGAAAGCCCTCGCGCCACCCGGCGTGAGGGCTTTTTCAATTTTTCTCACGGCCCGCACCGCCGTGGCGCCGGCGGCACCAAATCCCAGCCGAACGGGCCGTCGCGCAGCTGCAGCCCGCCTTGCGCGGCTTGGCCGGCGCAGGCCGAAGGCGCTTCGGGCCACACCCATTCGAGCCGCACCGCGGCTGCGTCGTCGCGCCAGCTCTTGACCGCCCAGCTCAGGCCGGGCGCGGCTTCGAAGCGGTACTGCAACGACCAACGCGGCCCCGAGCGCTGGTAAAGCGCCAACACGTTGCCGCTGGCGATGACGAAGTGCCGGCCGCCCGGTGCTGGCGAGGGCAGGGCTTCGACCCGCAGCGGCGACTGGCCGCTTTCGCCGACCAGCCAGTAGGCCGGCAACTGCGTCGGCGTGGCGGCACGGACCACGTGCAGCAGGATGCCGTCGAGCCGGCCCAGGTAGGTGTGGATCAGCGGGGGCTGGTCGACGAAGCGCGCTGCCGGCTGCAGGCCGAACTGCAGCGTCAGCTGCGGGCCTTCGCGCCTGGCCGCGCCCGCGCTGTCGCGCAATCCATGGGCTTCGAGCTGGCCCAGGCAGGCTGCGTCGGCGCCGCAGTGCTGAATGTCTTCCAGCCCCACCGCGCCGGCCTCTTGCGCAGCGCCAACGAAAAAGGCGGCGAGCCCGCATGCGAGCCACGCCGCCTTCGAATTGCCAACAAGCTGCTTGCAGGCCCTCATGGACCTGCATTGTGGTGCAGCCGGGCGATTTACTTGATCTTCAGGAACACCGCGCTGACCGGACCCTTGTTGCCTGCGGCATCCACGCCACGCACCCAGACGAAATGCTTGCCCAGGCTCATGCCGGTGGTCGACAGTGTCAGGGTGACCTTCTCGCTCTTGCTGTTGAACGAGCCGTCGGCCGCGCTCATGGTCTGCGGCGTCGCGCCCGGCATCCACGGCGGCGTGTCGACGAAGACTTCGGCACTGGCAATGTTCTGCGTCGGCTCGGTGCCGTTGCTGTTGTTGAAGCGCGTGTCGTCGATCGTCGCGGTCACCGTCACCGGGGTGCCGGCGGGAACGCCGTTGGTGCTGAGCTTGACCTGCAGCGCGTCCGGACCGGCCGGCGTGATGTAGGGCGTGCGCACCACGCGGGCGGCATACATCAGCGCATTCAGGTTGTCCGGCTTGATCGTGCTGTCGTAGGCCGAGCAGCTCTGGAAGAACGAGGTGCCCAACTCGAAGGTGTACGCAGCCACGCCCCGCTCGCCGTAGCTGATCGAGTCAGACGTGCCATCCGTCGGGTACAGGCCGATCGACTGCTCGGGCGTGTAGCCGTTGAAGTAGGCGAACCGGCGGCCCAGCGTCTGCAACGCGGTGCCGTTCGGGGCCGCCTGGTTGCGGAAGCCGTACGGCCACAGCACCAGCTCGCTGTAGCTGTGGATGTCCAGGTGGATGCCCGGGGTGTCGGCCGGGGCCGCGTCGTCGTGGTTCGGGCCGCGGCGATCCGGGAAGATGCTGCGCACGTAGTCTTCGACGGTGTCCGTTTCCGGCTCGGACGCCTTCGACGGGCCGCGGTAGGTCTCGGCGCACGGGTTGCCGCTCGAGCCTTGACCGTTGGTGATGTTCCAGCTGTAGCTGAAGTTGCGGTTCAGGTCCGCACCGCGGCTGTTGCTGTTTGCGCCGCAATAGGCCGTGTTGGTGTTCTTGCGCCACAGCAGCCCGCCTTCGGCCTTCTTGCGGCCATCGGGGTTGGCGTGCAGCAGCAGATGCACTTCGTGGTGATCGAGGATCCAGGTCGCGTCGGCGTTCTTGCCGTAGCCGGTCAGCAGCTGCTTGGCGAAGGCCAGCATCAGCGGGGCGGTCGTGTACTCGCGAGCATGGATCGCCGAGTTGACGAACAGCTTGGGCTTGGGCTCGCCGTTCGGGCCGGTGGTCTTCTTGTTGGTCAGCCTCAGCACGCCCATGTCGTAGCCGCCGCTGCCTTGCGTCTTCTGCCAGCTGTCGCCCACGTCGTGCCAGGTGGCCAGCTTCGGGTAGGTGGTGGTGAAGCCCTGGGCTGCGGCGAAGGTCTCTTCGACGGTCTCGTAGCAGGGGTAGCCCGGGATCGACTCGACGCCTTCCTGGCCCTCGGCGGCCCGCTTGGCAGCCGAGGCGCCGAAGATGTTCGGTGCGCCGGCTGCGCGCAGGCGCGTGACCATTTCGGCGTGCTTGGCGGCGAAGGCTTCGTCCTTGACGACGCGGAACTTGAAAGCCTTCAGCTTCTCGATGTCTTCGGCTTCGAGCTGCATGACCAGGTAGCCGGCCTTCCAGTTCGACTCCAGCAACTGGCCGTGGAAGGAGATGGCGGCCTTGCGGCCGGTCGCGGCATCGGGGAAATAGGCGCGGTAGAAGTTGCTGACGCTTTGTTCTTGCGCCAGCAATTGGTCCATTTCGACGGCGTCATGGGCGCTGGGCGTTTGATGCGCGGTTGCGCTCGTGGCCAGGCCTGCGGACGCAAAGGCCACCGACAGGGCGGCGGCAAGGGGGAATCGCTTCACGGGGGTCTCCTGTGGCTTTGTGACGGCTGGCTCCGGTATGGCGCCGCCGCGCGAACGATTGTGTGGGGCTCCCCCCTGAGCCGCCACCCGCGCCCCCTTCGGTTCTAGGGGGTCGACTTCTTCAACTTTCATCACCGGTGGGTGACGACGGGGCAGGCGGGCCACCGTTGGGTGGCCCGCCCGAGGTCACTTGATTTTCAGGAAGACGGCGCTGACAGCACCCAGGTTGCCCGCCGCGTCTTTGCCGCGCACGAAGACCAGGTGCTTGCCTTGGCTGAGGCCGGTGGTCGACAGCGTCGTGCTGGCGACCTCGGTCTTGCTGTTGAACGAGCCGTCCTTCGGCCCCAGCACCAGCGGCGTGGCGCCAGGCATCCACGGCGGCACGTCGATGTAGGCCTCGACGCCGGCGATGTTCTGCGTCGGCTCGGTGCCCTTGCTGTTGTTGAAGCGGGTGTCGGTGGCCGTGGCTGTCAGCGTGACCGGGGTGCCGGCCGGCACGCCGTTGGTGCTGAGTCTGAGCTTGGTCACGTCCGGGCCGGCGGGCGTCAGGTACGGCGTGCGCAGCACCTTGGCCATGTACACCAGCGCCGGCAGGTTCTTCGGCTTGATCGTGCTCTCGTAGCTGGAGCAGCTCTGGAAGAACGAGGTACCGATCTCGAAGGTCATCGCCGCGACGCCGAGTTCGCCGTAGGTGACATCGTCGGAGGTGCCGTCGGTCGGGTACAAGCCGATGCCCTGCTCGGGCGTGTAGCCGTTGAACCAGGCGAGCTTGCGGCCCAGCGTCTGCATCGCCACGCCGTTCGGCGCCACCTGCTTGACATGGCCCCAGGGCCACAGCACCAGCTCGCTGTAGCTGTGGACGTCGAGGTGGATGCCGCTGGTGTCGGCGGGTGCAGGGTCGTTCTGGTTCGGCCCGCGGCGGTCGGCCCAGATGCTGCGCGCGTAGTCTTCGACCGCCTGGGTTTCGGGCTCGCTGTGGGGTGAGGGCCCGCGGTAGGTTTCGGCGCAGGGGTTGCCGCTGGAACCCTGGCCGTGGGTGATGTTCCAGGTGTAGGTGAAGTTGCGGTTCAGGTCCGCGCCGCGGCTGTTGCTGTTCGCGCCGCAGTAGTCGCGGTTGGTGTTCTTGCGCCACAGCAGGCCACCCTCGGCCTTCTTGCGGCCGTCGGGGTTGGTCTGCAGCATCAGGTGGACCTCGTGGTGGTCGAGGATCCAGGTCGAGTCGGCGTCCTTGCCATAGCCGGTCAGCAACTGCCTGGCGAACGCCAGCATCAGCGGCGCGGTGGCGTACTCGCGCGCATGCAGGCCGGAGTTGACGAACAGCTTGGGCTTGGGCTCACCGTTCGGGCCGGTGGTGTTCTTGTTGGTCAGCTTCAGCACGGCCATGTCGTAGCCGCCCAGGCCCTGGTCTTTCTCCCAGCTCTTGCCAACCGGTGTCCAGGCCGCGAGCTTGGGGTAGGTGGTGGTGAAGCCCTTGGCGGCGGCAAAGGTTTCCTCCACCGTTTCGTAGCAGGGATAGTTCGGGATCGACTCGCCGCTTTCCAGGCTCCGGGCCGCCAGTCGTGCGCCGGAGGCGCCAAGGATGTTCGGCGAGCCGGCGGCGCGCAGCCGCTTGACCATCGCGTCGTGCTTGGCGATGAACGCCTGGTCCTTGACGACGCGGAACTTGAAGGCTTTCAGCTTGACGATGTCTTGCTCGTCGAGCTGCAGCACCAGGTAGCCGCCCTTCCAGTTGGATTCGAGCAGCTGGCCGTGGAAGGTGATCGCGGCCTTGTGGCCGGTGTCGAGGTCGGGAAAGTACGCGCGGTAGAAGTTGTCGACGCGCTCTTCCTGCTGCAACAGCTGGTCCGTCTCGGCGGCGTCGTGCGCGCTGGAGACCGGCTGGGCGGCGGCGTTGGTGGCCAGGCCGGCGGTGGCGAATGCGACCGACAAGGCGGCGGCGAGGGGAAGTCGCTTCACGGGGTCTCCTTGACGTTTGTGCGGCGAACGCCGGTATGGCGCTGCATCGAGCGGGCGATTGTGTGACGCCCCCCGCCGGCCGGCACACGCCCCTCGTCAACATTCGTCAAGCGTTGAAGTGGCCCTTGTGTTGCTCACGCAGAAGATTCTTTTGCACTTTTCCCATCGTGTTACGTGGCAGCTCGTTGACCACGAACACCTGCTTCGGGACCTTGAAGCCGGCGATGCGGCCCTTCAGTGCCGCGATCAATTCGGCGCCCTGCACTTGTGCGCCCGCGCGCGCCACCACCACCGCCAATACCCCTTCTCCGAAATCGGGGTGCGGCGCCCCGATCACCGCGCTTTCGGCCACGCCGGGCAGCTCGTTCAGAAAGCCTTCCACCTCGGCCGGGTAGACGTTGTAGCCGCCTGTGATGATCAGGTCTTTGCTGCGTCCGACGATGGTCACGTAGCCATCGGGGTCGACCTTGCCGACATCACCGGTCTTGAACCAGCCGTCGGCGGTGAACTCTTCCTTGGTCTTCTCAGGCATGCGCCAGTAGCCGGCGAAGACGTTCGGCCCCTTGACCTCGATGCCGCCGACCTCGCCGGGCGGCAGCGCGCGGCCCTGGTCGTCGCGCACCCGCAGGCCGACGCCGGGCAGCGGGAAGCCGACGGTGCCGCCGCGCCGCTCGCCGTCTTCGGGGCGATACGGGTTCGAGGTCAACATCACCGTCTCGCTCATGCCGTAGCGCTCGAGGATCGTGTGGCCGGTGCGTTCGCGCCAGTCGTTGAAGGTCTCGATCAGCAAGGGCGCCGAGCCGCTGATGAACAGGCGCATGTTCTTGCAGGCCGCCCGCGTCAGCCCGGCTTCGCCGAGCAGGCGCACGTACAGCGTCGGCACGCCCATGAACACGGTCGCTTCGGGCAGGCGGGCCAGCACCTCCTTCGGGTCGAACTTGCCGAGCCACAGCATCTTGCTGCCGTTCAACAGCGCGCCGTGCGATGCAACGAACAGGCCGTGCACATGGAAGATCGGCAGTGCATGGATCAGCACGTCGCCTGGCTGCCACCCCCAGTAGCGCTGTAGCACCTGGGCGTTGGACAGCAGGTTGCCGTGCGTCAGCATCGCGCCCTTGCTGCGGCCGGTGGTGCCGCTGGTGTAGAGGATTGCCGCCAGGTCGTCGGCGCTCTTCGTCGCCGGGGTGTGGCTGTCGGGATGAAAAGTCGCGCGCTCCAGCAGCGTGCCGCTGCGGTCGTCGTTCAGCGTGAAGACGTGCGTGGTGCCGGCCTTGAAGGCGAGACGGCTGATCCAGGTGAAATGCTTGCCGGCACAGACGAACACCGCGGGCTGCGCGTTGTCGATGAAGTACTCGATCTCGGCCGCCTGGTAGGCCGTGTTCAGCGGCAGGAACACATGGCCGGCGCGCAACACACCGAGGTACAGCAGCAGCGCCTCGACGCTTTTTTCCACCTGCACCGCGACGCGGCTGGCCGGCGGCAGCGCGAGCGACTCCAGCAGGTTGGCGATGCGCGCACTGGCGCGATCGAGGTCGCGCCAGGTGTAGACGTGCGTGGTGTCGGGCCCGTCGACCGGCTCGATCGCGCAGCCATCGAGATCGGCCGGAAAGGCCTCGCGCAGGGCGGTGAAAAGATTCATGGGCTGGGCTCGTCGGTGTCGGGCGGCGTGGCGCTGCCAAAGCGCGCCGGTCGCTTTTCGTTGAAGGCGGCCAGGCCTTCGCGATGCTCGGCAGAAGGGGCGTAAGCGTAATGCGGCGCGCGCTCGTCCGCGCTGCTGCCATGGGCACGACCGAATTGGCGCAACGCCCGTTTGTTCAAGCGCAATGCCTGTGGCGACAACACCGCCATCGCCTCGGCGCTGCGCCGTGCTTCGGCCGCGACCTGCGCGTCCGGCACGACCCGCGTCACCAGGCCGCGCTGGTGTGCTTCGGTCGCATTCAGCACGCGCGCTTCCAGCAGCAATTCGCGCAGGCACGTTTCGCCGATCACACGGGCGACGATCTCGATCTCCAGCGGCGCCATCGGGAAGCCGAGCTTGGCGATCGGCACGCCGAAGCGGCTCGATTCGCCGCACAGGCGGATGTCGCAGCAGGCCGCGATCTCCAGCCCGCCGCCGACGCAGGCGCCTTCGATCTGCGCGACCAGGGGCCGTTCACAGTCGAGCAGCGCGTTCAGCGCCGGCGCGACGACCTCTTCGTGGTAGTGGGCCAGCGTGTCGGTATCGAAGCGGAAGTCGGGGAACTCCTCGATGTCGGCGCCGGCGACGAAGCTGCCGCCGTCGCCTTGCACGATGATGACCCGCGGGCCTTGCGCCGCCGGCAGGGCATTCAGTTCCTCCACCAGCGCACGCAGATCGCGCCACATCTGCACCGACAAGGCGTTGAGCTTGCCCGGGTGCGAGAACTGCAGACGTGCAATACCGTGCCCGTCTGCCGTCAGCAGGACGACGTGGCCAGCCATCAGTCGAGCTTGGCTCCAGAGGACTTGACGACATCGGCCCAGCGCCTGGTTTCGCTGGCGACGAACTTGCCGAAGTCGTCGCCCCACAGGTTTGGCACGCTGGTGCCCAGGCCGGTCCAGGCCGACTTGATCTCGTCCGTCGCGAAGGCCTTCTTCATTTCAGCCTGCATCGCCGCGATGATCTCCTTTGGCGTGCCCTTGGGGGCCCACAGGCCATACCAGGTCGCCACCTGGTAGGTCGGCACGCCGCCCTCGGCACTGGTCGGTACGTCGGGGAAGCCCGGGACGCGCTTGTCCGACGCCACGGCCAGCGCCTTGATGCGGCCGTTCTTGATGTGAGCAGCGCTGGAGCCCAGGCCGTCGAACATCAGGTCGACCTGGCCGGCCACCAGGTCTTGCAGCGCCGGGCCGGCCCCACGGTAGGGAATGTGGGTGATGAAGGTGTTGGTCTGCAGCTTGAACAGCTCGCCGGCCAGGTGGTGCGAGGTACCGTTGCCGGCCGAGCCGTAGTTCAGCTTGCCGGGGTTGGCGCGAACGTGCTCGAGCAGGCCCTTCAGGTCATGGACCGGCACCCGCTGCGGGTTGACGACGATGACCTGCGGCACGCTGGAGATCAGACCCACCGGTATGAAGTCGGCCTCCAGCTGGTAGTCGAGCTTGCGGTACATCGCCGGCGCGATCGTGTGGTGCACCGCGCCCATGAAGAAGGTGTAGCCGTCCGGCGAGGCTTTCGAGGCCAAGGTGGCGCCCACGGTGCCGCCAGCCCCGCCCTTGTTGTCGATGATGAACTGCTTGCCGGTCTGTTTGGTCATCACGGCCGTCAGCGGACGTGCGAATGCGTCAGTGCCGCCGCCGGCGGGGAAGGGCACGATGAGTGTCACCGGCTTGGTAGGCCAGCCGCTGGCCTGCGCCATCGCTTGCGGTGAGGCCATGGCTGACGCTGCGGCGGCGAACGCGAGCAGGGCCAGGCGGCGAGAGGAGGGGGTCGTCATCGCATGTCTCCGTCAGTGGTTTTTTGCTCAGAGCAGCCGCGAAACGGCGCGTGAATGCGCCACCTCGCCGTGCACGAAGCGGTCGTGGCAAGCGTCGATGTTCGCCAGGTCGTAGAGATAGTTGACCATCAACCCGGCCGACTGCTTCAGGCCTTTGGCCGAGGGGTTGCCCTGCAGGTTCAAGCGCTCCAGCCTGGCGCCGTTGTCGAGGTGGAAACGTGCCACCGGGTCTCCGCCGGGTTGGGGTGACTGGTGCACCAGGTACAGCGCGGCCAGCTGCAGCAGCGCCTGTTGCGCGGGTCTGGACAGCGTCGCGTGCTGGGCCAGACTGGCCAGGTCGCCGTTGCAGGCTTGGCGCAGCACTTCTCGCGCCTGCGCCGTCCGCTGGGCCACTGCGGGCTTCATACCCGACGGCGCCAGAGCGTCGGGCGTGGCCAGCAACCAGGCCATAAAACCGGGAATGGGCGACAACGTGCAGAAGGTCTTCAGCTGCGGCAGCTCGGCCTTCAGCTCCTCGGCCACGCGCTTGATCAGGAAGTTGCCGAGCGACACCCCGCGCAGGCCTGGCTGGCAGTTGCTGATGCTGTAGAACACCGCAACCTTGAAGTTCTCCGGCGACAGCGGTTGGGCCTTCTTGTCGATCAGCGGCGGGATCGCAGCGGCCATCTCGGGCAGCAGCGCGACCTCGACGAAGATCAACGGCTCCTCGGGCAGCTGCGGGTGGAAGAACGCGAAGCAGCGCCGATCAGGCAGCAGGCGGCGGCGCAGGTCGTCCCAGCCGTCGATCTCGTGCACGGCCTCGTGGCGGATGATCTGTTCCAGCAGCTGCGCCGGCGAACGCCAGCTGACCTGTCGCATTTCGAGAAAGCCCGGGTTGAACCAGCTCGACAGCAGGTGCAGCAGATCGGCCTCCAGCGCGCGCCATTCGGGCTTCTTCGGCAGGCGCTCCAGCAGCGCGCGGCGCAACCCGATCAGCGCGGCCGTGCCGCCCGGCGCGCGGTTGATGCGGCGAAACAGCTCCTGGCGACGGGGCTCGGCCTGTTCGATCAGCGCGATCAGGTGTGCGGCGTCGGGTTCGGCCGCGTAGGCCTGCGCACTGGCCAGCACCGCCATCGGCTCGGGGCTGAAGTGGTCGGCCAGATGGGAGAAGAAGCGGTCCAGCGCGGCGCTGCGGGTGCCGTCCTTGCGGCCGGGTTCGGCCAGCAGGTCTTGCAGCCGCTCGACGATCTGGCGTGCGATCTGGGTGCTGCTGGCTTCGCCGCGCTGCGACAGCAGGTGCTCGCATTCGGCGGCCAGCGTTCGCAGGTCTTGCTCGGCGACGCGGCGGCGCGCGGCTTCGCGCAGGCTGTCAACCAGCATCGTCGAGGCCTCCGGCGGATCGTGGGTCGGCTTGCGGATCGTTGTGGGGTGCGGTCTCGCGCTCCAGCGCGCGAACGGCTTTCAGCGCCGCCAACTGGGCCATCAGGTGGTCGTGCATCGTGCGCTCGGCGCGCGCCGCGTCGCCGGACAGCATGGCGTCGATCAGCACCCGGTGTTCATTGAGCGATGCGTCGATGCGGCCCGGCAGCTTCAGCTGGCGGCCGCGCATCAGGCGCAGGAACTGGCGCAGGTCGCCGGTCGAGCGATCGAGCCAGCGGTTGTGCGCCAGCCGTTGCACCAAGGTGTGGAACTCGTGGTTGGCGCGGTAGTAGCCATCGCGGTCTTGCGCTGCGGCGTGGCGCTCGAGTTCGTCGTGCAAGCGGCGCAGCGTGGCGCGGTCTGCAGGGGTGGCGTTGCGTGTGGCCTCGAACGCACAGCGGCCTTCCAGCAGCGCCATCACCGGGAACAGCTGGTCAGCGTCGTCGTCGCTCAGCTCGACCACCCGGCAGCCGCGTTGCGGCACCAGCTCGACCAGCCCTTCGGCCGCCAGCACCTTCAGCGCCTCGCGCAGCGGCGTGCGGCTGATCTGCCAGCCGGTCGCCAGCGCCTTTTCGTCGATCCACTCACCCGGCGCCAATTGGCGCTCGAATACCATGGATCGAATGCGAGCGGCCACTTCGTCATGGAGCGAGGTGCCACGGACTGGTGTCGCCGACAAGGTGGCCGAGGAAGTGACCATGCGAACAATCGTAATCCTGTAATTACAGAATCACAAGCGGTTTTTCACGCCCGGGGTCGGTGTCGCGCTGCCGGGCGGCGGCCCGCGAAGGTGCCGACTGGCTGGCACCGGCTCTCGCCAACGACAAGGCCCGGCGAACCGGGCCTCTTCGGGATCGGCCGCGAGCCGGCTCGTCAGTCGTCGGACCCGAGGAAGCCGTAGACCTTGGCGCCGATCACCGCGCCGATGATCGGGGCCACCCAGAACAGCCACAGCTGCTCGATCGCCCAGCCGCCGACGAACACGCCGACGCCGGTGGAGCGGGCTGGGTTCACCGAGGTGTTGGTGACCGGGATGCTGATCAGGTGGATCAGCGTCAGGGCCAAGCCAATGGCGATCGGCGCAAAACCGGCCGGTGCGCGCTTGTCGGTGGCGCCCAGGATGACGATCAGGAAGAACGCCGTCATCACGACCTCGCAGACCAGTGCCGCCACCATCGAATACTGGCCCGGCGAGTGGGCCCCGTAGCCGTTCGAGGCAAAGCCGCTGCCCGCCAGGTCGAAGCCAGCCTTGCCGCTCGCGATCACGAACAACACGGCGCCAGCGGCAAGGGCGCCCAGTACTTGGGCGACGATGTACGGCAGCAGCTTGGCCGCCGGGAACCGGCCACTGGCCCATAGGCCGATGCTGACTGCCGGGTTCAGGTGACAGCCCGAGATGTGGCCGATCGAATAGGCCATCGTCAGCACCGTCAGGCCAAAGGCCAGCGACACCCCGTGCAGCCCGATGCCGACGCCGGGAAAGGCGGCTGCCAGCACGGCGCTGCCGCAGCCTCCCAATACGAGCCAGAACGTGCCGATGAACTCGGCGCCATATGCTTTCATGTCCGCTCTCCTTCCTGTCAGGGTTTATTGCCGCGCGATTCTGGGCAGAGCCCTGTGACAGGCGCAAGCGCGTTCAAACCCTGTCGGCCCGCTCGACCCCGAAATGCCAACGCGCGTGGCACGGTGGGCCAGCCGGCCCCCATGCGCACGCGCGCGGGTGGAGAAGGAAGAAATCGGGAGCGTTTACTCGGCGCAGTCGTCTGTGCCGGGCGCGGTTTGGGCGCAGACCGTCGACTTGATGCGGTCGATGCGGATCATCAGCAGCGTGCGGTCGCCGGCGGCCGCCAGACGGGCCGAGCGGAAAGCGTCGAACGCCCATTCGTTCAGGTGCTTGGGCAGTTTCAGCGAGCGCAGCGCGTCGACATTGCCAAACTGGCTGAGCAGCGACACGGTGAACGTTGCATCGGGCTGCAGCACGTGGTCGATGTAGACGCCACCGACCGCTTCCAGGTCGTAGGTGTCGCCGAAGGGCTGGTTCAGGTCGTTGTTCAGCGTGACGCGGAAGGCGTCGACGCGGGCGCGATGGTCACCGACGCGCAGCTTGAAGTGATAGGGCCGCAGAAACTCGTAGGCGGCCATGCCGGAGCCGTCGTCGTTGCGCTGCATTTCCGACGAGGGCTGCTTGGTCTCATAGCTGTAGGTGATGGACACCGGGGTGGCAACGGGCACCATCGTGCCGTCATCGAACACACCGCTTTCGGTCACCACGCCTGTCAGGCGATACCGCACCAAATCAGCCTGTGCCGACATACCGGTCAGCAGCACCGCTGCTGCTGCCACCGCCCGAACGACTTGCTTCATCATCATGAGGAATTTCCCCTGTGTCTGTAACCTGAGATTCCAGTGCCGATGATTCCCCGGCGAGCGGAATTAGAAACGCCACCCCCAGGCGGCGCAACCCCACGTGTGTGCAGCGCGCAGTGCGGGTTTGTGCCAAATAATTCACGGCCTGAACCGGGGTACGTGTCAATTGCCTGCAAATTCCGCCGATGAAGATTCCCCGGGCCCGCGAATCATGTTGCAACGCACGGTTACAGCAAGCGGTATTCCCGGCCAAGTGATCGCAAACACCTAGGGTTCATACCTTCAGGCTAAACCCCAAGTCCAACTCGCTGGCAGGGGTACCACCCCGCACGGCCCAGTTGTCCAGTAGGGGTTCGTTCAGCACGATCATCACGTCACTCGGCGCAATGCCGAGCGCTTCGAAACGCTGGACGATGGCTGCGTACAGGGCCTTCTTGGCTGCCAGCGAGCGGCCCGGGAACATCGTCACCTCGACCAGCGTCACGTTGTCGCTCTTGTTCGGCGGCGTGACCCAGTGCTCGGGCCGGTGTTCGACATAACGCACGTTGCGATCGCCTTCGGGCACCTTGAGCGCCTCGCGAAAGCTCTGGTAGACGGCGTCCATCATGGCCCGCACCTGTTCGGGCGGCCAGGCGCGGCGGGTTTCAATGCGGGCCAGGGGCATCGATCGACTCCGTTGGGTGCTTGGGGATGGCAGCGTAGCAGCGCCGCCGTGGGCGGTCCAAGCCCTCAGCGCAAGGCCTTGCGCACGACCAGCTTCAGACCCGACCACACCTCGCTGACCGCACACACCTTCACGTCCACCCACCCCAGCGGCAACGCCACTTCGCGGACCACGTCTTCGGTGACGTCGGTCGGGACCTTGCTGGACTTCTTCGGCCACGACACCCAGACGGTCGCATCGGCAGCGAGCTGTTCGCGGCAGCGGCGCAGCGTCTCCGCCAGGTCGCGCTTGTCGTCGACGAACAGGTGGACGAGTGTGGTGTCGGCGCCGAGCCGCGGTGCGAAGCGCAAGCCGGCCGGCAGGGGCGCCAACCAGTCGCGGTAGCCCTGCGGCTCGTTGGCGACGTGCACCACCATGCCGGGTTGAAGGCCCAGCTTGCGGGACAGCGGCGTGCCGGAATAGCCAGCCGCGCCGGTGGCCTTGGCGGGTGATGCCGCCGGCGCCTTCTTGCCTGTCGCGCCGCCCTCGGCATCGGCCTTGGTCCCGGCCGACAACAGGACACGGCTACCGGCCATCGCGCAGGTCCATCGCGCGGCGCACAGTGGCGGCCTTGAAAGCTTCCCACTCGGCGTCGTTCATCGGCCGGCTCGAGATGCGGCTCAGCCTGAAGCTCTTCCAGTCGGGGTTGTCGGGCAGCACATGCTCGAAGCGCTCGATCAGGCCGTCCTTGGCATTGATCCACAGCGTGCCCTTGATGTTCTTGAACGCCGGGCCGCCGACCTCGAAGCGGTGGCACGGGATCTCGTCCAGCACTTCGTCGCGCACGAAGCGGAACCGAGCCTTGCCTTTGTAGACGAAGCCGCCGGCCACCTCGCCCGCGTCGGGCTTGAACCCGGTCTTCAGGAACTGGAAGTCCGGGTCGATGAGGCCGACTTCGAAGTCCCGGCGTGGATCCTTCAGGTGCGGCAGCGTGGCGTTCAAGCCGCTCAGGTCGAAGTTGTAGATGTGCGCCGGCCAGTGCCCAGGCGTCACAGGCATCCTGGTGTTGGCCACCTCGGCCACCAGGCGCCGCTGTCGGGGATCCGGCTCCAGCGCCATCTGCTGCCGCCGCGAGCCCGTCTCGAGGCCGTTGAACGACTTCATGCGCGACTCGCTCAGCGTCGCCGGATCCAACTCGGCCTGCACCAGCGCCAGGTACTGGCCGTCAGCCTCGACCTTCAGCACCTCCATCATCAGCGGCGCCGAGAAGTGCATCGACAGCACCAGCCGCTTGCTGCCGTCGAGGTTGGACTTCACGTAGTGCACCACACGGCCCACCGGCGCCCGGGCCGGCTTGAACGCGTAGTCCGACAGCGACGAACTGGGCTCGGGCGAAGTGGCCAGGGCCAGCAGCGGGGCGGCCAGCAGGCCGGCCACCAGGGGCCGCAGGCGCATCAACACAGTCATCGTCATGGCTCTCACTTGGGCGGGGGCGATTTGGCGCGATTGTGCGCTGTCCGCCGGTGGCCGAGCGCCGCTGGTGCCGCTCAGCGGATCGCCGAGCCGGTGCGCTCCCAGCGCGGCAGCCAGTGGCCGGTGATGTCGGCCGACAGCAGGATGTGGTGCGCGCGGCCGATCAACAGCCGGCGTGGCACTGTTCCGATGAAGCGCGAGTCTTCGCTGTTGTCTCGGTTGTCGCCCAGCATGAAGTAGTGATCGGCGGGCACCTTCAGTGGGCCGAAGTCTCGCAGCGCGCCGACGGGCGGCAGGAACTGCACGCTGCGGCGGCTGCCCGCCAGATGCTCGGTGGCGCGGACCGCCGTCACCTCGACATCGCCGGTCAAGATTTCCGTCGCTGGCGCCAGATCGGTGTACCCGGCACGTTCGCCGTTGACGAACAGCACCTCGTCGCGCATCTGCACCACATCGCCCGGCAGACCGACGATGCGCTTGATCAGCCGCGTGCCGTCCTTCGGCGAGCTGAAGGTCACCACATCGCCGCGCTGCGGGTCGCCCAGCCGCGCGACGGACCAGTCGGTCAACGGGACCTTCGCGTCGAAGGCCAGGCGGTTCACGAACACCACATCGCCTTCCAGGATCGTCGGCTTCATCGACCCGGTCGGGATCGGGTTCCAGTCGGCCACGGCGGTGCGCACAAACCCGAAACACAGCAAAAACAGCAGGAAGCCGCGGTTGTCCTTCAGCCACTTTCTCATCCGAACCTCGCAGGGATCAAGGAGGCCGAATTGTGGGCACGCACCGCTTCGCCAGGCCCGGGCCAGGCGATGAAACACCGTCGTCGCTGACATGAATGGCAGCGGGGCGCGACGAGTGGCGGGCAAGCGATCAAAAGGGCCGTGGCCTTGGTGAATGCACTTTGCACGGTGCCCGGCGGCTCAGGCAACATGGCACGCAAATCTGCCGCCCTGCTGCGAGCGGGGCGAGCACGGAGGGATCTCGCATGTCCAGGCTTCAACCACCGGCGGCTGACGGCCGCCCACGGTGCTTTTCACGATGGCGGCTTTGGATGGGCCGCTGGCGCGCCATGTGCTGCGCCCTGACCCTGCTGTGCGTGGTGACGCCCATGCACGCGTTCGACGCGGCCGCGCTCAGCGCCGAGCTGACCCAGTTGCTGGCCGACGAGCACGTGGCAGGGGCAACCTACGCGCTGGTCGACGGCGATCAGGCGCTGGTTGGTGCCGTGGGCGTGGCGCATGTACCGACCGCGACGGCGCTGACCCCGACCGCCAAGATGCATGTCGGCTCGCTGACCAAGACCGTGCTGGCGCTCGGCGCATTGCGCCTGGTCACCGAACGCCGGCTCGACCTGGACGCCCCGGCGAGCCGCTACCTGCCGGACCTGCCGTTCCTGAACCCCTGGCAGGCCACGAGCCCGGTGCGTGTGCGGCACCTGCTGGACCACACCTCGGGCCTGGAGGACTTACGCCTGTGGCAGGCCTTCAGTGCCGCCAACTCGCCCGACATGCCGCTGGCCGAAGCGTTTGCGCGCGATCCCGGCGTCCTGACGGTTCGCACCGAACCGGGCCGCCGGTTCTCGTACTCCAACATGGGCTACACGGTGCTGGCGATGGTGATCGAGGCGGTCGTGGGCGAACGCTACGAAGCCTGGGCCGAGCGTGCGCTGCTGCAGCCCCTGGGCATGGCCCACAGCAGCTTGCGCTTCACGACCCAGCTGGGCGTCGGCGCCGAGCCGGGGCTGGCCTGGGGGCACCAGGACGACCTCAGCGCCGTGGCGGCCCTGCCGGTCGCCGTGCGGCCGGCCGGGCAGTTCACGACGACCGCAGCCGACATGGCGCTGCTGGCGCGCTTCATGCTGGGTGAGGGCCGGCTGCCGGGGACGTCGGACGGCGCACCTTTCGTCGCGCCGGCGCTGCTGCGCGCAATGGGCCAGCCATCGACCACCGACGCAGCGCACGCCGGCCTACGCGCGGGATATGGCCTGGGGTTGTCGGCGCGCGACCGGCATGGCGTGACCGGGCTGTGCCACGCTGGCAGCGTCATCGGCTACCGCGGCATGCTGTGCCTGTTTCAGCCGCAGCGGCGCGCGTTCTTCATCGCCATCAACACCGACAGCGAGACCGCGCGCTACGACCGCTTCGACCAGGCGCTGATCCGCCAGCTGGCCCTGCCGGCACACGCGCCGGCCGCGGGCGCCACCACGCTGGGCGACGAATGGGCCGGCCGCTACGTGCCGGCGCCCAGCCGCTTTGAAACGCTGCGCCTGCTCGATGCGTTGGGCAGCAGCTGGATCGTGCAGGCGGGCGCCGCGGGCGCCTCGCTGACGCGCCCGGGTGGCCATGCGCTGTCGCTGCACCAGGTGGCCGCAGGCCTCTATCGGCAGGATGACAGGATCGCGCCGTCCCATGTCTTCATGGCGGGCCCTGACGGCGAGCGCACCTTGAGCGATGGCCTGTGGACGCTGCGCCGCGTGCCGGCGGCCTGGTTCTATGCGCTGTGGGCCAGTGTGATCCTCGGGCTGGCCGGATTGCTACACGCGTTGCTGGCCACGCCGATCCGCTGCGCCCGCTGGGGCGGCAGCCTGGGCCAGCCGGCCTTCGTGGCCGTGCTGCTGCTGTTGGTGCCCGTGCCGATGTTCGCGCTGCAGCCGCTGGCCGCGATCGGTGACTTCACGCTGGCGAGCGCGAGCCTGTATGTGGTGACCTTCGCGTTGCCGCTGCTGATGCTGGCGCATGTCGCCTGGGTGCTGTGGTTGCGGACGATCGGCTGGCGCGCCGACATCGTGGCCGCCGCCTGCGTGTTGCAACTGTGCGTGCTGTTGGCGTGGTGGGGGCTGTGGCCGGCCGCGCTCTGGCACTAAGCGCCTTCTCGTTTCCTCGAGGGCGTCGGCAAGGCCTGGCCGACATACCAATGACGCCATCGCGGTTGATGGCTTCTGTCGATACTTCGCGGCACCCTGGAGGGAACGCCACCACAACGCATGGGGGCGGGTTGATTTTGTTCTCAACCCACCGGGAGACCGCCTCATGTTCCAGACTCGGCCCGCTTCGAGGGTGCCGCTGATCGCGGCCGTGGTGTCTTTGATCGGCGGTCTGACGACCGTGGCGATGGCGCAGGGCGACGACTTCGCCGCGCTGGTCAAGCGCCTGACGCAGGAAAAGCCCCAGTTTGCCAAGCGCCAGCAAGATCTGCTGGCGCAGCGCTACGACCTGTCCGACCGGCCCGCCGCCGGCGTGACGATGGCGCGTGGCAAGCCGGTGCAGGACGGTGTTCGCGTCAGGCTGCCGGCCGGCGTGACCTGGGAGCAACTGGCAGCGCTCTCACCGGCGGAGATCAAGAGCCGCAAGCTCTGGCCGGCCGGCTTCCTGCCGCTGCCGCACCCGCACCACGAGGCCGGCGGCATGATCTTTCCGCAGCCCTTGATCGACGAGACCAAGCGCCAGACGGGCCGTGACCTGACCCGCTTCGACCTCGACTTCGACCTGCCGCAGCACCTGTTGCCCGAATTCCCGGCGCCGATCTTCCTCGTGACCCGCCCCGACCTGGGCGACGTGTCCAAGGGCCAGCTCGTCACGCTGGACAACTTCGAGAAGCTGTTCAAGGACGCGCTGAACCCGAAGCAGCTCGAAGGTCTGCGTTTGCTGGTCACGCCGTTCCCGCAGCAGCAGTTCAACCTCACCGATGACCGGCGTGCGCTGCGGCCGCACATGGGCGTGGCCTGTTTCGACTGCCATGCCAATGGCCACAGCACTTCGGCCACGCACACGGTCGGTGACATCCGCCCGGACGACCTGCGCCACCGCATCGACACGCCGTCGCTGCGCGGGGTCGGCGTGCAGCGCCTGTTCGGGTCGCAGCGGGCGCTGAAATCGATCGAGGACTTCACCGAGTTCGAGCAACGTGCGGCCTACTTCGACGGTGACCATGCGCGTGCCGCGCGCAAGGGCGTGAACCCGCTCGAGCGGGGCAGCCAGGTGCATTTCATGGGCGAGTTCCAGAACCTGCTGGACTTTCCGCCCGCGCCGAAGTTGAACGTCTTCGGCCGGCTCGAACCGGCGTTGGCGACCCAGGCGGAGTTGCGTGGCGAGAAGCTCTTCCATGGCAAGGCGCAGTGCGTGGCCTGCCACGCGCCGCCGTACTACACCGACAACCTGATGCACAACCTGCGCACCGAGCGCTTCTACACCGAGGGCTTCACGGTCAACGGCCGACGGGTCATGCAAGACGGGCCGATCAAGACCTTCCCGCTGCGCGGCATCAAGGACTCGCCGCCCTACCTACACGACGACCGACTGATGACGCTGGACGACACGGTCGAGTTCTTCAACCTCGTGCTCGGCACCAAGCTCGAGGCGCAGGAGAAGAAAGACCTGGTGGCCTTCTTGCGTACGCTGTAGGCCGCATCGGCGCCGCGCCCGGCGCTCAGCGACGCGCCGGATAGGCGGTGCAGGGGGGCGGGAAGGACGCCACCATCGCCGCCACTTCGTCGCGCATCCACGTGGTGAACGCTTGCACCTTGGTCGAGGGGGCCTGCCCAGTGGCCACGACAACGCGGTAGCCGTAGCCATTGGGCAGTGGGGCGCTGTCGCACGGTACGAGCCGGCCTTGCTGTAGGTCTTCGCAGGCGAGCGCGTAGGGCGCCAGGGCGACGCCGTGGCCCGCCACGGCCGCCTGCACCAGCAGCCCACCGTGGCTGTAGCTGCGAGAGAAGTCGAGCCGGCGTGAGCGCACGCCGCCCGCCTCCAGCACGCGCAGCCAGGGCTCGGGCGTGCCTTCGAACAGCAGCGGCTGACGCAGCAGCGTGGCCAGCTTCGGTGGCGTCGCCGCGCCGTCAGGCAACAACGTCGGGCTGACCACGGCCACCAGCCGCTCGCGGTAGACCAGGGTATCGCCCTCGGGCGTTGCCGCCACGTAGCGCAACGCCACGTCGCAGCGCCCATCGGACAGGTCGACCACTTGGTCGCTCGCCTCGACGCGAATGTCGATCGCCGGGTACTGGGCGGTGAAGCGGTGCAGGCGGGGCACCAGCCACTTCATCGCGAACGAGTGCGTCGCACTGATGCGCAGCAGCGCGGCGGGGTCATCCTGCCGCAGCGCGGTGACCTGGCGACCCAGCTCGGCCAGCAGCTTCGTCACCGTCGCGGCCAGCTCGCGGCCCTGCTCGGTGATCGAGATGTGCCGCGCATGGCGCTCGAACAGCGCAAAACCCAGCGTCGCTTCCAGCTGCTTGATCTGTTGGCTGACGGCCGACGGCGTCTTGTGCAGTTCGGCCGCGGCCAGACGGATGCTGCCCCAGCGCGCGGCGCATTCGAACTCGATCAGGCCGGACAAGGTGGGCAGCGCGAACGTCATTGGGCGAGCATAAGAATTTCAGATGCAAGTGGCAAGGAATTCGCGTTTGCGGCCCGGGGTCAACACAAGCAACATGCCGGCATTGAAACCGGCGGCACCTGCTCATGAAACAGAATGTCTTGGTCATTGGCGGCACACGCTTCTTCGGCAAGCTGCTTGTCGAGGGGCTCCTCGACGCGGGCCATGCGGTCACCTTGGCGACCCGTGGCCATGCGCCCGACACCTTCGGCAACCGGGTTCGGCGACTGCGTGTGGACAGGCGCGACGCGGCGGCGATGGCGCGCGCTTTTGCCAACGAGCCCGGCTTCGACCTGGTCTACGACCAGATGTGCTACAGCCCGCTCGATGCGGCGATCTCGGCCGAAACCTTTGCCGGCAAAGTGGGCCGTTACGTGATGGCTTCCACCATCGAGGTGTACAGCCACCTGCAGGGCCAGGTGGATCGCCCGCTGCGCGAAGACGATGTGGACCTGGCGCACGAGGTGGTCGACATGGCCTACCCCTGGCATGCGCCGGAAGTGGCCGAGGTCGCCTATGGGCGAGGCAAACGGCAGGCCGAGGCGTTCTTCCATCAGGACGGTCGGCTGCCGGTGGTCTGCGTGCGCATCGGCCACGTACTGGCAGGGCCGGAAGACTTCACCGGCCGGCTGCAAAGCTACGTCCAGCGGGTGCTGTCGCGACAGCCGCTGTGCCACGCCGCGGTGCCGAGGCGCAGCGCCTTCATCAGCGCACCGGGCATCGCGGCCTTCCTGCTATGGGTCGGGCGGTCGAGCGTGCTGGGCCCGATCAATGCGGCCGCGCACGGCCCGCTGTCGGCGTTGGACATCCACCAGCGCGTGGCGCACGTGCTGCGGTCGCCGGCCGAGGCGCGACCGGTGCGCAGCGCGGTGTTGCCGTCGGAGCTGAGCCCGTACGACTTCCCGTCGCGTTACGAGATGGACGTGTCACGCGCCGAGTCGCTGGGCCACCGCTTCGACCACAGCGGCGACTGGCTGGACGGGCTGATTCTTCAGCACGCCGAGGCACTGGCGGCCGGCCCGGCCATGGCGGGTTGAACGTGGTAGACGGCTTGCACAGCCTGGGCGCGTTCGTGTCGGCGGCGGCGCTGGTGGTCCTGGTGCCGGGCCCGGCCACACTGCTGGTGGCCGGCCAGGCCCACCGCAGCGGCTGGCGTGCCGCCCGCGCTACCGCCGGTGTCGTGGCTGGTGACCTGGTGCTGATCACCTTGTCCGGCCTGGGCTTTGCGGCGGTGATGCAGCAGTGGCCGGCACTGGGCCAGGCGCTCACGGTGGCGGGCGCGTTGTATGTGGCCTGGTTGGGGCTCGGGCTGTTGCGCAGCGCGCCTGCTTCATCCGGCGCCTGCGCCGCTGATACACCCCGTGCCGGCTTTCTGCAAGGGCTGATGCTGACCCTGACCAACCCAAAGCCGGTGTTGTTCTTCGGCGCCTTCTTTCCTCTGTTCATCGACCGGGCCGGCGGCCGTTGGATGACCAGCTTCTATGCGCTGGGCGCGATCTTCGAGGTCATCAACCTCGTGTACTTTGGCGTGCTGATCCTGCTGGTGACGCGGCTGCGGCGGGTGGCCGCGTTGGGTGGTGTGCCGCGGGGGCGAATCCACCAGCTCAGCGGCGTCGGGCTGCTGTTGTGCGCGGTGGCGATGCTGGCAACAACGCCCCGGTCGGCCTGGGCCTGAGCTGGCACCGCGGGCCGGCGGGGCCGGGCTGACCCCGTCGCGGCGGGCCAGCGCTGTGTGCAACACTGCGCCAGGGAGTCTTCCATGCCCGTACCGCACACCCAAGCCACCGGCTTGCCGCAAGACGCCAGCGAAGTGCTGCGCCTGGCCGCGCAGTCGATGTTCGACACCTTTGCCCAGGCTGCGCTGGGCATGATGGTGGTCGATCGCCAGCACCGCATCGTCTGGATCAGCGAAGGCTACAAACACTTCCTGCCGGCGCTCGGCTTCGAACGCGAGGAAGACTTCGTCGGCAAGCCCGTTGAAGCGGTGGTGCCGAACACGCTGATGAACCAGGTCATCGACTCGGGCCGCCCGATCGTCGTCGACCTGCTGACCAACAAGGCCGGCACCTTCCTCGTCAGCCGCCTGCCGCTGCGCGACGATGCCGGCCAGGTCATCGGCGCGGTCGGCATCGTCTGGCTCAACGAATCACCGGACCACAGCGAATCGACGATGCAGCCGCTGATGGCCAAGTTCAGCCGCATGCAGCGCGAGCTCGACGACGCTCGCCGCGAACTCGCCACCCAGCGCCGCCCCAAATACACGATTGCCAGCTTCATCGGCACCAGTCCGGTGGTGATGGAGGTCAAGCGCCTGGCCCGCCGCGTGGCCGGCACCGACTCGACCGTGCTGCTGGTGGGCGAAACCGGCACCGGCAAAGAGCTGATGGCCCAGGGCATCCACGCCGGCAGCCACCGCGCCGCCGGTCCCTTCGTCGGTGTCAACATCGCCGCCGTGCCCGAGACGCTGCTCGAAGCCGAATTCTTCGGCGTCGCCCCCGGCGCCTACACCGGCGCCGACCGCAAAGGCCGCCCCGGCAAGTTCAAGCTCGCCGACGGCGGCAGCCTGTTCCTCGACGAGATCGGCGACATGCCGCTGGCCCTGCAGGCCAAGCTGTTGCGGGTGCTGCAGGAGCAGGAGGTCGAGCCGCTGGGCAGCAACAAGGTCGAGCAACTGGATTGCCGCGTGATCGCTGCGACCAGCCGCGACCTGCCGGCGATGGTGGCCGCCGGGACGTTTCGGGCGGATCTGTACTACCGGCTGAACGTGTTGCCGATTCGGCTACCGGCGCTGCGCGAGCGCTTGAGTGACCTGGACGCGCTGGCCGATCACCTGCTGGACGACATCGGGCGCCGGACCGGCATGACCCACCGCAGCCTGGGCGCCGAGGCACTGGAGCTGCTGGCGCAGCACGACTGGCCGGGGAACATTCGCGAGCTGCGGAATGTGTTGGAGCAGGCGTGCCTGATGACTGACGAGTTGGTGCTCGCGAGCCAACACCTCGCCCATCTGGTGGGTACCGCAAGTTCAGCGCGTGAGGTCAAGCGTGCCCAAGAGGCTGCTCCAGCCCCCGAGCATTTGCAGCAGACGGTGAGTGGTCGCGAGACGACCGAGTCACACGGCATCAAGTCGCTGCCTCAAGCCGTGGCCGAACTGGAAGCTGAAGCCATTCGCGCCGCGCTGACGGCGACCAAGGGCAACAAGCTGGCCGCGGCACGCATGCTTGGCATCGCGCGGGCCACGCTGTACGAAAAGCTGGGGCAGTTGGGCTGACAGCCGTGGTGACAGACGTGCAGTGCTTCGGGCACGGCGCCGGAACGTTTGACATGAGAGGCATGCCCCGACTTGCCGGGGTCAGGCTCAGCTTTCTGCGTGCACATGGTCTGCATAAGCGATGCCGAGGCCAAGCGACCAGTCCATGCGAGAGTTCTCTGCAAGGGCGAGCATCACATCGTCCGGACGAAACCCGGCCGCAACAGCGCGTTCGACAATGTGACGGAACAGCTGCCGCTTCTGGTCATCCGTCCGTCCTTGCAAGAACGTGATCTCTGCAATGCAGGCGTCGCGAGAGCGGCTTACACCCCCAAAGGTTGGATCAAGGGTCATCTCTTCGCTGTCAAAGCGCGAGACAAGTTGAAAGAGATCCTTGGGCGGCACGTCGCACGTTTTGACCAGTCCGTCTTGTACCGCATCCGCGAGTGCCTTGACTTTGGCGAACGCCAGATGCTTCGGGGCCGATATCTTGGTAAGTGGCATGGGGTGATCCGTAGGGGTTGACAGGGCTGAACGCAGCAGGGCGGCATGCCCGCGAGGCCTGAATCGCACGCCGGTTCGCCGTCTCCCGACCCGGCAGCGCTGGACATCACTTTGATGCTATTGATCGCGACGACGCTGCGAAACCTCAGGCCTTTCAAAGCTGTTTTGCGTGGCCTGCAACCGGAAGGTGGTGATGGGTGAGATGCAGAAGAACGCCATCGGCGGCATCTCGTGGGTCTTGGACTGTCGATGGTTCGGACATATGCTGACTCGACTGTCCAGAATCTGGGCAGGGTGGTTGCGGTCTGACGGCCATTTCACCCATGGGCCCGAGTGCGCAGCCCCTCGCCGGTGCACGCAGGCCATGATTGACCTGAGCAAACTTGGTGTTTGCCCTAGCCCGGTGCATTCCGGCACACGCATTGCACTGTCTTCGCATTTGCCAATCCAAATGCACTCAGGAGACAGACACCCATGCCGCGCTGTGCGATCCCCAGACGTCCTCTTCTTATCGCGCTCACGACACTCGCCTCAGGCGCGGGCTGGTTGGTAGCTGGCCCGGTTCAGGCGGCCGGCAACGAAATCCGCATCGCCCACATCCACTCCCTCACCGGCCCGCTGGAAGCCTACGGCAAGCAGACCACCATCGGTTTCAACCTCGGGTTGGAGTACGCCACCGGCGGCACGATGATGGTGGCGGGCAAGAAGCTCGTCGTGATCGAGAAGGACGACCAGGGCAAGCCGGACCTGGGCAAGAGCCTGCTGGCCGCGGCCTATGGTGATGACAAGGTCGACATTGCGGTCGGGCCCACCTCGTCGGGCGTTGCGCTGGCGATGCTGCCGGTGGCCGAGGAGTACAAGAAGATCCTCGTCGTCGAGCCGGCGGTGGCGGATTCGATCACTGGCGACAAGTGGAACAAGTACATCTTCCGCACCGGCCGCAACTCTTCGCAAGACGCGATCTCGAACGCGGTGGCGCTGGACAAACCCGGCACCGTGGTCGCGACACTGGCGCAGGACTACGCCTTCGGCCGCGACGGCGTGAAGGCCTTCAAGGAGGCGTTGAAGAGCGCCAAGATCGTCCATGAAGAGTACCTGCCGCAGAACACCACCGATTTCACCGCCGGCATCCAGCGCGTGGTCGATGCGCTGAAGGGGCAACCTGGCCGCAAGGTCATCGAGGTCATCTGGGCCGGCGGCACGCCACCGTACAACGCGCTGGCCGCGCAAGAGCTGGCCAAGCGCTTCAATATCGAGGTCTTCACCGGCGGCAACATCCTGCCGGCGATGGCGGCGTACAAGAACTTTCCCGGCATGGAAGGCGCGACTTACTACTACTTCGGCATCCCGAAGAACCCGGTCAACGAGTGGCTGGTGGCCAACCACTACAAGCAGCACAAGGCCCCGCCGGACTTCTTCACTGCCGGGGGCATGACGGCTGCGATCGCGGTGGTGGAGGCATTGAAGAAGAGCAACGGCGACACGGCGACCAACAAGCTGATCACGACGATGGAAGGCATGGCCTTCGAGTCACCGAAGGGCAAGATGAGCTTCCGCAAGGAAGACCACCAGGCGCTGCAGAGCATGTACCACTTCAAGATCAAGGTGGACTCGGCGTTCGCCTGGGGCGTGCCCGAGCTGGTGCGCGAGATCAAGCCGGAAGAGATGAGCGTCCCGATACGCAACAAGCGCTGAGCCGCGCTTCGGCTCATTGAACGGAGGGCGGGCGCAGACCCGCCCCTTCACACCCTTTCAGGAGACAAGCCATGAAAGCCGCACGTGTTGTTCGTGCGGTCGCGGCGTTGGCCGCGATCGCGATCACCTCACTCGCCCACGCCGCCGCGCCTTTGCCGAAACTGAAGGTGGACAAGTCGCAAACGACCGTCTCGGGCCTGTCTTCGGGTGGCTTCATGGCCAACCAGCTGGGCTATGCCTACGCCAGCACCTTCAAGGGGGTGGGTGTGTTCGCCGGCGGGCCCTACATGTGTGCCGGCCACAGCAACTACACGGCCTGCATGTACAACGCGACGATCAGCGCCAGCATGCTCGGCACGATGCAGGCCGACCTGAACAACTGGAGCGGCTCGTTGAACGACCCGTTGGCCAACGTGGCCAACCAGAAGGTCTACCTGTTCGTCGGCACCAGCGATTTCACGGTCGGCCCGAACCCGATGAACGCGGCCAACACGCAGTACGCCAACAACGGTGTGCCGGCGGCCAACCGCAGCTACGTGCAGCGCAGCGGCACCGCCCACGTCTTCCCGACCGATTTCGACGCGAGCGGCAACAACGCCTGTTCCAGCAGCGTGTCGCCCTACATCAGCAACTGCGGCTACGACGGCGCCAAGGCCGCGCTGACGCAGTTCTACGGCACGCTGAACCCGCGCAACAACGCGCCGGCCGCGGCCAACTACATCGAGTTCGACCAGGCGGCGTTCACCAACGGCAACCCCGGCATGGCGGCTTCGGGTTGGCTGTACGTGCCGGCCAATTGCGCTGCGGGCACCACCTGCAGGCTGCACGTGGCGCTGCACGGCTGCAAGCAGAACCACGAGACCATCGGCGACAAGTTCATCAAGAACACCGGCTACACGCGCTGGGCCGACACCAACAACCTGATCGTGCTGTTCCCGCAGGCCAGGGTGGACAACGTGAGCCGGCCCACGACCGCGAGTGGCTCGGTGCCCAACCCGAACGGCTGCTGGGACTGGATCGGCTGGTACGGCAACAACTTCGCGCAGAAGGCCGGCACGCAGATGGCGGCGATCAAGGCGATGGTCGACCAGGTGTCGTCCGGCTCCGGTGGCGGCGGCTCGTTGCCGGCGCCGACAGGCGTGGGCACATCGAACCCCAGCGACACGACGATGACGATCGCGTGGAACGCGGTGAGCGGCGCGGCCAGCTACCGCGTGTTCCGCGGCGGCTCGCAAGTCAACGGTTCGCCAGTCACTGCCACGAGCCATGTCGACACCGGCCTCGCGCCGGCCACGACCTATTCATGGACGGTGGCGGCGGTCGATGCCAATGGTGCGCAGGGCGCGATGTCCAACGCCGCCAGCGGCACGACGACGGGCAGCGCGCCGGTGTGCTACACGGCGAGCAACTACGCCCACACGACTGCCGGCCGCGCCCACCAGAGCGGTGGCTATGCACTGGCCAACGGCTCGAACCAGAACATGGGCTTCTGGAACGTTTTCGTCATCACGACGCTGAAGCAGACCGGGCCGAACTACTACGTCTTGGGAACCTGCCCATGAAGTTGCACTGACTGCATGCTCGAAACACGCAACCTGACCATCCGCTTCGGCGGCCACGTGGCGGTCGACCATGTGTCCTGCGCGTTCGCGCCGGGCACGCTGACGGCGATCGTCGGCCCCAACGGTGCCGGCAAGACGACCTACTTCAACCTGATCTCGGGTCAGCTGCCGGCCAGCGAGGGCCAGGTGCTGCTCGATGGCATGGACATCACGCGCCTGCCTGCGCCGCTGCGCACGCGCCGTGGCCTGGGCCGGGCGTTTCAGCTGACGCAGCTCTTTCCGCAGTTGAGCGTGCTGGAGAACGTTCGCCTGGCGGTGCAGGCCCGCCATGGTGGCGGCCTGAACCTGTGGCAGGTGTGGCTTGACCGCAAGGACTGGATCGAGGAGTCGCGCGAGATCCTGGCCACAGTGCGGCTGCTGGACCGGCACGATGCCACTGCCGCCAGTCTGCCGCATGGTGACCAGCGCAAGCTCGAGGTGGCCTTGTTGATGGCGCTCGAGCCGCGCGTCTACATGTTCGACGAGCCGACGGCCGGCATGAGCGTCGACGAGGTGCCGGTGGTGCTGGACCTGATCCGTGCCCTGAAGGCGCGAAAGGACTGCACGATCTTGCTGGTCGAGCACAAGATGGACGTGGTGCGCGAGCTGGCCGACAGGATCATCGTGCTGCACAACGGCGCGCTGGTGGCCGATGGCGACCCGGCGACGGTGATCGCCAGCGACATCGTCCAACAAGCCTACCTCGGCGGCGTTGCCGCCGAAGTAGGCCTGGAGGCCTCTGCATGAGCTCCCTAACCCGGCCCTTCCCCTCCGCGAGGGGAAGCTCCCAGCATGAGTGACAAACCCCTGCTGGAGCTGGCCGGTGTGCACACGCACATCGGCGCGTACCACATCCTGCATGGTGTCGACCTGGTCGTGCCCGAGGGCCAGGTGACGATGCTGCTGGGCCGCAATGGTGCCGGCAAGACGACGACGCTGCGCACGATCATGGGCCTGTGGGCTGCCAGCCGGGGCAGCGTGCATTTCAGGGGTCAGCCGATCGGTGGGCCGGACAGTCGTGTGCAGACGCCCGACATCGCGCGGCTCGGCATCGCCTATGTGCCCGAGAGCATGGGCATCTTTGCCGATCTGACGGTGAAAGAAAACCTGCTGCTGGCCGCGCGTTCGGCGCGTCGCGAGCAGGAGCTGGACCGGGCGCGGCTCGACTGGCTCTTCAGCCTGTTTCCGGCGTTGCACAAGTTCTGGCTCTACCCGGCCGGCAAGCTGAGCGGTGGGCAAAAGCAGATGCTGGCGGTGGCGCGCGCGATCATCGAGCCGCGGGCGCTGCTGCTGATCGACGAGCCCAGCAAAGGTCTCGCGCCGGCGATCATCCACAACCTGGTCAGCGCCTTCACCGAGCTGAAGCGTCAGAAGACCACCATCTTGCTGGTCGAGCAGAACTTCATGATGGCCAAGGCGCTGGGCGACCGTGTCGCTGTGATGGACGACGGCCGTGTGGTGCACGCCGGATCGATGGCTGAGCTGGCCGATGACGAGGCGCTGCAACAGCGCCTGCTCGGCTTGTCACTGGGGGCGCATCAGTGAGCGCCGCCTTGGTTCAATGAACGCGCTGGTCGTCTTGCAGCCGGAACGTCGCGACCAGCCGCGTCAGCGTCTGCGCCTGTTCCTTCAGGCTTTCTGCGGCGGCGGCACCTTGTTCGACCAGCGCGGCGTTCTGCTGCGTCATCTGGTCGAGCTGGTTCACGGCGGTGCCGACCTGGCCGATGCCGCCGCGCTGCTCCGACGCCGCGGCGGAGATCTCGCCGATGATGTCGCTGACACGCTTGACCGACGCGACGATGTCGCCCATCGTCGTGCCGGCGTCCTGCACCAGGCGCGAGCCGGTCTCGACCCGTTCGACGCTGGTGCCGATCAAGCCCTTGATCTCGCGCGCCGCCTCGGCGCTGCGCTGGGCCAGGCTGCGCACCTCGCCCGCCACGACCGCGAAGCCGCGGCCTTGTTCGCCGGCACGGGCCGCCTCGACGGCCGCGTTCAGCGCCAGGATGTTGGTCTGGAAGGCGATGCCGTCGATCACGCCGATGATGTCGGCGATCTTCTTCGAGCTGGCGTTGATCTCGTCCATCGTCGTGACGACCTGGTTCACCACCGCGCCGCCACGCTCGGCCACCTCGGTGGCCGATTGCGCCAGCTGGTTGGCCGTCTTCGCCGAATCGGCGGTGTGCTGCACGGTGCCGGTGAGCTGGCTCATCGAACCGGCGGTCTGCTGCAGGTTGGCCGCGGCCAGTTCGGTGCGCGAGCTCAGGTCCTGGTTGCCCGCGGCCACTTCGCCGCTGGCGACCTCGATCGACTCGGCGCTCTGGCGCACCTGGCCGACGGTGTCGCGCAGCTTGGCGGTCATCGCCCGCAGCGAGTCGAACAGGCTGCCCACTTCGTCAACCCGACGGTGAGCGGGTGGATCGTTCAGGTCGCCAGAGGCCACGCGCTCCATCCGCTGTGCGGCTTCGAACAGCGGACGGCTCACGACGCGTTGGGTCAATGCATACAACAGCGCGCCCAGCAAGCCGAAGCTGCCCAGCACCAGCAGAACCAGCGTCAGGCTGCTGCGGCTGATGCTTTGCTCGACCTGGTCCACCGGCACGACGACTTCGACAATGCCACGCACGTCGCCGACCTTCCAATCGTGTTTCGGCGATTGCGGGTTGCTGTTGTGGCACGCCACGCAACCCTCCTTCATCACGTCGGCCACCGCGTAGCGCACCGACAGGCGGCCATTGATCTCTTCCACCCGGTGCTGCGGCGTTTGCGGGTCCTTTTCGAGCGCGGCCAACGCGCCGGTCTGGAATTCGTCCAGCTTCTGGGCAGTGCCGGCGCGGTTCGGGAACGGGTAGCGCGACATCAGCCGCACGTCGGTGCCAGGGTATTCCTTGGCCACGCTCTCGCCGAGCGCCTTCACCAAGGTGGCCGGCAACGGCAGCGTGTTGTCCGCGTCGCGGAAGTCGAAGCCGAGCTGCATGCCGGCCTTCTTGGCCCGCGACGCGATCTCGGCGGTGTAGAAGCTGCGCAGCGTGACCACCTGGTTGGCGACCGCGCGCCCGGTGGTCAGGCCGGCCTGCTCGACCGATTCGCTACGGGTGCGCAGTGCCAGCGCCACCACACTGGCAATCACCACCGCGCCAACCAGCAACAAGGGCAACAACAACTGATGCGACAGGCGCCGGCGACCGAAATGCGACATGGTGATCTCCAAGGGAGGCGCCGTCTGCGGACGGCGGAAAACAAACGATGGTGGAACGGTCGCGGTCGTTCGCGGCCGTTGGCCTCCTCCCCGCTGCCTGTCGACCAGGCTTGTCTGGGTACCTTGATCTTCGGCAAATCAGGACGCCGGGCAAGGGCGGAAAAGCAGCGCAGATGTGGCGTTGTTGTCATCCATTGGTCGCATGGGGGCTGCCGTGAACGCTGATTCAGCCGTGCAATCGCCGGCCGGAGCCGGGGCCGCCATCCCGAAAGCACAGTTCGACTGGCGCCCCCTCGCGCTGTTGCTGGCGATCGCGGCGCTGGGCCTGCCGCTGGTCGGCTCGCCCGCCACCTGGCTGACGCTCACCGTCGCCGGGCTGGCGATGGGGCTGATCGTCTTCATCATCGCTTCGGGCCTGACGCTGGTCTTCGGCCTGATGGACGTGCTGAACTTCGGCCACGGCGTGTTCATCGCGACCGGCGCCTTCGTCGCCACCAGCGTGATGGCGGGCATGGCGGACTGGACCGGCAGCGCCAGCGCCTTGCAGAACCTGGCGGCGGTGTTCGCGGCGATGCTGGCGGCGATGGCCGTGGCCGGCGCGCTCGGCTGGGCCTTCGAGCGCGTGATCGTGAGGCCGGTCTATGGCCAGCACCTGAAGCAGATCCTGATCACGATGGGCGGCATGATCGTCGGCGAAGAGCTGATCAAGGTCATCTGGGGGCCGGCGCAGATCCCGCTGCCGCTGCCCGCGAGCCTGCAGGGCTCGGTGCTGCTCGGTGAGGCGGCGATCGAGATCTACCGCCTGTTCGCCGTCGGCATCGGCCTGGCGGTGTTTGTGGCGCTGTTGTGGCTGCTGACCCGCACCAAGCTGGGCCTGCTGGTGCGCGCCGGGGTGCAGGACCGCGAGATGGTCGAGTCGCTGGGCTACCGCATCAAGCGCCTGTTCGTCGGCGTGTTCGTCGCCGGCTCGGCGCTGGCCGGGCTGGGCGGCGTGATGTGGGGGCTGTACCAGCAAAGCGTGGTGCCGCAGATCGGCGCTCAGGTCAACACGCTGATCTTCATCGTCATCATCATCGGTGGGCTCGGCTCGACGCTGGGCTGCTTCGTCGGCGCGCTGCTGGTGGGCCTGCTGGCCAACTACACCGGCTTCCTGGCGCCGAAGGTGGCGCTGTTCTCCAACATCGGGCTGATGGTCGCGGTGCTGCTGTGGCGGCCGCGGGGCCTGTATCCGGTGACGAACCGATGATCCGCCGAATCCTCTCGCACGACCTGCCGCGCAGCCGCGCCTTGAATATCGCGCTGGTGCTGGTGTTCGTGCTGCTGGCGATCGAGCCGTTCATCTTCCCTGGCGCCAAGTCGCTCAACGTGGCGGCGAAGATGCTGGTGTTCGTGCTGCTCGTGGCCAGCTACGACCTGCTGCTGGGCTACACCGGCATCGTCAGCTTCGCCCACACGATGTTCTTCGGCATCGGCGCCTACGGCGTGGCCATTGGCTGCACGCGGGGCGCCGGCGAAGAAGGCGTCGCCTGGGGCGCGGTGCTCGCTGGCCTGACGCTGGCGCTCATGTTGTCGCTGGCCCTGAGCCTGCTGATCGGCCTGTTCAGCCTGCGTGTCAAAGCGATCTTCTACGCGATGATCACGCTCGCCGTCGCCGCGGCGTTCCAGACGCTCGCTTCGCAGCTGAGTGAATTGACCGGCGGCGAGGACGGCCTGAGTTTCAAGACGCCGCTGTGGTTGTCGCCGTCGTTCGAGCCGTTCGACGAGCCGGTGATGCGCCTGATGATCGATGGCAAGGTCATCGCGTACTACCTGCTGTTCGCCGTCGTGGTGCTGTCGTTCCTGGCGCTGCTGCGCATCGTCAACTCGCCGTTCGGCCGGGTGCTGCAGGCGATCCGCGAGAACGACTTCCGGGCCGAGGCGATCGGCTACCGCACCGTCGTCTACCGCACCCTGAGCAACGTGATCTCGGCGCTGTTCGCCACGCTGGCCGGGGCTTTGCTGGCGCTGTGGCTGCGCTACACCGGCCCCGAGACCACGCTGAGCTTCGAAGTGATGCTCGACGTGCTGCTGATCGTCGTGATCGGCGGCATGGGCACGCTCTATGGCGCGGTCATCGGCACCGTGCTGTTCGTCTTCGCGCAGAACTACCTGCAAGACGCGCTGAAGCTGCTGGGCGGCGAGGGCGGCTGGGCCACCGGCGTGCCTGTCCTGTCATCCCTTGTCTCGCCCGACCGCTGGCTGTTGTGGCTGGGGCTGGGTTTCGTGCTGTGTGTCTATTACTTCCCGAGCGGCGTGGTGGGTCGTCTGCGTGCATCGGGCAATTCCCAAGGAACGAAGGGTCGCTCCCGAGTTCCTTGACCCCCTTGGGGGGCGGGCCGGGGCGAAGACCCGGTCCTGGGGGCCTTTCATCAACAACGACCCGAGGAGAGATGTCTTGAAGTTGAGTACCACTTTGCTGGCCGCCGCTGCCACGCTGGCCTGCGGTTCGGCCGCTTTCGCCGCTCCGCCCAACACACGGCCACCGGTGCTGCGCGGCCCGATCGCAGAGACCGCCTACGACGGCATCACCGACGACCTGCTGACCGCCGGCCTCGGCAAGACGGGCCTGCTCGGTGCGGCGCCAGCCTTTGTCGACCCACTGCACCCGACGCCGGCCGAGCTGCGCCGCAATGCGATCCACACCAATTACCGCGCACTGGTCGACTCGACGATCGCCGGCGGCTTCACCGTGTTCTACGGGCCGAACATCGACGTGAACGGCAATGACACGCTTGGCGAGGGCAAGATCGCCGGGCGCGAGTACATCGTCTGGGCCGATGACGGCAGCGGCCGGCAGAACGTGACGCTGATGGTGCAGGTGCCCGACAGCTTCACCCCCGACAAGGCCTGCATCGTGACCGCCACGTCGTCGGGCTCGCGCGGCATCTACGGTGCGATCGGCACCTCGGGCGATTGGGGGCTGAAGCACGGCTGTGCGGTGGCCTACGCCGACAAGGGCAACGGCAACGGCTTCCACGACCTGATGAGCAACGCGGTGACCGCGCGCGACGGCACGGTGTTCGACGCCAGCACCGACCAGTACGAACCGCTGTTCGTCGCCGCGGTCAGCGACGACGAGCGCGCCGCCTTCAACGCGGCGACACCGAACCGCGTGGCCTACAAGCACGCCCACTCGCAGCAGAACCCCGAGAAGGACTGGGGCAAGAACACGCTGGACGCGGTGCGTTTCGCGTTCTACGTGCTGAACGAGCGCTTCGGCAAACCCGACCACCACGGTGGCCACCGGGCCACGCTGAACGTGAAGAACACGCTGGTGATTGCGAGCAGCGTCTCCAACGGGGGCGGCGCCGCGCTGGCCGCGGCCGAGGCCGACACCGAAGACCTGATCGACGGGGTCGCGGTCACCGAGCCGAACGTGCAGCCCCGCTTCACCAAGAACCTGGTGATCCGCCAGGGTGCGAACACCGTCGCGACGATCGGCAAGCCGCTGGCCGACTACTTCACCTTCGCCAACGTCTACCAGCCTTGTGCGCTGCTGTCGGCCCAGGCCGGGCTGTCATTGCACGCCGCCTTCTGGCCCGCGGCCTACACCACCTCGGCACAGAACCGCTGTGCCGCGCTGGCCGCCAAGGGGCTGGTCTCCGGTGCCACGCTGGAGCAGCAGGCCGACGACGCGCTGGCGAAGATGCAGGCTTACGGCTGGCAGGCCGACAGCAACTTCCTGCAGCAGTCGCACTTCCGCTTCGCGACCAACGCGATCGCGGTGACCTACAGCAACGCCGCGGGTCGCTTCAGCGTGCTCGACAACCTCTGCGGCTTCAGCTTCGCCAACACCGACGCCAGCGGCAACGTGATCGCGCAGGTCCCCGCCGCACAGGCCGGCCTGTTCTCGACCGGCAACGGCGTGCCACCGACGAGCGGCATCAACGTCGTCTACAACGACTCGGTCGGCGGAGCCAAGCTGGACTTCCTGGCCACCTCGCCCAGCACCGGCGCCGCCGACTTCGCGCTCGATGGCGCGCTGTGCCAGCGCTCGCTGGTGACCGGCCGCGACGCAGTGACCGGCACCAAGTTGACGGGCGACATGAAGGCCCAGTCGGACCGCGTGCGCGCCGGCATCAAGGAGGCACAGCTGGGCGCCCACCTGCACAGCAAGCCGACGCTGATCGTCGCCGGCCGCAACGATGCGTTGTTGCCGATCAACCATGCGTCGCGTGCCTACTTCGCGAAGAATCAGGCCGGCGGCTACAAGGCGCGCAACACCCGCTACATCGAGGTCACCAACGCGCAGCATTTCGACTCGTTCATCGCGCTGGGCCTGCTGCTCGGCTACGACACCCGCTTCATCCCGCTGCACGTGTACTTCAATCGGGCGATGGATGCGATGTGGGCCCACTTGACGAGCGGCACGCCATTGCCGCCCAGCCAGGTCGTGCGCACGGTGCCGCGCGGCGGTGTCACCGGTGCGGCGCCGCCGCTGGCGGCCGCCAACGTGCCGCCGATCCAGGCGAGCCCGGCGGCGGGTGACGTGATCGGCTTCAGCGGCAACACGCTGTCGATCCCCGACTAAGCGCCCATTGGGAGGGCCGGCGATGACGGATTTCGAATCGCGCTACCTGGTCTGCGAGGGCCGCGAGATCCACTTCAACGAGTGGGGCGCGGCCAACGGGCCGGTGGTCATCGCCTGGCATGGGCTGGCCCGCACCGGGCGTGACATGGACGACATCGCCGCGCACCTGGTCGGCTGCGGCTACCGCGTGATCTGCCCGGACACGATCGGCCGCGGCCTGAGCGAATGGAGCCCCGTACCGGCGCACGAATACTGCCTGCGCTTTTACACGGCGCTGGCGGTGTCGCTGGTCGACCAATTGGGCGTCGAGCGTTTCGATTGGCTGGGGACGTCGATGGGCGGGGCGATCGGCTTGCGTGCCGCCGCCGGGGCGCTGCGGGGCCGCATCCGCCGGTTGCTGCTGAACGACATCGGCCCGCGCCTGGCGCCCCCGGCAGTCGACCGCATCCGCGGTTATGCCGGCAACCCGCCGGCGTTCGCCACGCTGGCCGAACTGAAAGGCTACTTTCGAACCGTCTACGCGCCCTATGGATTCCTGACCGATGCGCAGTGGCTGCGCCTGACCGAGACCTCGGCCCGGCGCCTGCCCGACGGCCGCGTGACGCCGCACTACGACCCGGCGATGGTGCAGCAGTTCATCGTTCACCCGACCGACTACGACCAGTGGCCAGCCTGGGATGCGCTGGACATCCCGGTGCTGTGTCTGCGCGGCGAATCCAGCGACCTGCTCGAACCCGAGGTCGCGCGGGCGATGCGTGAGCGTGGCCCGAAGGCCGAGGTGATCGAGATCGCCGGCTGTGGGCACGCGCCGGCCCTGAACGTGCCGGCCCATTTCGCCCTCGTCGAGCGCTTCTTCGGCGCGGCCTGACCCTGGGGCCGCGGCAGCACGGCGGCGTGCCAGGCAACCTCAGGCGCGCGGGTTGGTACCTACCGACGAGTCACTGCCGTGATTCGCACGGCGGGGCGCAACGCGGGCTTCGAGGAGCAGGCAATGAACATCACGCGCAAGCGTTTCCTGGGAGCGGTCGGCGGCGGCACGGTGGCGCTGTGGCTGCAGGGATGTGGTGGCGGGTCCGATGACGACGACAACGGTCCGCCGCAGTCCTGCGGGGCGAGCGGCACGGCGATTGCGGGCAACCACGGGCATGTGCTGACGATCCCCGCGGCGGACCTGAATTCACTGACCGACAAGACCTACAGCATCCAGGGCAGCGCCGGGCACGACCACACGGTCACTCTCACTGCCGCGCAGCTGGCTTCGCTGAAGGCCGGGCAAAACGTGGCGGTGAACTCGACCACCGTCTCGGCCCACATGCACGTCGTGACCGCCAACTGCGCCTGAGGTGGGCGCAACGTCGGCGGGCGCAACCTACAGCATGCGTTTGGCGGGGGCTTGGCGCGAGCGCAGTGCTTCCAGCGCGGCGCTCGCGTTCAGCGGCGAGGCGGCACTGGCGCCGTGGATCAGCGCGCACAGCGCGGAGCGGTCCAGCCGCGGGTCGGCTGACAGCAGCAGCGCGGCTACGCCGCTGACGTGCGCCGCGGCGATCGACGAGCCGCTCGCATAGTCGTAGCCGGTGCCGGGCTGCAAGGTCAGCACATCACGGCCGGGCGCCGCCACCACATCCGCCATGGCGGGGGCCAGCTCTCCGGCGACACCGGCCGCCAGCACGCCGGCGGTGCCGGTCGGGAAGCCGCCGCGGCGTCCGTCCGGCGGTAAGGCGCCGACGACGACGCGGCCCTGGCGCAGCAGCTCGGCCAGCAGCTTGTCGAGCAACGGGTCGCTCGGGCCACCGAGGCTCAGGTTGACGATGCGCGCGTCCGACTCCAGCACGCTGGCAAGCGCCTTGGCCAGCGTGAACGAGTTGCAGCGGGCGCTGGTGTCTGGCCGCGGGGCGGCAGTGCCGGGTGGGGTGGCTGCCGGTGCAGTATTCGCCTGGCGGGCCCAGCAGGCCTTGAAGATCTCCAGGCCGGCCTGCGGCGCGATGCCGACGATGCCTTCGCGGTTGTTGCCGACCGCGGCGATCACGCCGGCCACCTCGGTGCCATGGCGGTCGGATTCGAAGCGCTCGGCCGGTTCGCCGACCAGGTCGCGCGTGGCGACGACACGACCGAGCAGGTCGGGGTGGTTCAGCGCGGCGCCGGTGTCGACCACCGCGACGCGCACGCCGGCGCCGGTGCTGAAGCGGTGCGCCTGTGCGGCGCCGGTGTCGACGAAGCCGCGTTGCAGGTTCACGTACGGGTCGTTGTAGGGCACGTGCCCGGTGGCAGAAGCCGCCGATGCCGCGGCAGATGCCGCCGACGCGGCGGCGCGCCCGGTGGCGGCATGGGTGTCGAAGTCCTGCAGCGGCTGCGCCAGTCGCACGCGCGGGTCGGCGGCCAGCGTCGCCAGCAGCTCGGTGCGTGAACGGCCGCTCGGCAACTCGAAGACCACGCAGTGCCAACCCAGTGCGACGATCGGCCAGCCGGCCGCCTCCTTCAGGCCATGCTCGCGCGCCAGCGCCGCCAACGTGGCAGCCGCACGCCCGCCGAGCAGGTAGCGCGGCGAGGGCCCATAGCCCCCCAGGCTGCTGCCGGCCCGGCCAGCGGGGGCGGCCAGCGGGTTGTCGACCGCCAGCACGATGTAGCGCTCGCTGTCGTCACGCATCGCCGCGGCGGTGTCGGTGGCCGCCGCACCGGCCCCGCCCGGGGTGGCGCAGCCGCCCAGCATGCCAAGGGACAACCAGGCGGCCAGCGCAGCGGCGCAGGCGGCCCGCGGCAGCTTCATGGGGCCGGCCCGATCGGCTCGGCCAGACGGATGCCCGGCGAGGCGCGCAGCCGCGCCAGCGCGGTCTCGCGCGGCTGGGCCGTCGTGCCGGGCAGCGGTGCCAACGCGTAGGCGCCGCTGGCGTTGGGGCCGTTGACGACCTGCAGCTCCAGCGTCTGCAGCAGGGCCTGCCACTGCGCCAGGGTCATGGTGGCCTCGGGCAAGACGCGCCAGGCCGCGGTCGATGCAGCCGGCCCCGGCCCTTCGGAGAGGGTTTGGTACGCGACACCGTCGCCAGCCGTTCTCAATTGCAGGCTCATCACGCCCAGGCCGACGGCCTGCACCACCACCGCGGCGGCCAGCGCCCAGGTTACCCGGTGCGAGGTGCGCGACGATGCTGCGACCGCCGGTGTCGGCTGTGGCTCGTCGGCCATGTCGTCGAGCCGCGCCAGCAGCCGTTGCAGGCCGGCCTCGGTGGCGGCGTCGGTGGCCGTTTCGGCAGGCGGCGTGCCGAGCGCGTCGTGCAGGCGCTGTTGCCAGGCCAGTTCGGCGCGACAGTCTTCGCAGCCCGCCACATGGTCGGCCACCCAGCGCGCCTGCTCGGGCGTGGCGCGGCCGTTGACAACCCAGGGCAGCGCCTCCCAGGCACGCAGGTGATCGGGGCGCGGATCGCGCAGGTCGGGTTGGTCGTCGTTCACGGTACTGCTTTCGAACTTCGTTGGCCGGCCAGGTCAGGCAGCAGGTTTCGCAGCTTGACACGGGCGTGGAACATGCGCGCCTTCACGGTGCCCACGGGGCATTGCATGATGGCTGCGATGTCTTCCAGCGAGTGGCCGCCACCATAGGCCAATTCGAGCACCAGCCGCTGGTCGGTCGGCAGGCGCGCCATCGCCTTGCCCAGCCAATCGCGCAGCTCGTGCTCGGCCTGGGGGTCGGCGCTGGGATCGGCCAACTCATGTGCGGTCGGGTCGCTGGCGTCATCGTCGCCATGCCGGCGCAAGGCCTTCAGCGCGCAGCGGTAGGCGATGCCGAAGATCCAGGTCGACACGCGCGAGTCGCCGCGAAAAGAGCCGGCCTTTTGCCAGACGATCCAGAAGCAGTCGTTGATCACCTCGTCGATGACGTCGGGGCGCCGCGTGAGCCTGGACAGGAAGCGCGACAGCCGGCGGTGATAGGGCCGGTACATCTCGGCCAGCGCCGCACGGTCGCCGTCGGCCATGCGGCGCAGCAGCGAACGCTCGGTGGCGTCGTCGTCGAGGGCGGGGCTGGAGTTCATCGGCGGCGGTTCAGCATGCCGGTGAGTGCGGGGAGCGCGCCGAAAGGTTGCCGCGTCGGAAAAAATGGCGGCGGCGCCATTTTCAAGCGACAGCGGGCGGTCCCCAGGGCCGGGCCTCAGAACAGCCAGCTGACGCTGGCGGTAGCGTGCGGTTCGGCGGCGCGCTGCAGGTACATGCGCGCACTGTCGCTGGCACCCAGGTAACGCAGCGCCGCCCGCCACGGGCCTGCTTGCCAGATCAGGCCCACGTCGGCATAGGTGTACCAGAGGTCCGGCCACCAGAACAGCTCGGCCCGCCCCACGCCAGCGGCCAGTGCCAGTTGCTCGGTCAGCGGCCAGCGCAGCCCCAGGTCGATAGCCGGGTACAGGTGTTTGTCGTCCTCGCTCAGCTGCGCGGCTGACAGGTCCAGCGACC
Organism: Ideonella sp.; assembly: GCF_036277275.1. Lineage (GTDB taxonomy): Bacteria > Pseudomonadota > Gammaproteobacteria > Burkholderiales > Burkholderiaceae_C > Ideonella. The sequence continues at coordinate 43,042 of NZ_DASUNH010000137.1, read as the reverse complement.
AGATGTCACGGTAGCTGGCACCGACGCCGAACTCGGTCCGATCGTAGAAACGGTAGTAGCCGCCGCCTGGGTAGCCATAGATGCCGAGCCGCGCCTGAAGCTGCCAGTTCTCGTTCGCGTTCCAGTAGGCGCTGCCGCGGGCCACGGCCAGGTAGTCGCGGGCGTGCCCGAGGGGCGCGCTCAAGGCCAGCGTGGCCGACCAATGGACGCCGTCCGACAGGGCGAGCAAGCCTTGGGCGGCCATCTCGCGCGGCCAGAGCGACACGCCGCGCTCGGTCAGGTCGCTGGCCAGCGAAACCTCGCCATCGAGCATCCAGGCTTGGGCGCTCGTGGCGCCGCCGCACAGCAGCGCGGTGATGCCGGCGAGCAGCCAACGCGTTGCAGGGCTGTCGTGCCGGCGGCAGCGGCGTACCGGCAGCAGGCCCCGCATGTTCATCCCGCCATTGCCTCGCCCAGGCGGACGGCGCCGCCCGGCGCCCACCCCGGGTTGAAGCGCAGCGGCTGGCCATCTGCGCGGCGCGGGAACAGCATCACCACCGTCGAGCCGAGCAGGAAGCGCCCCATCTCTTCGCCCTGGCGCAGCGCGATGTTCTCGTTGTGGTACGCCCATTCGCGCAGGTGGCCGGGCCGCGGCGGGTTCACCACGCCGTGCCACACGGTGGCCATGCTGCCGACGATCGTGGCACCCACCAGCACCAGCAGGAAGGGGCCGAACGCGCTGTCGAACAGGCAAACCACCCGCTCGTTGCGGGCGAACACCCCCGGCACGCCGCGGGCGGTGGTCGGGTTGACCGAGAACAGCGCCCCCGGCACATGGACCATGCGCAGCAGCCGGCCGTCGCACGGCATGTGGATGCGGTGGTAGTCGCGCGGGCTCAGGTACAGCGTGGCGAACGAGCCGCCGTGGAAATGCGCAGCCAGCGCCTGGTCGCCGCCGACCAGCGCGGCGGTGGAATAGAGGTGGCCCTTGGCCTGGAAGATCTGGTCGCCGTCTATCGGGCCGAACTGGCTGATTGCCCCATCGACCGGGCAGACCAGCGGGGCGTTGGCGATCGGCCGGGCGCCGGGCTTCAACGGCCGGGTGAAGAACGCGTTGAAGCTCTTGTAGGCCGCGATGTCCGGCTCGGCCGCTTCGGCCATGTTGACGCCGTAGTGGCCGACGAACCAGCGGATCACCGAGATCGTCAATCCACCCGCCTCGCGGCGCGCCAGGGCGCCCATCAGCGATGTCAGGGCCTGCTTGGGCAGCAGGTATTGCGGCAGCACGCGCAGGCGGTCGGACACGGCAGATGGCTGGTTGGCGGCAAGGGCCGCGATTGTAGGAGTGCGGCGAATCGATGATGTTTCCATGCGTCGGATCCCGCCATCCCGTCGATCGCGGGCACAGCCGATGCCGACAGGCGGCCAGGGATGGGCTAGGGATGGAGTCAACACCGTCGTCGCGTTAGAGTCGCTGGCATGAAGCGATGGCTCTTGGGTGTGGTCGCGGTGGTCGCTGTGCAGGTGGCTGCGGCCAAGATCGTGTCCGTGGATAGCTCTGACGTCGTCGAGAACTTGACCATCCGCTTGTCGGACGGAAGGTCTTTCCGGGCGCCGCTGACCGATGCCGAGCAAGCCGGGTTCCGGTCGGCCGCAGTCTCTTCCGATGGCCGCTACGTGGGCTGGACGGCGACGTTCGGCAACTGCTGCACTTCCTATCCCTTGCCGCTGTCCCTGGTCGTCCACGACGGCGAACGGGTGGTCCTGCTGATTCGCCGCGAGGCCGGGCCATCGATTTTCGAGTGGCGCTTCAGCCCGGACAACCGCTACGTCGTCTATGAGCAGACGATGCCCCATGGCTGGTCGCCGACCTGGTACACGCGGGTTCGCCTGGCCGACGGCCAGGTGGTTGGCCGGTTCGAGTGCGACCCGCCGGAGGACGAGGAACGGCCGCCGAAGCGGCTCGTCCGCCCGCCGACGTGGACGGGCGCTGCCGCATCGCTGTGCGTGCCCTAGCGGGCCGGGTCCGACCCACCGCTCAAGGCGGGAAGCGAGGCGGGAACAACGCTTCCCACCCCTCGTGCCCCAGGCGCTCCATCGTTTCGATGTTGCGCTCGTAGATCGCCTCGGCGTCGGGGAAGGCTTCGACGGCGCGGTCGATGCTGGCTTCGCGCAGCAGGTGCAGCGTGGGGCAGGGCGAGCGATTGGTGTAGTTCGAGATGTCGTCGGCGTCGGTGCCGGCGAATTGGAACTGCGGGTGGAAGCTGGCGATCTGCAGCGTGCCTTCGAGGCCCAACCGCTCCAGCAGATCGTCGGCGATGCCGAGGAAATCGTTGAAGTCCAGGAAATCGTGCAGCACCTGGGGGTGAATGATCAGCGTGGTGTCGGTCTGCTCAGGATCGACCATCGCCAGGTGTTGCAGTTCGTGTTCCAGCTCGGCCAGCAGCGCGTCGGTCGTGGTCGCCGGGCTCAGCACGTAGCGCACCTGGCCTTTGGCCTGCACGCTCTTGGCGAAGGGGCACAGGTTCAGCCCGATGACGGCCTTGTCCAGCCAGTCTCGGGTCGCGGCAATCGGGTCGGGTGTGCTGGCGCCAGTGCTCTCGGAGGCATTCATGAGGGCATTGTGGCGCGGTGACAATCGGTGCCATGGCAGCTGACTCTTCTTCGACCGACTCCGCGACCCACGAAGCCTTTGTGCAGGTCACGCGCCTGCTGGCCGACCTGGGCCATCCCCACCCCCCGCGCTGGCTGGACGTGCCGGCGCGCACCTGCCAGGAGGCGGCCGAGGCGCTCGGCCTGGCCACCGGGCAGATTGCCAAGAGCGTGATCTTCCGCCGCAAGACCGACGACGCGGCCGTGCTCGTCGTCGCATCGGGCGACAAGCGGGTGGACGAGAAAAAGGTGGCGGCACTGGTCGGCCCGGTCGGGCGCGCCGACGCCGAGTTCGTCAAGGCCAAGACCGGCTACTCGATTGGCGGCGTCGCGCCGGTGGGCCATGCCACGCCGCCGGTGACGCTGATCGACCGCGAGCTCTTCCGCTTCGACGAGGTCTGGGCTGCGGCCGGCCACCCGAATGGCGTGTTCCGCCTGGCGCCGGCCGACCTGGAGCGGCTGACCGGCGCGCCGGTTGCCGACGTGGTGCAACAAGGATGAACGAAGACGTGCCGTCGGGCCGGGCCGGCCCGGACCCCCTCGGGGAATCGCCAGGCGCAGCCGTCGGGCCAGGGGCTGGCGTTCCGTCGCCCTGCACCAGCGTGTGCCGCATGAGCGCCACCACTGGCTGGTGCGAGGGCTGCTTTCGCACGATCGACGAGATCATCGCCTGGAGCAAGATGGCCGACGACGGCAAACGCCGCGTCTGGCAACTGCTGCCGGCGCGGCGGCAGGCCGCGGGGCCGGCGCAGCTGAAGAAGGGCTGCTGAGCATGACCCCCATCGTCTTTCACTTCGATGTCATCTCGCCGTACGCCTACCTGGCGTTCGAACATTGGCCCGAAGCGCTCGTTGGCTGCAGCTACGTCGTTGAATACCGGCCGGTGCTGTTCGCCGGCCTGCTCAAGGCCCATGGCCACAAGGGCCCGGCCGAGATCGAGCCGAAGCGTGAGTGGACCTTCCGCCAGATCGATTGGTTGGCCAGGAAACTGGGCCTGAGCACGATGCGAATCCCCGTGCCTCACCCGTTCAATCCACTGACACTGCTGCGCCTGTCGCTGGCGTGCGGCCCGGCCGGGCGGATGCCGAACCGGCGCATCGTCGAGGCGCTGATGCGTCACGTTTGGCAGGCCGAGGGCGCCGACCCGAACGAGCCCGCCCGGTTGGCCACATTGCGGGCCAGCCTGGCGCCCGAGCGCGACCCCGACGGCCTCGAGGTCAAAGCCGAGTTGCGTGCATTGACCGATGCCGCCGTCGCCCGCGGCGTGTTCGGCGTGCCGACGTTCGAAGCGCTCGGCCGTCTCTACTGGGGCCTGGACGCATTGCCGATGCTGCGCGACGACTTGCTGGCCACACAAGCCGCCTGACACGCTGCTGGAGGCTTGACGCAGCATCGGGTGTTACCCGCGGTTGCGGTTGCAATCTCACATTGCGCAATCAAACCTCAGGGTTAGGCCTGAGTTTGTCAGTTTCGCATCAGCCAGCTGTCAGAACGAGGTCAGAGGCGGCTTCGATAGTCGCGCCATGCGCCACCGAGGTGGCGGCGCAGCGATCTCTCAGGAGACATCCATGGCAACTGCAGTGGCAACAGCGCCGATGACGAAGGAAGAGAGGAAGGTCATCTTCGCCTCTTCCCTCGGCACGGTGTTCGAGTGGTACGACTTCTATCTGTACGGCACGCTGGCCGTCATCATCGGCAACCAGTTCTTCTCAGCCCTGGACCCTGCCTCGCGCACGATCTTCTCGTTGCTGGCCTTTGCGGCCGGCTTCGTCGTGCGGCCGTTCGGCGCGATCGTGTTCGGCCGCCTGGGCGACATGATCGGCCGCAAATACACCTTCCTGGTGACGATCTTGATCATGGGCTTGTCGACCTTCATCGTCGGCGTGTTGCCCACTTACTCGTCGATTGGCGTGGCTGCCCCGATCATCCTGATCGGTTTGCGCATGCTGCAGGGCCTGGCGCTCGGCGGTGAGTACGGCGGTGCAGCCACGTACGTGGCCGAGCACTCCCCGCATGGTCGGCGCGGTGCCTACACCTCATGGATCCAGACCACGGCCACCGTGGGCCTGTTCCTGTCGCTGGTCGTGATCCTTGGCGTGCGCACGACGCTCGGCGAGAAGGACTTTGCCGACTGGGGCTGGCGCATTCCGTTCCTGGTGTCGATCTTCCTGCTCGCGATCAGCGTATGGATTCGTTTGAGCATGAACGAATCGCCCGCCTTCAAGAAGATGAAGGAAGAGGGCCGGACCTCGAAGGCGCCGCTGACCGAATCGTTCGGCCAGTGGAAGAACCTGAAGATCGTGATCCTGGCGCTGCTCGGCCTGACCGCCGGCCAGGCCGTGGTCTGGTACACGGGCCAGTTCTATGCGCTGTTCTTCCTGACCGGCGCACTGAAGGTTGACGGCGCCACCGCCAACATCCTGATCGCCGCGTCGCTGGTGATCGGCACGCCGTTCTTCATCGTGTTCGGCGCGTTGTCCGACAAGATCGGCCGCAAGCCGATCATCATGGCCGGCTGCCTGATCGCGGCGTTGACCTACTTCCCGCTGTTCAAGGCGCTGACCGAGGCCGCCAACCCTGACCTCGCCAAGGCCCAGGCCGCGAACAAGGTGGTGGTGACGGCTGATCCGAAGGAATGCTCGTTCCAGTTCAACCCGACCGGCACGGCCAAGTTCACCAGCTCGTGCGACATCGCCAAGCAGGTGCTGTCGGGCCGCTCGGTGAGCTACGAGAACGTGGCTGGCGTCGGCCCCGCCAAGATCAACATCGGCGAAACGGTGATCGAGAGCTACGCCTCCACCGGCCTGCCGGCCGAGGAAGCGAAGAAGAAGGATGGCGAGTTCAAGAAGGCCGTCGGCGACGCGCTGAAGGCCGCCGGTTACCCCGAGAAGGCCGACCCGGCGAAGATCGACAAGGTCAAGATCGTGCTGATCCTGTCGCTGCTGGTGATCTACGTGACGATGGTCTACGGCCCGATCGCCGCGATGCTGGTCGAGCTGTTCCCGACCCGTATCCGCTACACCTCGATGAGCCTGCCGTACCACATCGGCAATGGCTGGTTCGGCGGCTTCCTGCCGGCGACCGCGCTGGCCATCGTGGCGCAGACGGGCAACATGTACAACGGCCTGTGGTACCCGATCATCGTGGCCCTGATGACCTTCGTCATCGGCATGCTGTTCGTCAAGGAAACCAAGGACGTGGACATCTACGCCCGGGACTGAGGGGACCGTCAGGCCGGTGCCCGGTGAACCGGGGCCGGCCTTCGCGGGAAGACCAGATTTCGTGCAGGCTGGCTGTGGAGGGACACCACTGGCCGGACCCGGCAGGCCCGATCCCGAAGGGCCCCGCGGTCACGGCGAGGCGTCGACAAAGGCGCCAGCAACAGCAACCAAGGGCGGCCGGATGGCCGCCCTTTTTTCATGGTGCGCCCGGCACAGACGCACTCTTGCGGGTGCAGGTCCCGCCGTAAGTTGATCACAGCGAACGAAGCGAAGCGCAACTGCACGAGGGCGACCGAGTGTGGGGAGGAAGCGTGGAGCGAAGCTGCGAGTCGATGAACAAGAACCGGATAGAAGGCGCTGCCAAGCGGGGCGAGCGGGCCATGAACCGCGAAGCTCCCGTGATCAAGGCGAGGTGGCGTAGATGCGGCGGTTGTGCAGTGAAGGAGTGCGTTCTTCCCCGGGGAGATCTCGCCTCGTGGGTGAAAGCCCGACGGTGCCAGGCCGGAGCGAGAAGTCAGCAGAGGTCGTAGTAGCCGGGTAGCGGGGCCGGCCAGGCTACAAGCAGAATCTCCGGACCTCAAACTCTCGAACCGCCCGGTGCGGACCCGCATGCCGGGTGGTGCGGCAGGGGTGCCTCCCACAATGGATGCCCCCTATGCCGATCCTCGGCCGTACGTCTGGTGTCAGCCTGCACCTCTATCGTGCCGCCATCCATACCAAGGACCCGACCATGTGGAAGATCATCGCTGCCTTCGTCCTGTTTGCCGCCCTGGCCATGTACATGCTGTCCAAAGGGGGCGATGTGGACATCAGCGGCGAGAAACATGGCATCGACGAGCCTGCCGCGGCGTCGCAGGCCGCATCGGCGGCTTCGCACTGACACGCCGGCGGCCGCGCCGCTCAGCCCAGTGCGCGCTGCACGGCCTCGGCAATCGCCAGTGCTGCGGTGAGGCCCGGTGACTCGATGCCGAACAGGTTGACCAGACCGGCCACGCCGTGCACCGCAGGGCCATCGATGCGGAAATCCGCCGCCGGTTCGCCCGGGCCGCTGATCTTGGGGCGCACGCCGGCATAGCCCGGTTGCAGCGCGTCGGCCGGCAGGCCGGGCCAGTAGCGGCGCACCTCGGCATCGAAGCCGGCGCCATCGGCCGGGCCGACGCGGTAGTCGAACTCGGGCCGGGCCTGGGTGCCAGGCTCGACCCATCGAAAACTTGGCCCGAAGCGGGCCTGTCCCCCCAGGTCCAGCGTCAGGTGCACACCCAGGTGACTGCTTTCACCCGGCACCGGGTAGACCAGGTGCGAGAACGGTGCACGGCCGCCGAGCGTGAAGTAGGCCCCCCGCGCATAGTGGGGCGTCGGCACGTGGCGGGCGTCCAGCCCCTCGATCGCGCGGGCGACCTGGCAGGCCTGCAGGCCTGCAGCGTTGACGACGCGGTGCGCCATCAGGCGGGTCGCGCTGTCCCCGCCGACCTCCAGCAGCACGCCACCTGCGACCACCTGTCCGCGCAGCGCGGGTGATTGCAGCGCCAGCATCGCGCCGGCGCCCTCGGCATCGCCCAGCAGCGCCAGCATCAGGCCATGGCTGTCGACGATGCCGGTCGATGGCGACAGCAGCGCGCCGCGGCAGGCGAGCGCCGGCTCCAGCGCCTGCGCCTCGGCCGCCGACAGCCGCTGCAGGTCGTGCACGCCGTTGGCGTGGGCCTGCGCGAGCACCGCATCCAGTCGCGGTAGCTCGTCACTGCTGCAGGCCACCACCAGCTTGCCGCAGCGCCTGTGGCCCACGCCGTGGCTGGCACAGTAGTCGTAGAGCAGTTGCTTGCCGCGCACGCACAGCTGCGCGCGCAACGAACCAGTGGGGTAGTACAGGCCGGCGTGGATGACCTCGCTGTTGCGTGCGCTGGTGGCGGTGCCGAAGGCGGTTTCGCTTTCGAGGATCACCACCTCACGCCCGGCCAGCGCCAGCGCGCGTGCCACCGCGAGCCCGACGACGCCGGCGCCGATCACGACCGTGTCGATCTCGTCCATCGGCCCGATTGTGCGGCCGGTGCTGCGGCATCATGCGCATTGCAATGGCCGCCGTTCCCGAATTCGACACCGATGCACTCGAGCCGCACATGGGCCACGAGGCCCGGCGTCGGGTGGTCGTCGGGCTGGTGTTCGCCTGGCTGGTGTTCTGGGTCCTGATGGCCTGGGTCAGCGCGCAAGACCACTGGCGCAGCGGCGGCACCGCGGCCTGGCGCCCGGTCGTCAACGAGGGCACGTCGATGTTGACCGCCAGCGCGTTGCTGTTGTTGCAGTGGTGGCGCGCGCGCCAGCTGGATCGCTGGCTGGCGCATCCGTTGCAGTGGTTCGCGCGCCTGGTGGTGTGGCTGCCGCTGGTCGGGCCCTTGTTCGTCGTCCTCAACTTCAGTCTGCGCGCGATCGTGTTCGGCCTCGCCGGCCAACCCTATTCGCACGAACCGTGGGGCGAGGCGATGCTGTACGAGCTGCCGAAGTTCGTGATCTATTTCGGCCTGTTCGCCGGCGTGCAGTTCGGCGCCCGCTCCTACCGTGCCTGGCATGTCGAGCGCTTGCGGGCCGAGCGTTTGAGCGGCCTGACGCAGCAGGCCAAGCTGGCCCAGTTGACGCAGCAGCTGCAGCCGCACTTCCTGTTCAACGCACTGAACACGATCTCGGCGCTGATCCACAGCGACCCCGACCGCGCCGATGCCTTGCTGGGCCGCTTGGCCGCGTTGTTGCGTGCCGCGACCGACGCGGCGCAGCGCCCCGAGCAGTCACTGGCTGACGAGCTGGCGCTGGTGCGTGCCTATGCCGAGATCATGCTCGAGCGTTTCGGCGACCGGGCACGGATCGCCTGGCAGATCGACGAAGCGGCCTTGCGCTGCCGGGTGCCGACCCTGGCGTTGCAGGTGCTGCTGGAAAACGCCTTCAAGCACGCGGTCGAGAAACGCCGGGCGCCGACCGCGATCAGTGTCAGCGCACAGGCTGGCGCCGGGCAGTTGCGGCTGGCGGTACAAAACGACGGCGGCGCCTTGCCCCAGGCGCCGGTGGTCGGCGTCGGGCTGGGCAACCTGCGCCAGCGCCTGGCCGGCCTGCACGGCGACGCAGCCGGGCTGTCGTTGAGCCCGGTTGGCGGTGGCGGCGCCCGCGCCGAGCTGTGGTTGCCATGCGCCTGCTGATCGTCGACGACGAGGCCCCCGCGCGCGCCCGCCTGTGCCGGCTGCTGGCCACCGTCGACGGCGCGGAGGTGGTTGGCGAGGCGGTCGACGGTGAGCAGGCGCTGGCGCTGGTCGAGCGTCTGCAGCCCGATGTGTTGCTGCTGGACGTGCAGATGCCGGAACTGGACGGCCTGGCGGTGGCCGCCTCGCTGCCCGACGACGGGCCGGCGGTGATCTTCGTGACCGCCTTCGATGCTTTCGCGCTGCAGGCTTTCGATGCCAATGCAGTCGACTACTTGTTGAAGCCGGTCGCGCCCGAGCGGTTGGCGCGAGCGTTGGAGCGGGTGCAGCGGCGCACTGCCCCGCGTGGACCCGTGGCCGTGACGCAATTGCTGGTACCCACGCGCCAGGGCGTGCAGGTGCTGCGCGTGGTCGATATCCATTGGCTCGAGGCGGCGGACAACTACGTCACCTTGCACGCGTTGGGCCGCGAGTGGCTGCTGCGCCGCACCTTGGCCGGCCTGCTGGCCGACCTGGGCGACGGCTTCATCCGCGTGCACCGCAGCGCTGCCGTGGCTTGGGCCCAGGTGGCCGAGGTGCGACCGAACGACAAAGGTGATGCGCTGCTGCGCCTGCGCAACGGCACCGAGCTGGCCTGCAGCCGAGCCTACCGCGCGGCGCTGATGCAGCGGCTGGCCCAAGCCGGCGGTTGAGCTTCCCGGTCCGCCCCGGCCGGCCGGCGATTCGCCCCAATGCGCTGGCGCCGGCGTGGTCGGCTGCCTAGGCTTGGCGACATGACATCGACCCCCCACCCCGAGCGCCTGTACTTTCTCGACTGGCTGCGTGCTGCTGTCTTCGGCCTGCTGATCCTCTACCACGTGGGCATGTACTACGTGAGCTGGGACTGGCACATCAAGAGCCCACGTGCCGGCGACACCATCGAGCCGCTGATGATGCTCAGCTCGCCGTGGCGACTGGCGCTGCTGTTCCTGATTTCCGGCGCGGCCACCGCGATGATGATGCGGGCTCGGCCCGGCGGCAGCGCAGCGCGGCCCTTCGTGCGCGAGCGTTCGAAGCGACTGCTGCTGCCGCTGCTGGTGGGCATGTTCATCGTCGTGCCGCCGCAGGCCTACCTGGAGGTGGTGTCGAAGGTGGCTTATGCCGGCAGCTACCTGGATTTCATGCAGCTGTACCTGCAGGCCTACCCCGGGTTCTGCCGCGGCGATGATTGCCTGAAGCTGCCGACCTGGAACCACATGTGGTTCGTCGCCTACCTGTGGGTCTACAGCCTGGCGATGTGGGCACTGCTCAGGGCCTGGCCGGCGGCGCTGGACAGGCTGGCCGCACAGGCCGAGCGCTACCTGAAGAACGCCTGGGGCCTGTGGCTCATGCCGGTTGCGTTGTTGGCGCTGTGGCGCATGCTGCTGGTTGAGCGCTTTCCGTCGACGCACGCCCTGGTCGACGATTTCTACAACCATGCGCTGTACCTGACGGTGTTCCTGGCCGGCGCGGTGCTGGCCCGCTGGGGCGGGGGCTGGGTGTTGTTCGCGCGCTGGCGTTGGGTGATGCTGGGCCTGGCATTGCTGCTGTGGGCGGCGATCGCCAGCTACTTCACCCGCTACAGCGGCACGGAGCCGCCCGAGTGGTTGCGCCAGCTGCAGCGCGTCGGCTACGCGGCGTTGCAGTGGTCGGCCATTGTCGCTGCGCTGGGTTTTGCGTTCCGTCACTGGAACCGCGACCATCGCTGGCGCACGACGGTGGTCGAGGCCGTGTTCCCGGTCTACCTGTTGCACCAGACCGTGATCATCTTGCTTGCCTGGGGGATGCGGTCGTGGGGTCTGGCGCCGGCTGTCGAGGCGCCGCTGCTGATCGCCGGCACCGCGGTCGTCAGCGTGGCGGGGTATCTGGTGGTCGCGCGCCTGGGGCCGCTGCGCCCCTGGTTCGGGCTGGCCCCCCGGGCGCGGTCGTCCGCAGTTGTCACCGCGCCTGCCACGGCTTGACGCATACTGGGCCGATCGGCGCGCAGTGGGCGCGCGCCATCGTCATTCTGTGTGCGCCGCATGTCGAATTCCGAAACCCGCATTCCTGTCGACACCATCCGTGGCAGTCGCCGCGTCCGTCACCAACTGAAGGGTCGCCAACCCGATGATGCGGCGTGCGAAGCCGTCCGCGCACTGGTCGGCCCCGGCCCGCACGCCCGCGAACTGCTGATCGAGCACCTGCACCGGCTCAACGACGCGCAAGGCGCGTTGTTCGAAGGCATGCTGGTTGCGCTGGCTGCCGAGATGGGTTTGTCGATGGCCGAGGTGGTCGAGGTCGCGAGCTTCTACCACCACTTCCAGATCCTGCCCGATGGGGCCGAGGCGCCGGCGGTGACGCTGCGCGTGTGCGATGGCCTGGCCTGCGCGATGGCGGGCGCGGCCGGGTTGATGCAGACGTTGCACGGCGCGCTCGATGCCGGCGTGCGACTGACCCACGCGCCCTGCGTGGGCCGCTGCGAGCAGGCACCGGTCGCGGTGCTGGGCCAGCGCCCGGTGCCGCGCGCGACGGCCGACGAGGTGCGGCGCTGCCTGGCGGTCGGCGAGCACCATCATCCGTTGCCCGCCAACTCGCACGGCCGTTTCGACCCGGTCGAGCACGCGCTGGGCGAGGTGGGTGAGGGCGCCGCGGCGATCGCCCCGACCTGCGTCGGCTACGCCGCCTACCGCGCAGCCGGCGGTTACCAACTGGCGGCCGAGATCGTCAACAGTGAGCGCTCGGCCGACGAGGTGCTGGCTGCGCTGGAGCACTCGGGCCTGCGCGGCCTGGGCGGCGCGGGCTTCCCGGCGGGGCGCAAATGGCGCATCGTGCGCGGTTACGACGCACCGCGCTGGATGGCCGTCAACATCGACGAAGGTGAACCCGGCACGTTCAAGGACCGCACCTACCTTGAGCGCGACCCGCACCGCCTCCTCGAAGGTGTGCTGATCGCGGCGCAGGTGGTGGGCACCGAAGCGGTGGTGCTGTACCTGCGCGACGAATACGCCGGCTGCCGTGCGCTGCTGGAGCGCGAGTTGACGCTGCTGCAGGCCGAGCCGCCGTGCCCGCTGCCGCGCATCGAGCTGCGGCGCGGTGCCGGCGCCTACATCTGCGGCGAAGAGTCGGCGATGATCGAAAGCATCGAGGGCAAGCGCGGCGAGCCGCGCTTGCGCCCACCGTACATCGCCGAGAAGGGCCTGTTCGGCCGCCCGACGCTGGAGCACAACTTCGAGACGCTGTACTGGGTGCGCGACATCGTCGAGCGCGGGCCGCAATGGTTCACCGCATTCGGCCGCCGTGGTCGGCAGGGGCTGCGTTCGTTCAGCGTCAGCGGCCGCGTCAATCGGCCGGGGGTCAAGCTGGCACCGGCCGGCATCACGCTGCGTGAACTGATCGACGAATACTGCGGCGGCATGGCCGACGGGCACGAGCTTTACGCCTACCTGCCCGGCGGCGCATCCGGCGGCATCCTGCCGGCGTCGCTGGCCGATGTGCCGCTGGACTTCGACACCCTGCAACCGCACGGCTGCTTCATCGGCTCCGCCGCCGTGATCGTGCTGAGCCGGCACGACAAGGCCCGCGACGCGGCGTTGAACGCGATGCGCTTCTTCGCCGACGAGAGCTGCGGCCAGTGCACGCCGTGCCGCGTCGGCACCGAGAAGGCAGCGCAACTGATGCAAGCGGCTGCATGGGACCACGGCACGCTCGACGACCTGTCGGCGGTGATGGTCGACGCGTCGATCTGCGGCCTCGGCCAGGCGGCGCCGAACGTGATCAGCTGCGTGCAGCGCTACTTTGCCCACGAGGTGCAGGGATGAGCGCGGTGAACTTCACGCTGAACGGCCAGCCTTGCGAAGCACGCGAGGGTGAAACGATCCTGAAGGCCGCCGAGCGCGCCGGCGTCGCGATCCCGCGGCTTTGCTACACCGACGGCCTGCGCGCCGACGGCAACTGCCGCGCCTGCGTCGTCGAGGTGCAGGGCGAGCGCGTGCTGGCGCCGTCGTGCTGCCGCTCGGTGACACCGGGCATGGTGGTCGACACCCGAAGCGAACGCGCGCTGAAGAGTCAGCAGATGGTGCTGGAGCTGCTGCTGGCCGACATGCCCGAGGCCGGCTACCAATGGAACGATGGCGACGCGCAGCGCCCGCACGGTGAACTGAGCCAATGGGCCGAGACCCTTGGCGTGAGCGCACGACCGGCGCTTGCCGCGCTGCGCCGCGAGCAACCGGCGGCCGACGTGAGCCACCCGGCGATGGCGGTCAACCTCGATGCCTGTATCCAGTGCACCCGCTGCGTGCGCGCCTGCCGCGAGGTTCAGGTCAACGACGTGATCGGCATGCGTGGTCGCGGCGCCCGGGTGCAGGTGGTGTTCGACCTGGGCGACCCGATGGGCGACAGCTCGTGTGTGGCCTGCGGCGAGTGTGTGCAGGCCTGTCCGACCGGCGCATTGAGCGCCAAGTCGCTGATCGGCGACCAGCGGGTCGACAAGGAGGTCGAATCGGTCTGTCCTTACTGCGGTGTCGGCTGCCTGATGACCTACCAGGTCAAGGACAACCGCATCATTGCGGTGCAGGGCCGCGATGGCCCGGCCAACGCAGGCCGGCTGTGCGTGAAGGGCCGCTTCGGCTTCGACTACGTGAGCCACCCGCAGCGCCTGACGACGCCGCTGATCCGTCGGCCCGGTGTGCCCAAGGACGCCTCGGCGCAGAACCACCCGGAGCAACCCAAGCGCGACTGGCGTGAGGTGTTCCGCGAAGCGACCTGGGACGAAGCGTTGGACCTGGCGGCCAGTGGTTTGAAGCGTCTGAAAGAGCAGCACGGCCCGGCGGCGCTGGCCGGCTTCGGCTCGGCCAAGGGCAGCAACGAAGAGGCCTACCTGTTCCAGAAGCTGGTGCGCACGGGGTTCGGCAGCAACAACGTCGACCACTGCACGCGGCTGTGCCATGCCAGCAGCGTGGCGGCGCTTCTCGAAGGCGTGGGCTCGGGCGCGGTCAGCAACCCCGTCAACGATGTGCAGCACGCCGGGCTGATCCTGATCATCGGTGCGAACCCGGCGCAGAACCACCCCGTCGGCGCGACCTGGATGAAGAACGCCGCCCAGCGCGGCACGAAGATCGTGCTGGCCGACCCGCGCCGCACCGACCTGGCCCGCCATGCCTGGCGCACGCTGCAGTTCAGGCCCGACACCGATGTTGCGCTGCTGAACGCGATGCTGCACACGATCATCGAAGAGGGCCTGACCGACCCGGTTTTCATCGCCGAGCGCGTCAACCGCTTCGAAGAACTCAAGGCCAGCGTCGCGGTCTTCTCGCCGGAGCTGATGGCGCCGATCTGCGGCATCCCGGCCGAGACGATCCGCGAGGTCGCGCGCGCCTATGCGACCAGCCCGGCCTCGATGATCCTGTGGGGCATGGGCATCAGCCAGCACGTGCATGGCACCGACAACGCACGCTGCCTGATCGCGCTGGCCAGCATCACCGGCCAGATCGGCAAGCCCGGCAGCGGTCTGCACCCCTTGCGTGGCCAGAACAACGTGCAGGGCGCGAGCGACGCGGGGCTGATCCCGATGATGTTCCCGAACTACCAGCGCGTCAGCAACGCCGAGGCGCACGCGTGGTTCGAGGACTTCTGGGGCGTGACGCTCGACGACCGGCCCGGCCTGACGGTGGTCGAGATCCTGCACCATGCGCTGAAGGCGCAGGACGACCCGAGGAAGATCCGCGGCATGTATGTGATGGGCGAGAACCCGGCCATGAGCGACCCGGACCTCGCCCATGCGCGCGCCGGTCTAGCCAACCTCGACCACCTGGTCGTGCAGGACTTGTTCCTCACCGAGACCGCGTGGCTGGCCGACGTGGTGCTGCCGGCCAGCGCCTGGCCCGAGAAGACCGGCACGGTGACAAACACCGACCGCATGGTGCAGATGGGCCGCCGCGCGCTCGACCTGCCGGGGAACGCAAAGCCCGACCTGTGGATCATCCAGCAGATCGCCGCCCGCATGGGCCTGCCCTGGGCATACGACGGTCCCGAGAGCGGCGTCGCCGCGGTCTATGAGGAAATGCGCCAGGCGATGCACGGTGTGATCGCCGGTGTCAGCTGGGAGCGGCTGGAGCGCGAGCACAGCGTGACCTACCCGTGCCTGAGCGAAGACGACCCGGGCCAGCCGATCGTCTTCCACGACCACTTCGCGACCGACGATGGCCGCGTGCACCTGGTGCCCACCCAGATCGTGCCGGCCAACGAGCAGCCCGATGCCGACTACCCCTTCGTGCTGATCACCGGCCGCCAGCTGGAGCACTGGCACACCGGCAGCATGACGCGGCGAACCGAGGTGCTCGACGCGCTGGAGCCCGCGCCCACCGCCAGCCTGCACGGGCAGGACCTGCAGCGCCTAGGCCTGGCACCCGGCGACTGGCTGCAGGTGGCGTCACGCCGTGGCAGCGTCAAGCTGCAGGCCCGGCGCGACGATGGCACGCCGATCGGCGCGGTCTTCATCCCGTTCGCGTTCGCCGAAGCCGCCGCCAACCTGCTGACCAACCCCGCGCTGGACCCGTTCGGCAAGATCCCGGAGTTCAAATACTGCGCGGTGAATGTGGCCCCCACGGCCCCCTGCCAGGGGCCTGCCTTGCAGGCCGCGCCGAGCCAGAGGCTCGGCCCTTCGCCAGGCGTGATCAGTCCTCAGGACTGATCACGTCCAAGCGAAGCCCCGCAAGGGGGCTCGCGCAGCGGACCGGCAAAGCCGGATCCGCGCACGCCACTTGGTTAAGGGCGAGGCTGATGTTGATCAGTCGTTGTTCGAGGCCGTGACTACCGGCGGAGGCGCGACGCAGGCCGAGCCTTCGACCAGCGGCAGCAGCGTGGGCAGCAGGGCCTTCAGCAGCTGCGACGGCAGCGCGCTGGTGAACTTGTAGTTCGCTGCGTCGGGTTCGTGCACATAGGCCATCAGCGTGCCGAAGTAGCGGTCGCCGATCAGGAAGGCCAGCGTCGCCGAGCGGTTGACGACGCGTGACGAGATCAACTTGCCGCCGGGGCCATGGATATCGAAGCGGTGGTCGCCGGTGCCGGTCTTGCCGCCGATCGGCACCACGCGGCCGTCGCGCAAGGTCAGCACCCCCTTCAGCCGCTTGGCGGTGCCTTCCTCGACCACGCCGATCAGCGACTTGCGGACCACGTCAGCCACCTCGGCCTTCATCACGCGCTCGCCGGCCGGGGGGTGGTAGGCCAGGTGCGTTTCATAGGGCGTGGCCGCGGCAAAGCGCAGCGTGTGGATGCGCGACTGCGGCAAGGCCATGCCCCGGTTGACGATGATCCCCATCAACTCGGCCAGCGCGCCCGGGCGGTCGCCGGAAGCGCCCAGCGCCGTCGCATACGACGGGGTCAGCGCTTCGAACGGGTAGCCCAGGCGTTTCCAGGCGCGGTGGACTTCGGCGAAAGCCTCCTGTTCCAGCTGGTTGCGGATGCGCGAGTCCTGCGCACTCTTGTGGCGGGTCTTGAACAGCCAGCCATAGGCTTCCTGGCGCTGCGCACTGCTGGCTTCAAGGGTCTGCGTCAGCGTCGCCCCGGGGTGCTGGCGCAGGTGGCCGGCGACCCACATGGCCAGCGGATGCACGCCAGCCAGGTAGGCCCGGTCGGCAAGCGACCAGCGTCCGGTGCGGTACTTCTCGTGCAACTTCGCCGCATCGGGTGGATCGGGCAGGTGGCGCGCAAGAAAGCGCGCGAGGTCGCTTTCACCGGCCTGCGGCTGCAGCCCGTAGAAGACGCTGGCCAGCCGGGACGGGGTGCGCCGAACGCCCCTCAACAACGCGTCCTCGACCTCCTCCGGGGTCTTGCCGGCGAACTGGCGGTAAAAGCGGACGATGAAGCTGCGCCCTTCCTTGTCGGCGAAGCGCGCCAGGTAGGCCTGGCGCGCCGGGTCATCGGCGTCGCCCAGCAGCGCCGCGTTCATGTCTTCCTTGTCGGCCATCACCCGGCGCACCACGTCGCGCATCAGGCGGATGAACACCAGGTTGACCGAGCGTGTGAGGGCTTCGCGCACGGTCAGCGTACGGCTGTCGTCTTCGGGCTCGAAGTTGTCGAAGTGGTGCAAGCCGCCGCCGGTGAAGAAGCCTTCGTCCGGGCTGGCCGAGTAGCTGCGTTGCAAGGCGGCCTCCAGCATGGTCGCCAGGCCGCGGTCGCCGCCATCGGCGGATTGCGCGGCGAGGTGCTCGCGCGCCCAGCGACCGATCGGGTCCTGCTCGGCAAGATCCAGCGCGGCCAGCTGCTGGGCGTCCAGGTCGCTCCAGCGCTCATGCAGCTCGGCCACCTGCTCGAGGTAGGTGATCAGCGTGCGCAGCTTGGCGGTGGAGCCGAGATCCAGCCGTGCACCCTCGTTGAGGTCGAAGGGCTGGTCGAGGTTGTCGGTCTGCACGCGCAGCAGGTTGGCGCCTTCGCTGCGCTCGAACAAGGTGAAGCTGAAGACGAGCTTGCTGGTGTCGTCGCCCTCGTTCAGCAGGCGAAAACCGTACAAACCGGCCGCTTTGGCCGCGTCGGGATCGCTCAGGCTGCGCAGCAGCGTGCCGGCCGCGTGTTGCGCGTCGCCGGCCAGGCTGCTGTTCACGGCCAGGTCGAGCCGGTCCAGGTCGTAGGCGCGCGACAGGCCCAGCAGCTGTTGCAGTTTGCCGCGCACCGCGTTGGCCGCCTTGCGTTCGACGAAGGACACCGGCGGCTCGGCTTCGAGGCGCGCCAGCAGTTGCAAAGGCAACGGCAGCGCGGCGTCGCGCAGCGTCGGCGAGATGACGCCGGCATCGGCGAGCAGGCGAAGGTGGCTGTTGGTCAGCTCGCGCAGCGTCGGCTCCTGGTCGATGTCGAGGTAGAACGATGGCCGCCGTTGGGCCACCATCAGCGCCAGGGCCTGCTTGAAAGCCAGCGCCTGCAGCGGCAACAAGGCCTGCTTGAAGGCCAGCGCCTCGCGGCGGGGCGCACCGGGCAGGCCGTCGGCGATCGGTGTGGCCAGCAACCGGTTCACTTCGGCAAAGTCGCGCCCGAACCAGGCCCACAGGCCGTCGCCCAGCCCGTTCACCTCGCCGAAGCCGGTCTGGGCCGACAGCGGCACCGTGTTCAGGTAGTCGAGCACGATCGTGCGCCGATGCGCCGTCGTGTCCTGGCCATCGAGGTAGGCACGCAGCGAGGCCGACGCCATCTGGCGCAGCTTGTCGCGCGCCGATTCGGTGCGGCCCTGCGGCGAGTGGCGGTATTTCTCGATCTGCGTCGCCAACGTGCTGCCGCCGGCGGCGTTGTGCGATTCGTCGACGCGGCGCACCAGCTGGTCGAAAACCACCTTGCCGAAGCGGTCCCACTCGACGGCGGGGTTGCGCGTGGCCGGTGGGTCGAGCAGGTCGCGGTTCTCGATGAAAAGCAGGGCCTTGATGAGCAGCGGCGGCACCGCGTCGAAACGGGCGTAGATGCGTTCGGGGTAGCTCGCCTCGAACAGCGGCTCGCCGCGGCAGTCGCGCACGACGAGGCCGGCCTGGGCCTTCTCGCGGTAGGTGGCGAACAGGCCTTCGTCGCGCAGCGCCAACAGCGCCGGCGACATGCGTGCTTGCGCCGTGACGGAGAAACCCTGCTTGTCCAGGCGCTCGACCAGCTGCGGCAGCTGGTGGTAGCCCAGGCGCTGGTCGTAAGGGCCGTTGCCGGCGAAGCGGATGGCCGGGCTGGGGCCGGGCTGCACCTCGAAGCTGAGTTGGCGTGCCCGCTCGCTCAGCCAGTCGGCCTGCTGGCGCGAGGTCTGGACCTCGTCGACCACGAACCCGGCCAGGCCGAGCGTGGCCAGGACCAGCAGCGTGGTGAAGACCCGCCTGACCGATCTCTTCCAAGGGGCAACCTGCTTCGCGTTCGACAAGGAGCCAAGCCTTTCTCGAGCGAATGTCTCGTCACCACATTACCTTTGGCGTGTGACATCACCAAGGGCTTTGTGCCGCTTCCAGGGCCATTTGCAGGCTGGCCGCAACATGGGTCTTGACGATGACGTTGTCAGGCGCTTTTCGAAGGCTTGCGAGGGCCGGGCGCGGCCTTTGCTGCGGCCTCGCGCAGCTTGTCTTTCTTGCTCTTGCGGTGGCCTTTGACGCCGCCGTTCGGGTCGAGCCCGGTGCCGGCGCCTTGCTCGGGCGGTGTGACGGGGGCGGTGGGCTCGAAGCCGACCAGGGTTTCACGGGGCACGCGCTGGCCCTGGCGCTTTTCGATCAGTCGGAAGTGCGCTTCCGCCGTGGGGGTGATGAAGCTGATTGCATCGCCCTGGCCGCCGGCGCGACCGGTGCGGCCGATGCGGTGGATGTAGTCGTCGGCCGCGCGCGGCAGGTCGTAGTTGACGACCACCGGCAGCGCGTCGATGTGCAGGCCGCGGGCCGCCATGTCGGTGGCCACCAGCACCTGGGTGCGGCGGGCCTTGAAGTCGTCCAGCACGCGCACGCGCGCGCCCTGGCTCAGATCGCCGTGGAAGGCTTCGGCGCGGATGCCGCCGCGGCGCAGCTTGTCGGCCACGTGCTCGGTCGCGTACTGGGTCGCGACGAAGACCAGCACACGGTCGTCGCCCGACGTTTGCACGATCTGCTTCAGCAGCGCCGTTCGGCGCGCTTCGTCGACGATGATGGCGCGTTGGTGGATGTCCGGCCGTGCGCTGACCATCGCGGCGACACGGATGTCCTGCGGCTCGTGCAGCCAAGTGGCCGCGAGCGCCTTGACCGCCGGCGACAGAGTGGCCGAGCACAGCACCGTCTGGCGTTTCTTCGGCAGCAGCGCCAGCACCTCGGCCAGCTCGTCGGCAAAGCCCAGCGCCAGCAGGCGGTCGGCTTCGTCGAGCACCAGCGTGCGCACGGTGTTGAGCTTCAGCGCGTTCTGCCGCACCAGATCGAGGAGCCGGCCAGGCGTGGCGACGACGATGTCGGCGCCACCTCGCAGGCCCATCATCTGCGGGTTGATCGACACACCGCCGAAGACGACCGCGATCTTGACCAGGCCTGGCAATTCATGGGCCAGCTCTCGCAGCGTTTCGCCGACCTGCAATGCCAGCTCGCGCGTTGGCACCAGCACCAGGCCCTCGACCGGGCGCGGTGTGCGGGGCGTGCCGTTCTGCCATTGCTGCAGCAGCGGCAGCGCGAAGGCGACGGTCTTGCCCGATCCGGTGCGCGCCTGCACCAGCAGATCGCGCCCGGCCAGCATCGGTGGAATGGCCGCCGCCTGCACGGGAGTCGGCTGGGGGTGATCCAGCGAGAACAGCGCCTGCTGCAGCGAAGCGGAAAGACCAAGGGAGGCGAACGGCATGGGGCATTGTCGACGCCCGGCCGTTCGTGGGGCGGCCTTCGGCCGAGAATGCGCCGGTCGAATGACCCCAACCGAATCCAACAAGAGAGAGGAGCCGCTGATGAAGACCCGTGCTGCCGTGGCCTGGAAGGCCGGTGCCCCGCTGACGATCGAAGAAGTCGACCTGCAAGGCCCGCGCGATGGCGAGGTGCTGGTCGAGATCAAGGCCACCGGCATCTGCCACACCGACCACTACACACTGAGCGGCGCCGACCCCGAAGGCCTGTTCCCGGCCATCCTCGGCCACGAAGGGGCTGGTGTGGTGCTGGAGGTCGGCGCGGGCGTGACCTGGCTAAAGCCGGGCGACCATGTGATCCCCCTCTACACGCCCGAGTGCCGGCAGTGCAAGTTCTGCCTGTCGCGCAAGACCAACCTGTGCCAGGCGATCCGCGCAACCCAAGGCAAGGGCCTGATGCCCGACGGCTCGAGCCGCTTCTCGCTGAATGGCGAGCCGATCCTGCACTACATGGGCACGTCGACCTTCGCCAACCACATCGTCGTGCCCGGCATCGCGCTGGCCAAGATCCGGCCCGATGCGCCGTTCGACAAGGTTTGCTACATCGGCTGCGGCGTCACCACCGGCGTCGGGGCGGTGTTGTTCACCGCCAAGGTCGAAGCGGGGGCCAACGTCGTCGTTTTCGGCTTGGGAGGCATCGGGCTGAACGTAGTCCAGGGCGCCAAGATGGTCGGTGCCGACAAGATCATCGGCATCGACATCAACCCGGCGCGCGAGGCGATGGCGCGGAAGTTCGGCATGACGCACTTCATCAACCCGACAGACGTGCCGAACATCGTCGACGCGATCGTGCAGCTGACCGACGGCGGCGCCGATTACAGCTTTGAATGCATCGGCAACACTCAGGTGATGCGCCAGGCACTGGAGTGCACGCACAAGGGGTGGGGGCGCTCGATCATCATCGGCGTCGCGGCGGCAGGGGCCGAGATCTCGACCCGGCCGTTCCAGCTGGTCACCGGCCGCCACTGGGAAGGCTCGGCCTTCGGCGGCGCGCGGGGCCGCACCGACGTGCCGAAGATCGTCGACTGGTACATGGACGGCAAGCTGAAGATCGACGAATTGATCACCCACAAGCTGCCGCTGGAGCGCATCAACGAAGGCTTCGAGCTGATGGAACGCGGCGAGTCGATCCGCACGGTGGTGGAGTTCTAGGATGCCCCTCGACAGGCTCGAGCAGCTGAGCGAGCACGGCTCGTTTGGCGGCGTGCAGCGCTTCTACCGCCACGCATCGCGCGTGATCGGGTTGCCGATGCGCTTTGCGGTGTATTTGCCGCCGCAAGCAGTGGCGGGTCGGCTCGTGCCGCTGCTGACCTTCCTGGCCGGCCTGACCTGCACCGAAGAGACTTTCACGATGAAGGCCGGTGCGCAGCGCCTGGCCGCCGAGCTGGGCCTGGCGCTGCTGATGCCGGACACCAGCCCGCGTGGTGCAAACATACCTGGCGAGGCCGAGGCGTGGGACTTCGGCGTCGGCGCCGGCTTCTACCTCGATGCCACAGAGTCGCCGTGGGCCACCCATTGGCGCATGGAAAGTTACCTGACCGACGAACTGTTGCCTGGTGTGGTGGAACAGTTCGCTGTCGACGGCGAGCGCCTGGGCTTGTTCGGTCACTCGATGGGCGGCCACGGCGCGCTGACGCTGGCGCTGCGCCACCCGGGCTTCTTTCGAAGCCTGTCGGCCATCGCGCCGATCTGTGCACCGATGAACTGCCCCTGGGGCCGCAAGGCGTTTGCCGGGTACCTCGGCGCCGACGAATCATGCTGGAGCGACCATGACGCCAGCGTGCTGATGGGGCGCCAGGCCGGCGCGCCGTACCCGGCCGGCATCCTGGTCGACCAGGGCCTGGACGACAGATTCCTCACCGACCAGCTGCACCCCGAAGCCTTGCAGGCCGCCTGCGCCGCGATCGGCCAGCCGCTGACGCTGCGCCGCCATGCCGGCTACGACCACGGGTACTACTTCATCGCGACCTTTGTCGACGACCATCTGCGCCACCACGCCCTGCGGCTGAGCTGACTGGGGCGGGCCTTCGACAGGCTCAGGCCGAACGGGGTGGAGGCTCAGGCCGAAACGGGAGAGGGCCCCGGGCCTGTGATGGACTCAGGCCGCCGCGAAAGCGCCGTGGAAGGCGTGTGGCACGGCGTACGGCAGCCGCGCCACTGCCAGCGGCCCGTCGCTCAGGTGCTCGGCATCGAACACGCTGGCGAAGCTGGCCCGCCAGCGCAGGTCGTGGCCGGCGCCGACCAGCCAGCCCTCGCCTTCGCGGGTGCCGCCGGGCTTGGGCACGAACACATGCTCTTCGATGACCGCGTCGGGGCCGAAGGTGAAGGCGTCGCGCCGGCCGCTGTCGCGGTCCAGCCGCAGCACCGAGTCGTGACCAAAGCGCTGTGCGCTGTCGCGGCCCAGGGCGGCCGGGTAGAAGACGACGCGGTGGCGCTGGCCGACGACGCGCGGGTCGACACGTGGAAACTCGAGCGCATCGCGGCCCAGCTCCGACCGGTGCTGCCCGTTGCGCAGGTTCAGCCGCAACAGGGCCGGTTGCGAGCTCGGGCTGCCGCGGAAGTCGCCGTGCACGATGCTGCGCAGCCGCTGTTCGCCGACCGGCGCCTCGGGGGTGCGCACGTAGTCCAGCGTCAGCAGATCGCCGTCGTCCCAGGCGTTGGCGAAGTGGAAGACCATCTCGGCCGGCGTCTCGAAGACGCGACGGCGCTCGAAATCAGCCTTGTCGATCACCAGCACGCGGGTCGATCGGGCCTGGCCCGGCGCCTGCCAGCGCATCGCGCCGGCGAAGCTGCCACCGGCGCGCACCGCGTCCATGTCCAGCGTCAGCGGCGGCAGCAGGAAGGCAAGATAGCGCTGCGTGACGACGAAGTCGTGCACCATCGCACAGGGGGGCATGTCGAACACCGCGTGGCGCTTCAACTCGCCGGTGGCCGACAGGTGGTACAGCACCATCTTGCCCATGCCGGTGCCGAAGTTCCAAACCGTGCCGTCGGGCTCGATTTTCGGGTGGGCCGAGAACGGCATGCCGGCCAACTCGTCGGACCAGCGGACCGGCCCGCGCGTGGCGAGCGTGTCACGGTCCAGCGCATAGGCCGAGCCGCCCTCCCACAGCGCGAGCAGGCGGTCGGGCAGGGGCAATACGCTGGTGTTGGCGACGTTGATGTCGTCCGGCCCGCGCATCGGCCGCTTGGCCCTGATCGCCGTGCCGAAAGCCGGCAGCAGGAACTCGCCAGCCGCCTGTTCGGCCTGGAACTTGGCCGTGCGCACGAAGCGGCCGCGGTGCGACACGCTGCCGGTACCGTCGAAGCGCCAGGCCTGCACCAGGCCGTCGCCATCGAACCAGTGCTGGTAGCGCTGGCCGGCGCGCTCGAACAACGCCGGGCCGTTGCGGTACAGCGTGCCGCGCAAGCCCTCGGGCAGTTGGCCCTCGATGCTCGCGCTGTCGCAAGCCAGGTCCTGGCCTTGCAGGCCGCGCATCGTCTGCAGCGCCGCGTGGTCGCCGAAGCTGGCCGGGCGTTGCCAGGCGGGGCCCGCCGCGTAGGCCGGCAGTGCGAGCGGGGTGACCAGCGCGGCAGCGCCAGCGCTGAGGAAATGGCGTCGTTGCATGGTCAAGCCCCTCAAGGCAGGTGGATCACGGCGCGGGTGTCGCCCTTGACGCTGAGCTTGGCCTTGTCGAAGCTCGGCGGGCCGAAGTTGCCGGCGGCGTCGTTCGAGAAGGCATAAGGCTCGGTGGGCATGCCTATCGCGTTGCTGTCGAGCTTGCCGTTGGCGTTGCGGTCGACGAACAGCGAGACGGCATAGTCGCCGTCGGGCAGGTCGGGCACCTGCACCGTCATCGTTCCAGCCGCTGCGGCCTGGCGCAGGCCGCGCAGCGGTTGCTTCAGCCACTGGCCGGCCTGGTCGAAGACGGCGACCATCAGTTCGCCCGGCGTGGCGACCTGCTGGACCTCGATCGTCAGGGTGGCGGCGGTGGCGGGCGCGGCCAGCGTCATGACGAGCAGCATGGCTGGCAGCAAATGCAAGGATGACAGCGTGGGGCGGGTGGTCATGGCGGGCCTTTCGTCGGGCGGTTGGATGGGGCGGATGCTCGGCTGAAGTCTCCTGCCGGGCGAGCGCGCTGCGACGAACGGGTGCGAGCCGGCGCGAGTTGTCGGGCGGCGGCGCGAGTGGTGGCCGCCATGGCAGACTGGCCGCCCCTGAATTCGCGACCCGGAGCTCCCACCCATGTCCAGCACCCTCACCATCACACCGCCCGCACGCATCGCCCTGGTCACCGGTGCCGGCAGCGGCATTGGCAAGGCCTGTGCGCTGGCATTGCTGCAGGCGGGCTGGACGGTGGTGTTCAGCGGCCGCCGCGCCGATACGCTGGTCTCGGCGATCGCCGAGTCAGGCGTGGCCGCTGACCGTGCCTGGGCCGCGACCACCGACGTGACCGATGCCGATGCCGTGGCGGGGCTGTTCGATCAGATCCGTCAACGTCACGGTCGGCTCGACCTGCTGTTCAACAACGCCGGCATCTTCACCGCTGGCGTGCCGATCGACGAGCTGCCAGTCGACGCTTGGCGCAGCGCCGTCGACACCAACCTCACGGGTGCCTTCCTCTGCACCCGTGAGGCGTTCCGTCTGATGAAGGCGCAAGATCCGCGCGGCGGCCGCATCATCAACAACGGCTCGATCTCGGCCCACACACCGCGGCCGAATTCGGTGGCCTACACGGCGACCAAGCACGCGATGAGCGGGCTGACCAAGTCCTGTGCGCTCGATGGCCGGGCCTTCGACATCGCGGTCGGCCAGATCGACATCGGCAACGCCGCGACCGACATGACCACTGCGATGGCCCGTGGCATGGCGCAGGCCGATGGCAGCGTCCGCAGCGAGGCGCGCATGGATGTGCGGCACGTCGCCGACACGGTGGTGCACATGGCGTCGCTGCCGCTGTCGGCCAACGTGCTGTTCACGACGATCTTGGCCACCGGCATGCCATTCGTCGGACGCGGGTAGATGGGGCACCTGGCGTTGGGGTACCAGCGCCACCCGCCGAGCGGGTGCGGCCGCGCCGGAGCGGCCGCGCGCTGGCCGCGCCGTACCGCTGCGTGGGCCGGCGTTATCGGCCGTCCTTGCGCCGGATCACGCTGGCCCGCTTCGCATCGTCGGCATAGACGAACTGCAGCGCGCCGTTGCGCCAGACGGCGAGCCAGATCATGTTCATCGTGAAGGCGTCGTGGTCCTGCATGCTGAATGGTCGGTCGTGGGTGGTCACGACCCCGGCGTAGGGCTGCTCCAGGTGCTCCAGCGCTGCCTTCAGAGCCGGGCCACGCGTGTCGCCCCGGCTCTGGAACACCGCGCGCAGCATCAGGTGCACGGCGTCGTAGGTCTGCGCGGCGGCCATCAGCGAGGCGACCGGTGCGTCGCCGGCGTGGCGTTTCAGGCGGGCGATGAACGACATGCGGCGCTCGTTCGACAGGTCGGGCACGATCGACTGGACCATCATTGCGCCCTCGGCCGCGCCGCCGGACTTGTCCCACACCGTCTTGAACGACATCGGCCACGGTCCCAGCAGCGGGCCGCCGAAGCGGGCTGCCTGGCGCGCGCGGGCCAGCGTCGCCAGCTCCGGGCCGACACTGTAGGCAATGATCGCTTCGGCGCCGGCAGCCTGCGCGGCCTTGACCTCGGACTCCAACGAACCGACGCCCAGGTCGAAGCGGCTGACCTGCACCGGCTGCAGGCCCAGCGCGGCAAGAAAGCGCCTCAGATCGTTCAACCCGCCTTCGCCGTAGGCCGTGCGGTCGGCGAACAGGGCGATGCGCTTGAGCCCACGCCGCTGCGCGACTTCGCGCACCAGGAAATCGGCCTGCAGCGTGTCGCGTGGCGAAAGCCGGAACACATAGCTTTCCGCCGCCGGATAGGCGGCCGTCACCGCCGAGCCGGTGGCCACCGGCACCATCAGCACATGCTGATGGGCCTGGAACACATCGAGCGACTTCAAGGCGACACCGGTGTTGCAGAAACCCACGGTGAACGCGACTTTTTCGTTCAGCACCAGGTCCTCGGCGGCACGCCGGCCTTCGTCGGGCGTGGCTTTGTCGTCACGGGCGACCAGCTCCAGCAGGCGGCCCATGTAGCCGCCAACCTCGTTGATTTCTTTCACCGCCAGCTCGGCGCCGAGCCGTGCGCTGTTGCCGAAGTCGCCCGATCCGCCACTGAGCGGGCAGATGAATCCGACACGCAAAGGCGCGGCGCTGGCCGCGGCGGTGAACAAGGCCAGCACGGCGGCAAGGCCGGCGTGGCAAACGAGGAGGCGGCGTGGCGTCATGGCGGCGGTGCCCTGGACGGGCGGGTACTGCTGAGGTGACGCAGACTAGGATCGCGAAGCTGAAAGCCAGCTTGAACAAGCCGCCGCCTGCGGGATGCCCCGGGGCGCCCTGGTGGCCCTGGCGTGAACAGAGGCACGGTCGAAATACAAAAGGGCCCACCAAGGGGCCCTTCTTGCTTGAGCGACTGTTTGCACATTCGGGTTCAGCGAGCGTGCAACGGCGCACTCAACGCAGGGGTGGTGCAGTCACCAGCACATAGTTGTCAGCCGGTTTGGCCAGGTCTTGCGCGACCACGGCCTCCGAGTAGTGCTCGTCGGCCAGGTGGGCCAACCCTCCGATGGCACCCAGCGTGACCACTGCGGCCAGACCCAGGGCCACGGCGCGCAAGACGGGGTGGGCGTCGGCAAGGCGTTGCTTCAGCGTGGGCATGATGGGCTCCTTCGCGAGCGCGTTGCCGCGGGTTTGCGACAGCGCTGATGAAACTGTAGACCTGCGGACGGCAATCTGCCAGGGGTTGTTCAAACCGCCTTTTGCGTCAGGGCCGGAAGTGCGGCGACTTGCACGGAACTGGTCGAAATCTGTGCCACGTAGGCCGCTTCGTACTGCTGGTCGGCCACGCCGTCCATGCCGGCCAACAAGCTCAGCGTGACCAACGCGGCGAGGCCAAAGGCCGTGGCGCGCGTGCGGGTTTCGGTGGCGGGGTAGTCGGCGGTCGGGCGGGTGGTCATGGCTGGCTCCTGGGTGTGGCTGTGGGCGGCGGCATCGGTGTTGCGTTGGGTGCACTGTAGACAGCGCAGGTTGGCATCGCGAGCGCCTTGCGACCAGCCGCCACTGCGGCTGCACGAACTGCACGCAGCGCCGATCGGCCGTGACCGAGGGGGTGGGTTGTCACCGTGGGCATCCAGCCTCACGGTCCCGCAACGCGGGCTGCGCCGTTGTCGATGTCAGTGCTAATAATAAGTTATGTTTAAGCCAAAAAAGAGGGCCCGCGAAGGGCCCAAGAGGAGTGGAACGGAAACCGGTGAATCTGGATTCGACGCGCCTTTCGCGTCAGGCGCTCAAACGTTTGGCGGTGATCACCACCACCTGCGTCGGGACCTCGTCGGCCTGCGCCATCAGCGCGTTGTCGTACTGGCGGTCGGCCACCTGATCCAGGCCAGCCATCAGGCCCAGCGTCAACACCAGGGCCAGGCCTGCGGCGACGCGGCGGGCGGCGGTTTGGTGGGCAACGAGGCGGGGGGCGGTGGTCATGTGCGGCTCCAGTGGGTGGTGGCGTTGTCGATGGAGTGCACTGTAGGCAGGGCCCCGTCAAGCCGCCATGCCGATGCGATCAGCCGCCGGCCCGGCGCGACGAACTGCGCGCGCAGCAGACGAACGGTGTTCCCGCACGCTCGAAACCCTGCGGTTCGGCGACGTAAGTCAATAGGAAGGCGCCAGGGGCCCGGCGCGACAAACGACGAACGGCTTCAGCGTGCCGGCCGGGGGGGCCGGGGACCGCGTTCACCACGCGGTTGGGCATCGCCACGGGTTTCACCGGTGCCACCCTGGGGCCCGCGGTTCTGGCCGTTGGGCTGGCCGGCATTCGGCCGCGCCGCGTTCTGGCCTCTCGGTCCATTGTCACGGCGATCGCCGCGCGGGCCGGGCCGGTCATGCCCGCCGCCGCCGGGGTGGTGGTCGGGGCGCGGGCCGCCTCGTTGATCGGGCCGGCCGCCCGGACGCTGCTGGGGCGGGCGTTCGCGGGCGTATTCCTCGGCTTCCTGCCGGGCCTGGGCCAGCAGCGCGTCCAGCGCCTGCGGCGTCATGCCCTTCAGTGCGCAGAAATTGTCCTTGGTCAACGTGGTGGTCTGAAAGGCGCGCAGCAGCTGGGCCCGTTCGCGGCGCTGGTCCTCTTCGGCCTGGCGGCGACCCTCGTGCACCTGGCGCCGACGCGCCAGTTCGTCGGCTGCGGCCTGACGATGCTCGGCGGCGATCTCGCCGGCCGGCTGGCCGTCCAGGTCGACGCGGTGCGGCGCGCGGGTCAGCGCGATCAGGTAGCCGGTGCCGCCGGTGTAGCGGCGCAGAAAGCCCGACAAGGCGGCCTTGCTGAACACACCCGGCGCCCGGGCCTGGATGTCGGCCTGGATGCGCAACTTGATTGGTTTGGCCGGGCCCGTGAACAGCGCCGGAAAGAGGGCCTTCAGACGCTCGGCACAGGCGGCCGGCGACATCGGGGCGGTCTCTGCCGCCGGTTGCCCGGCCGTGGGCTCGGCGGCTTCGCCTGCGGGCGCTGTGACTGGCTCGGGGAGCACCGGCGTGGGGGCTTCGAAGGGCGGCTCGGGCGTCGGCGCCGCGATGGATGCAGGCTCGGCAGCCGGGACTGCGGAATCGGGCGTCGGGGTGTCGTTGGCGGTCATGGCGCGCAAAGGTGAGCCTGGCCGGTGCGCGGCCCGCGGCAAAGAAAAACAGGCCGCGATTGTGCCCGTCCGCGCGATTGCCAATCACACAGGGCCTGCAAGGGCATTGCGCAGAGTTTGGCGGCCGTCAAAGTCCATGGGGATGCGCGGGTTTCGGCCGAGCGGCGGACGCGCGCTTGGGGCATCATCGCTACTGTTGATATTTACAGCCTCTTGCGCTGAATGCCGTACCCATGAGTTCCGTCCGCCGCTCCACCGCCTCATCCACCCGACTGGCCCAACGCACGGAGCTGCCGGCCCAGCCGATCAGCGCCGAGGTGCTCGCCGAAAAATACGCCAAGGGCCAGGAGAAGACCGTCGACGACGTGCGCCAGCGCGTCGCGCGGGCGCTGGCGATGGTCGAGGCCCCCGAGCAGCGGGCACTGTGGGAGCAGCGCTTCATTGACGCGCAGCGCCGCGGCTTCGTGCCGGCCGGGCGCATCAATTCGGCAGCGGGCACCGAGTTGACGGCCACGCTGATCAACTGTTTCGTGCAGCCGGTGGGTGACTCGATCGCCCAGGTCGAAGAAGGCTTCCCGGGCATCTACACCGCACTGACTGAAGCGGCCGAGACGATGCGCCGCGGCGGTGGTGTCGGTTATGACTTTTCTCGCATCCGCCCGCAAGGCGCCTGGGTCGGCTCGACGCAGTCCAGCGCCTCGGGGCCGGTCAGCTACATGCGGGTGTTCGACCGTTCCTGCGAGACGGTCGAATCGGCCGGCTCGCGCCGCGGCGCGCAGATGGCGGTGCTGCGCTGCGACCACCCGGACATCGAAACCTTCATCCAGGCCAAGGACGAAGGTGACCTGCGCAACTTCAACATCTCGGTTGGCGTGACCGACGAATTCATGAAGGCGGTACTGGCTGGCGACGACGTCGAGCTGGTGCACCGCGCCGAGCCCGGGGCGGTGCAGAAGTCGGCCGGGGTGCATCGCCGGGCCGATGGCCTGTGGGTTTACAGACGCCTGCCGGCTGCGCGGCTGTGGGACAAGATCATGCGGTCGACCTACGACCACGCCGAGCCGGGCGTGCTGTTCCTGGACCGCATCAACAACGACAACAACCTCGGCTACTGCGAATCGATCGCGGCGACCAACCCCTGCGGTGAACAGCCGCTGCCGTCCTACGGCTGCTGCTGTCTCGGCTCGATCGACCTGACGCACTTCGTCAACGCGCCGTTCGAGCCGGGCGCGGATTTCGACGACGCCGGGTTTGCCGAGGTGGTGAAGGTCGCGGTGCGCATGCTCGACAACGTGCTGGACGTGACCGTCTGGCCGCTGCCGCAGCAGGCCGAGGAAGCGCGCAACAAGCGCCGCATCGGGCTGGGTTTCACCGGGCTGGGCGACGCGCTGATCATGCTGGGCCTGCGCTACGACACCGCCGAGGCGCGCGAGATGGCGCGCCGGATCAGCGAGGCGATGCGCGACGCGGCCTACCTGGCCAGCGCCGACCTGGCGGTCGAGCGCGGGGCGTTTGCACTGTTCAACGCCGACCTGTATCTGTCCGGCGGCAATTTCGCGTCGCGGCTGCCCGCGGCAGTGAAGGAGCGTGTGCGCACCGCGGGCCTGCGCAACTCGCACCTGCTGTCGATCGCGCCCACCGGCACCATCAGCCTGGCCTTTGCCGACAACGCGAGCAACGGCATCGAGCCGCCGTTCTCATGGACCTACACACGCAAGAAGCGCATGCCGGATGGCGGCTTCAAGGAGTACGCGGTCGAAGACCACGCCTGGCGCCTGTACCGCCACCTGAAGGGCAACGATGTGCCGCTGACCGACGCTTTCGTCACCGCGCTGGAAATGAGCGCCGAGGCGCACGCGCTGATGGTGGCGGCGGTGGCGCCCTGCATCGACACCTCGATCAGCAAGACGGTCAATGTGCCGGCCGACTATCCGTACGAGGATTTCCAGGGCCTGTACCTGACGGCGTGGCGCTCGGGCTTGAAGGGCTTGGCGACCTACCGGCCCAATGCGGTGCTGGGTTCGGTGCTGAGCGTCGATGCGCCCGCTGCCGTGGTCGCGCCGCCGCCGTTGTCAACCGACCATGCCAACCAGCGCCTGACGCTGGACAAGCTGCCGGCGCCGGTGCTGACCTCGCTGCGCTGGCCCGGACGGCCCGAGCTGAAGGCGGGCAACCCCGCCTGGAGCTACCTGATCCAGCATCCTCACGGCGACTTCTCGCTCTTCGTCGGCGAACTACCAGCCGAAGCCGGGCCGGGCACCGGCCTGTTCGGCACCACGCTGCCGTTCGAGGTCTGGGTCAACGGCGCCGAGCAGCCGCGTGGCCTGGGCGCATTGGCCAAGACCTTGTCGATGGACATGCGGGCGAATGACCCGCAGTGGCTGAAGCTGAAGCTCGACGCATTGGCGACGGTGGCCGAAGAGCGATCGTTCGAGATGCCTTTCCCGCCGAACGGCGAGAAGCGGCTGTTCCCGGGCGTCGTGGCGGCCACGGCGAGCGTGATCCGCTGGCGTTGCGAACAGCTGGGCGCCTTCGCTGACGGCGGCCCGACGCCGGTGCTGGACGCGATGTTCAGCCGCGACGAGCCGCGCACCAGCACCTCCGGCACGCTGGCCTGGGCGGTCGATGTCGACAACCCCGCCACTGGCGAGTCGTTCACCCTGACGTTGAAGGAAGTGGCCCTGGCGACGAGCGACCCGCGGGTGTCGTCCAACGGTTTTGTCACTCGGCCTTGCGCGCTCGGTTTCTCAGGCAACTATCCGAAGGCCTTTGACGGGCTGGCGCGCCTGTTGTCGCTCGACATGCGGGTGATCGACCCGGCGTGGATCGGCATGAAGCTGCGCAAGCTGCTGAACGTCGGCGAGCCGCTGGGGCATTTCATGGCGCCGGTGCCCGGCCAGCGAAGGCAGCAGGTCTGGCCGAGCACGGTGGCCTATGTCGCGCGGCTGATCATCCATCGCTACGCGATGCTGGGTGTGCTGGATGAAGAAGGCTTCCCCTTGCATGCGATGGGCATCTTGGAGTCGCCTGCGCCCAAGACCCACACTGCCACCACCGCTCCGGTGATCGCTGGCCGGCCCTGCCCGGAATGCGGCAATGCCACCTTGATCCACAAGGACGGCTGCGACTTCTGCACCGCCTGCGGCTACGTCGGGCAGTGCGGCTGAGTCAGTCGAGCAGCTTGAGCATGCAGGCGCATTCGGGGCGGGTGACGTAGCTGCCGTAGGGGGCGCTGGTAGCAAAGCCTTGGGCACGGTAAAAGGCGATCGCCCCTTCATTGGCCCAGCGGGTGGACAGGCGAAGCCGCCGGTAACCCAGCTGCCGCGCTTGCTGCTCCAGGAAGCCCAGCACCGCCTTGCCGATGCCCCGCCCGGGCTGGCTGGCGTGCATACGCTTGACTTCGCCGCTGCCGGCGTCACCAGCGATCGGACGCAAAGCGCCGCAACCAAGCGCCAGGCCCTGCGGGTCATAGGCGACGGCAAAGACCGAACCGTCGGCGGGAAAGTCGGCAAAGCCGGCCTTGCCGTCGCTGCCATAGCGGGCCAGCAAGTGTGCCGACAGCTGTTCCTGGAGCAGGATCGCTTCGGCGCTGTCGTGGGCGACCGCTCGAACCTGGATGATCTGCGTGGCGGCGTGTTCCATCTTGCTGCTCATGCTCTCTGCACTGCCTTGGTTGCTTGCCATTGAAACGAGTATTTCCCAAGGTGGACCATGGCTGCATAAGCTGGAAAAATTGGCCGATCACGCTGGCGGCTTGAGCGGCGGCGGATATCTCGTGCCTATTCATCACCTTGGAGGGAGACTCATGTTGACATTCAATCATCGAACGGCCTTGAGATGGGCGGCTGCGGCGGTCGCAGTGCTGTCTGCTTCGGCCCAGGCGGCGACGGCTGGCCCGCTGAAGCTGACAAAGACCTTCATCGACAGCGGCACGATGTCGGGGGCGTTGCTGCCGGCGTCCGTCTTTCAGGTCGTCGGCGACCAGGTGACGATCACCTGTGGCATCACGGCCGGCTGCACTGTGTCGGCCTCGCTCGAAGCGCAGATCAAGCAGGTCGGCGCCAACTCGCCGGCGCTGTGTTTCTATGTCGATGACGCGATGGTTTCTTGCCCGGCCAACGACAGGCTGACGGCCACGTCCGGCTTCAAGGTGATGAGTCACCAGTCGTCGACCAAGGTGACGATGGGCGAACACAAGCTCTCGATGCGAGCCTACAGCGAGCTGTCCACCCAGCTGTACCGCTACCAGGCGGAATATCGTCTGTTCAACAAATGATCCGCGTGAGCGGTCAGTCGGCGCCGCCGGCGCGGCTTGCCGAGGGCGCGCCGGCGGGGCGCTGGGGGGCACCGCAAAACGGGTGACCCCCTCAACCATCAACGGCCGTTTTCGATCGTCGGGTCGAGGCTCAGCTGGGAGTTGTCCGAGGTGTCGACCAGGGTGACGGTGTATTTGTAGCTGTTGCTGTCGCTATTGACATCGAACAGCGTGACCAGGATCGACGATGCGGTCGTGGACGGGTTGGGAAACTGCGACCCGGGGTTGCTGACCACGATGGCCGCATTGCTGGGAAAGGCATAGCCCGATGTGTGAAGGTTGAACGTGATCGTCGCATTGGCCCCGCTGACGGGGACCGGGTCTGGGCTGCAGCTGATCATGCCGGTGGAGCTGACACTGACGTTGACGATGGGCATGGAGTCCTCATTGGAGTTTGTCGCTGGCGGCGCCCTCGCCGCTCGCCAGCCGTCTTTGCAAATCAGCAAGATCGGGGTGCCGATACGCCGAACTGGCCACACGTGCGGCGAGCGCGTGAGCCTCGGTGTGCTTGCCAAGGCGCCACAGGGCCTGGGCCAACAAGGTGGCAGCGGGAGCATGGCCGCTGTCGGCCGCGGCGCGCAGCCGATCGACCGCTGATTGCCACGGCGTTCGGGCAGCCGCGGCGCCGTTCTCAGCCAGCAAGACGTCTCCCCAGGCGACTTCGGTGGCAGCCGCGAGCAGACTCAGGTCGGTGTCGAGTAGCAAGCCGTGCGCCTCGGCCTGCCGCACTTGCGCCAAGTAGGCGTCCAGCGCGGCACGCTGGCTGGGCCAGCGTTCGCCGAAGGCCAGGCGCAGCCGCAAGGCCTGCCCTTGCTGCGCGAGTCGCCAAGTTGCCCGGGTTTGCGTGTTGGCGAGCAGGCGCACGTTGTCGGCCTCGGCACGGCGCAGCGCCTGGGCAGCGACGGTGCGATCGCCGTGGGCCCATGCGGCCTCCGCCAGAGCCAGGCGGGCCAGCGTCGCCTGGCTCTGCCAGTCCATGTTGTTTGGGTCGACGGCCAACAGCGCTTCGAAGCGACTCAGTGCTTCTTGCGCCGCTGCGGCGGCCTGGGTGGCGTGGCCCAGCGCGAGGTGCAGGCGGCCCTGCTCGTGCATCGCGTTGGCCATCAGGCGTTGGGCGCGACGGTCGGTGTCGGCGTGAGGCAGGGCCTGCAGCGTGGCCAGCTTGGCCTGCTGTGCAGCCAGCGCGGCGACCAATTCGCCTTGGGCTTCCTGCGCCTTGGCCACCCAGCCTTGGCTGTTGGCCTGGTCGAACACCAGATCGGCCCGCTGCGGCACGGCGGCGCGAAAGGTGTCGCGTGCCGCGGTGAAGGCTTTCAGGGCCTGCGCCGGGCGTGCCCGCTCCAGCTGCAGCACGCCCAGGTTCTGGTTCGCATAGGCCTGCTCGATGCGCCAGTCCAGCCGTGCCGGGTCGAGCCGGACCAGCCGCTCGGCCAAGTCCAGGTAGCCGCGAAAGGCGTGCTCCGCCTCATCCACTTGTCGCCGCTGGCGCGCGACGAAGCCGACCCAGTACAAGCTTTGCGAATGGTCGAACAGGCGTTGGCCGTCGCCGGGATGGCGCTGCATCAACGCGGCCGTGCTTTCGGCAGCTTGCCGGAACACCCGGCTGGCTTCGTCGAGGTCGCCCCGTTCGTCGGCGATCTCGCCGATCAGATGCAATGCCCGGGCTCGGCGGCCCAGCGATTCGGCATCCAGCCGGCCGGCGTCTTGTGCTGCGTAGTAGTCCAGGGCGCGGCCGCCAACGGCGTCCAGCGCATCCAGCCGCCCCACCGGCTGCAGCTTCTTGCGCAAGTCGCCGAGCATGAACTCGATCAAGCCTTCGGCCTGTACCTGCTGGCGGCGCGCCTCTCGTGCCTCGTGCAGTGCGATGCCGGCGCCGGCGACGATGGCCAACAGCACGATGCCGCCGGCGGCGACGCCGGCGCGGTGACGCTGCACGAACTTGGCCAGCACGTAGGCAGCGGTGTCGCGTCGGGCGGCAATCGGCTCGTGGGCCAGGTGGCGGCGCAAGTCGTCGGCCAGGGCTTGCGCGTTCGGGTAGCGTTCGCCCGGCGACTTCTTCAGCGCCTTGGCAACGATGGTGTCGAGGTCGCCGCGCAGCGCGCGGGCCTGGCGCGCTGCGTCCGGCCCGCCGCGACGCATCACCGTGTCAGACAGACGCCGGGGCTGCTGCTCCAACGTGGCACGCATCTGGTCGACCGCCGTGGCGGTGGCGGTGGTCGTCGGATGGGTGCCGCCGAGCAGCACGTAAAGCAGGACGCCGAGCGAATAGACGTCGCTGGCGGTGGTGACCTCCCCGTTCTGCAGTTGTTCCGGCGCGGCGTATTGCACCGTGAAGGCGCGACCCGCACGCTGGGTCAACTCGGTTGCCGCGACGGGAGCACCGGTCGTGGGCCCACCTTGCGCATCACGCATCAGCTTGGCAATGCCGAAATCCAGCAGCTTCACCTCGCCCGCGGCGGTGACCAGGATGTTGCTGGGCTTGATGTCACGGTGCAGGATCAGGCGGGTGTGGGCATGAGCGACGGCGGCCAGCACGTCGAGAAAAAGCATCAGCCTCGCCGTCAGACCCAGACCATGGTGTGCGCAATGTTGATCGATCGACAGCCCGTCGACGTACTCAAGCACCAGGTACGGCTGGGCACCGCCAGCGCGGCGGCCGGCCGCACCGGGGCTGTGCACGCCGGCGTCGATCAGGCGCGCGATGTGCGGATGCGCCAGGCGCGCCAGGATGCGGCCTTCGCGCGCGAAGCGTTCAGCATCTGCGCGCGGCACGAGGCCGGCATGCAGGAACTTGATGGCGACCTGGCCTTCGAAGCGGCCGTCGGTGCGCCGTGCAAGCCAGACGCTGCCCATGCCGCCCTGGCCCAGTTCGCGCTCGATCGTGTAGGCGCCAACGGTTTCGCCGCCCAGTGAGGCCGGGGGCAGCAGGGCCGGCGTTTCGAGAAAAGCGTTGCGATCCAGCGTGTCCAGGCTGGCGAGCAGGGCCTGCAGGTCGTCAGCCAGTGTCGGGTCAGCCATGCGCAACGCGGCCAGGCGCGCAGCTCGCTCGGCCGGGCCCAGCTCGAGCAGTTCGTCCAGGTGCGGGCTGAGTGCAGGCCAGCGCGATTTGTCGATCTTGCGAGGTTCGGCCGGCGTTGGGGCGCTGAGGTCCGGCTCGGCCATGGGCTATTTGAGCGCCAGCGACAGGAACAGCCGCGCCTTTTGCCAGTCGCGCTGTACGGTTCGTTCGGTGACCCCCAGGCAGTCGGCGATCTCGGCCTCCGACAGGCCGCCGAAGTAGCGCATCTGTACGACCTGGGCCACGCGCGCATCGCTGCCGGCGAGTTCGTCCAGTGCTTCATGCACGCGCAGGACCTCGTCCTCGTGGCGGACGGCCGAGTCGCCGATTTCGGTGTTCAGCGTCACGTGCCAGGCGCCACCGCCGCGGCGGTCGGCCTGACGCGAACGCAGCAGGTCGACCACGATGCTTCGCATCACCTGGGCGGCATAGGCCAAGAAGTGACGCCGGTCGGCGAATTCGGGGCTTTCGCCACGCAGCAGGCGCAGGTAGGACTCATGCACCAGCGATGTCGTGTCGAGCATCGTGACCTCGCCGGCCCGGCGCAACCGGCTGCGTGCGAGGCGCTGCAGATCCGCGTAGAGCAGGGAGACCACTTGGTCAGCCGCCTGACGGTTTCCGTCAGCGGCATCGCGAAGCAGCAGCGTGATGTCATGGGTCATGCTGGGTGGGACGGCCGCGGCGGTGCCGCACCAGCAGGCGACTCTAGCCGGCAGCGGTGCCGGCGGCAATGCAGGCACGGCGGATGCCGTGACTGATTCGCACCGAAACTTTTTTTGTTCGACGATGTCGGGTTTGGCGTCGGCAATCCGTTCTATGGGATAGATCAAGCCCAGGTGTGTGCAAAGCGGCTCGGCGGAGGGTCGAGCCGTGACATCACCGTGACGAAAATGTGCTCAGGGAATGAGTGTCGGGCCGGTCAGCAGCGCTGACCGGCCCCACCTCTTTGGGTGATGGGCCCGATCGTGGTCTTCCTGCGTGGCGCTACGGGATGGCCCGGGCCTGTAGGCGATCCAGCTTGGCGGCGTACAGGTCGTGTTCGCCGCGCGTCGTGCTGTTGGCCAATGCTCGCGTCAGGTGCTTGCGGGCGGCCTTCGCGTCGCCCAGTCCGCCGTAGGCCACGGCCAACCAGAAATGCACTTCGTGGTAGTCGGGGTCGCGTGACAGTTCGCGCTGCAGCCAGACCCGACCGGCCTCATGGTCGCCGCGTTGCACGGCCGCCTTGCCCAGCTCGAAGAAGTGGAAGGGTGGGTAAGCCTCCAGCTTGGCCAGCGTCTGCTTGACGTCGGTCGCTTCGGCGGTCCGTCCCTGGCTGACCAGCACCGACGACAGGTCGGCCAGTGCCTGCGTGTTGTGGGGTTCGGAGCGCAATGCATGTCGGAATGCGGCTTCCGCCGGCGCCAGCAGGCCGCGGCGGTGGTAGATCACGCCAAGCGTGATGGGGGCGCTGGTGAAGCTCGGGTCTTGAATCAACGCAGCACGCGCCCAGGCGTAGGCCTGGTTGAGGTCGCCCTGGGCCAGCGTTTCCGCGGCTCGGTTGTTCAGGTACATCGCCAGCACACGTGCTTCGCTGATGGGGGTGACGCGGCGACCGCGCAGATCCTGTGGCGGCAGGAAGTCGACCACCATCTGCATGTCGGTATAGACGCCGCGGATCTTGTCCACTGCCCTCTGACCGAGCGTCAGGTTGACGTGACCCGCCGCCAACAGCAGCGCCTGTCCGCGGCTCCAGCTGTCCTCGACCTCAACCGACTGGAAATTGACGGGGAGTTCGAGATGGCGCGCCAGCGCTGCCGTCATGATGACCAGCGACAGGCAGTTGCCGGAACGGGCCGCGAATGCCTCGCTGGCAGTGCGCGTGGTGGCTGAGTCGTAGTCAAGCTGCAGCATATTGCGGTTGTACAGCGCGTCGATAAGACCCTGCCGGAGGCCACTGCGGCGGATGTGGCGAGAGATCTCCTCGTCAATGTAATGTGCCATCGCCGGACTCAATGCGAAGACAAGTTCCGGGCGGACCGGTTGGACTGGCGGCCCGAAGGCTTGGTCCTGCAACAGCGGCGCCACTGGCTCCGGTGGCGCATGGGCGGTCTGCGCACACCCGCCGAACCCCAGGCAGGCGAGTACAACGATCAGGATCTTGGCAATCGTCCGGCATGACATGGCAGATCTCCAGTGCCATCGGTCCGCGAACCGCTGCGGGCCGGGCGGACGACGCTGTCCGCTACGCCATATTAGGACGGTTGGGGGCTCAACTGCACTGGGCCCATCCGAAAGCCGCGTCAGCGCAGAAAAAGTTGGTACACCGGGTTGTCGGTTTCGTCGACGCAGGGGTAGGCGAGCGTGTCCAGGAAATCCTTGAAGGCCTTCTTGTCGGCCTTGGGGACCTGGATACCGACGAGGATGCGACCGTAGTCGGCGCCCTGGTTGCGGTAGTGGAACAGGCTGATGTTCCAGCTTGGGTGCATCGCGGCCAGGAAACGCATCAGCGCGCCGGGGCGCTCCGGGAACTGGAAGCGGTACAGCCGTTCGTCCCTGGCCAGCTCACTGCGTCCGCCCACCATGTGGCGCACATGCTCCTTGGCCAGCTCGTCGTCCGTCAGGTTGACGGTGGCAAAGCCGTGGCGGATGAAGTTGCGCTCAATCTTGTCGGCCTCGTCCCGCTTGGCGATCGAGATGCCGACGAATACATGCGCCACACGGGCGTCGGAGATCCGGTAGTTGAATTCGGTCACCGAGCGCGGGTGGCCGGGCGTGCCGATCAGCTCGCAGAATCGCTTGAAGCTGCCACGCTCTTCAGGGATCGTGACCGCGAACAGGGCCTCGCGTTGTTCGCCGAATTCGGCCCGCTCGGCGACGAAGCGCAGGCGGTCGAAGTTCATGTTGGCGCCGCAGGTCACCGCGACAAAGGTCTTGCCTTTCGGCTTGTGGGTCTCGACGTACTGCTTCAGCCCGGCGACGCCGAGCGCCCCGGAGGGCTCGACGATCGAGCGGGTGTCCTGGAACACATCCTTCATCGCCGCGCAGACCGCGTCGGTGTCGACCACCACGTAGTCGTCGACCAGTTCGCGCGTCAGGCGGAACGTCTCTTCACCGACCAGTTTGACCGCGGTGCCATCGGCGAACAGCCCCACGTCGGCCAGTTGAACCCGCTTGCCGGCCCTGACCGAGCGGACCATCGCATCGGAGTCGGTGGTCTGCACGCCGATCACCTTGATCTCGGGCCGGACGGCCTTGATGTAGGCCGCGACGCCGGAAATCAGCCCGCCGCCGCCGATCGCGACGAAGACCGCGTCGATGGGGCCCTGGTGCTGACGCAGGATCTCCATCGCGATGGTGCCCTGGCCGGCGATCACGTCCGGATCGTCGAATGGGTGGACGAAGGTCAGGCCCTCGGCCTTCTCGATTTCAAGCGCGCGCAGGTAGGCGTCGGAGTAGCTGTCGCCATGCAGGACGACCTCACCGCCCAGTGCGGCGACCGCGTCGACCTTGACCTTCGGCGTGGTGGTCGGCATCACGATGACGGCGCGGCATTTCAGCCGGTGCGCGCCGAGTGCCACTCCTTGGGCATGGTTGCCGGCCGACGCGCAGATGACGCCGCGGGTCAGTGCCTCAACTGACAAGCGGGCCATCTTGTTGTAGGCGCCGCGCAGCTTGAAGCTGAACACCGGCTGGCAATCCTCACGCTTGAGCAGCACGCTGTTGCCCAGCCGGCGCGACAGGGCCTTCGCCGGGTCGAGCGGCGTTTCCTTGGCGACGTCGTAGACCTTGGCGGTCAGAATTCGACGCAGGTAGTCGACGGCGCTGGCGGCGGGTGTTGCGGGCGAGCGCGCAGCGGTGGCGCGCGGCTTTCGGGCGGCGCCGGCCATGGGCGTCTCTCCTCGTCGGCTGGGTTGGCTTGTGAAAGCAAGCGCGGCCGGACTGGCCGTGCTGCAGCGCCGCATGATATGCGAGGCCAGTGCGAATGCACTGCGCGCGGACGAGCCAGAAAAAAGCCCGGGACCGTGAGGGCCCGGGCTGAATCCACCGTTGAGGGGTGGAGGAGACAAGGGGTGCAGTCGGCGCCGAGTGAAAGCGCTTGCTGCATGCAAAGTAGTCTAGCCTGGGTTTTGTTGCACTGCAATAACCTTGGCATAGAGAGCCGGCTCCAGATGCAGATAATGCGCCGAGATGGGGCGCCGATCGCCGTCGCCCGGCAACGAGGACGAACGCGATGGAATGCACGGTGAACTGGGTAGCGGATGCGGGGATGGCGATGCTGGCCGAGACCGGCAGCGGCCATCTGCTGACGATGGATGGCGCCCCAGACGGCGGCGGCCGCAACCTTGCGCCGCGGCCGATGGAGACGCTGCTGGCCGGGGCCGGCGGTTGCACCGCCTACGACGTGGTGCTGATCCTCAAGCGCGGGCGCCATGCGGTGAGCGGCTGCCAAGTGAAGCTGATCGCCGAACGCGCTGACATCGACCCGAAGGTCTTCACGACGCTGAACATGCACTTCATTGTCAGCGGCAAGGGCCTGCCGCTGGCGGCGGTCGAGCGCGCTGTGGCGCTGTCCCACGAGAAGTACTGCTCTGCCACCGCGATGATCGGCCACACGGCGCGCATCACCACCAGCGTCGAGGTTCGCGAGGCGGCGTGATGTTCGCCCCGGCACGCGCTCTTCAGACGTAGTGCGCAGTGCCGGTCATCACCTTGGACGCCGCGCGCATCAGCCAGCGTACAGGCGCGGGCAGCGGCGCGCCACCAGCGGCCAGCGCGGCCTCGGCATGTTGCGCTTCGTCCTGCTTCATTTGAGCCACGATCGCGCGGGAAGCGTGGTCTTCGGCCGGTAGCCGGTCGAGGTGGCCGGCGAGGTGCTCTTCGACCTGCCGCTCGGTTTCGACCAGAAACCCCAGGCTCCAGGCGTCCCCGGCCCGGCCTGCGACCAAGCCGATCGTGAAAGCCCCGGCATACCACAGCGGGTTCAGCAGGCTGGGTCGGTCGCCCAGTGTTCGCAGACGCTCTGCCGTCCAGGCCAAGTGGTCTGTTTCTTCACGCGCTGCCTGCTGCATCTGGCTGCGAACTGCGGCGCTACGCGCCGTCAACGCTTGTGCTTCGTAGAGAGCCTGCGCGCAGACTTCGCCAACGTGGTTCACACGCATCAGCGGCGCAGACCGGCGCCTGAGGTCTGGCGGCAGGTCCAGGCCGATGTCGGCGGCCGGCGAGAGGCGGGCGGCGTGGGCCACCCCGGCCACGGTGCGCAATGCGTTGTCGGCAGCGACCAGCCACCTGTCGAGTGAGGTCCCGAAAGCCATGGCCGGAGCATACCTGCGGTGGCGTCGACGTCGTCGCTTCTGCGAAGACGATGCGCCATGTTGGTGCGCGACCGTCTGGGTAACTCGTTGTTGCACGACAACAAAACGCGGATGTGGGGTCCGTTTTCTTTGCGCCCCCCAGGGGGGTCTGGTGCAATAGCGTCAACTTCCGTTGAGGAGGTTGGCCTGATCGGCCCCACCCGTCGTGGTGACCGGGTTCCCCCTCGATCGGGACCTCTTGTTCAAACCTAGGAGATCTCTGAATGCAAAAATCTCTGATTGCCCTCGCCGTGCTGGGCGCTTTCGCCGGCGCAGCGTCGGCCCAATCGTCGGTCACCATCTACGGCAAGCTGGACTTGGCCATCGGCAAGCCGGTTCTTACCGAAGACAAGCAAGTCATGGACAACACCGGCAGCCGTCTGGGCTTCCGTGGTGTCGAAGACCTGGGCGGCGGGCTGAAGGCCGTGTTCGGTATCGAGCACCGCTTCAACCCGGACACCGGGACGCAAGCGAACCCGAACTTCTGGAACGGCTACTCGACCGTTGGTCTGGTCACCCAGTTCGGCATGATCAACCTGGGTCGCCAGTACACCCCCGCGTTCATCATGATGCAGAACCAGATCGACCCGTTCGGTGGCGACACCGTGGCGGCCGGTCGTGACATCGGCATGCGTTTCTCGCGCAGCTCCGGTGCCACCGCGGTGACGACTTCGCGCGTTCGCGTCGCCGATTCGATCCGCTATGACCTGTCGATCGCCGGCTTCAATTTCGGCGCGTCCATCGCCGAAGGCGCCGGTAACGCGATCCCGACGGATGCCGACCTGAAGAAGCCGGTGTCGCTGGCAGCCAACTATGCTGCGGGCCCCATCTGGGTGGGTGTTGGCTATGAAAACGGCGCCGACGCGGATGACAAGGTCTGGAACATCGGTGGCCGCTACAACTTCGGCTTCATGACCCTGGCTGCAGGCTATGGCCGCGGCACGACCAACACCGACGCGGATGCCAAGGGCTGGCTGGTCGGTGTGACGGTTCCCGTTGGTGCCTTCGACTTGAAGGCCATGTACGCCACCAACGACGTCGATGGCTTGGGCGAACTCAAGAAGGCCGGCATCGGTGCTCACTACAACCTGTCCAAGCGCACCAAGATCTTTGCCGACGTGGCGAAGATCGGTGGCAGCGCGACGATTGGCCAGGAGAGCAAGAACGGCTACGATCTGGGCATCCAGCACAACTTCTGATCGTCGGCTGCGCTTGCGCGGCTCGACCCGGAATGCAAAGCCGCCTTCGGGCGG
>NZ_DASUNH010000136.1:0-96429 GCF_036277275.1 Ideonella sp. | reverse complement strand
TGAGGGGTGGCGCGCTCGGGCGGGCGGTGCTGGCCAGCGGCGCCGCGGCGCGCACGGCCGCGTTGCAGGGCGCCGGCGTGGCCGCGCTCGACGCGCTGAACCAGGGCTATCAACTCGCGTTCCTGCTCGGTGCGGCGTTTGCCGCGCTGGCCGGTGGGCTGGGCTTCGTGTGCATGCGCGCTGGCCGGCTTGCCAACAACCCCTCGTCTTCCCAACCCGAAGGAGAACCCGCATGAGCATGTATGTCGATGGTTTCGTGTTGCCGGTGCCCGAGGCCAACCTCGCGGCCTACAAGAAGATGTCGACCAAGGCCGGCAAGATCTGGATGGAGCACGGTGCGCTGCAGTACATCGAGTGCGTGGCCGACGATGTGAAGCCGGGCAAGTCGACGTCGTTTCCGCAGGCGGTGAAGCTGAAGGAGGGCGAAGTGGTGGTGTTCTCGTGGATCGTCTACAAGAACCGCCGCGAGCGCGACCGCATCAACAAGCTGGTGATGGCCGACCCGCGGCTGGCCGACATGATGGACCCGAAGCTGATGCCGTTCGATGGCAAGCGCATGTTCTGGGGTGGCTTCAAGAGCATCGTCGAACTGTGACCACGCCGCTGGCCGCGGCGCTGCAACGCGCGCTCGGCGGCCCGTGGACGGTGCAGGCGCTGGGCGCCAGCGGCTTTTGCAGCACGTGGCGTGCGACGGGCAATGCGCAGCTGTTCGTCAAGACCTTGCCGGCTGCCGATGCCGCGCGGCTGGACGCCGAGGCCGATGGCCTGCGCGCTTTGGCCGCGCAGGGCGGCGTGGCCGTGCCGGCGGTCGCGCACTGTGGTGTCGACGACGGCACGGGCATGTCACTACTCGCCATGCAATGGCTGGATCTGCGCCCGCCGGACGGCGGCTTCGGCCAGCGTCTGGGCGAGGCATTGGGGGCCTTGCATGTGGCTCGGCCCAAAGGCGACGGGTGCTTCGGCTGGGCGCGCGACAACTATCTCGGCGGCACGCTGCAGCGCAACCGGTGGAGCACGCGCGGCGGCCTCAGCGGCTGGCTGGCGTTCTACCGCAGCGAGCGGCTCGAGGCGCTGGTGCCACGCCTGCAGTCGGCCGGTGCGCCGGCCGAGCTGCTGCATGCGGTCGGGGCGGTCGCAGCGGCTTTGCCGCGGTTCTTCGAGGATGGCCACGTGCCGCGCGCGAGCCTGATCCATGGCGATCTGTGGAGCGGCAACTGGGGCATGCGCAAGGATGGCAAGCCGGTGGTCTTCGACCCGGCGGTGTCGGTGTCGGACGCCGAGGCCGAGCTGGCGATGGTGGAGCTGTTCGGCACACCGCCGGTCGGCTTCTGGCCGGCGTGGCAGGCGGTGATGGGCGCGCACGCCGGTTATGCGCGGCGG
Organism: Ideonella sp.; assembly: GCF_036277275.1. Lineage (GTDB taxonomy): Bacteria > Pseudomonadota > Gammaproteobacteria > Burkholderiales > Burkholderiaceae_C > Ideonella. The sequence goes on along the minus strand of NZ_DASUNH010000136.1, from coordinate 95,049 downwards.
CGCGGGCTGTACCAGCTGTACCACCTGCTGAACCACGCGCTGCTGTTCGGCGGGGCGTATTTCGGGCAGGCAACGATGCTGGCCCAGCGGCTCTTGCGTTGAGGCCGAAAGGAGATCAACGGTGGGGCTGCGCGCCGCACCGGCGTGATCAGGCGGTAGCCACCCGCAGCGGCACGCGGCGCCGGCCGAAACCCCGCGTGAAGCGGCTGAAGCGGCCGGCGATGGCGGTGCCGCAGTGCGGGCAGCGGCCACGTTCGTCGAGCTCGCAGCGCAATACCTCGTACCAGTCGCGCTCGATCAGCGGCGCCTGGCAGCCTGGGCAGAAGGTGGTGCCCCCGGCGCGGTCGTGCACGTTGCCGGTGTAGACATGGTGCAGCCCCTGCGCCAGGGCGATCTCGCGGGCGCGGGTCAGCGTGGCGGGTGGGGTCGGCGCCACGTCGGTCATCTTGTAGTCGGGGTGGAAGGCGGTGAAGTGCAGCGGCACGTCGGGGCCGAGGTGTTCGGCGATCCACCGGCTCATCGCTTCGAGCTCCTCGCTCGAATCGTTCAGGCCGGGGATCAGCAGCGTCGTGATCTCGAACCAGCAGTCGGTCTCGTGCTTCAGGTACTCGAGCGTCTCGAGCACCGGCGCGAGGTGGGCGCCGGTCTGCTGGAAGTAGAAGGCCTCGGTGAAGCCCTTCAGGTCGACGTTGGCGGCGTCCATGTGGGCGTAGAACTCGTGCCGCGGCTCGGCGTGGATGTAGCCGGCGGTCACGGCCACGGTGTACAGGCCATGCGCATGGCAGGCCTGCGCCACGTCGATCGCGTACTCGGCAAAGATGACCGGGTCGTTGTAGGTGAAGGCGACGCTCTTGCAGCCTGACTCGGCGGCGACCTCGGCAATGCGCTCGGGCGACGCGGCGTCCATCAGCCGGTCCATCTCGCGGCTTTTCGAGATGTCCCAGTTCTGGCAGAACTTGCAGGCCAGGTTGCAGCCGGCGGTGCCGAACGAGAACACGCTGGAGCCAGGGTGGAAGTGGTTCAGCGGCTTCTTCTCGATCGGGTCGATGCAGAAGCCCGAACTGCGGCCATAGGTCGTCAGCACCATCGCATCACCGACCCGTTGGCGTACGAAGCACAGGCCACGCTGGCCCTCGTGCAGCCGGCAATCGCGCGGGCAGAGGTCGCACTGCACGCGGCCGTCGTCGAGCGTGTGCCACCAGCGGCCGGGGTAGGCCTGGCCCTGGTCGGGCGATGGGCTCATGCGCGCTCCCTTGGGCCTGCGGCCCGTCCCTCCAGGAGGGAATGAGCCCTTTCGGGCGACCGGGCAGGGCTCATGCGCTGCCCCCGTAGTGGCGCACCTCGAAGCGCTCCAGGCGCACGTCGTCGTCCCAGAAATGGCTGCGCAAGCCGGCCTTGTGCTTCAGCGCGGCGAGGAACGCGCCGGGCGCCGGCAACTGCTCCCAGACCTGCGGCAGCAGCACGGCGCGCTGGTCGCGCCAGCTCAGCACCAGGCCGTCCTCGCCCGGGCGCATGGCGGCCAATGCCTCAGCCTCGTCGCAGGCGGGCAGCGGCTGCAAGGGCCCGAGCAGCGAGACCTCGATTTGCAGGCCCTGCCATTCATCGGCGGCCAGTGGCGGGAAACGGCTGTCGCGGAAGGCCGCGGCGCAGGCGTTGACGCGCAGCGCATCGCGCAGCAGGTGTTCGGGCTCGAGCCGGCCGACGCAGCCGCGCAGCTCGCCGTCGGCGCTGTGCAGGCTGACGAAGCAGGCCAGCGGCGTGTCGAGCACTGGGTGCGGCGGCTCGTCCATCACGTTCTCGCCCAGGGCCTCGGCAATGGCATTGCGGGCGATGGCGAAGGCGGCGGCGCCAAGGGCGCGCTCGGCCGCGGCGATCGCCTCATCACACGTCTGCGCGCGTTCTGGTTCTGGCTCGGGCGGCGCGTCGAAGGCCAGTGCGGCGTAGCCGACGACGCGGCGGTGGTCGCCGGCGGTGTCGCCCGAGTTGCGCAAGTCGAGCAGGCGTGGGCGCAGGCCGCGCTGCCGGGCCATGAGCAGGGCGCCGTTGAGGGCGCGGGCGCCACAGGCGTCGTCGGGCGCCAGCCCGCCGTCCAGCGCCAGCAGCCGCTCGATGGTGGCTTGGTCGCTGCGCCGGGCTTCGTCGTAGCGCAGGTAGTGCGACAAGTCGCTGCTGATCAGCACCAGCGTCTCGTCGCCTCCCCACAGACGCTCCAGCACTTGCGCCACTTCGCCAGGGCGGGCGTCGCCGACGACCAAGGGCACCAGCGTGAAGCCATCGCCCAGCACCTGCTGGAGGAACGGCAGCTGGACCTCGAGCGAATGTTCCAGCGCGTGCGCGAAGTCGCTGCGCTCGACCTGGGGGAGGTCGTCCAGGCTGGCGAGTGCTTCGGCATCCAGCGGCACTTCGCCCAGCGGGCTGGCAAAGGCATCAACCGTGGGGGCGGCCAGGCCCCGCACCGGCACGCGGTGGGCTGGGCCGAGCAGCACGACGCGGCTGACCTGCCCGTGCCGCGCCGCGGCGGCCAGGGTGGCGTAACCGCTGGCTGCGATGGGACCCGAGTAGATGGTGCCGGCATGCGGGACCACCAGCAGCTTGGGCAGGCGCCCACCCGGCTCCGGCGGCGCGGAGCGGGCCAGGGCAAAGCAGCGCGCTATGTCGTCGCGCAGGGCCTGCGGCTCGGCGGGGTAGAACGAGCCGGCCACGGCAGGGGGGCGGATCGTGGGCATGGCAACAGCAACTCCAACCGGTGAGTGTGGCGCCGGCGCCAGAAGTTCAATCGGCGGGCGCGACAAGGCATCACGCCGCAATGGGTGATCGGCGCCGGTGGTGTCGGCGGCGCACGGTTCGGCTGCGTTAGTCCGGTTCAGTGACCTTCCGTGATCTTCAGCAATGACTCGGCCGGGCCGGCCCCGGCTCATGGGCCGGCCGACGGACACGCGATACTGCCCCCCAATTGACCACGTGCCAACGACCTTCACCGTGCACCGATGCCTGCCCCGCCTGATCCTGCCTGCCGTGCTGCTGGGGGCGACGAGCGCTCACGCCGCGGCCACGGAGGCCGACACGGTGTTCTTCAAACGCGCGGCCTCATGCGTGGCGGTGCTGGAGCGCGATGCGGCGGAGATGGCCGGCCGCTACAAGGCTGGTGAGCGCAGCGTCAAGTCGGGCCTGGTGCGGCTGACGGAGCAGGGCTTTGCGTTCGTTGGCAAGGCTTATCTGCGCGGCCTGCGCAAGCCCGAGGCGGACCGCCTGGTCGACGAGGCGAAGGCGACGCAGAAGACGATGCCGGCCGAAGCGCTGTTGCAGTTGTCCACCGGCTGCCGGGCCGAGGGCGCCAAGCTGTATGCCGACGCCAACGGCTTCGAGCAGATGCTGGTGTCGAACCGCGCCAAGGCTCGGGTCGACAAGCTCCTCGCGCCGAAAAAGTCTTGAGGGCTGCGCCGGGCTTCGGCACGCTCAGCCCGAACGGATAGGTAAGCGGCGTAGCCGACGGCGACTGGGCCTCAGCCCGTCCCCGTTCGGGCTGGGCTTGGTGGAGCCCAGCCCGTTCGCACCGGTCAATTCACGACGAAGACCACCGCCGTACGCGCCGGGATGCTGACCGTGCCGCTGGCCGCATCGAACTGCGCCTCGGCCGCCCGCTTGTCCCCCGCATTCGGCGCGAGGTGCACCGGGTGCAGCTGGAACGCCTGGCCCTTCAAGGCATCGGCCGAGATGCTGTGCGCGACTTTGTCGACGTTGACGAAGTACGCGAGCTTCTGGAAGTTCGCGCCGGGGTAGCCCACGCCGTTCAGCAAGCCGGCGAGCACGGTGGCCTCCTGGCCGGAGCCGGTGTTGAGGAAGGTGAGGCGCGCCTTGATGTCGTCGGCGGTGCGCAGGCGTAGCAGCGTCGAGCTGGCGCGGATCTTCAGCAGGTCGCGGAAGACGTCGCGCGTCCAGCCAATGTCGGTGGCGGTCGGCTTGATCAGCGGGTTCGCGAGGCGCGGCTGGATCATTCCCCACTCGTTGCCGTTGTCGCGCTGCATCGGCAGGCCGACGCCGAAGTTGTTGTCGGTGAACGTCCAGTCGAGCTTGTTGAACCAGTCGCCCGAGTCGTAGCTGTTGCGGTCCATCGACTTGCTTCGCAGCGTGTCCGCACCGGCGTGGAAGTAGGCCACGCCCTGCGAGAAGCTGTTCAGCGCCGCACCCAGCATCTGCACGCGGGCCCGGTCTTCCTTGCTCGTCGCCAGCGGCAGCCGGTAGGCGTTGAGGTCGAAGAAGGTCTGGTTGTCGTGGTTCTCGAAGTAGTTCACCACCTCGGCCGGGTCGATCACCCAGCCGGCCGGGATGCCGCCGACACTGATCTGCTCCAGCGGCAGCGTGGCGTCCCAGTGGGTCGTCAGCGTGTAGCTGCGGATCGAGCCGGCCAGGCCCGCCTTGATCACGTCGCCGAGCCACATCAGGTCGTTCTTCGTCTTGCCGCCGCCCAGGTCGTTCGGGTCGTACCAGAGCCCGTTGACGTAACCCTGGTTGGCGATCAACGCGTTGCCCGAATCGCAGCAGCCGCCGCCACGCACCGCGTCGCGGATCAGCGGGTTGAAGCTGCCGATGCCCGAGCCGTTGAGCGACAGCATCTCGGCCTGCACGAAGCGCTGGCCGTTGGCGACTTCACCGAAGTTCCAGCCTTCGCCGAGCAACTGCACGTCGCGGCCGACGGCCGTCTTGACCTTGGCCTTCAGCTCTTCCATCACCGCACGCGGCTGGTGGCCCATGATGTCGAAGCGGAACGAGCTGACGTGGTAGTCGCGGGCCCAGGTGATGACCGAGTCGATCATCAGCTTGCCCATCATGCGGTTCTCGGTCGCGGTGTTCTCGCAGCAGGTCGAGCGCTCGATGCCGCCCGCTGCGTTGAGCCGGTGGTAGTAGCCGGGCACGACCTTGTCGAGGACGGAGTGGTCGTTCTGGCCCGAGGCGCTGGTGTGGTTGTAGACCACGTCCATGCCGACACGCAGGCCGGCGGCGTTGAGCGCCTTGACCATGCGGCGGAACTCGATGATGCGCGTCGCGCCATTGCCCACCGAGCTGGCGAACGAGCCGTCGGGTGCGGTGAAGTGGTAGGGGTCGTAGCCCCAGTTGAAGCAGTCCTCGCCGGCCGTGGCGGCGACGGTGGCTTGCTGGTCGGGCGAGTCCGGTGCGCCGCTCGGGCTGGGCGTGACGCAGCCCTTCTCGGGCACGCTGGCCAGGTCGAACGCGGGCAGCAGGTGCACGTCGGTCAGGCCGGCCGCGGCGAGCGCCTTCAGGTGCTTCATGCCGTTCGAGTGGCTGTCGGTGAACGCGAGGTACTTGCCGCGGTGGGCCTCGGGCACGGTCAGGTCGTTGGCCGAGAAGTCACGCACGTGCAGCTCGTAGATCGACATGTCCGGCGACACGCTGACCGTCTGCGGCGGCTGGCTCGCGTCCCAGCCGGCGGGCTTGAAGCGCTCGCTGTTCAGGTCGGCCACGTAGCTGCGGCGGCCGTTGCCGGAGAGGCTCAGCGAGTACGGGTCGGTGACGAGGTTGCGCACGACGCCGACACCGCGGGCGAACACGCGCACGCCGAAGCGGTAGTAGGCGCCGGAGAGGTCGCCCGGCTTCGTGAGGCTCCAGATGCCGGTGGCGGCGTCGAAGCTCATCGCTTCGGCGCTGACCGCCGGATCGGCGCCGTTCGGGTACAGGTACAGCGCCGCCTGTTGGGCGGTCGGCGCCCACAGCTTGAAGGTGGTCGTGCCGTTCGCGACCGTCGCGCCGAGATCGGGCACGTCGTAGGCCGCGGCATACAGGTCATCGAGCGCGCCGGCGAGCTGGCCGGTGGTCGCGTTCTGCACCTTGCCGTCGCCGTCTTCCTGCACCAGCACCAGCTGCTTGGTGTGCAGCGAGGGCAGCAGCGCGAGGTCCGCGTCACGAACGGCGAACACCGAGCCGTTGCCGACGTACTTGAAGCGCAGCGCGGCATCCGGCGGCACCTGGCCGGTGAAGGCATCGAGCGTGATGAAGCCATCGGCGCCGCCGACCGGCTGATCCTTCGCCGCCGTGATCTGGCCGGTGGTCGAGTGGTAGAGCTTGACGACGCCACTCGTGTTGACGCGCGGCCACTTGATCAGCTGCTTGGTCAGCCACACGGCGCGTGCATCGGCCGTCGACACCGAGCGCAGATCGGGTGGGGCGATGTAGATCGTCGCGTCCTGCTCGATCAACCAGATCTGGCCGACCTGGTTGGCGATGTTCAGCCCCGCGTAGTCGACGTGGATGTTGTTCGGCCGGCCGTCCTTGTCGTTCTGGTTCGGGGCCATGCCGTGGATGATGAATTCCAACGACGTCTTGCTGGAGTCGTTCTTCGGGTTGACCACCGGGATGTCGAAGACGACCTCGCCGGTGCCGAGCGCGTAGCCCGGCATGTCGCTGAACGCGACCGGTGCGTTCCAGTTCTCGATCGCGACGCCCGGCAGGCGCGCGCTATCGAGCCCGCTGCCGTTCCACAGGTGCAGGCCCCAGGCGGCGTAGTCGTTCGCGTAGCGCAGGTAGTGCACGCGCACGGTCGTGATGTCCGGCGGGCCGCTGTCGAACGGGTTCTTCAGGTAGGTGGTGCCGTCGCCCTCGATGCGCCAGATCTCGTTGGCCTGGCCTTGGACGAGCTGGTAGCTCTGGTCGGCGCCGCCGTGGTCCTTGGTATCGCCCTTGTGGAACAGGTAGCCGACGGTGCCCGTGTCGGCGACCAGCGGCACGTCGTAGATGGCGCCGAAGCTGTCGGTGCCGCTGGCGTTCCAGCCGTTGTTCCAGCCCGGGTCCTGGCCCGCGCCCCAGGTGTGGATCTGCCAGCCGTCGTAGTCGGCTGCTGAGCGGTGGTAGTGCACCTTCAGCGTCGTCGCAGCGGTCTGCGCCTGGGTGTTGCGGCGCGCTTCGGGCACCGCGATGAGCACGGCTTGTGCGTCTTCGCTGTTGGCGGCCGCGAGGCTGGCGTCTTCGGCCGGCGCCTCGCTGGAGGAGCCGCCGCAAGCAGCGACCAACGCGACCAGACCGGCCGCCAACCCGTGCCGCGCCTTGCGCAGCCAACCCCGCCACATCGCATCCATGCCGGTCTCCAAAGACGAACGACGACCGGCCTGTGACATCCAGGCCGGTCCGAGCAGGCGCGATGCTAATGAAGCAAAACTACATTGACGAGTTGGGGCTAACCCGGCGAATTGTGTGTAGTTTTGTTGTAGTTGCTGGTGATATCAGTTGGTCGATGTAGTCGTAATACATACATCAAGGTGCGGTCGAGGGTGCCTTGGGGCGACGCGACTCGACAGAGTAGAAGATCAGGTTGGCTAAGCCGAAGGCCACCGGGATCAACGCCCAGGTGGCGCTTTCGGGGCTCTTGTTGATCGCCAGCGCAATGGCGACGCCCAGGCCGACCAGCAGCCAGATCAGGCCGCGGCGCAGGTAGTCGGCCGTGCCCAGCGTGCGGGCCTCGCGCGAGTCGCCGCCGAAGAAGCCCTCGGGCAGCGGCGGCACTTCCATGCCGCGTTCGATCGCGAGCAGCCGCTCCTTGTGGTGCAGTTCGAAGATGTCGCGCTTCTTGCGGTAGTCGATCCACAGCGCGAGCATGCCGATGCCGACGCCCATGACAATCGCGACGATCGGGATCAGGAAGGGCAGGACATGGCGGAGTTCGGCAACGTCGTTCATGGTGGAGTCTCGAGGTGTGCGTGGTGACGATGCTGTTGATACCGCCGGCTGCCGCGATCGGTTTCAGGCGGCCGTCGAAAAAATCTTGGCGCCCGCCTGAAACCGAACCGTCGGTGCGCGGGTATCAAGCCGGATGCCCCTGGATGCGCTGCCCGCCTTGACGCCGCTACCGACCGATGCGGCGCGGCGCGACGACGACCTGATCGCGCTGCTGGCCAGTGGGCAGCCCGAGCTGGCGTTCGCCCGCCTGGCGCAGCGTTATGCGCCGAAGGTCCACCGCTTGTGTCTGGCGATGCTGCGTGATGCGGCGCGTGCCGAAGACGCCGCCCAGGACAGCTTGCTGCGCGCCTGGCGGTCGCTGGGTGGCTACCAGCCGCAGGCTGGGGCGTTGTCGACCTGGCTGTATGCGATCACGCGCAACCGCTGCCTGACGCTGATCGAGCGCATCGGGCCGGCCACCGCTTCGTTGAGCGACGAGGTGACCGTAGCCGAGGCGATGGCGCTGGCCGCGCCGGACGGCGAATACGACGGTGCGGACGGCCACGCGCTGCTGCGCAGTCTGGTCGAGGCGCTGCCCGAAGCGCAGCGGCTGGCGTTGACGCTTTACTACTACGAAGAGCGCGCGGTCGCCGAGGTGGCGGCGATGCTGGGCCTTCCCGAAGCGACGGTGAAGACGCACCTGCATCGCGGCCGGCAGGCGCTGCGCGGCCGGCTCGCCGAGCGCGGCCTGGCCGACCCGGGGCTGTGGCTGTGAAGGAATGATGTGATGAACGAGCTGCCCCATGACCGACCGGACCACGACCTGGACCGCGCCCTGGACCAGGCGCTCGCCCATTCGCTGCCGGCGCCCGAGTTGCCGGCAGGTTTTCACGCCCGGCTGCAGGCGGCGCTGGCCGACGAAGCGGCCCACGACCTGGCGCGCCAGCGCCGTGAACTGGAGGCCGAGCACGCGCGCCAGCTGGCGCTGCTGCAGCGCGGCTACGTGCGCGTGAAGCGCGACACGCTGGCGATGGTGCTCGCGGTGGCGTTCAGCGCCGGGGCGGTCGTGCACTGGGCGCTGCCGTGGCTGCACGAGACGGCGGGGATCGACCTGTCGGAGCTGGTGCCGCTGATCGCGGTGGTCATTGGCCTGGTGGCTGGCGCGAGTGTCTGGGTTGAGCGCTTCGGCGTGCCGAGCGCGCAGATGCGGGGGTTGATGCGAGGTCTGCTGCGGCGGCGCTGACGGCCGTCAGTCCATCGGCCACGGCAGCTCGCGCGGCAGCTTCAGCGTCGGTGTCGACGCCGTCGGCGCCGCGGCCCCTTCGTCGACCGCCCGCCACCACGACGTGACGCCCTCGACACGGCTCGGCTCGACCGGTTCGCCCAGCCGCGGCATCACCAGCGGTACCTGCAGTGCCGGCGCTTGTGCGAGCAGAGCTTCGGCCGGCTCGTCCCACGGGTGCAGCGCGAGCGCGAAGGTGCCCCAGTGGATCGGCAGGAACGGCCCGCCGCCGAGCAGCTGCCAGGCCTTCAGCGCGTTTGCAGGGCCGAGGTGGATGTCGCCCCACGACGGGTGGAACGCGCCGACCTCGAGCATGATCAGGTCGAAGGGGCCGAGGCGGTCGCGGATGACGTCGTACTCGGTCGTCAGCCCGGTGTCGCCACTGAAGAACACGCGGTGCTTCGCACTGCGGATCACCATCGACGACCACAGCGTCGCGTTGCGGTCTTTCAGGCCGCGGCCGGAGAAGTGCTGCGACGGCGCGGCGGTGACCTGCAGCTCGCCACCGGGCAGCGTGAAGCTCTGCCACCAATCCAGCTCATGGATGCGTTCGGCTGGCACGCCCCAGGCCTCGAGGTGCGCGCCGACGCCAAGCGACGTAATGATCGGCACGCGCGTGTGGCGAGCGAGCGCAACGACTGTCGGGTAGTCGAGGTGGTCGTAGTGGTCGTGCGAGATCACAACGACATCGGGCACCGGCAGCTGCTTCAGCTTGATCGGCATCGGCTGGAAACGCTTCGGGCCGGCAAAGCGCAGCGGTGATGCACGCGGGCCCCACACCGGGTCCGTCAGCACGGTGTAGCCGTCGATCTCGACCAGCACCGTCGAGTGGCCGAGCCAGGTGGCGCGCAGTCCCGTGTCGGCCGGCTGCTGCCACAGTGGCAGCGGGTTGACGCTGGGCAGGTGCTGGCTCGGGGCGCGGCGGTCGCCGCCGCAGAGGAAATCGCCGAGCGAAGGGCGCGGGCCGCGCGTGTCGCGCAGGCCCGGCAACATCGGGTGGATGTTGCGGAAGCCGCCGCCGCGTTCGCCTTCCTGCCACAGCGGTGAGGCGCGCATGCGTTCGAGGCGCAGGCCGCCGCTGCGGTCTGCCCGTTGGCCGAATGTCTTCATGGGTGGCACCGCGAGGCGGAACGCTGGCGGTCGTGAAGCCGGGACCGAGGGATTGTGCGTGAGCAGCCCGTCAAACGCCGGTGCCATCATCGACCGCATGAACGCACCCGACGCCGCGACGCTGAAGCGCTGGCACGTGCACCGCGAGGTGGCGCGCGCCGAAACGCTGGACAAGGCCTTCTACCTCGACCCCGCCGTGCAGGTGCAACAGCGCGAGAGGCTGTTCGCGCGCAGCTGGCAATGGCTCGGTGACCTGGCCGACGTGGCGGAGCCGGGCGCGCTGGTGCCGCGCGAGTTGCTGGCCGGCTGCCTGGACGAGCCGCTACTGCTGGCGCGTGATGCGCAGGGTGCGCTGCGATGCCTCAGCAACGTCTGCACGCACCGCGGCAACCTGCTGGTGCACGAGCCGAAGCAGGGCGCGAAGCAGATCCGCTGCGGCTACCACTCGCGCCGTTTCGAGCTCGACGGCCGGATGGTCTTCATGCCGGAATTCCAGCAGGCGCTCGACTTCCCGCGGCCCTGTGACCACCTGCCGCAGCTGCCGCTGCACGACTGGGGCGGTCAGGCGTTCGTCGCGCTCGGCGAACCGCTGGCTTCGTTCGACGAGGTGTTCGGCCCGCTGCGTGAGCGGCTCGCGTGGCTGCCGCTGCAGGACTTCCAGCCCGACCCGTCGGCCAGCCGCGACTACGAGTTCGACGCGCACTGGGCGTTGTACTGCGAGAACTACCTCGAAGGCCTTCACATCCCGTTCGTGCACCCGGGGCTGACGCAGACGCTGGACCTGGCGCAGTACCGCTACGAGCTGCTACCTTGGGCCAATCTGCAGCTGGCAGTCGCCCGCGAAGACGAACTGGCGTTCGAGCTGCCACCCGAATCACCCGACCACGGCCAGCGTATCGCGGCCTACTACTACTGGGTGTTCCCGAACCTGATGCTGAACTTCTACCCCTGGGGGCTGTCGGTCAACCAGGTGGTGCCGGTCGGCGATCACCGCACCCGCGTGCGCTTCCGCTCGTATGTCTGGAAGCCCGAGCTCCAGGGCGGCGGCGCCGGCGGTGCGCTGGACCAGGTCGAGATGGAAGACGAGGCGGTGGTGATGACGGTGCAGCGTGGGCTGCGCTCTCGTTTCTACCAACGGGGTCGCTATTCGCCGACGCGTGAGCAAGGCGTGCACCATTTTCATCAGCTGATTGCGAAGGCGATGGACCCCGCCTGACACGTTGGGGAAGAGCGGCGGCGAAAGTCTTTCTTCCAGGCCAGGAACTTTCCGGGGGTCTCGTGCCCATCAGGTGAAGCGATTCGCTCTCACCCATGTTGCCCTTCGTGCCCTGGACCATCCGCCCCCGCCCGGCCAAGCCGGAACGCAGCGCCTTGGCCTGGCTCGACCAGGCCTATCGGCAGGAGAGTGACGCGGTCTACCGCTACGCGCTGGCGCTGTGTGGCGACCCGGCGCTCGCGGCTGACGTGACGCACGAAGCATTCGTCGCGCTGGCGCACGAGCCCGAGGCCTTCGACCCGTCGCGTGGCAGCCTGGGCGCCTACCTGGCCGGCATCGCCCGCCATGCACTGCTGGCGGCGTGGCGGCTGCGCGACCGGCATGTGGTGCTGGACGACCCGGCGGACGACGACGATGGTGATGCCGCGTTCCCGTTCGAAACGGCCCCTGACCGCGAAGCGACGCTGATCGGCGAGCAGCGCCTCGATGCGCTGTGGACGGCGGTGCGTGCGCTGCCGTGGCCGTTTCGCGAGGCGCTGGTGCTGGTCGACCTGCAGGAGCGCCCGTACGCCGAAGCGGCCCAGATCGCCGGCATCGAACTGAACACCTTGCGCACGCGGGTCCACCGCGCGCGCCAGCGCCTGGCCCAGGCCCTGCGGCCGGCGACGAGGAGTGAAGCATGAACCCGAACCGCCCATCGCCTGACGCGCCTGATGCACGTGGGCGCGATGCCGCACCGCCCGAGCTGGCCGGCGCGATCGCCCGGTTGCGCATCGACCTGGCTGGTGAACACGCGCCGCCGGCCGTCTGGAACAAGGTCCGCGCGGCGGCGACAGCGCCTGTGGTGCCGTCGCAGAAGACCGCGACCCCGCTGCGGCCGGTGCTGGCCTGGCCGACCGTGACCGCCGGTGCCGCGGTGCTGCTCGGGCTGCTGCTGGTCTGGTGGGTCGGGCCGGGCCGTTCGTCGGCACCCCGCGCACCGACACCGACACCCGAGATCGGCGCCGGGCCGGTCGGCCGCGTGCCGCGCGCCAGCGGCTTCGTGCCGGTCGCGTCGCCCGAACGTTTTGCCGAGCTGTGGCAGGGCGGGGCGCAAGCGGCGCCGGCCTGGGTCGTGCGCACCGAGGTGCCGCGCGAACGCCTGGCCGCGCTCGGCTTGCCCTACGACCCCGCGCGTGCCGGTGAGCCGGTGCACGCCGAACTGTTGATGCACCCGTCCGGCGACGTGCTGGCGGTGCGCCTGACCCGTTGATGACACCCCGCTGAAGGAGAGCTCGATGAACACATTGCCACGCCGCCGCTCGTCGGTGCTCACCGCGGCCTGCCTGCTGGCGCTGGCCGGCGCACCGCTCGCCTCGCAGGCGGCGCAAGAGATGGACATCGACCGCATCGTGCAGACCGCCATGGCCGATGTCGGCGACGCGCTGGACCACGTCGATTTCGACGCCGCCAGCGTCGCGTTCGCCTCCGACGAGATGGGCAGCGAGCGGGTCGTCAAGGGTGCGCCGTACTGCGCCGATGCGGTGCACGAATCAGTGCAGACGCTGACCGATGGCAACCGCATCGTGCGCAAGCAGCAGACGCGGTTGTGCCGCGATGGCGAGGGCCGCACGCGGCAGGAGGTCGACCGCGGCGGCCGCAAGCTCGTCTGGTTGCGCGACCCAGTGGCCAAGCAGGGCTGGTTGCTGGACCCGGAGCGCAAGACGGCGCGCCGGCTCGGCCACTTTGGGCATGTCGGCCATGCCGGCCAGCCGATGTGGTTCAACGACGCGGCGGTGGGTGCCGAGCATGCCGAGCAGTGGCGAGCCTACGCCGACAAGGCGCGCGAACAGGCCAAGGTGATGGCCGAACAGGCGCGCCAGCAGGTGCAGGAGGCGAGGGCGACGCAGGAGCGCCTGCGGGCGGAAGCCAAGTCGTCGCGCACGCCGCAGCCGGCGCAGGTTGCGCAACCTGCGCAGGCGCCGCAACCCGTGCTGATCGCCCGGCCGGCCACCGCGGCCGAAGCCATGGTGACCCCTGGGCAGCCGATGGACATCCAGGTGATGCGGCTGAACAGCAGCGGCCCGTTGCTGGCGCCGGCCCAGCCGGGGGCGGTGATGAACCTGATGCCGCCGCCGCCCCCGCCCGTCGTCCGCTGGCAGGCGCAGCGCGTGGCGCCGCGTGGCCAGGGCGTGCAGAGCTCGCTCGGCAGCAAGGACATCGAAGGTGTGCGCGCGAATGGTGAACGCACGACCTGGACCATCGAGGCCGGCAAGATCGGCAACGAGAAGCCGATCCAGATCGTGCACGAGGTATGGACCTCGCCGGACCTGCTGCTGACGGTGCAGTCGCGCGATGCCGATCCGCGCAGCGCCGAGCGGATCTACCGCCTGACGAACCTGAAGCGCGGCGAGCCGGATGCGGCGCTGATGAAGGTGCCGGCTGACTACGCGGTCAGCAGCGCCATGCCGTCCACACCAGCGATGCCGGTCCCGCGCAAGCCGGGCGGGGCGGGCAGCGCGCCCCGAGGGTGAAGCAGGTGAACTGCCGCCGGGTTCGGCCAGCCAGGTGTTGAGCTTGGTGCCGGCGTTGCAGGGCGCGAGGCCCTCTTCGCGTCAGCGCGGGATGGGCCTCGCGCCGTACAACTGTTCGGCGCGGTTGAGCAAGATCCAGCTGGTCAGGATGTATTTGTCGCCCGAGATCGGCGTGCAGCCACGGTGGGTGTGGGTGAAGTACGCCGGCGCGATCACCATGCGGCCCGCCTTGGGCTGAATCGCGCGCTGCTGGTAGAAGAACTCGGTATGTCCGCCTTCTGCCACGTCGTTCAGGTAGAACATGAACAGCAGCGTGCGGTGCAGTGCTTCGTTGGCCGGGGCCTCGGGAAAGACCTCGCAGTGCCAATAGTTGTAGTTGCCACTGCCGCGGTCGTATTTCTGCGCCTGCACGCCGCCCAGGCGGTACAGCGCGCGCATCAGGTCCTGCGCCTGCGGCTCGGCGACCTTGGCGTAGTTGTCGTGCGTGACCGGCACCGGCTGGCCCGTTTCCGGATCCGCCAGCGTCAGCGCCATCGGGGCGATCAGCGCGAAGTGGTACTTGCGGAAGTACTGCTCGGCGTAGCGGGTCGTGACCTTCAGGATCTGGCCCAGGTCGTCCTTGAACTCGGGACGCTGGTTCAGGTAGAGATCGGTGCTGATCTTCTTCGTCGTGTCGACGCCGCCGCCGGTGCGGCCCGGCACCTTGTGGCGGCTGGCTTCGAAGCGCTCGACGAAGCCTTGGCAGAAGCCGGCATCGAGCGCGTCGTCGTAGACCTCGATGAAATCAGGGGTCATGGGCCTCGGGTCGGGCGGTGGACCGCCGGCAGGGGGCGCCGGTCAAGGCGCCACCGCTGCCGCGGCAACTGCCGCCGCTGCGTCGACCAGCCCGCCGCCGCACCCGCCCTGGCAGTCCATGCTCGGGATCGGGCGTGCGCTGCCCTTGAGCAGCGACTGGATGCGCTCGGGGCTCAAGTTCGGGTTGCGACCCAGCATCAGCGCGATCACGCCGCTGACATGCGGGGCGGCCATCGAGGTGCCTTGCATGTAGGCCAGCACGTCACCAGCCGGGCGCTTCGTGCCGGCATTCAGCAGTGACAGGATGCCGTTCTCGGCCACGTCCTGCATGTCGCCGCCGGGCGCGGCCACGGTGATGCGGCGGCCGTAGTTCGAGTAGTAGGCCTTCTTGCCTTCACGGTCGCTGGCCGCCACCGCCACCACGCCCTGGCAGCCGGCGGGGCTGACGCGGGCGACATCGATGTCGGAGTTGCCGGCTGCGGCCACCACCACCGCACCGGCCTCGCGCACTGCGGTGACCGCGGCCTGGAAGGCCTTGCTGCACGCCGTGACGCTGCCCAGCGACAGGTTGATGACCTTGGCCGGGTGCTGGTTCTTCGGCACCCCGTGCACCGGCAGGCCGGCGGCCCACAGCATGCCGTCGATGATGTCGGAGGTGTAGCCACCGCAGCGGCCGACCACGCGCACCGGCAGCACCCTGGCCTTGGGCGCGATGCCGGTGATGCCGGTGCTGTTGTTGGCGACCGCGGCGATCGTGCCGGCCACATGGGTGCCGTGCCACAGGCTGTCCTTGGCGCCGAGCTGGTCGGCGTGGCACTGGCCGGTGGTGTACCAGCTGCCTTCGTCCCAGGCGAACGGGTCGCGGCCATCGCCGTCGCGGGCGGTGGCGCGGTTGGACACGAAGTCGTAACCCGGCACCAGGTTGGGCATCAGGTCGATGTGCGGGCGCACGCCGCTGTCGACCACCGCCACCACGACGTCCTTGCCCTTGGACATGGCCCAGGCTTCAGGCAGGTTGATGCCGCCGGGGTATTCGGTCAGGTTCCACTGCGCCGAGACATGTTTGTCGTCGGACAGCCCCATCGGGACCATCACGACGTCGGGCTCGACGTAGTCGATCTGGTCGTCGAGCTTGGCGAGCTCGTCGGCCAGGCGCTGCAGCACCGCGGGCGGCAGCACCCGGTCGAGTGCGAGGACATCGCCGCCGCGCGCGAGCTTGCGCAGATGGTTCAGGTTCAGGCCGTACTTGGCCGCCATCGCCCGGGCCTTGGCGACCAGTGCGGGATCGATGTTGCCATCGTCACGAAGCTTGACGATCAGGCCGGCGCTGAAGGTCGGCATGATCTCTTTGCTGACCTTGCCGCTGCGCGTCGCGGCGCCCACCTGCATGGGCAGGGTGGCGCTCAGCAAGGCCAGCAGGCCCGCCAATGCCCACGTGCGGCGGAAAGATCGATTCATGACGAAGCTCCGAACTTTTGGCTGGATATGGCGTGGCGGCCCGAGGATGACGGGCCACTACGCGGTCCGAGCGGTCAAGCAGATCGTATGCCCGACACCCGCCCCAATCCTCAAGGATCTTCAACGGCCCTGAAGGGGGACGATGTCGCAATAATCTCGACACGACCGGAAGGCCCGGATTGTGCGGCCGACGGAATGACACGAATATGGCGTTTACGAGCGCATTTGGTGATTTTCACCACGCGCCATGCTGACCACAGGAGCGGAGTTTGGCCCTGATCTATTTGTTGGAAGACGATCCCGATTGCTCGGCGAGTGTGGAGCAGTGGCTCGCCCGTGCCGGTCATCAGGTCAAGATCTTTGCCCGCCCTCATGAGTTCTTCTACGAGGTAAGCAAGCAGGCACCACGCTGTGCGGTGGTCGACTGGCGCCTGCCCGAAATGGAAGGCATCGACGTCGTGGCGCGACTGCGGCAACTGCTGTCCACCGGCGTTGGCGTGGTCATGCTGACCGGCCTGGATACCGAAGAAAGCGTGGTCCGCGCGTTAAAGGCTGGTGCCGACGATTACATCGTGAAACCAGGTTCCGAGTCGATCGTCGTCGCCCGCATCGACGCGTTGTTGCGACGGATGACGCCGGCCGCGTCGACGCTGACGCAGATCGACCGGCCGCCCTACCTGCTGGACTTCGGCCGCCGCGAGGTGACTGTCGCCGGCCGGGGGGTCGAGCTGGCGCCGCGCGAGTTCGACCTGGCGTGGATCCTGTTCAGCGAACCGGCGCGATTGTTCACCCGGCAGGAGCTGTTGGCCGCCGTGTGGGGGCGCAACCACGAGGCCGGCGTGCACACGGTGGCCCAGCACGTGTACCTGATTCGTCGCAAGTTGGCGCTCACTGAGCACGGTTTTCGGCTGAACGCCGTCTACGGAACGGGCTATCGCCTGGAGCTGCCGTCGACCAAAGAGCCGGCCTGAATCTCGCCCGACCCGCCGAGCCGATCATGTCCGTCGAGGCTCCGCAGACTTACACCGTCAGCTACGACTGGCAGGACCAGCCGGTCGGGTCGGTGTTGCCGGCATTTGACGCGGCAGTGGCCGAAGCCCAGCAACAGGGCAACGCGCTGGCTTTGGCGCAGGCGCTGACCGCCCAAGGTGCGGCGCGCGGCGCATTGGGGCGTACCGACGCCGAAGAGGCGCTGCAACGCGCCGAGGCCGAAGCCCGGCGGTCCGGTGATGCGACCCTGATCTTCCAATGCATGTTGGCGCAGGCCCGCCACGACGCCGATTGCAGCCGGCACGCGCGGGCGCTGGCCGTTTGCCGGCAGTTGGCCGAGCAGGCGCGCGTGCAGGGACGCTCGGCGATGGTGCGCCAGGCCCTGTTCGCGACCGGCACCAGCCTGTGCCACCTGGGCGAGCATGACCGGGCGTTGGAATCGTTCGAAGAGGCTCGCATGCTGCTGCGCGCCCATCCGTCGTCGCTGGCCGAGGGCGACCACCGGGTGGCGATGGGCCGTTATGCCGCCGCCCAGGCCCAAGCCTGGCTGATGCGCGGTGGCCTGTTGCTGGAGGCCAGCGGCGGCGATGCCGCGGCGGAGGCCTTGCAGCGCGCCCGCCAGCTGGGCGAACAGGCCTGTGCCCTGTTGTTGGGCACGCCCCCGCGTTTCAGCCACGTGGCCATGTTCGGCCTGGTGCGTGCGTTGCTCGAGGCTGGCCGGGGCGACGAGGCGCGCGGCTGGGTCGAACGTGTCGAGTCGCACGATCCGTCGCCGGCGGCGGCCGGCACGCTGGCGCTGGCGCACAAACGCCTCAGCCAGGCCATGATCGAACTGCGCATGCCGCATGGTGATGCCCGCCGTGTGCTGGGCTGGCTGCGCGAGGTCGAGGCGATCCGCCATCCGCGCGTGGCCGGCGGCGACCTGCGCCTGTCGCTGCTGCGCTGCCTGTTCGAGGCCCATGAGCAGGCCGGCCAGTTCGCGCAGGCGCTGGACCACCAGCGCTTGTGGGCCCAGACCAAGGCACGCCTGCGGACCCAGCTGGCGCGCGAGCACGGCCGCTGGACCGACGAGACACTGGCGTCGATGCGCGCCGAGGCTGTCCATTTCGTCACCAATGAACTGCGCCAGCCGCTGGTGCAGGCGGTACAGCTGCTGCGCCCGCTGGCCGCGGACGATGAGGTGGACGAAGCGCGGGTCGGCATCCGACGCGCCGAGCACAGCGTGCGGCGGGCCATCGACATCGCGGACCAGTATTTGGGCGTGATGCGGGCCGAGCACCTGCGCCAGGAGGACCTGCAGGCTATCGACCTGGCCACCGTGGTGGACGACACCTGCGAGCAGATGGCGCCGCCGGCCAACTCGTGCGTCAGCCTGACGCGCGATGTCCAGCGCCCGATCGTCGCGCGCGGCGACAGGCTGCTGCTGATGCGCGCGCTGGGCAACCTGTTGAGCAACGCCTTCAAGCACGCACCGCCCGGCAGCGCAGTGCGGGTGCAGCTCGCGCGCCGGCCGTCTGGCGTCTGGCTGACGGTGGCCGACGCGGGCCCGGGCCTGCCGCTGGACATGCGCGTGCGGCTGTTCCAGCGCTTTGCGAGCGGCGCGGTGCGCAACGGCAACGGGCTGGGCCTGGCGATGGTGGCGCGCGCCGCGCGGGTGCACCAGGCGCGCATTCTGGTCGACAGCGAGCCGGGCCAAGGCACGGCGGTCAGCCTGGTGTTGGGAGCCCCAGACCTTGAGCCATGACCCGAGCCTGACCCCTGCGAACGAGATCGCCGGCGACAGCGACGCCAGCTCCGAGACCTTCTTCCAGCGCAACCAGGTGCTGCTGGCGACGCGTGCGGCCGACGCACTGAACGTCGGCCGTGAGGCCGAGGCCCGGGCGCGCGACGCAGGCGACGGCCTGGGCATTGTTCGCGCCTTGCTGCTGCAGGGCATGGCGCAGGACGCGCTGGGCCATGCCGAACGCGACGCGACGCTGGCGCTGGCACTGCAGCAGGCCGAGGCGATCGGCGAACCGGTGACGCTGATCCGCGCGGTCAACAGCCAGATCGTGGTCGATATTCACCGTGGCCGTTATGCCGATGCCCTGTGGCGTGGTCAGTCGATGCTGGGCATGGCGCACGCGCTGCGTCGCAACGACCTGCTGCTGCGACTGACGATGAACCTGGGCACCGCGCTGGGCCTGATCGGCGAGCATGAGCTGGCGATCTCGATGTTCAACGAGTGCCTGGGGCTGCTGGCCGGTGACGATGCCGGCGTGCGCCAGCAGCGGGTGCGCATCGTGAACAACATGGCCTGGGCGTGGCTGGGCGTGGCGCGAGCCGCGGCAGAAGAGCGGCCGGATGGCGCATTGGCGGCGCTGGCAAGCGCGAAACAGCTGGCCCAGCAGGCCTGCGACGGTGCGCTCGCCGAAGCCCATGGCGCCCTGCGCGCCGGCTCGCTCGACACGCTGGTCGGCGTGCTGCTCGAGATGGGCGAAGAGGCCGAGGCGCTGACGTGGGTCGAGAAGGTCGAGCGGCAAAGCGAGGCGATGCTGCAGCCGCACACGATTGCCTGGGGCACCAGCACGCTGGCGCGCTGTCGGGTCGAGGTGGCGCATGCCGATGTCGATTTGGCCGCTGTCGAGCGGCGGCTGCGCGAGATCGAGGCTTTGCCGGGCTCGCGCTTTCGCACTGGCGAACTGCACGCCAGCCTGTGCCTGTGCCTGTCCGAGGTCCTGTCGCGCCTGGGCCAGCACCAGGAGGCGCTGCGCTACCACCGGCAGTGGATGCAGTTCGAAGCGCGCACCCAAAGCCTGCTCGCGCGTGAGCACGCGATGGCGGTACACCGGACGATGGAGTCGCTGTGGGGCGAGACCGAAGAGTTCATCACCCACGACCTGCGCAACCCGCTGGGTGCGGCGCTGGTGCAGATCGACTCGATCACGCCGCGCATGCTGGACGAGCGCAGTCAGGCTCCGCTCGGCGACGCCCGGCGGCATGTGCGCCAAGCCTTCGAGACCGCCGACCACTACCTGGCCATCGTGCGGGCGCGCAACCTGCGCCGCGCGAGCCTGAGCATGGTCGATCTGGCCGAGCTGGTCGACGATGTCGGCGAGCGTCTGGCGCCGCCGGCCAGTGCTGCCGTCCGGCTGGAGCGTGACGTCGAATGGGGGTTGGAGATTCGCGGCGACCGCATCTCGCTGCTGATGGCGCTCGACCAGTTGCTGCGCATGGCGCTGAACGGCACACCACCGGGCGGCACGGTCAACTGGACGCTGAGGGCGGATCAGGCCTATGCGGTGCTGGCGGTCGAAGGCGGCGCGATGGCTTGGGCACCGCACGGGGCCTGGCGGGCCTTTGCCGCCACCGGATCGGGCGACCGGCGCGACATGGCTTCGGCGATGTTGACGCGGGTGGCGCAGCTGCACGACTCGCGCATCGAGCCGGTGAGCGGATTGGCGGATGGGGCGCGCATCGAGTGGCGTTTCCCGCTCGTGGAATAGGGCACCCGGCGCTGGGATACTGGCACCACCCACCGAGTGGGTGCGCCGCCGCTTCGCAGCGGCCGTGCGCTGGCCGCGCCCCGAGTTCGCCGTCGCAGCTCAGCTCACTGCACCACGCACAGCGATTCGAGCGGGACCGGCCGGCCGAAGAGGTAGCCCTGGTACAGGCCGCAGCCGAGGTCGCTCAGCATCTCGCGCTGCTCGGGGGTTTCGACGCCCTCGGCGACCAGCTCGAGGGCCAAGTCGCGCGCCAGGGCGATCACGGTGCGCACGAGCGCCGCTTCGCGCGGATCGGTCAGCATGTTGCGCACGAAGATCCGGTCGATCTTCAGCTGCGACAGCGGCAGGTGCTTCAGGTAGCTCAAGGACGAGTAGCCGATGCCGAAGTCGTCCAGGCTCAGGCGCACGCCCAGCTCGCGCAGCGCCTGCATGTGAGCCTGCACGCTGGGCATGTCGGAGATGATCACGTTCTCGGTGACCTCCAGCTTCAACAGGCTGGGTGACACGCCGGCGGTCTGCAGCGCCAGTCGCACGTCTTCGACGAAGGTCGGGTGCTGGAACTGGTGCGGGCTGACGTTGACCGACAGCGTCAGGTGCTTGGTCGCCGGGTCCTGCGACCACCAGGCCAGCACCGCGCAGGCGTCACGGATCACGGCGCGGCCGATCGGCACGATCAGCCCCGATTCCTCGGCCAGCGGGATGAAGCGCGACGGGTCGATCGTGCCCAGTTCGGGCGACTCCCAGCGCAGCAGCGCCTCGGCACCGACGACGCGGCCGGCGCGGTCGACTTGCGGCTGGTAATGCAGGCGGAACTCTTGCGCCGGCACCGCGCTGCGCAGGGCGGTCAGCAGGCGCGCCCGCTCGTCGTGTTCGGCTTTCATCGACGGCTCGAACACACGCACGCAGTCACGCCCCGCGCGCTTGGCGCGGCGCAGCGCCAGGTCGGCTTCGCGCAAGGCCTGCTCGATCGGCTTGTCGGCGGTCAGCCAAGTGGCGCCAGCGCTGGCGGTCAGGTGCAGTTCGCCGCCATGGCCGAAGAAGGGCCGGCGCAATCGGTGCAGCAGCGCCTCGCCCAGGCCCAGCAGCGCAGGGTCGTCGGCGCGCAGCGGTTGAGCCGGCGACAGCAGTGCGAACTCGTCATTGCCCAGGCGGGCGATCAGCGCCGGTGGGTCGAAGGCCTCGACCAGGCGGCTGCCGGCTTCGTGCAGCCAGAGGTCACCGATCTCGTGACCCAGGCTGTCATTCAAGGCCCGCAGCCGGTCCAGCCCGAGCAGCAGCAGCGCCTGCGGGGCGGCCGCGCTGCCACGGCGCTGTCGCTCGGCGTCTCTT
Organism: Ideonella sp.; assembly: GCF_036277275.1. GTDB lineage: Bacteria > Pseudomonadota > Gammaproteobacteria > Burkholderiales > Burkholderiaceae_C > Ideonella. The sequence continues at coordinate 73,206 of NZ_DASUNH010000136.1, read as the reverse complement.
TCTCGCTGCACGTCTGCCAGGAACTCGGCCCGGGTCGGCAGGCCGGTCACGCGGTCGAGCGTCGAAGCCCCGGCGTCTTTCAGCGCCGGGTGGCGGGACAAGGCCAACGGCCCGGCCAGGCCGCCGACGGCTGCGCCCAGCACCGCGCCGAGAACCGCGGCGCCCACCCCGACCGGCCCGCTGCCGCTGAGCATGGCCGCGTGAAGTGCCAGGCTGGCAGCGGCACCGACGCCCGCGCCCGCCGCACTGCCCAGGCCGGCGACGGCCCCGGAGCGCCAGAGGAACACGCGCTCACTCACAGGCGCCGCGGATGGTGTCGAGGAATCAACCAGGCCGGCCTCCTCGGGCGGCAAGGCGGCAGGGAACAGGGGATCAGGGGCAGCCAAGGGAGTGGTCGGGTTCACGGCGCAAGACGCGAATGCACGTCGAAAGACCGTCGACCGACAAAGGCGCCGAGCGCGCTCGGCAGGCTCCGTCCGTCACGGGCATTCAAGGCAGCGGCCACCCTCTCCAGGCTCGCATTTTCTTTTGGATACAAGTACATCATAGTTGGCGGCTGAGGGTGGCGCGAGGGGGTTATCTAGGGGTTGGCACAAGCGTGGGACACAATCGCGCCGCCGCTGGAGTGCCCTCGCTTCGGTGGCCTACCTTTCTGCCTTGATGGACACCCCGCCGATCCCCGCCGCCGATCCCACCCCGACTCGCCTGGTCGACAGCGATGCGCTGGCCGACTTGGCCCGGCGCGCCCGGTTCTTCGAGGCCTTGTCGGGCAGTCTGTCCCAGGGGCAATTCCGCCGCCTAGTGCTGGCCAAGCCGCGCAGCGGGGCCGGCGATCTGGTGCGTGTCAGTGCCCGGCCGATCGAGCTGCGCGGCGTGGCCTGCCTGCAACTGCTGCACCAGCACCGCACCCGCGATGTGACCGAGAACCTGCCGTTGGACCAAGCCCAGGCGCGGCTCGAGGGGTTGCTGGGCAGCGTGCTGGCGCATGGCCATCTGTTCACCGCCGACGAAGAGCTGCAGCTTCTGGTCAGCAAGAAGGGCCGCATCGCGTTGCGTCGCGCCCGCGTGGCATCGGCCGACGAGGCGCCTGCCGATGCGACGCCGGCGCGTGGCCATGAACGCGCGAAGCGGCGGCTGCTGGCACTCGACGCGCCGTTCCTGCAGGCGCTCGGGGTGGTCGACCGCGGCGGCGCGCTGGTGCCGGCGATGGCGCGCAAATGGAAGCAGATCAACAAGTTCGTCGAGGTACTGGACCATGCGCTGGACGAGGCTGGCCTGGCGCAGGGCACGCCGCCTTCCGATGCGGCGCCGTTGCAGGTGGTCGATTTTGGTGCCGGCAAGGGTTACCTGACTTTCGCCACCCATCACCGCCTGGCCGACGGGCGGGGCTGGCCGGTGCGCACGCTCGGCGTCGAGCTGCGGCAGGAACTGGTCGACCTGTGCAACGCCGCGGCCCGGCGCTGCGCGATGGCCGGTCTCGACTTCGAATGCGGCGACGTCAGCCGTGTGCTGCCGCCGCATGTCGACGTGATGATCGCGCTGCATGCCTGCGACATCGCGACCGACCATGCGTTGAACGCCGGCATCCGCGCCGGTGCGGCGGTGATCCTGAGCTCGCCTTGTTGTCACAAGCAGATCCGGCCGCAGCTGCAGCTGCCGGCGGTGCTGCGGCCGATGCTGCGCCACGGCATCCACCTCGGCCAGGAGGCCGAGATGGTGACCGACAGCCTGCGCGCGCTGCTGCTCGAGTCGCGCGGTTACGACGCGCAGGTGTTCGAATTCGTCTCGCTGGAGCACACAAGCAAGAACAAGATGATCCTGGCGGTCAAGCGGCGCCAGCCGCTGCCGGCCGCGCGGCTGGCGGCGCTGCTGGCGCAGATTGCCGAGATCAAGGCTTTCTATGGTCTCCAGGAACACTGCCTGGAGACGCTGCTGCAGGCCGAGCCGGCGTAGCGGCTGCCCGGACCGGTCACGCGGGGCAGGTCACGCGCGAGATCACGGCCGCCAGCCGGCCGAGGTCCAGCGGTTTGGCGACATGGTCGTTCATGCCGGCGGCCAGATAGGCGGCGCGCTCTTCGACCATCGCGTTGGCGGTCATCGCGATGATCGGGATGCGCGAGACGTCGCCGGGCAGCGAGCGGATCGCCCGCGTCGCGGCCTCGCCGTCCATGCCCGGCATCTGGATGTCCATCAGCACCAGGTCGTAGTCGGCCGCCTGGACCTGGCGCACCGCCTCGAAGCCGTCGGCCACGATGTCGCTGAAATGGCCCAGGTGGTCGAGCATCGCCTTGATGAGGATCTGGTTGACGCCGTTGTCCTCGGCCACCAGGATGCGCCGCGCCGCTTGCGGCGCAGGGGCCTCGGCTGCCGGCGCCGGGGACGGGTCCGGGCCGCCGCTGCTGAGGGCGGGCATCGGCTGCTGCACCACCTCCAGCGGCAGGCTGATGCTGAACGTGCTGCCTTGGCCCGGCGTGCTGTGCACGTCGATGTGGCCATTCATCAGCTCGACGATCTCCTGGCTGATCGCCAGCCCCAGGCCGCTGCCGCCGTGGCGCCGCGCGGTGCTCGAATCGCCCTGGCTGAAATGGCGGAACAGCCGCGGCAACGTGTCGGCGTCGATGCCGATGCCGGTGTCGCGTACCGAGATCATCAGCTCGACGCGCCGGCCCGGCAGTGGCCGGTGCGTCACGTCGACGTCGACGCGGCCGTCGGGGGTGAACTTCAGTGCATTGCCGATCAGGTTGAACAGCACCTGGCGCAGCCGGCTCGGGTCGCCGCGCAGCCGCGTCGGCAGGCCCGGCGACGACGTCATCGCCAACACGAGGCCCTTGGCCTCGGCACGCACCGCCAGCAGCGACACGACCTCGTTGACGGTGGCCAGCGGATCGAACTCGACGATCTCCAGCTCCATCCGGCCGGCCTCGACCATGGACAGGTCGAGGATGTCGTTGATCAGCGCCAGCAGCGTCTGGCCCGAGCTGCGGATCAGCTCGGCGTAGCGCCGTTGTTCAGGCGTCAGCGGCGTGTTGAGCATCAACCCGTTCATGCCCAGCACCGCGTTCAGCGGAGTGCGGATCTCATGGCTCATCGAGGCCAGGAAGCGTGACTTGGCCTTGTTGGCGGCTTCGGCGTCGGCCTTGGCCCGCTCGAGCGCGCGTTCGGCGGCGGTGACGTCGTGGTAGACGGTGATCACGCCGCCGTCCGGCGTGTGGCGCTCGACGGCGTGGATGACGCGACCATTGGGCAGGATCTGCTCGTGTTGGCCGTCCTCGGTGCGGTGGATCGCCAGCCGGCGCTGAACCCAGCCTTGCTGATCTTCCGGCGCGGCGTCCGGCATCATCGCGTTGACGCCGACCAGCGCCAGCCGCTCGAACGGCACGCCGGGCGCGACGACGTCGGCCAGCCAGGGGTAGATCTCGAGGAAGCGCGGGTTCCAGACCACCACGCGGTCGTTCGGGTCGCACAGCAGCATGCCGTCGGCCATCGAGGCCAGCGCCTCGTCGAGCATGTTCTTGCTGCGGTTCAGCGCGGCCCGCGCCTGGGCCAGCCGGCCAAGGTGCCAATGGGCGAAGGCGCCGGCACCCAGCACCATCATCAGGAACAGCCCGGTCGCGGCGAGTACGAAACGGCGCTGCTCGTGCGCATCGGCCAGCGCCGCCTCGATCGGGATCGACGCGGCCACCAGCAGCGGCCGGTACAGCACCGGCCGCACGGCCACCAGCGCCGGCGCACCGCCGATGCGCGCTGGCCCGGGCTCGGCGTGGCCAGTGGGCATGGCTTCGCCCAAGGGTTGCGGCAGGCGTTGGCCGACCAGCGTGTCGTGTGGCGGCACGCTGACCAGCAACTGGCCGTCGTCGCGCTCCAGCGTCGCGACCAGGCCGTCGATGTCGGCCGCCTGTGACAGCAGGCTGGCGATCAGCGACGCTGGCACTTCGGCCACCGCCAGCACCCGCACGCCGCCGCCCATGTCGACCGGGCGGGCGAAATAGATCATCCGCTCGGTGGTGACGAAATTGACCAGCGGCGGGCTGATCACCAGCTGCGGCGACGGCAGCGCCATCGCGTCGTTGACGAAGCCGGGCGGCAGCGGCAGCCCCAACCGCGCACTGTCGGGCTGGGCGGCCGCCAGCACGCTGCCGTCGGGCTGCAGCAGCACCAGATCGCGCACCAGCAGGTTCTGGCTGATCGTCGTGCGCAGCTGCGACTGGGTGCCTGTCACGTCATAGGTGCCGTTGGCCAGGCGGTGGGGGCGCAACAGCGCCTCGCTGCCGGCGAGCATCACGTCGACCCCCAGCAGCGTGCGGTTCAGCGACGCCTCGGCCCCGGCGATGAACCGCTCGGCGCGTTGGCGCGCCTCTTCCAGCGCGTCGCGTTCCTCGCTGTTGACCAGCGCCGTGGCGGCGGCCAGCACCGTGCCGACGAACACCGCCACGAAGCCGGCGATGGCCCACTGCACGCGAAGGGGTGGATTCATTGAGGACTGGCGCCCGACCTTGCCTCGACCCCGCTGATGGGCCCGATGGTCTGGTTCCAGGCCTCGGCGCACGGGGAGCCGCAACGCTGGATCCAGCGGGCGATCACGGTGCCGGCCAGCACATTGCGGCGACGCTGGTCGTCGGCCGGCGTTGGAGCCCGGGCCTGCAGGCGGCCGGGTTGGCCACCACAGGCGTGTTCGCCGGTCAGGCAGCGCACGCCGTCGCCGGTCTCACGCTCGGAATCGGCCCAGATCACCTGCTCGAGGCGCATCAGCTCTTGCTTCAGCGTCGAGCGCTGGTCGGCGGGCAGCGCGGCCCAGGCGCCGGTGTTGGCGCCGAAGACCGCCATGCCCCAACTGACCGGCATCGTGAACAGGTGGCGGGTGTGCTGTTGCAGGCCGATCGTGTAGCCCGACATGCTGCCGGTCAGCGCGCATTCGACATTGCCGCTGCGCAGGTTTTGCGTCAGCTCGGCGAACGCCGTGTTGACGGGGTGGGCGCCGAGCGCCTCGACCCAGTCGGCCTGGGTCGCGCTGGCGGTGCGCACGCGCCGGCCGGCCAGATCGGCCAGGCCCTTCAGCGGGCGCTGGCAGAACAGCATCTGGGCCGGGTAGACATAGATCGCCAGCAACTCGACGCCGTGCCGCTCGCGCAAGGTCTTTTCGAGAAACGGCCGGTAGGCCATGACGTGCCGGCGCAGACTGGCCATGTCGGGGTTCAGGCCAGCCAGGTCGGCGGCGCCCAGCAGCGGCTCGGTGGCGCTGGACAGCGACACCAGCGCGGTGCCGAACGGCACCACGCCCAGCTGCATCAGGCGCAGCATGTCTTGCCCGCGGATGCCTGCGCGGTCGAACGGAACGATCGTCGCGCGCAGCTTGCCGTTGGTCAGGCGCGGCAGCTCCTGGGTCCAGAAAGGCTCTTCATGGCGGGTGTACTGGTTGACATTGGCCAAGCCGCCGACGATGCGCAGCGGTGCAGCCGCCGCCGGGGCGGACGCTGTTTCGGCCGCGGTGGCCGTGGCCACCAATGTCGCGGTTAGGCAGGCGGCCGCGCAGGCGCTGAGCAGGTTGACGGCACGCGTAGGCGGTCGGCCTCGGTAGACGGGACTGTCGAGTGTCTGGGCTGCTGGCATGCCGATTCGTCGCGCGTTCGTCTGAGTCGAATCCTCCACTGGAAGCGCGAACGAGTATGGCAGGAAGCAGCGGCGCTGTCACAGCCGCGCCGGCGGTTCAGGTGCTGCGGGGATCACCCTGCAGGTACAGACCGAAGACGAGGCGGAAGGCGTCCGAACTGCGGGGCCCCAGCCGCCCGTCTTCGCGCAGGAAGATGCCGGGGAAATGGTTCAGGAAGTGTTGCAGCGCGATGCCGTCCGCTGCCACCGTGTCGGGGTCGTAGTGCAGCCGGGCGGTGGGGACCGCAGGGGCTGGCGTGGCCGCTGGCGTCAGGGTTGCCGGTCGGATGGCGGCCGTTCCGGCGACGGCGTCGCTCAGCGCGCCCTTTTCGGCCAGGCGCCTGAGCAGCGCCGCGGCACCGACCTGCTTGCTGACGGCGCTGGCCGAGAAGGTGCCGTCGGCCACGTACTTGCCGCGCAGGTAGTGGCTGGTGTAGCTCCACAGGTACGGGCTCTTGACCTCGGGGTGGGCATGGCGGTAGCCCCAGCCGTTGTAGCTCTCCCACTTGAACAGGATGCCCGGGACGCTCCAGTCGTCCCAGCGGTCGTAGCGGGCCAGCTGCAAAGCATCGGCGGCGCTGGCTTCCCAGCTGAACGGCGGCGCGCCGGTCAGTGGCCGGCCCGCCGGCACATGCACCGTGCGGGCGGACAGCGGATCGCCGTTGTGCAGATGGGTGTCGAAGCGCGCGCTGGCTTCCAGGCTGTGGATCACCGCCAGCACATACCAGGGCAGGCCCAGCGGCTGGGCAACGGATTCGTAGCGCAGCCGATGGCCGAGGGCCCGTTCGGCACACGCATCCACCTCGGCCTGGCGCTCGGGGCGGATCTGGCAGCTGTCGAACAACTGCTGGTATTCGGCGCGCAAGGCGCTGGTCAGGCTGGGCATATCGCAGTCTCCTGGCAGCCCGGGCTTCCCCGTGGAACTGCGAAGCCTGCGGCAAACGCCGCCGCGTGTCATCCCACAGCTGCGGGACGCCGGCCGTCGTTCATCCCCCCAAGCTTGCATATGCACGGCTGGCTTGCGCGTCTGGCCGCCGCGGCGCCGGGCCGCCACAATGCGCGCGTCGATCGACACGGGGGCGATGTGAGATGACCGCTTTGTTGCTGGGCCTGCTGCTTTTTCTCGGCGTGCATTCGGTGCGCATCGTGGCGCCTGCCTGGCGCGACGCCCAGATCGCACGATTCGGCCGCCACGCCTGGCGCGGCCTGTATTCGGTGGTCTCGCTGGTCGGCTTCGTGCTGTTGGTCTGGGGCTACGGTCAGGCGCGCCAGCAGCCGGTGGTGCTGTGGTCGGTGCCGGCGGGCCTGCGCCACCTGGCGGCGCCGCTGGTGCTGATCGCCTTCGTCCTGATCGCCGCGTCGCAGGTCGGCGGCAACGCCATCCAGGCCAGGCTGCAGCACCCGATGCTGCTGGGCACCAAGCTGTGGGCCTTCGCGCACCTGCTGGCCAACCAGACGCTGGCCGACCTGCTGCTGTTCGGCGCCTTCCTCTTCTGGGCGGTGCTGGCGTTTCGCAGCGCGCGCCGACGCGGGCCTGTCGAGGTGGTGGTGAAGCCCGGACGCACCGCGATCGCGGTCGTCGCGGGTGCAGCGCTGTGGGCCTTCTTTGCCTTCTGGGCGCACACGGCGTGGATCGGCGTCAGGCCGTTCGGCTGACGCTCGTCAAAACTCAGGCAGCTGGCCCTTCGCCGAAGAGGCGCTCGAACAGGCGGCTGCCGATCAGCTCGCGCACCTGCAGGCCGGTCAGCGATTCTTCGAACACCGAGCCGCGTTCGACGTCGAACAGCTCGGGTTCGGCGCCGGCGGCCAGCGGCTGGGTGTCCTGCCAGCTCGGGCTTTCGGGGGCTTTGTTGATGCCCAGCGGCGGCAGTGCGTCGAGCGGTGCCGGCCAGGTCAAGGGCGGCAGGTCGGGGCGGTAACGGGACTGGTAGGCGGGCTTCATGGTTCGCTCCAGGCAGGTCGAAGGACCCGTGACAGGATGTTCGTCAGGCTACGCGGGTTTCCACCATGAAAGCCCGGGAACAACGGGGTGAGCACCGCCCAGTTCTGTCATCACGCCGTCACGAACGGGTCTTGCCGGCGTCACGCTGCATGGCTAAGGTCGCAGGCCTTTCATCCAGGAGGCTTCGATGAACCAGACCAAGAACCCTGCGCGGCGCCACGGTGCGCGGATCGCCGGCATCACCCTGGCGGCCCTGGCCGCGCTGGGCAGCGTGCCGGCCCAGGCGGGGCTGCCGCAGCTGTCCGGCCCGCCGCTGGTGATCGGCCATCGCGGTGCGCCCGGCCACCTGCCGGACCACACGCTGGAAGGCTATGCGCTGGCGATCGAGCTGGGCGCCGACTTCGTCGAGCCCGACCTGGTGGCGACCAAGGACGGTGTGCTGATCGCGCGCCACGAGCCGAACCTGATCGCGACGACCAACGTCTCGAGCATGCCGAAGTTCGCTTCGCGCAAGCGCGTCGCGATCGTCGACGGCGTGGCCGAGGAAGGCTTCTTCGCCAGCGACTTCACGTTGGCCGAGATCAAGGAGCTGCGCGCGGTGCAGCCGATGGCGCAGCGCGACCATGGCTTCGACGGCCAGTACAAGATCCCGACGCTGCGCGAGGTGATCGCGCTGGTCAAGCGCAAGACGCTGGAGAAGGGACGCACGATCGGCATCTATCCCGAGACCAAGCACCCGACCTACCACAAGAGCCTCAACCTGCCGCTGGAAGACCGGCTGCTCGACGAGCTGACACTGGCCGGCTGGAACTACCGCAACGCGCCGGTGTTCATCCAGAGCTTCGAGACCGCCAACCTGCGCGAGCTGCGCGCCAAGACCAGGGTGCACCTGGTGCAGCTGGTCGACGCCGATGGCCTGAACGCCGACGGCTCGCTGAGCTTCGTGCCGCCGTACGACAAGCCGTACGACTGGGTCGTCTCGGGTCGGCAAGGCCTGTTCAGCGATCTGGTGACCCCGGCCGGCCTGGCCGAAGTCGCGACCTACGCCGACGGCATTGGGCCGTGGAAGTACTACCTGCAGTCGACGGCCTGCAAGGTGATCGTCAACGGCACCTGCCAGGACGCCAACGGCGACGGCGCGGTCAACGAGGCCGACCGCACGGTACTGCCGGCCACCGCGGTGGTGGCCAACGCGCATGCGAACGGGCTGGTGGTGCACCCGTACACCTTCCGCAGCGAAGACTCGCGGCTTCCGCTGGAAGACCTCGGCGCGCCGACCAACGAGTACCAGCGTTTCTTCGCGCTGGGCGTCGACGGGCTGTTCTCGGACTTCACCGAGAGCGCCGTGGCAGGCCGCTCGATGTTCCTGTTGAAGAACGCGCCGAACTATCGCAACTGCCTCGTGAAGGGCAACTGCAAACATTGACTCCGGCTCCTACGGAGCGCGCGAAGCGACGCTCCCTCCCGGTGGCGTGCGCGGATCCGGCTTGGCCGGTCCGCTGCGCGAGCCCCCTTGGGGGGCAGCCCCCGGAAGGGGGCGTGGGGGCCTCATGATCATGAACCGGTCGACCACCCGCCAGCCGGGGGGCAAGGGTTCCGCTGCCGAGCGGCGGCGGGGCACCTGGTCGATGCCGAGCAGGAAGACTTCGAGCCCGGCCGGCGTCAGCTTGAAGCGCAGGAAGCCCTTGTGGTCGGCGCAGGCGAGCGAGCCGAAGGCCTGGTTCGGCAATTGGTTGAACAACGCGTTGGCCAGCGCCAGGTAGGCGCCGAACAGCAGCCCGCCGACGAGCAGTCCGGTCGCGCCGACGGTGAACCAGGTGGTCAGTGCGAGCAGCGTGTCGCGCAACGGTGCCGGCAAGCCGGCCAGCGCCGGGAAGTGCGGCACCAGCGCGTGGCAGGCCAGCCAGTACAGCGCGAAGATCAACCAGGCGTGCAACAGGCCGTGGGCCAAGCCGGTGGCGATGCGCCATGGCTTCGGTGCCGGGCCCTCCCAGGCCGTCTGTACGCAGCCGGCCAGCATGAACACATTGACGAAGGCGGCGAATGGGCTGAACACCATCGCCTTCAGCCACAGCCAATGGGCGGCCACGAACCCGAGCTCCGCCATCGGTGCAAAGCCGTCCGGCCGGTAGCTGGCCGAGAACACGCCCGAGTTGACATAGGCATTGAAGCCGTAGAGCAGGCCCAGGCACATCGCGAAGCCAAGGTTGGACTGCCAGGCCTCGGCCAGCGTCGCCAGCCAGCCCAGCTCACGCGGCGAGCGCGAGAAGCGCACCCGCAGCAGCGCCAGCAGGTTGGCCCAGGCCAACCTGCGGGTGCGCGCCGGCGGCGGGAAGTCCATCGTCGCCGGGTCATGGTGGAAATGGGCGTAGGTCGTGCTGCCGGCCGCGTCGTCGTCGCGTTCGGCAAGGCCGACCCGCACCCGCAGACCGAGGTCGAGGCTGGCGACATTCGGCTCGGGGCTGCGGTCGAGCACCTTGGGCTGCTGCACGTCCTGGCTGTGCGTCGGGTGCAGGAAGGCGCCGCCAGTGCCACAGATCAGCAAGTGGCTGGACAACCCGGTCAGCGGGTCCACCTCCAGGGTCTGCCGGCTGTACAAGTGCAGATCGCCGGCGAGGCGGGCGCGGATGCGGGCACCGCGGGCTTCGATCAGCGCTTCGAGCCGCTGGTAGCGGCGCGGGTAGCCGGGCGCGGCGTGGTCGCCCAGCGGCCGGGTCCAGTAGGGCTCGGGGTAGACCAGCAGCACGTCGTCATCCGCCGCGATGCCGCCGGTGGCTTGTGCCGACAGCAGCGCGGCGAAGGCTTCGAACTGCAGCCGGTCGATGTCGCCGACCAGCGCGAAATCGAGCCCGAGCAGCCAGAAGCCTTGCGGTAGCCTCGTCGCGAAATAGGTCTGGCGCTGCGGCGTGCGGGCACCGATCACCGCACCCTGGTCGTAGTTGACGAAGTAGCGGCAGAAGGTCGACGCCGAATCGAACCAGTCGTGGTTCTGCGGGATCGCGACGATGAATTTGCGTGGCGCGGCCTGGCCCGGGCCGCCATGGTCGGTGGTGCTGAAGCGGCTGTCGGGCGACTGCGCGGCGGCCAGCATCTCGATGAAGCGGTACTGGTACTCGAGCGCGCTGGCGCCGGGGTAGGCGAGGTCGCCACCCAGCACCAACAACTGGCCTTCAGGCAGGCGGTGGCGCCGGCCGTCGGCATCGTCGAGTTCCAGCAGCGGCGCCAGCATCGCCTGCGCGACGGTGAAGGTGGCGTCGCCGCCATCGCCGGTATCGGACAAGAAATCGAACCAGAACGGCGCGGTCTCGCTCGCCGGCTGCGCACTCAGGTCCAGCGGCTCGATGCCGGGCACGAACATCTCGCGCCGGTCGAGGTTGCGCTGGAAGCTGGCCGATTGCAGCCACTCGCGCCCGGCCTGCCACAGCACGCCGGGCGCAAACCAGGCCGTGGGCCGGCGCTCGCAGGGTGGCACGGCAGAGCCGAGCTGGCGTTTCATGGCAGATGTCCTGTCTCAGAAGTCCGCTGCATCGGACGTGCCGCAACGGGGACCGTGAGTCGACGGGCCGGGCGGGTGGCAGGCCGTATCAGCCTGGCTTGGTGGCGCTGCGATGCTAGCGCTGGCTCGGGTGCGCCGATCGAACCGCCGCTGCCCTCGAATGCCCGGTTCGCATGGCTACGGGCCGGTCGACATCGGCGGCACGCCGGTCTCGACCGCGTCGTCGGCGGCCGAAGTCATCATCTGAGGGTGTTGGACTACCCGAAGAGGGACAGCAGGCGCTGCATCGAGTCCTGGTTTTGCCGGAACATCGAGATCGCGGCGTACTGCTGCACCTGGGCCTGGCGCCAGGCGCTGGCGGTCGAGGCCACGTCGGTGCTGACCAGCCGGTCGTAGGCACGGCTGGCGCTCTCGAAACGCAGGTCGGTGGTGTCGGCCACCGCTTCCAGCCGGTGTTCGGTGGCGCCGAGGCTGGCGCGGTGCTGGCCAACTGACTTCAGCGCCTGGTCGATCGAATCGATCGCGGTGCTGCTGCCGCTGGCGGTGGCGATGCTGCCGTTGGTCACGTCCGTCAGGTCGCTGTCGTTGCGCAGATCGGGCGTGGTCAGGTCGAGCGTGTCCTGCGAGCCGGGGCCGGTGTTGATCTGGCGTGTGCCGGCGTCGCTGGACAGGATCTTCTGGCCATTGAAGCTGGTGCCGCCGATCACGCGGTTCACTTCCTGGCCCAGTTGCTGGTACTCGGCGTTCAGGCTCGCCCGGTCACTGTCGTTGAGCGTGCCATTGCGCGACTGCAGGGCCAACTCACGCATGCGCTGCAGGTTGCTCGAGACCTGGCCCAGCGCGCCGTCGGCCGTTTCGGCCAGCGACAGGCCGTCCATCGCGCCCTGGTGCGCGATGCGCTCGCCATTCATCTGAGACAGGAAACGCTCGGAGATCGACAGCCCGGCGGCGTCGTCCGCCGCGCTGTTGATGCGCCGGAGGCTCGACAGGCGCTCGGTGGCCAGGTTGACACGCCAGCTGGCGGTGTCGATCCAACGGGACGAGCTGGACACCGGATTGAAGTTCCACATGGCGGCGGCAGAGGGCGGTTGTTGTTGCCCTGATCGTCCGCGGCGCCTTGACCGTGAGCGGTGGCACCTGGCAATGCGGAATTGCCCGTGACCTTTGCCACGAAATCTTGTCTATAGATCATCGGAAAAGGGGGGTCTCGACACCGGTTATCCTGTCGTCCTTTGGAGGCTCCCTCGGGGCCGGCGGCTTCACGACCGGTAACAGGGCGCAATATTCACGCAACACGGCCTGCCGACCATCCGAGGCCGTACCGAAGGGACCTGGACTGACCATGCGCATCACTAAACGCCATCTGCTCGGCTTTGCGGCCGCTTTGCCCCTGGCCTGGCTGACCGCCTGCGGCGGCAGCGGCGACGACGGCAACGACGCCCACGTGCGGCTGGTCAACGCCAGCCCAGGCTACGCGTCGCTCGACATGTACGTCGACGACGACAAGGAAGCCTCGGCGGTCACCTTCGGCGCCGGCAGCGACTACGCCGCCGTGGCCAACGGCGAGCCCGAAAGAACGCTGACGGCAGCCGGCTCGACCACCGAGTTGCTGTCCCAGACGAGCGCGCTCGACTCCGGCAAGAAGTACACCATCCTCGCCTACGGCTGGGAGGGCGCGCTGAAGTCGTACATCATGAACGACGACGAAGACGAGGCCGACACCGACAAGACCAAGGTCAGCGCCTTCAACCTGGCGGCCGACGCGGGTGACATCGATGTCTACCTGACCGGCGCCGATGACACGCTCGAAGCGTCCACCCCGATCGCCTCCAGCATCGATGCCGGGGCGCAGAGTCCCTTCAGCAGCGTCACCTCCGGCACCTACCGCCTGCGCGTGACGGCCGCCTCTTCCAAGACCGATGTCCGCCTGGACGTGCCGGCCGTCGTGCTGGGCAGCAAGCAAGTGCTGACGCTGGTGATGACCCCGGGTCGCAGCGGCACGCTGGTGCACGCCATTGGCGTGGTTCAAGACGGCAGCGTGACCCCGTATCTGAACACGATGGCACGTGTGCGTCTGGTGGCGGCCGTTGCCGACAGTGGCCTGGTGACCCAGAGCATTGGCAGCACCTCGCTGGGGGCCAATGTCCGCTCGTCGACGCGCCGCGACTATGTGCTGGTGAACTCGGGTGCGCAGACCCTGCACACCTCGGTCAATGGCACGGCGCTGGCCGATCGGGCGGTCACGCTGACGGCAGGGTCGGACACCACGGTGCTGGTCACCGGTACCAGCACGGCGACCGCGTTTGTGAACGTCATTGCCGACGACAACCGCCTGCCGACGGTCAGCACCGAGTACAAGCTGCGACTGATTCACGCCTCGCCGACGTTGGCCGCCGAGAACCTGTCGCTGACGATCAACGCCGGATCGGTGGTCAACGACCTGCCGTTCGGTGACGCTTCGGCCTTCGACACTCAGACCGCAGATACCGTGTCGCTGGAAATCTCGACGCCGCTGCAAGGCACGATCACCACGTTGAGCGACCTGGACATGGACGCCAAGGGTGTCTACACGGTGTTCATGTTCGACTATGTCGACGGCCCGCAGGCCATTCGGTTCAAGGAGCGCTGATCGTTCAGCGGTTCTCACAGCCAAGACGAACGGGGCCCGCGGGCCCCGTTTTTTCTTGGCGCCGGCGGAATCAGTAGATGCGGCGCCGCTCCGGATCGGCGCCGCGCCAGGCCGGCGAGTTGTCGGGCAGGCGCGGGCGCACGGACGACGCGCGGTCATGGGCGCCGCCGGTCAGCACGTGACGCCCGGGACCGAGCGTGATGCAGCGGCCCTTGTAGACCGAGTCGGTGCAGATGTCCCAAAGTCCGCTGTGCACGTCGACGGCCGACGTCTTGTCGCCGAAATCGAGGCGGCCGAGGTATTCGGTCGGTGCGGTGATCAGCAGGTTGCGGCCGCTGAAGTCGCTGTTTTCATACAGCGTCAGCCCACCGATTTCGGGCAACGGCTGGCGGCTGGGGCCGTACAACGGGCGGATCGACGAGGCTTCGTCGTGCATGCCGCCGCTCAGGTGGTGGCGGCCGGGTTCCAGCGTGGTGCAAGTCCCTTCGTAGTTCGAGTCCTCGCACAACTGCCAGACGCCGCGCCGCACCTCGACCGACGAGATGCGGTCGCCCATGCCGTGCTTGCCGAGTGAGGCGATCGGGCCGTTGACGGCCAGCGACTTGCCGCTGTAGTCACCGTCGTCGTAGAGCACCACCGCGGCGTTCGGATCGGTGCCGCCGCCGTTCGGCGTGGTGCTTCCTTCTTTCGGCCGGACCGAGCTCAGTGAGCGTTGCAGGCCGGGCGGCAGCGTGGCGTGCTGGCCCGGGCCCAGCACCAGGCAGCTGCCGCGAAACTGTGCGTCGGTGCACAGCTCCCAGCTGCCGCTGCGCACGACGATCGACAGCGCTTTGTTGTCGAAGCCGTAGTCGGCCAGGCTCGGGTTCGCGCGGTCCAGCCCCAGCGCCACGCCCTGGAACTGGGGCTGCTCGTAGAGCTCGATCGGCGCCGCCTGGGTGGCAGCCGGCCAGGCCAGCGCCGCGGCGGCGCTGGCGGACATCAACGAAAACAGGGGCTTGTGCAAGGCCATGGTCGCGGTCTCCTCCGGTGGGAGGCGGCTGCGCCGCTGGCCGGATCAGCCCAGGCGCCCGGCGCGGAAGTCTTCGACCGCCTCGATGATTTGGGCCTGCGAGTTCATCACGAAGGGCCCGTACTGCGCAATCGGCTCTCGCAGCGGTCGACCGGCGATCAGCAGTGCGCGGGTGGGTTCGGCGCCGGCCTGGACCATCACGCCGTCGGCAGCCGCGTCCTGCGCCAGCACGGCCATGCGTTGCGACGGCACGGTCGTCTCGCCGACCTGCGCTTCGCCACGGTAGACGTAGACGAAGCCGTGGTGGCCCGGCGGCAGTTGCTGCTCAAAGTGGGCGCCGGCGTCGAGGTGGATGTCGAGGTAGATCGGCTCGGTGTGCTCGCGCTGCACTGCACCGGCCACGACATTCGGCCTGCTGCCGGCCGCGCCGGCGATCACCGCCACGTCGACGCCGGGTGCGCGCCAGTGCGGGATGTCCGCCGCCGGGATGTCACGGTAGCCGGCCGGCACCATCTTGTCTTTCGCCGGCAGGTTCAGCCACAGCTGGAAGCCTTCCATCCGGCCTTCCTGCTGCTCGGGCAGTTCGCTGTGGATGATGCCGCGGCCGGCGGTCATCCACTGCACGCCACCGTTCTCGAGCAGGCCCTCGTGGCCGGCCGAGTCGCGATGGCGCAGGCGGCCGGCGACCATGTAGGTCACCGTTTCGAAGCCGCGGTGCGGGTGATCGGGGAAGCCGGCGATGTAATCGTCGGCGTTGTCGGTGCCGAAGGCGTCGAGCATCAGGAACGGGTCCAGCCGCAGTTGCAGGTCTTGCGTCAGCACGCGGGTCAGCTTGACGCCGGCACCGTCGCGGGTCGGGCGGCCGACGACCAGGCGCTCCACCCGGCGCGGCCGGGCCAGCGTGGCGAACGTCGATTCGGGCGTGGTCGTGGTCATGCGGGACTCTCCAGGTCGGGGGGCTTCAGTGTGACGGGGCAGGGCCGGGTGCACCCGGCCGGGGTGTTCAGGCCGTTGCTTCCTCTTCGCTGCGCGACAGCAGTGCAGCGATCTCGGCGCGGGCGCTGGCCAGCGCCTGGGCCTCGGCTGCCGGGCCCATCGCCAGGCCTTCCGCGTAGACGAAGTGCACGTCGGTCATGCCGAGGAAACCCAGCACCGCGCGCAGGTAGGGCACCTGGCTGTCGGTTGGCGTGTCGCGGTGGACGCCGCCGCGCGACAGCACCGCGTAGACGGTTTTGCCGGTGAGCAGGCCGACGGGGCCCTTCTCGGTGTACTGGAAGGTCACGCGGGCCCGGGCGATCGCATCGATCCAGTTCTTCAGCTGCGCGGTGACGCCGAAGTTGTACATCGGTACGCCCAGCACGACGACGTCGGCGGCCTGGATCTCGGCGATCAACGCATCGTCCAGCGCGACGCGGGCTGCCTGCTCGGGCGAACGGGCGTCGGCCGGCGTGAACAGCGCACCCAGCGCGGATTCGTCCAGCACCGGGTGCGGCTGGCGGGCCAGGTCACGCACGGTCAGCGTCGCACCGGGATGGTCGGCGAGCAGGCGGGCCGACAGCTCGTTGGCCAGGCGCGTGGAATGCGAGCCCTGGTCGTTCTCGAACACGCGGGCGCTGGAATTGACTTGCAGGACGTTCATGGCGGGACTTTCGGTGGGGTTGGCGAGCGGGGTGGCTCGATGACTTCACTGTATTGATCGCGTGGTGGCGGATAAATCCATCGAGATGGGTAGGTTTGTTCCGAAAGTGGAACAATGAGGCCTCCCGTCCTGAAAGCCGCCGATGTCGACCGCCGCCGCCGTGGATCCCAATGACCTGGCCTTGTTCGCCCATGTGGCCGACGCCGGCAGCTTCACCCGCGCGGCCGACAAGCTCGGCCTGCCGAAGTCGACGCTGTCGCGCCGCCTCTCCGGCCTGGAGTCGCTGCTGGGCGAGCGGCTGATCCTGCGCACGACGCGGCGCCTGACGGTGACCGAGTTCGGCGCCGCGGTGCTGGAGCATGCGCGCCAGGTGGTGGCCGAGGTCGACGGCACGCTGGCGCTGGCCCAGCACCGCCAGGTCCAGCCCAGCGGCCAGCTGCGGGTGTCGATGCCGGCTGATCTCGCGCTGCTGGCGCTCGGCGGGATGCTGCAGCGGTTCGTGCGCGACCACCCGGCGGTGACGCTGCAGCTGGACCTGTCGCCACGCCGCGTCGATCTGATCGCCGAGAACTACGACCTCGCGCTGCGCATGGGCGAGCTGCCCGACGACACGCACCTGTCGGCACGCCGGCTCGCCTGGTTCGGCGCCAGCCTCTTTGCCTCGCCCGACTGGGCCGCGGCGCATGGCCGGCCGGCCCATCCGGACGAGCTGATTGCGCCGGGGCACGACTGGCGTGCGCTGGCGCTCGTCGGGCAGGGGGGTGAGCCACTGCCATGGCGGCTCGAACGGCTGGTCGAAGGCGCCGGCACGGAGGCGCCAGTGCAGCGGTGGCAAGGCCTGCCGGCCATCCGCATGCTGGCCAATTCACCGGCGGTGCAGCTGCAGATGGCGCGGGCCGGGCTGGGCATCGCGCTGGTCGGTGATTTCTTCGCCGCGCCTTACGTGCACGCCGGTGAGCTCGTGCGGGTGCTGCCGGACTGGCGCTCGACACCCGCGCCGGCCTGGGCCGTGTTCCCGGAGCGCCGGCTGATGCCGGCCAAGACGCGGGCCTTCATCGACGCGCTGGCCGCCGCGCTGGCGCCCTGTCGCGAACTGGGCGCCGATGTCTGTACCGGCAGCTGCCCGGGGCCGGGGGGCGAGCTGATGCTGCCCCGGCCGGATCGCTGATCGCGTCTACTCGATGCCCGCGCCGGTGTGGTCCAGGTGCTCGCGCACCGCTTCGATCACATGCTGCTGGCTTTCGGTCTGCGACAACGTGTGGTCGGCACCGGCCACCATCAGCATGCGGAAGTTCGGCTGGCCGCTCATGTGGCGACCACGTGGGCCGATGTGGTACTCGAGGTAGTCGAGCCCGTCGTCTTCCTCGGCCACGATCAGCAGGATGTCGGTGCCGCGCTCGCTCAGCAGCCGCATGTTGGCCAGCACGTTCTCTTCGCCCGGGGCCTGGCCGAGCAGCCGCCGCGCGGCGCGGGCAGCGCGCACGCGCGTCAGCGTGGCCAGGCGCCCGGCGATGCCGCGCACGTCGATGTCGCCCTTGATCAGCCGCTTGTAGGTCGCCGGCTCGAGCATTGCGCGCCGGTAGTAATGGCTGGACTTGTAGCTGCGCTGCATCGCGCTTTGCAGCGTCTCGCCTTCGCTCCAGTCGAGCCGGCGCGGGTTGATCAGCACCAGCCCCGTGACGCGCGGGTCTGCCAGCGCGGTCTGGAAGGCGACATAGGCGCCCGAGCACAGCCCGACCAGGATGAAGCGCTGCACGCCCAGGCCGGTCAGGCGCTCGATCGCGGCGCCGACGTCGACGGTCGAGCCCTTCGAATACAGCCGCGTGTTGGCATAGCCGGCGGCGCTGCGGCTGTCGCCGATGCCGGCCAGGTCGAAGCGCAGCGAGCGGTAGCCCCGGGCGGCCCAGGCGCGTGCCATCTTCACGTACAGCCGGTTCGGGCCGACACGGTGGTTGGTGCCGACGTTGAGCATCAGGATCGCAGTTTCGGCGCGGCCGCCGGCCTCGTCCAGCACCTCCGGCTCGGCCAGGATGCCGAACAGCCCATGCTCGTGGCCGAACAGCAGCGGGATTTCGCGCACGCCGCCAAACACCGCGTCGCGCTGCAGCGGCACGTCGGTGCCCGGGGCGCGGGGCTCGGGCACCGCGCCAGCGGGCTCGCCGGCGCGCAGCCAGCCGACGATGCCGTCAAGCGTTTCGGCCGGCACATCGAGTTCGTGCGGCTCGGCCATCATCGCCGCGTAGCCGGGCCATTCGACGACGGTGCTGTCGATGCCGGCTTCGCGGAAGGCGGCCGGCAGCGGGCCGGCACCCGGCAGGTCGTCGCGGGTGATGAACAGGGCCCGCGGGGCGGGCGGTGTGCTGCCCGGTTTGCCGTCCAGCGCCTGCAAGTCCTGCAGCGTCTGCGCGGTGTAGAGCGTGCCCATCGTTTCGAGGTCGTCACCACCGGTGTCGCCTGGGCGCGGCGTGTGCGCGCGCAGCGTGCCGGCGGCGCGCAGCTCGCGCGTGAAGGCGCGGCCGCTGGCGCAGGGCGCCCACAGCACGATGCTGTCGACGCCGCCGCGAACGCTGGCGACGTGGGTGGCCAGCGTGGCGCCGATGCGCACGCCGAACAGCGCCAGCCGCGGCGTGCCGGCCAGGCGCTGCACCTCGTCCAGCGCGGCGCTGATGCAGGCTTGCCACGCCACCACGCGGTCGGGGTCGGAGTCGCTGCCGATCGAGTCACCGGTGCCGTGGTAGTCGAAGCGGATCACCGCAAAGCCGTCGGCGGCCAGGCGTTCGGCCAGTTGGGTGTAGGTTTCGTAGGCGCAGGTGCCTTCGTAGCCGACGGGGCGGCAGAGCACGACGCCGGTGGCGCGCTGGGGCGCGCTGGGCGCGTGGTACCAGCCAAAGCAGCGCGTCTGGGCGGCACCGAAGGCGATCGGCACCGCGCCCGGAGCACTGTGGCTTGCGTCGGTCTGGGCCATCGGCTCCCTCATGGTTTTGTTCGGTCGCGCATGCGGACAATTTTCAGTATAGGGTTCACCTGCCCGGGCCCTGCGGGACGCAGATGCCCCGTCGCCCGACGGTCGGGCGGGGCGCAGGTAGCATCGATCGGATCCAACAAGCAAGGCACAGGAGCAGGCATGAAAGCGGTGTTCAACGGCGTGGTGGTGGCCGAGAGCGACGACACGGTGGTCGTCGAGGGCAACCACTATTTTCCCGAGGCGGCCTTGAAGCGCGAGTACACGAGCTTTTCCAACCACCGCACCAGCTGCGCGTGGAAGGGCCAAGCTCGCTACCTCAGCCTGCTGGTCAACGGGGAACTGAACAGCGACGCCGTCTGGTATTACCCGGAGCCCAGCGAGGCCGCTGCGCAGATCAAGAACCGTGTGGCCTTCGGCCGCGGGGTGCAGATTGTCGAGTAAAGCCGCGTGGCGGTGGATCCCCTGTCGCTGACCCTGGTCCACCGTCGCCGGCTGCGCGAAGTCTGGCGCTCGGCCGGCTGGCCTTGTCAGGATCTGGTCGAGGTTGAACTGCTGGCCGCCGGCTGGCTGGAACGCCGCTGCGACCCGCACGGCCGCGAGACATTGCGCGTCACCGACGCCGGCGTCCAGGCGCTGGCCGCGACGCTGCAGCGCAACCGCGCGGCGCGAGATGCCCACGAGGCGCTGGTGGCGCGTATTGCGGCCGAGATGCAGCGCGCCGGCCGGGTCGTCTGGCGCGGCCTGAGCCTGCGCGCGCCGGTGGCCGGCCAAGTGCAGGGGCCGGACGGCCAGGTGCTGCCGGTGACGCGCTGGGCGATGGCGATGCCGGACGTCTATTCGATCCGCCACACCACGGTCGAGGACTATGTCGAGCCGATCGTGCACGAGGTCAAGGTGCGGCGTGCCGACCTGCTGGGTGACTTGAAGCGGCCGACCAAGGGCGAGGCCTACCGCGCGCTGTGCGGTGAGTGCTGGTACGTGCTGAAGGCCGGCATCGGCGACGCCGACGAGGTGCCCGACGTCTACGGCGTGATGCTGGCGCACCCGGTGGTGGGCGCGCCGGAAAGCGCGGGCCTGGCCTTCGGCGCGCTGGAGGTCCTGCGGCCGGCGCCGAAGCGGCCGTTCCGGCTGCCGTTCGGCGTCTGGATGGCGCTGGCGCGTGCCAACGCAGAGCCGGCGGATGAGGAGTCGCCGCAGGGCCGGCTGGGCGCGCCCGAAATTGATCAACCATGATCGACCGGCGCCGGGCGGCCGCCGGCGAAGTGGTGAGGCCTGTCGCACAATCGTCGGTTGTTGACGCTGCCTGCGTGCCGGTGACCCGCCGGCTTGGTCGCAGGTGCCTGGCCCCATCACCGGAGATCCCTGTGCCTGCCATTGCCTCTTCGTCGCCCTTGCTGCCGTCCCCCCTCGCTCGCGCCGCGTCGGCGGCCTGCATCGCCCTCGCAGCCTGGACGGCTGCGCCGGTCTGGGCGACGGTGGCCAGCGGGCCTCAGGTGGCCTGGCAGGCGGCGGCGGCCGATGTCGACATCGAGAAGGCGTTTGCGCAGGGCAAGGCCGAGGGCAAGCCGGTGCTGGTGTACTGGGGCGCCAAGTGGTGCCCGCCGTGCAACCAGCTGAAGGCGACGCTGTTCAACCGGCAGGACTTCATCGAGCGATCGAAGAGTTTTGTCGCCGTCAGCATCGACGGTGACCTGCCGGGGGCGCAGAAGCTGGGCGCACGCTTCAAGGTGCGCGGCTACCCGACGATGATCCTGTTCAACACCGACGGTGCCGAGATCACCCGCCTGCCCGGCGAAGCCGATGCGCCAGCGGTGATGAACGTGCTGCAGATGGGCCTGGCCGGTGGCCGACCGGTCAAGACGGTGCTGGCCGAGGCGAAGGCCGGCAAGCCGGTGTCGGCCAACGAGTGGCGCATGCTGGCCTTCTATTCATGGGACACCGACGAGGCCCAGTTGGTGCCCGAGGCCGAGCGTGCACCGCTGCTGGCTCAGCTGGCCGGCAGCTGCCCGGTGGGCGAGACCGAGACCGCGACGCGCTTGCTGCTGAAGGCGCTGGTGGGCCAGGCCGAGATCGCACCGAATGCCAAACCGGGCATCAAGGTTGACGGCGCGGTGCGCGACCGGGTCAAGAAGCTGCTGGCCGATCCGGCGGCCACACGCAGCCAGATGGACGTGGTGGTGAACTTCGCGCCCGATCTGGCCAAGGCCCTGGCGCCGACCGCCGGGGCCGACCGCCAGGCCATCGTTGGTGCGCTGGATGCGGCGCTGGTACGCCTGCAAGGTGATGCGTCGCTGTCGCGTGCCGACCGCATGTCGGCGCTGATCGGCCGCGTCGATCTGGCGCGGCTGGAACAACCGAAGGACACGCTCCAGCCCAAGCTGCCTGAGGCGCTGATCAAGCAGGTGCGTGAAGAAGCCTCGCGCGCCGACAAGGAGGTCACCGAAGGCTATGAGCGCCAGGCCGTGATCACCTCGGCCGCCCACCTGCTGGGCGAGGCCGGGCTGTGGAAGGACAGCGATGCGCTGCTGCAGGCCAGCTTGCCGAAAAGCCACTCGCCGTATTACCTGATGAGCCAGCTGTCGGGCAACGCGAAGAAGCAAGGCCGCAAGGCCGAGGCGCTGAGCTGGTCGGAGCAGGCCTTCAACAAGAGCGAAGGCCCGGCGACGCGCCTGCAATGGGGCGCGAGCTACGTCGCCGCGCTGGTGGAGCTGGCACCGCAAGACGAGGCGAAGATCGAGAGGACCGTGTCGCAGCTGATCCGCGAGGCGGACGGCCAGCAGGGCGCGTTCTACGAGCGCAGCGCGCGCTCGATGCAGAAGGTCGGCGACAGGCTCGCCGCGTGGAACGCGAAGGGCCAGCACAAGGCGGTGGTCGAGCGGCTGCGCGCGCAGCTGACCCCCGTTTGCGCCAAGCTGCCGGCGGCAGACGCGCAGCGCGAGGCGTGCGACAAGGTGCTGAAGAAGGCCTGAGGCAGCGCCGGCGTCCGGTGTGGGTTTGCCGCCCATGCCGGCGGGCGCGCAGTCCGTCGTGTCGGGGGGCGTGTTCGTCGCAAGGCGGTACGCGGGGTGTGGGGCGGCGGCGAAGAATCATCGCCACTGAAACACAAAGAGGACGCTTCATGTCTGTGCCCACCCGTCGGTCAGCCGCTTTTCTGCGTACGCCGATGCGCTCGCTGGCCATGTCGACCTGTGTGGCCGCCAGCCTGGCTGCTGGCGTGCCTGCCCGGGCCGATACACCGCCGCCGCAATTCCCGTTGCGCGATTTCTTCCGCAACCCGGACAAGGGCTATTTCCGTCTGAGTGAGGACGGCCGATGGCTGGGCTTCATGCAGCCGGCCACCGGTGATGCCGGCGACATCAAGCGAATGAATGTCTTCGTGCAACCCCTTGAGGCGGGCAAGCCGGTCGGCGTTGCACGCCAGTTGACCCACGAGAGTGCGCGGGACGTGGCGATCTACCGTTGGAAAGGCAACGGCACCGTGCTGTACGAGAAGGATTTCGGCGGTGACGAGAACGTGCGCGTCGTGGCGGTCGACGTGGCCAGCGGCAAGCAGACGCCGCTGACGCCTGATGGCGGTGTGCGGGGCGGCATCGTTGACGAACTGGTCGACGATCCGGCGCACGTGCTGGTGCAGCACAACCAGCGCAACCGGGCCGCCTTCGACGTCTACCGCGTCAACGTGCGCACCGGCGCGTCGACGCTGGTGGCCGAGAACCCCGGCAACATCGTCGGCTGGACGGCCGACCACGACGGTCGCGTGCGCCTGGCGGTCGCCAGCGATGGCGTCAACAACACGGTGCTTCACCGTGCCACGGAGACCGGGCCGTTCAAGCCGCTGTTCTCGACCGACTTCCGGACCCAGGTCGGCCCAGCCTTCTTTGACTTCGACAACCAGCGCTTCTACGCGCTCAGCAACCGCGGCCGCGACAAGACCGCGCTGGTGTTGATCGACCCGGCCAAGCCCGAGGCCGAGCAGGTGGTTTACGTGCACCCCAAGGTCGATCTGGCGGGGGTGGCCTATTCGCAGAAACGCAAGGTGCTGACGCAGGCCGACTTCCAGGTCGAAAAGCCCGAGCGCCACCTGTTCGATGCGTCGATGAAGACGCTCTACGAACGGCTTGAGCGCCAGTTGCCAGGGCAGCAGATCATCCTGCAAAGCGCGAGCCGCGACGAGAAACAGTTCGTCGTCGCGTCGATGAGCGACCGCACGCCCGGTGCGCGCTACGTCTACGACGCGGCGAGCGACCGCTTGAGCAAGTTGGGCGACATCAATCCGCAGCTCCCGGCCCAGCAGATGGCGGCCATGCAGCCGATCAGCTACGCCGCCCGCGACGGCCTGGTGATACCCGGCTACCTGACCTTGCCACCGGGCCGGCCGGCGAAGAACCTGGCCTGCATCATCCATCCGCACGGGGGCCCATGGGCGCGCGACGGCTGGGGTTTCAACCCGGACGTCCAGTTCCTCGCCAACCGCGGCTACTGCGTGCTGCAGATGAACTTCCGCGGCTCGACAGGCTATGGCCGGCAGTACTGGGAAGCCAGCTTCGGCCAGTGGGGCCTGAAGATGCAAGACGACGTGACCGACGGCGCGAAGTGGCTGATCCAGCAAGGCATCGCCGATCCGAAGCGCATCGGCATCTACGGCGGCAGCTACGGGGGTTATGCGACGCTGGCCGGTGTCGCCTTCACGCCCGACCTGTACGCCGCGGCGGTGGACTATGTCGGTGTGTCCAACCTGTTCACTTTCATGAAGACGATCCCGCCGTACTGGGAGCCGATGCGCCAGCAGATGTACGCGATGGTTGGCAACCCGGACGACCCGAAGGACAAGGAGCGGCTCACCGCGACCTCACCGGCACTGCAGGCCCACAGGATCAAGGCGCCGCTGTTCATCGCCCAGGGCGCCAAGGACCCGCGGGTCAACAAGGCAGAGAGCGACCAAGTCGTCGAAGCGCTGAAGTCGCGTGGCGTCTCGGTGCAGTACCTGGTCAAGGACAACGAAGGCCATGGTTTCCAGAACGAAGAGAACCGGTTCGAGTTCTATAGCGCGATGGAAGCCTTCTTCGCCCAACACCTGAAACCGTAAATGTTGGCCCCCACGCCCCTCCCGGGGCTGCCTTGCAGGCCGCGCCGAGCCACAGGCTCGGCCCCTCGGCAGGCACAAGCAGTCCTCAGGACTGCTTGTGTCCGACCTCGGCCCCCCGTGGGGGCTCGCGCAGCGGACCGGCAGAGCCGGATCCGCGCACGCCACTTGGCGTGCGGCAGCCCCTGCGGGGTGCCGCCAGTCAGGCCTTGTTCAGGCCTTCGGCTTCCATTGCGGCCCTCACCGACGGGCGGGCGGCCACGCGGTCGCGGAAGGCGTTGAGGTTCTTCAGTGCACCCATGTCGACGCCGACGACCTTGCTCCAGTTGGTCACGGTGAACAAGTAGGCGTCGGCCACGCTGAACTCGTCGCCCAGCAGGTATTGCTTGCCTTCGAGTTGGCTGTCGACCCACTGCAGGCGTTCGCCGATGCGGGCGCGGTAGACGGCCTTGCCTTCTTCCGGCATCGCCGGATTGAACAGCGGTGAATAGCTCTTGTGCAGCTCGCTGGTGATGAAGTTCAGCCACTCCATCAGACGGTAGCGCTGCAGGCTGCCGGCCGGCGGCGCCAGCTTGGACATGGGCACCTGGTCGGCGATGTACTGCACGATGGCCGGGCCTTCGGTCAGGCGCTCGCCGTTGTCCAGCTCCAGCACCGGCACCTGGCCCTTGGGGTTGACCTGGTAGAAGTCGCTGCCGTCGGCCAGTTTCTTGGTCTTCGTCGAGGCCAAGGCAAGGTCGAAATTCAGGCCGGCCTCGCGCAACACGATGTGGGGTGACAGCGAGCAGGCGCCGGGGCTGTAGTAGAGCTTCATGGGGTCTCCTGGGTGGGTTCGCGGACGAAGCGGCGATCATCGGGCCAAAGACCAAGACCGGGGGGCGGCCAGGGGCTTCGCAAGCCTGCCAGGCAAACGCCATCGGATTGGCGGGCAGCCTCTGCTAGATTGCGCCGCATCCTCGCTCTGCTGTGACCACCCATGCCGCGTGCCATCCTTGCCGAAGCCCAGATCCACCCCGCGGTGCGTGAGCGCATCGCGCAGCACCAGTCGACCATCGTTGCCGAGGTGCAGCAGGCGGTGGCTGCCCACCCGGTCGTGGTGGTCGGCATGGCGATGAACCCGTTCCCACGCAAGGCCAGGCGCTTGCTCGATGCCGCCGGCGTGTCCTACCGCTACCTCAGTTATGGCAGTTACCTGAGCCAGTGGCGGCCACGTAACGCGCTGAAGATGTGGACCGGTTGGCCGACCTTGCCGATGGTCTTCGTTCAAGGGGTGCTGATCGGCGGTGCCGACGACCTCGAAGCGCTGATCGCCAGCGGCGAGTTGAAGCGCCTGCTGACCTCGGCACGTCCAGCGTGAGCGGACGGTTGGTGCGGCGCGCCGGCCGACGCGCCCATGGCGGCGCTTCGTGCGTGTCACCCCGCGTTTCATCCGCCGTGGCGAGCGCTCGGCGCCACTGCCTTCACAATCGCCGGCCATGAAGCAACAACGAGCCGTTTCCTTTCGCTGGGGGCTGCAGGCGGTGGTGGCCGCCGCAGTGCTCGGCCTCGGCGGGCCGACCACAGCGGCCGAGCCGACGCTCAGCTTGAAGCCGTGCCGCCTGAAGGGCTTCGAGCACGAAGCCCGGTGCGGTGTGCTGAAGCGCCCGCTCGATCCGACCCGCCCCGACGGGCCGCAGATCGACGTCCATTTCGCGGTGATGCCGGCCATCGCGCGCAACAAGAAGCCCGACCCGGTGCTGTTCTTCGCTGGCGGGCCGGGCCAGAGTGCGATCGGCCTGGCCGGGCCGGTGTCGCGCGTGCTGACCCGCTTTATGAACCGGCGCGATGTGATCCTGATCGACCAGCGTGGCACCGGCCGCAGCGCACCGCTGGACTGCGAACCCGAAGCGCCGACCCGGCCGTTGGCCGACACCATCAACCAGGGCCGGCAGGCCAGCCTGCTGCTGGCCTGTCGCGATGCGCTGCAAAAGCTGCCCTATGGTGACCTGCGCCAGTTCACCACGACGATCGCGATGGCCGATGCGGATGCGGTGCGCCGCGCGCTCGGCGCCGACAAGGTCAACGTGATGGGAGGCTCGTACGGCACCCGGGCGGCGCTGGAGTACATGCGCCAGTTTCCCGCCACTGTGCGGCGCGCGGTGATCGACGGTGTCGCACCGCCGGACATGGCCTTGCCCGGCTCGTTCTCCCCCGATGCGCAGCGCGCCTTCGATGCGCTGCTGGCCTCTTGCGAAGGGCCGCAGGCCGACGCCTCCTGTCGCCAGCGCTACCCGGGTCTGCGTACCCAATGGACGGCGGTGCTGGCCGC
Organism: Ideonella sp.; assembly: GCF_036277275.1. Lineage (GTDB taxonomy): Bacteria > Pseudomonadota > Gammaproteobacteria > Burkholderiales > Burkholderiaceae_C > Ideonella. Next base: position 46,489 of record NZ_DASUNH010000136.1, on the reverse strand, counting down.
GATGCCTCGCGAAGTGGTGGTGCCGCACCCGGTGACCGGTCGCGACGAACGTTTCACGCTGACGCGTGACATGCTGGTCGGGCTGGTTCGCCTGCCGCTGTACGCGCCGTCGCTGGCCTCGGCGCTGCCGTTCGCGATCAGTGAAGCCGCGGCCGGGCGATACGGCGCGATCGTCGGCCTGGCGACCTCGATGGGCGGCAACAGCCGCGGGCTGGACCTCGCGATGGGCATGCACTTCTCGGTCGTCTGTGCCGAGGACATGCCGCGCCTGGGCAAGACCGGCGACAAGCCGGGCCCGGACTTCGGCGACGCCGCGTTGGCGTTGTACCGCGATGCTTGCGCGATCTGGCCCAAGGGCAACGTGCCGGCGGCCTTCTACACGATGCCACCGGCACCGGCAGCGACGCTGGTGATGTCCGGTGGCGCCGACCCGGTGACGCCGCCACGCCACGGCGAACGGGTCACCCAGGCGCTGGGCGCCAGGGCGCGCCACGTCGTCGTGCCGCATGCCGGCCACGGCCTGATGGCGCTGGGTTGCCTGCGGGACGTGATGTACCGCTTCGTCGACACCGAAGACGAAACCCAGGCGCTGGCGGCCGTGCTCGACGATGCGAAGTGCGCCACGCAGCTGCCGCGTCCACCGGCGTTCGCATTGCCCAGCCCGCCGCCGGCTTCAGCGCCGCCGCCGGCGCAGCCGGCCTCGGCCCCGGCGCCGCAAGTTCGCCGCGGACCGGACGACGCGCCTTCCTCGAAAGCCGACCGATGATCGAAGTCGAACAACTGGCCAAGCACTTCGTCCACGGGCATGGCAAGAAGGCGCGTGTCGTGCGCGCGGTGGACGGCGTGAACTGGCGCGCCAACGACGGCCGCATCACCGGGCTGCTCGGCCCCAATGGCGCCGGCAAGACGACGACGCTGCGCATGGTGGCTGCGCTGATCGCACCGGACGCCGGGCGGGTGCGTGTCGACGGCGTCGATGTGGTCGCCGAGCCGATGGCTGCGTTGGCCCGCATGGGTGTGCTGTCCGATGCGAGGGGCTTGTACCCGCGGCTGACGGCGCGCGAGAACATCGTCTACTACGGCCGCCTGCACGGCCTGAGCGGCGCGCAGGCCAGTGCCCGCGCCGATCAGCTGGCCAAGGTGCTGGAGATGGCGCCATTGCTCGACCGCCGTACCGACGGCTTCAGCCAGGGCGAAAAGATGAAAACGGCGCTGGCCCGCGCGTTGGTGCACAACCCGCCCAACATCATCCTGGACGAGCCGACCAACGGGTTGGACGTGCTGGCCACGCGCGCCTTGCGCGAAGCCTTGCGTCGGCTGCGCGACGACGAAGGCAAGTGCATCGTGTTCTCGACGCACATCATGCAAGAGGTCGAGCGCCTGTGCGACCACGTCGTCGTGATCTCGCACGGGCACACGGTGGCCGAGGGCACCGTGGCCGAGCTGTCGGCGCGTACGGGGCAGAGCGATTTCGAAGAAGCCTTCGTGGACCTGGCGTTCACGCCGACCGAACGCCACGACGCCGGTGAACTGGCAGGGGAGCAGACAACATGATGGCCCGATCCATGTGGGCGGTGTTTTGCAAGGAGTTGGTCGACGCGCTGCGCGACCGGCGCACGCTGTTGACGGTGTTCCTCAGCTCGGTGGCGATGGGCCCGCTGGTGCTGGTGCTGATCTCGACGCTGGTGTCCGACATCGAGAAACGCGCCGATGCGCGCGAGCTAACCGCGGTCGGCCTGGACCAGGCGCCGACGCTGCGCAACTACCTGCTGCGCCAGACCTACACGCTGCAGGTGGCGCCGCCGGATTACGAGAAGCTGTTGCGCGAAAGCAAGCTGGGCGACCCGGTGCTGGTGGTGCCGGCCAGCTTCGAGAACGATCTGGCCCGCGGTGAGGTGCCGGTGGTCGAGATCGTCACGTCGAGCGCCAACCAGCGGGCGCAAAGCGGTGTCGGCCGCTTGAGCGGGTTGATGGCCGGTTTCAACCGCGAACAGGGCACGTTGCGGCTGGCGGTGCGCGGTGTATCGCCGGGCGCGATGGAAGTGGTCGAGGTCGATGAGCGTGACCTGGCCAACCCGGCCTCGCGCGCCGCCCAGCTGACGGGCATGTTGCCGTTCTTCGTGCTGATGGCGGTGCTCTACGGCGCTTTGAACGCCGCGCTCGACACGACCGCGGGTGAGCGCGAGCGCGGGTCGCTCGAGCCGCTGCTGATGAACCCGGCGCCGCGGCTGGCGCTGGTGGTTGGCAAGTGGGGGGCGGTGGCGGCGGTCGGCATGCTGATCGCGGTGCTGTCGTCGTTCAGTTTCCTGCCCGGCCAGTGGTTGCTGAAGAGCGAGACGCTGGCGGCGATGTTCCAGTACGGCCTGACCGAGGCCACCGCCTTCCTGGCGCTGCTGTTGCCACTGGCCGGCGCGCTGTCGGCGCTGCTGATGGCGATCGCGATCCGCTGCAAGAGCTTCAAGGAAGCGCAGGCCAATGCGACGGTGGTGGTGCTGGTGGTTTCGCTGTTGCCGATGATGACGCTGTTCAACCAGGACGGCGAGAAGCCGTGGCACCTGTGGGTGCCCGCATTGGCGCAATCGACGTTGATGGCGCGGGTGCTCAAGGGCGAGCCGATCAATGCGTGGGACCTGGCGGTGCCAGCGATCGGCAGCGTGCTGTTGGCGGGGGCCTGCCTGGTTTTTCTGGCGCGGCAGTTCGCAAAGGCGGCCGTCCGCTGAGGCGGCCATCGCGATGAACGACGCGGAGGATCGGGCCTGGCGGTGAGCCGGCGACGTTCGCCCCATGCGGCCGCCGGGGCGGCCACGCGATGCCGGTGTTCGGATGGATGATCGCGCGGGGAGGGGGCGTCGCTGCGTCGCCTGTCAGGCCGCTTGAACTACTCGCCAGACCTCGTCTTGCCACGGCAACTGGCAGACCAGCCGGCTCAGGTGCAACGCCGATTCGCGGGCCGCCAGCAGTTCGCCGTGGTCGCCGACCAGGCGCAGGTTGGTCACCACGCACAGCGGGTTGGCCATTGCCACGACGCCGTCGGCGATCTGGACCCAGTCCCAGGCCAAGCCGGCCTGGCCCTCGTCGAAGTGCTCGCTCCACACGGTTTGACCCGCGCAGGGCGTGCTTCGGCTGCCCGAGGTGGTCACCCGAGTGCCCAAGTGGACAAATCTTGCCTTACGCTTGATGCTGGCCTGACAGAAAATGGCGGGCCAGGCGTAAAGCGCCCAGGGGGGTGGCATGGAGACGCAGGAGGTCGTGAGCATGATGGCCTTCTTCTTCGTCCGAACAGCCCGAAGTCTGGAGAGGTCGTGTTGCACCGACTAGCTGTCAATCCTGTCAGGGTGTTGTGATGAGTGGCACCATGTTGAGCCACAGTTATCTGTCGATCATGGAGGCGAAGTCGATCGAGGACTTCCGTGGCCAGATCGTCCATTTCGCCAACGAGCTGGGTTTCCAGTACGTGTCGGCGCTGACCGTGGTCGACCATTCGCTGACGCGCTCGGATTTCGTCAGTGTCGATAACATGCCGATCGACTTCCGCGAAGCTGGTGCATCGGCGGCCGACAACCAGCGCCGCGACCCGGTGATGCAGCATTGCAAGCGCGGGGCGGTGCCGATCGTTTGGGACCAGGAGACCTACCTCCGCCAGGGCGCCATCGACGTCTGGGAGGAACAGGCCGCTTTCGGTTACCGCACCGGCATAGCGCTGGCGCTGCATTTGCCGGAAGGGCGCCACTTCATGCTGGGCGTGGACCGCGACCAGACGCTGCCCAAGGAGGCCGGCGAGCTGACCCGCATGGTGGCGCACCTGCAGCTGTTCGCGGTGCATGCGCAGGACACGGCGCTGCGCCTGTTCGTGCCGGCTGAACAGCTGGTCGAGACACCGTCGCTGACGCCGCGTGAGCTCGAAGCGCTGCGCTGGACGATGGAAGGCAAGACGGCCTGGGAGGTCGGCAGCATCCTCGGCATCAGCGAGCGCACGGCGGTGCTGCACATCCAGAATGCCATGCGCAAATTGGGCTCGGTCAACAAGCACCAGGCGGTGCTGAAAGCACTTCGGCTCGGTCTCATTCATTGAGGTCCCGGGTGCCTTTGTGACGGGCGGTTACGGGCACCTGTAAGAGTTGACAGTGTTCGAAATAGGGGGCGATTGCTTCAATGGCGGTACGCGCTGAGTCAGCGTTTCACCGCCCCGGAGTCCCCATGAAGCAAGCCCTGTTGTCCCTGATCCGCCCCGTGTTGCGTCATCCGGTGGCCGAGCCTGTGCCGGCTGTTGGTCTGCGGGAGCTTGACCGCGCCGAGTTGCGCTTGGTCGGTGGCGGCTCCAGCGAAACGGACCTGCCCAAGACGGGCTGGTAAGCACCCAGTCACCCATGCCATTTGTGATGCGTCCGCGCAGCTGACGGGACGCGTTCACTGACCCTTCATCAACCGAATCCCTCCACAACCAGCGTCGGGCTTGTTGGCAATACCGTCAAGGTGTCGCTCCCAAGTTTGGCTTGGTTGACTTTCAAGGTGCTGGCGGCGTTCCGCCGCCAGCACCTCTTTTTTTGGGCGCGACGGTGAGGAGGGTGGGGTCGGGTGCTCGCGCCGCGCCGCGGGCCTAACGAGAATTCGTGGCTGACCGAACGCTGGGGCGTTCAATGCGGCGCCATCGGCCCGGGATGGGTCTGCGTCTCCAGCTGCGTCAGCCAGTGCATCGCATGCACGCGGTCGGGTCCGCACATCGCCGCTGACGGCTGAAGCGACCCGCAAACCACCGGCCGTCGCGGGTCGCCGAACAGGCGGCAGCGCCGGGCCTCGTCCAACTGCACGCATGGCACGCCGGCCGGCTTGCCATGGGGCATGCCGGGGATCGGGCTGGAGATCGATGGGGCGGTGCAGCAGGCGCCGCAACCGGTGCGGCAGGCCAGTGAGGCGGTCGTCATGTCCGGCATTCTCACCGTCTCGGGTGGGGTGAGAGCTTCCGGTGTGCGCATTTACTCACATCATGGGGTGTCGCGGCGGCACATGCCAAGCGGGTGATCGCTGCGGTTCGTGACGTGGAAGGTGGCCCTCTTTAAAATCAACACCTTGCGCGCGAGTTCGCGCCTGTCCCCGTGATTGGAAGCGCCCGTGCTGTATCCCCAGGAATTCGACGTCATCGTGGTTGGTGGTGGCCACGCCGGTACTGAAGCGGCCTTGGCCTCTGCCCGCATGGGCTGTGCCACGCTGCTGCTGAGCCACAACATCGAGACGCTGGGGCAGATGAGCTGCAACCCGTCGATCGGCGGGATCGGCAAGGGCCACCTGGTCAAAGAGGTCGATGCGCTGGGCGGTGCGATGGCGCTGGCCACCGACGAAGCGGGCATCCAGTTCCGCATCCTCAATTCGAGCAAAGGCCCGGCGGTGCGCGCGACGCGGGCCCAGGCTGACCGGGTGCTTTACAAGGCGGCGATCCGCCGCCGGCTCGAGAATCAGCCGAACCTGTGGATCTTCCAGCAAGCCGTTGACGACCTGATGGTCGAGGGTGACCGGGTGGTCGGTGCGGTGACGCAGGTCGGCATCCGCTTTCGCGCCCGCGCGGTCGTGCTGACGGCGGGCACCTTCCTCGATGGTCGAATCCATGTCGGGCTGCAGAATCACAGCGGCGGCCGGGCCGGCGATCCGCCGGCGGTCAGCCTGTCGGCCCGGTTGAAGGAGTTGAAGCTGCCGCAGGGTCGTCTGAAGACCGGCACGCCGCCACGCATCGACGGCCGCTCGATCGACTTCTCCCTTCTCACCGAGCAGGCGGGGGGCCTGGACCCGGTGCCGGTGTTCAGCTTCATGGGGGCTGCGGCGATGCACCCGCGCCAGGTGCCGTGCTGGATCACCCATACAAGCGCCCTGACGCACGAGATCATCCGCTCCGGTTTCGACCGCAGCCCGATGTTCACCGGTGTCATCGAAGGGGTGGGGCCGCGCTACTGCCCGAGCATCGAAGACAAGGTCAACCGCTTTGCCGACAAGGACAGCCACCAGATCTTCCTCGAGCCCGAGGGCCTGACGACGAACGAGTTCTACCCGAACGGCATTTCGACCTCGCTGCCGTTCGACGTGCAGCTTGCGGCAGTGCGTTCGATGCCGGGGCTGGCCAATGCGCACATCCTGCGGCCGGGCTACGCGATCGAGTACGACTACTTCGACCCCCGTGAGCTGAAAAGCAGTTTCGAGACGCGGGCCATTGCCGGCCTGTACTTCGCCGGCCAGATCAATGGCACCACCGGCTACGAAGAGGCGGCGGCGCAAGGCCTGTACGCCGGCGTCAACGCTGCCCGGGCTGCCCGCAGCGAAGAGCCTCTGTCGCTGCGGCGTGACCAGGCCTACCTCGGGGTGCTGGTCGACGACCTGGTGACCAAGGGCGTGACGGAGCCTTACCGCATGTTCACCAGCCGGGCAGAGTTTCGACTCCAGCTGCGCGAGGACAACGCCGACGCCCGCCTGACAGAGCTGGGCCGGACGCTCGGTCTGGTCGATGACGAACGCTGGACCGCCTTCAACCGCAAGCGTGACGCGCTGGCCCGCGAGGCCGAGCGGCTGCGCTCGACCTGGGTCCACCCGGGAATCCTGCCCACTGCCGCCGCCGAAGCGATGCTCGGCAAGGCGATCGAGCGCGAGTACAACCTGGCCGATCTGCTGCGGCGCCCCGGGATTGGTTTCGACCAGGTGGCTGCGGTCGCCGCGGTGGCTCGTCCGGAGGCCGGTGTTTCACGTGAAACGTTGCATGCCGAATTGGGCGGCGAACTGGCTGATGTGTTGATCGAGCAGCTGGAGATCTCGATCAAGTACGCCGGCTACATCGACAAGCAGGTCGATGAGGTCGAGCGATCGTTGGCCTACGAGAACCTGGCCCTGCCCGCCGAGCTGGACTATGGGCAGGTCACGGCATTGAGCTTCGAGGTGCGCCAGAAGCTGAGTCGCCACCGTCCCGAGACACTGGGCCAGGCGGCTCGCATCTCCGGTGTCACACCGGCCGCCATTTCACTGCTGCTGGTGCATCTGAAGAAGAAGCGCTTTGCCGGCTTCCTGGCTGTCGATCCGGCGGCCGCCAATGACGCGGCGGGGCAGGGCGGACAGCCGCGCCCGGTGGCGGGCGCCGCCGATGCGGCCTGAATCCCCAGTCCCCGGTGCTCGGCCGGGAGCGGGCGCCGCCTTGTGCCGGTCGTTTGACGGCACGGTCGCGATCACCAAAGCGGCGTCTTTCCGCCTGGCGTCGCCGTCGCCACCCCGGTTCCGGCTTGAACTCATGCCCACAACGTGACCACTGCTTTCCCGCACCCACTCGCTGCCGCGCTGCAGCAAGGCCTGGGCGCCTTGCGGCTGCCCGTGTCCCCCGACACCGAGGCCAGGCTGTTGCGCTACCTGGATCTCATCGCGCACTGGAACCGGGTCTACAACCTGACGGCGATTCGCGAGCCCCAGGCGATGTTGACCCAGCACCTGCTGGATTGCCTGGCCATCGTCGGGCCGCTGAGTCGAGAGCTCGGTGAAGCGTCGCCCCGGCGCATCCTGGACGTCGGCAGCGGTGCGGGCCTGCCCGGCGCGGTGCTGGCGATCTGTCGGCCGGATTGGCAGGTGACCTGTGTGGACGCGGTGGCCAAGAAGGCGACCTTCATACGCCAGGTCGCGGCGGAGCTGCAGCTGCCGAACCTGACCGCCAGCCATCAGCGGGTCGAGGCGATGGAGGGGCCGGGCTTCGACCTGATCACGTCGCGTGCGTTTGCGACGCTGGCGGACTTCGTGAACCTGACCCGCCAGCGCTTGGCACCGGAGGGCTGCTGGGTGGCCATGAAAGCCCACTTGACGGATGCCGAGCGTCTGGCAGTACCGGCCGGCGTGTCGGTGTTTCACGTGGAACAGTTGACCGTTCCAGGGCTGGACGCGGCGCGCTGCCTGGTGTGGATGCGACCCGACGTGGGCTGAGAGTCTGCCGGTCTTTCGCGCAGCCCGCCCATTCCGGCCTCGATCGGCGCTCAATGGCGCGGGTGAACCCGCAAAGCTTCCAGGCCGTCGAGGCGGCCGGTTGTCACCATCCGGCGCTGTTCACAGCCCATCCCCAGTGAATTCACCGGCCTGCCCACAGAGTTGTCCACAGACACCGAGTGCGCGGACGGCGACAATCCACGCCATGTCCCGAATCTTCTGCATTGCCAACCAGAAAGGCGGCGTTGGCAAGACGACCACCTCCGTCAATCTGGCCGCCGGCCTGGCGCGGGTCGGGCAGCGGGTGCTGCTGGTCGACCTCGACCCGCAGGGCAATGCGACCATGGGCTCGGGCGTCGACAAACGCAAGCTCGAATCCAGCGTCTATGACGTGCTGCTGGAAAGCGCCAGCGTCACCGAAGCGCGTGTCCGGTCGGAGCAGGGGGGCTACGACGTGCTCGGCGCCAACCGCGAGCTGGCCGGCGCCGAGGTCGAGCTGGTCGGCCTGGAGCATCGCAACGAGCGGCTGCGGCGTGCTCTGAAGGCGGCCGATGCCGACTACGACTTCGTGCTCATCGACTGCCCACCCAGCTTGAGCCTGCTGACGCTGAACGGCCTGTGCAGTGCCCACGGCGTGATCGTGCCGATGCAGTGCGAGTACTTTGCGCTCGAAGGGCTGACGGACCTCGTCAACACCATCAAGCAGGTGCATGCCAACCTGAACCGCGACCTCGAGCTGATCGGGCTGTTGCGCGTGATGTTCGACCCTCGCATCACCTTGCAAACCCAGGTCAGCGACCAGCTGAAGGCGCACTTCGGCGACAAGGTGTTCAACACCGTGATCCCACGCAATGTGCGTCTGGCCGAAGCGCCCAGCTACGGTTTGCCCGGCGTTGTTTTCGATCCGGCGGCCAAGGGTGCGCAGGCCTTCATCGACTTCGCGCGCGAGATGGTCGAGCGGGTCGGCAGCCGCGCCGCCACCGCCACCCCGGCCTGACCGGCCGGGCTTTTGAATTTGCTGAAACTTGCCTGCGGGCGCTTCGGCACAATTTGCCCGGGCCACCGGGGCCCACAACCAAAAAACCCACAGGGATCACTGCCTTGAAATCGACCTCGACCGAGACCCTCGCCGACGCCACGAACCCGGGCGCTGCTGCCGGCGCCCGCCCGACCAGCCGTCTGTCCACGCTGTTTGCGATCGCCGCCTTGACCGCCACGCTGGGCGGTTGTGGCGGTGGTGGCGGCGACAGTGGGACCACGCCGTTTCCACCCCCGCCGCCGCCACCCCCGCCCGCGGCCAGCGATTCGCCGCAGGTCTGCGCACCCACCAACCCGTACCGCGGCGATGCGCTGGATCCGACCTCGGTCGGCACCCTGGCCAACGAAAAGGCCTGGCTGCACAGCTACATGAGCGACGCCTACCTCTGGACCAGCGAGATGCCCACTGTCGACGCCGGCAGTTCGTCGTTCAGCAATACGTCGGACGTCTACGGCTCGCTCGAGAACTACTTCAATGCGCTGCTGACACCGAACCGCACGGCGTCGGGCAAGCTGCGCGACGAGTTCAGCTTCATCTACCCGACCAAGGAATGGAACGACCTGATGAATTCGGGCGCGACCTCCGGCTACGGCATCGAGTGGTACTGGGACTCGCCAACCCCGCCGCGCGGCTTGCGCGTCGCCTACGTCGAGCCGGGCTCGCCCGCTGCCATGGCGGGTGTGCTGCGCGGCGACCGCCTGCTCACCGCTGATGGCGTCAGTGCCGACACCAACACCCAGTCGGGTGTTGACGCGCTGAACGCCGCGCTGTTCCCGAGCGCCAACGGCCAAACCCACAACTTCAGTTTCAGCCGTACCGGCAGCGGCACGCTCAGCAAGAGCGTGACCAGCGCAACGGTCACCAAGCAACCGGTGCCGACCACGATGGTGATCGACAACGCCGGCAGCAAGGTCGGCTACGTCGTCTTCAACGACCACATCGCCAGCTCCGAGCAGAAACTGATCGATGCGGTCAACACGCTGAAGGCGGCCGCCGTCACCGACCTGGTGCTGGACCTGCGCTACAACGGCGGCGGCTATCTGTACCTGGCCAGCGAGCTGTCCTACATGATCGCGGGCAGCAGCCGCACCAACGGCAAGGTGTTCGAACAGCTGCAGTACAACAGCAAGCGCAGCGACGAAACGAACAGCGACGACGCGAAGACCCCATTCTTCAGCACGTCGTGCATCCTCGACGCGAACTTCAACTGCTCGAACCAGCAGCCGCTGCCGACGCTGAACTTGTCGCGCGTCACCGTCATCACCACCGGCTCGACCTGCTCGGCGAGCGAGGCGGTCATCAACGGCCTGCGGGGCATCGATGTCGAAGTCCGGGTGATCGGCAGCACGACCTGCGGCAAGCCTTACGGCTTCACAGCCAAGGACAACTGCGGCATCTCGTACTTCCCGATCGAGTTCAAGGGCGTCAACGCCAAAGGCTTTGGCGACTACGCCGACGGCTTCACCGCGTCGTGCCCGGCCAGCGACGACTTCGATCACGCGATGGGCGATACCGACGAAGGCATGCTGAACGCTGCGCTGTACAACCTGCAGCACGACGCCTGCAGCCTGGCCGCTGCGCAAACGGCACGTCGCTCGGCCTTGGCGCTCGGCGCCGATGCCCGGCCGCGCCTGCTGCGTGGCCTGGAGCGCGAAAGCCGGGTCGTGATCCCGCGTCGCTGAGGCGCTTCGGACCTTGCGGCGGGAGAGGGACTCGCCGCCGCACCCCAGAGGGCTCGGTCTTACAAACCGAGCCCTTCGTCCTTGCCGAGGTGCACGTTCATCGCCTGCACCGCCGCCCCGCTGGCCCCTTTGCCGAGGTTGTCCAGCCGGGCGATCAGGATGGCCTGGCGCTCGTGCGCGAAGACGAAGATGTCGACCCGGTTGGTGTCGTTGCAGGCCTGGACGTCGAAGAAGCCGGTCTCGAGCGTGGCTGGGTCCGACAGCGACATCACCCGCACGAAGCGCTCATGCGAGTAGCGGGCTGACAAGGCATCGTGCAGCTGGGCACCGGTCACCATGCCGGGCAGTTCCGACAGATGCAAGGGCACACTCACCGCCAAGCCCTTGTAGAAAGGGCCGACGATCGGCATGAACACCGGGGGCGTCTGCAACCCGGTGTGGGCCCTCATCTCGGGCAGATGCTTGTGCTGCAGCCCCAGGCCGTATGGGCGTGGGGCGTCGAGCGTGCGGTCGCCACCGGCCTCGTACTGCTCGATCATCTTCTTGCCGCCGCCGGAGTAACCGGTGATGGACGTGGCGCTGACCGGCGTTTCCGCCGGAACCAGCCCGGCGTCGATCAACGGCCGCAGCAGCATGATGAACGCGGTCGAATGGCAGCCCGGGTTCGAGATGCGCTTGGACTGGCGGATCAGCTCGCGCTGGTCGGGGGCCAGTTCCGGCAGCCCGAAGGTCCAGCCCGGGGCCGTCCGATGCGCGGTGCTGGCGTCGATCAGGCAGGTGCGCGGGTTGGTGACCATCGCGGCCGCTTCGCGCGACGCGGCATCGGGCAGGCACAAGAAGGCGACGTCGGCCGCGTTCAGCAGGCGCGCACGTTCGGCTGCGTCCTTGCGCTTGTCGGCATCGATTTTCATCATCTCGATGTCACCGCGCATGGCGAGGTATTCGTGGATACGCAAGCCGGTGGTGCCTTCCTGGCCGTCGACAAACACGCGGGTGGTCATGGGCAATCCTTGTGGTGGTAAGTGCGGTCGGGCCACCGACGCCAGTGGCCCCAGAATCAGGGGATTCCCTGAAGCATACGGCAAGCCCTCGGGCTGCGACGCATGAACCCGAACCTCGACGATGTACGCGTGTTGCTGCTGCCCGGCTGGCTCGATTCCGGCCCCGGCCACTGGCAGACGCTGTGGGAGCAACAGCACGGCGACACCCGCGTGCAGCAAGCCGACTGGCAATGGCCGCGCCGCGGCGACTGGATGGCGCGGCTCGAAGAAGTGATGCTGGAAGACGAGCGGCCCACGCTGCTGGCCGCGCACAGCCTGGGCTGCCACCTGGTGGCAGCGTGGGCGGCGCATTCATGTCACACGGCCCGTGTGTGCGGGGCCCTGCTGGTGGCCCCGCCCGACCTCGACCAACCCGACACGCCGCCGCAGTTGTTCAATTGGCGACCAATGGTGCGGCAGCGCCTGCCGTTTCCGGCGCGGCTGATCTACAGCGTAGACGATCCGTTCAGTTCGGCCACCGCTGCGGTGGCGATTGCCGCAGAGTGGGGTGCGATCGCCAGGTCGATCGGCCACCGGGGGCACATCAACGGCGAATCCGGCCTGGGCCATTGGGCAGCAGGCCGCGCCGTGTTGATGCCGTCCTCGCCCAAGGTCGAATCGTCGCTGTAACGATCAGGATGAGGCGGCGGACGCAGGCGGCGCTGCCACGTCGGAAGCTGTGGGCTCAGCTGGCGCGGGCGCCTGCTCGCTTCGCAGGTCGACATCGTCTTCTTCGTCCATCGCGGGGATCGGCGTGCCAGGTGCCCCTTGTCTCAGCCATTGGCGGATGTCGGCTCCTGTCTTGGCTGCCACCTTGCCCATCACGTGGCAGGTGCCCATGAACAAGCCGGAGAACGACGCGACGCTGACGCGGCGGAAGTCGCGTGCCGAAACAACACCTTCGGATCCGACGACTTCGGCGCGGATCACCATCCACTTGGGACCGCTGTAGTTGCCCCCGCCCAGGCCAAACATGTTGACGACACTCAGCTTGAGGCCGCGCTCTTCACCGGTCAGCTTGGGCAGCCCGTCACCCGACTTCATGTTGCGATAGTTGCGCTGCAGTTGTTCCCCGACGCGCTCGCTCACCAAGCTGGCGACGCTGCATTCCTTCGCCAAATTTGACATCGCCACCGTCGGCGTCAACTCCACCGTCTTCGAAAACGCTGCGAGTTCGACCGGGGCCCGTGCGGCGTGCGCCGCCGCGGCCAGTGTGCCCAGCAACAGGGCGGATATCCATCGAGAGCGGCTCGATGCTCTTGGCAGTTTCATGGTTCAGGTTCCCTCCAATTGGAATTGGGACGCGCTCCGCGTCAGTGAACGGATGGTTTAGGCCCGCCGTCTTTCAGTCGTCCATGACGACCGCGAATCGAGGGCTTGTGGTCTGGATGCGTTGCTCTGCAGCAGGAAGGGTTGGCCAGTCGATCCGGCAGTTGGCCGGACAAACGACGGTGGCGAGTGTGTTGTCGAGGCCGAAGGTGATGCCAACGACTTCGTCGTGAGCCTCTGCTGGCCGCGAGCACATGTGGGCAAGCTGCGCCGGTGCCAGAGCGCCACCGCGGCTCTTGATCCACGCCTCCTTTGCCGTCCACAGCGCATAGAACTCGGTGATCTGCTGCGACGGTGCCACCTCTCGCCATGCACTGAACTCACAAGGGTGGAGGGCCAGTTCGGCCAATTCATGCAGTCGCCGACGCGGGCGCGGTACCTCGATATCGAGGCCCAAAGGCCCATTCGCGGTGACCGCACACGCCACACGATCACCGCTGTGCGACAGGGCCACCGCCGGCAACGGTACGCAAGGACCATGGGTCACCTGTGGGGGGCCATCCTCGGCGCTCGACAAGTGCCAGTCGCGGGCTTGCCCATCAAACTTGGCGGACAAGAGTTGCCTGGCCCACCAACGGCCTGCCATGAATTGCCGGCGGCGGTTGGGTGCCGTGATGCTTGCGAGCCGATCCAACTCCGCGCTCGACAACCATGCTTCGCAGGTCGACAGCGCAGGGTCGGCCATCAGACGGCTCACGCTGGTGATGGCCACCGAGACACGGGGACCTGGCTGCATCAGGCTTGGACCTACTCTTCCACCTTGACGTACGTGGCCTTGAATGACACGCCGGCCATCAAAGCGCCCGCATGACACTCGTAGTCGGTCGCGCTCTTCAAGTCTCTCAGGTTGTAGGAACTGGTGATGCCAACGACCGCGTTGGCGCCCAGAAACTTCGCCTTGGCTTGGAAAGCCATGAGCGCCGACAAGGCGGCCCACCGGCAAGCAGCTTCGTCGTCTTTGCCGACGCCGTTGGCCTTCTTGCTCGAAGTGTCCTTGCCGAACTTGGTCAACACCTTGGGAGTGACCTGATCACCGAAGAAAAGCTTGATTGTGGGATCAAGCTTTTGCTGTGCTTCGGGCATGGCCAAGACATCGGCGAACTTCAACGAGGTGTATTCGGTGTCCCGAGCCACGGCAGGTGTCACGGTCGCGGTCATGACCGCCGCCAGCCATCCGATCGGGGCGAGGGTGTTCATGACGGTCACTTCGCGCTCGCGAACACTCAGGTTCTTCACGGAGCCAGTTTGACGAACGTGCCCTTCAGCGCGACGCCAATCACGAATGCGCCGGCATGGCATTCGTACTCGGTCTGGCTGCTGAACGGCTCCTTCTTGTAGTTGCTGACGATATTGATCACGGCATTGGCGCCCAGGTGCCTGGCACGCTCTTGCAGTGCGACCAGGGCTGAATAGGCCGCCCACTTGCAGCCGAACGCGTCTTCCTTGCCGAAGCCGTTGGTCTTCTTGTTGGAGGTGTCTTCGCCGATCTTCGACAGGACCTTGGGTGTCGGCTGGTCGCCGAAATACAGCTTGATCGAGTCGTCCAGCTTGGTCTTGATGTTGGGATCGCTCAAGGTCAGCACCTCGGCGAACGGCAGCTTGTATTCGGTGTCGCGCGCAGCAGCGGCACCGGCGGCGAGCGCGCAGGTCAGCAGAACCAGGGCGGGTTTCATGTTCATCGGATTCTCCTTGGGACGTTGTAGTTGGTGGGGCATGGAAGGCGGGTTCAACCCGCCCAGCGCTTGAAAATCAGCGAGGTGTTGATCCCGCCGAACGCGAAGTTGTTGCTCATCACGATCTCGGTCTCGAGCTTGCGGCCGTCGCCGATGATGTAGTCCAGCGGGGCGCAGCGTTCGTCGACGCGTGTCAGGTTGACGGTCGGTGCGAACCAGCCTTCGCGCATCATCTCGACGGTCATCCACGCCTCCAGTGCGCCGCAGGCGCCCAGCGTGTGGCCCATGTAGCTTTTGAGCGAGCTGATCGGCACCCGCTCGCCGAAGACGGCACGCGTCGCCGCGGACTCGGCGATGTCGCCTTGGTCGGTGGCCGTGCCGTGGGCATTGATGTAGCCGATCGCTTCAGGCGGCAGGCCGGCATCTTCCAGCGCCAGGCGCATGGCCTGGGCCATCGTCTCGGGCTGCGGATGGGTCACGTGCTGGCCGTCGCTGTTGGTGCCGAAGCCGATGATCTCGGCATGGATGTGGGCGCCCCGCGCCAGGGCATGGTCCAGCTCTTCCAGCACCAGCGTGCCGGCGCCTTCGCCAAGGACGAGGCCGTCGCGCGAGGCATCGAAAGGCCGCGGCGTGGTGTCGGGTTGGTCGTTGCGCACGCTGGTGGCGAACAAGGTGTCGAACACGGCGGCTTCGGTGGCGTCCAGCTCTTCCGAGCCACCCGCCAGCATGGCCACCTGCTTGCCACCGCGAATGGCCTCGTAGGCGTAGCCGATGCCTTGCGAACCCGAGGTGCAGGCGCTGCTGGTGGTGACGATGCGGCCGGTGATGCCGAAGAACACGCCCATGTTGACCGGGGCCGTGTGCGCCATCATCTTGATGTAGGTGCTGGCGGTGATGCCCTCGGTGGTCTTTTCCATGATCATGCGGCCGAAGTCGCCGATCGACTTCGGTGTGCCAGCCGACGAGCCGTAAGAGATGCCCATGCGGCCACTGCTGACCACGGGGTGGTCGAGCAGGCCGGCATCGATCAGCGCCAGCTCGCTGGCCCGGGTGGCCAGCAGCGCGACGCGCCCCATGCTGCGCGTCGACTTGCGGTTGTAGTGGGGCGGCAGGTCGAAGGGGGCCGCGGGGGCGCCGAGCCGGGTGTTCAGGCCCTCGTAGTCGTCCCATTCGACGATGTGCTGGATTGCGTTGCGCTTGGAGCGCAGGCGGTCATGCACGGTGGCCCAGTCATGGCCGATCGGGCTGAGTGCGCCGAAGCCGGTGATGACGACGCGTTTCATCAGACCATACCTCCATTGACCGAGATCACCTGGCGCGTGATGTAGCCGGCGTCAGGCGACATCAGGAACGCGACCAGCGCGGCCACTTCGTCCGGCCGACCCATGCGGCGGGCCGGGATCATTTTCATGGCTTCGTCGACCACCTCCGGCGGCACCATCTCGGTCTCGATCAGCCCCGGTGCGACACAGTTGACGGTGATCTCGCGCTTGGCCAGCTCGATCGCCAAGGCCTTGGTGGCACCGATGATGCCGGCCTTGGCGGCGCTGTAGTTGGCCTGGCCGCGGTTGCCCACCAGGCCCGACACCGAGGCGAGCGTGATGATCCGCCCTGGGCGGCGGCGGCGCACCATCGGCATCACCACCGGCTGCAGCACGTTGTAGAAGGCATCCAGGTTGGTATGGATCACACTGTCCCATTCCTCGCCGGTCATGGCGGGGAAGGCATTGTCGCGCGCGATGCCGGCGTTGCAGACCACACCGTGGTAGGCACCGTGGGCTTCGATGTCGGCGTCGAGCGCGGCCGCGGCCGCCGAGCGATCGGCGACATCGAACATCAGCACCCGGGCGTGGCGATCCAGCGCGCGGATTTCGGCGGCTGCCGCTTCGGCCTCGGCGGCACCGCGTCGGCCATGCAGGACGATGTTGAAGCCGTCGCGCGCCAGGCGCAGCGCGATCGCGCGGCCGATGCCACGGGTGGAGCCCGTCACGAGGACGGTGTGACGGTCGTTGTTGTTGGTCATTGTTGTCCCTCCGAGGCGCATGGCGTCAGGTGCCTTGTTTGAGGCTCATGCGAACCGATTCCAGCAGGTCGTGCAAGGCGGAGAAGCAAAGGGCGCGGAAAACGTTCATCGGATCAGGCTTCGCGAGAATCGGACGTCGCAGAGGACGGCGGCATGGGGGGTTCGAACACCGACACCATCGCCTCGGCCAATAGGCGGTGGGCGGGGCCGTGAATGCGGCAGGCGAATTGTCCCAGCCCACTGTCGCCGATCAGCTCGCAGCGGGCGTGAATACGCAATGTTTGCCCGGTGGCAAACACCGGCACCTCGGCCTGGTAGCGCCGGCTGCCGAGCAAGAAGCCGATGGCCGGTTCGCCGCCGGCGGCGCGCGAGCGCGCGCCGGCCCAGGCTGCGACGGTCTGCGCCATGTACTCGATGCCAACCCAGGCTGGCACACCTTGGCCTTGCACGAACATGCTGGTGGGCGTGATGTCGACCTCGGCCAGTGCCTGTTCAGCGTCGATGGTGACCAGGCGGCTCAGCAGGCTCATCGCGCCACGGTGCGGCACGAAGTGCTCGACCGGCGGTCGGGGGGCAATGGAGGGTGCGGTGTCGTCCATGGAAAGGGTCAATCGCGGGCGAACAGAAGTGTCGCGTTGCTGCCGCCGAAAGCGAAGGAATTGCTCAACGCGAATCGTGGGGAGCGAGCGGCGCGTTCACCTGGCGCCACAACGCGCAGGGCGGGCAGGGCGGGGTCGCACTCGCCATCCCACCAATGCGGCGGCAGGGCGTGGGTCGGGTTGTCCACGAGCGTCAGCCAGGCGAAGGCGGCTTCGAGGGCGCCGGCCGCGGCCAGGGTGTGGCCGGTCAACGGTTTGGTCGAGCTGACGGGCACCTCCAGCCCGAAGAGCTCGGCGACCGCCTTGCTTTCCATCGCGTCGTTGTGCGGCGTCGCGGTGCCGTGCAGGTTGATGTAGTCGACCGCCGCTGCAGCGACCCCGGCACGCCGCAGCGTCAACCGCATCGCCTCGGCGGCGCCACGGCCGGTCGGATCCGGTGCTGACATGTGGTGGGCATCGGATGTTTCGCCCCAGCCGGCCAGGCGCAGCCGGCCAGGCTCGCGCGACAGCACGAACAGCGCCGCGCCCTCGCCGAGGTTGATGCCCTCGCGGTTCCTGGACAACGGATTGCAGGCCTTGGCCGAGACTGATTCGAGCGCCGAGAAACCGTTGACGGTCAAGCCGCACAACGCGTCGGCGCCGCCGCAGACGACGGCATCGACCAGGCCGGCGCGCAGCAGTCGCGCGCCGGAAGCGAGGGCCTTGGCACCCGATGAGCAGGCGGTCGAAATGGCGTAGGCCGGTCCGGCCAGGCCGAGCACGTGGGCGGCGAACTTTGCCGGGCTGACCATCTCTTGCTGGCCGTAGTGGTAACCATCGGGCCAGCCGCCATCGGCTTGATGGCGGCGCGCTGCGGCTTCACCTTCGAGCACCCCGGCGGTGCTGCTGCCCAGCACCATGCCAACGCGGCTCGGGCCAAAGCGTGCACAGGCCGAATCGACCGCCGCACGCAGCGCCGGCAGCGTCTGGGCGACCAGCGCGTTGGTGCGGCTGACCAGCCCGCGCGGCAGATCGGCCGCCAGCGGCGGTGGCTCGACCGCGGCGCGGCCGAGCGGCAATGCGCGGCCGGGCGTGTAGCCATCGCTGACCGGTAATGCCGGGGCGGTCGTGGCAAACAGCCGCGCGCGCACCGAGGCTTCGTCGGCGCCGAGCGAACAGCTCAGGCCCATCGCCTGCAAATAGATGGCGGCCGTCATGGCGTGGCCCCTTCGATCGGCATCGAGTCGATGCGCAGCGTGTAGCCCAGCGCCTGGTTCACGAGCTCGATGTGCAGCGAGCCGGCGTCGCGCACGGTCGTGACGACCGTGCCGTGTTGGCGCAGCACACGCAGCGGGCCTTCGTCGGCCAGCGTCGCATCGGCGGGCAGGGCTGCCTGCAGCGCAGCGAGCGGCCACAAGGCGAGCTGCATGTCGCTCAGGACGCGTTCGGCGGGGATCTCCTTGGGCCAGCCGGCGGCCTGCTCGGCCTTCAGTGAGCGTCCGTCCCATTCGAGGCGGGCCAGGGTCTGACCGGTGCCGAGCAGCGCCAGCCGAAGGGCTTGCGCATCAGCTTCGAGCAGCGCGTCCAGGGGCGGCTGGGTGCGGCCCTGGCTGGTGACCTGCAGCCGTTGCTGCCACGCCAGCGTGCGGCCGAGCGAGGCCGGCGGCAGCCGAAAGCTGACGGCCGCCGAAGGCACCGGCGCCGGCGGAGCACTGGCGCAGGCCGTCAGCATGGCACTGAGCAGCGCACTGGCGACGAGACGAACGGAGCAGCGGAACATCGCTCGTTCAGGCCTTCGCGAATCGCAGCAGCGAATGGCCGTAGCCGATGCCGTCGCGGCGCGTCAGCAAGCGCAAACCGGCCGCTTCGGCCAGGCGGATGTAGTCACCGCTTTCGTAGACCTTGCTGTTGCCGCTGGCCATCGCCGTGAAGTACGGCGAGGTGTTGATCAGGCAGAAGGTGGCGATGTCGTAGCGCTGGCTGTCCCACAGCGTGTCCAGGATCAGCACCTGGCCCTGCGGCGCCAGCGCCGCCACCGCCCGCTGCAGGATGCTGGCAATGACCGGCTCGCTGAAACACGACAGGAACTGGCTCATCCAGACCAGGTCCATGCCGTCAGGCAGTGTCACCGTCGGGTCGAGCAGGTCGCGCGCGTGCGGCGTGGCACGCTCGCGCAGGCCGGCCTCGATCAGCGTCGCCTCGGCCACGGCCAGCTGTTGCGGCAGGTCGACCAGGTGCAGCTCGATGTCCGGCGACGCCTGCAACGCCAGGCGGGCGAACTTGCCGGTGTTGGCGCCGATGTCCATCACCCGTTTCGGCGCGCTGGCCAGCACGTCGGGCATCACCGACGGGAACGACGTGTCCGAGTAGAGGTGGTCGAACTCGAACCAGCTCGTTTTCGCCGGCTCGGGCAACTCGGCCATGCCCTGGTACAGCGTCGGCCAGTCGCCCAGTGCCCGCAGGCCCAGCGGCGCCTCGGCGTCGAGTGAGGCGTCCAGGTCGGCCAGGCCCCGGTAGCAGACGTCGTGCACGAAATCGAGGTTGATCTGGGTCAGCCTGTCGGACAGCAGGCAATAGCCGGTCTTGTCCAGCACGTAGCGGCCGTCGTCGCGCTGGACCACGCCGGCGGACAGGCACGACTCCAGCGCCACCTTCAGTGCGTAGGCGCTCCAGCGGCCGGTGCCGGCCAACGCGTCGACCGAGATGCCTTCCTTGCCGGCCTCGGCCAGTGCCTGCAGCATGCCGCGCTTCCAGGCGTAGCGCACGCACTGGAAGACGACTGGACCGAAGGCAATGCGTTGCGCCGCGAAGCGTGCTTCGAAAGCGGTCTGGCCGGCCGGCGAAAAATTCAAGTGGGTCATACGGAGGAGGGCAAAGGGTTCGTTTCGGGGCGGCGCGCCATCGGCGCCAACAGCGTGACGACAACCAGGCCGATGCCCAGTGTCAGGCCGAAAGCGCGCAGTGCCGGTGTGCTCGACAGCGCCAGCAGGCCAAAGGACAGTGCGGTGCTCGCTGCGCCGAGCACCACGGCCAGCCAGGCGGCACCGTCGCCACGGTGCTCGAGCAGGAAGACACCATAGTCGACGCCTACGCCCAGCAGCAGCAGCAGCGCGAGGATGTTGAACAGCTGCAGCGGCAGGCCGAGGGCGCCCAGCGCTGCCAGCGCGACCAGCGAAGCCAGCGCCGCCGGCGCCCAGGCGCGCCAGGCCGCGCCGCGGTAGCGCCAGGCCAGCGCGGCGAACACCAGGACGTGGCCGGCCAGCAGCAGCCAAGACATCGTGTGCCGGTAGCGGCCCAGCAGGCCGGAGACGTCAGCGGCCTTGTCGACCCAGCGCACGCCGGGCAGACCATCGGCCGCGGCAGCCAACGCCGGCAGCTGGGTCGTGTCGTTCAGGCCGCGCAGCATCACCACGCTGGCCCATTCGGGCTGGCCGGGGGCGCCGATGTCGCCGAGCCACAGGTCACGCGCGCCGGCCGAGGCGGCGTGGGCCAGCCAGGTGTCCAGGCGCAGCGGCACATCGCCGAAGGCCGGCCGGGTGATCGATTCACCGAGCTGCGCATTGATGCCGGCCAACACCGCGCTGTCGACGCGTGCGCTCAGGGCGGCATCGTCTTGCTGTTGCCTGGCCGACGGCACCCAGTCCGACAGCGCACGCCAGCCGACCAAGGAACCCTTGGCCTGCAGGCCATGCAGCCGAGCCGTCAGGGCTTCTTCGCGCTGCAACAAGGTCTCGGCGTCTGCCGCGGTGACGAGGAAAAACTGGCTCGGGCTCGGGGCGCCGAGCAGGCGGCCGATCTCGCGTTGATCAGCCACCAATGCTGGCGGCGAGGACTGCAGCTGGCGCAGGCTGTCGTCGGTTTGCAGCCGCATCAGACCGGCACCGACCGGCAGTGCGGCCAGCCCGAGCACCAGCCAGTTCGCGCGACGGTTCGTCCAGCGCGGCCAGGTCGCGAGGCTGCCGGCCACGCGCTGCGCAAATGCAGTGGCCGGTACCGGCCCACTGCCCAGCCGCGGGAACCAGCACCACACCGTCAGGAAGGCTGCGGTCAGACCGACGCCCGAGAACAGGGCCATCTGCCGCAACCCCGGAAAGGGCGCCAACGCCAGCACCGCATAGCCCAGCACGCTGGTCGCCAGTGCCAGCGCCAACCCCGGCAGCAATTCGGCCATCAGGGCCGGTGCCGAGCTGTCCGGCTGCGCCTGGCGGCTGGCGAACCAATGGATGCCGAAATCCTCGGCCACGCCGACCAGGCTGGCGCCGAAGACCAGCGTGATCAGGTGCACCGAGCCGAAGACCAGTGCCGTCGCCGATAGCGCGGCGGCGACGCCAATCACCAGCGACAAGGCGACCAGCCCCAACGTGCGCAGGCGCCGGAACGCCGCCCAGACCAGCAGCAGCACCGCGGCCAGCGAGCCCCAGCCGATGGTGTTGACCTCCCGGCTGGCCCGCACCGCGGCTGCTTCGGCGTGCAGCGGCACACCGGCCTTGAGCAGGCGCAGCGTCGGCACGGCCCGCCGCGCGCTTGCTTCGGCGCTGCCCAAGGCGTCACCCAGGGCGGCGTTGCCATCGAGCGCAAAGGCCGGGCGGCCGGTGTCATAGGCCAGCACCACCCAGTCTAGGCCGTCGGCATGCAGCATCAGCTCGCCGGCTTGGGGGCGGGCCAGCGTTTCGCCGCTCCGTGCGGCCCACCAGGCCGGCCACAGGCCCAGCGGATCGGCCGCCCAGTCGGTCAGCCGCACGGCCAGGCCAGGCTGGTGCAGCGACGACAGCGCGCGGCCCACCATCGCTTCGGGCGGCGTGGTTGCCAGCTGCTGGCGCTGGGTGGCGGTCAACAGGCGATCACGCCAAGGCCGGTAGAAATCGACCACCTGCGTGGCGGCGCGCTCGTCGGCGGCCAGCGCCTGCCAGCCCAGCGCGGTGGGCAGCCCTTCGCGCCACGCCGCGGCGGCGCGGCGTGCGTCGGCGTCGGAGGCGGCACCGAGCATCACGACGACACGGCGGCCGGCCGCATCGGCCAGCTTCTGCGTCGCACGGGTCACCTCGGGCTGCCGCTCGTCCTGCGGCAACAGCGCCAGCACATCGGTGTCCAGGCGCGAGTCGTGCCAGAAGCGCCACTGGTGCGCGGCGATGGCCAGCACGACCAGCAGCCACAGCCAGGCCAGCCAGGGGCGGCCGGTTGACTGGCGCTCGGGCGTAGCGGCAGCGCGGTGCATCGCTTCAGTCAAAACGCTTTGCCTCTTCGGCGCTCAGCGCAGCGGCACTGGTCTGGCTGGAAAAGCGGATCAGGCTCGCGTCACCTGAAGCTTCTTGCCACTGCACGGTTTGGACCTGGCGATCACCTTGCAGCTCGACCTTTTGCAGCCACGCCGCCAGCGTGGCGTCACGCGGTGTCAGCGTCAGTTGCCAAAGCCCGCCATCCGGCGCCTGGCCTTCGATGCGAAAACGCTGGGCGAGTGTGGCCAGGTCGGCCGACAGCAGCGCAAACAGCAACTGGTTCACGGCGCGCAGGCCGGGCTCGCTGCGGGCGTCCATCGCGGTCGTGCTCGCACCATCCGCGCCGCGGCTGACCAGCCGTTCGCGCGTCAGCACCAGCGTCGACGCGAAGGGCTCGCGCGTGCGCCAGACCACACCGCGCTCACGCGCGAAGAGGTAGTCTCCCCTGGAGACCAGCGGGTGCTTGAAACCCTTCACGGCCTTGCGCTGCTCGAATTCGCCTCGTTGCACCGGCGCGTCGGACAGGCGCTTCTTCACGCGCTCGGCCAGCGCGTCGCCGTCGGCCGCGTGCAGAGCTGGCGCTGCCAGCGCCATCAACACCGAGGTGCAGAGCAAGCGGCGGCGGTTCACGGCGCGGGCACCCCCAGACGCTCCCACAGCACCGGCGGGCAGACGAAGCACATTTCGCCGGTCTTCAACTCCACCGCCACCTGCGTGGTCTGCGCGCTGGTCAGCTTGCGGCCGCTGGCGGCATCGGTGATCAGGTAGTCGATGCGCAGGCGGTTTTCCCATTCGATGATGCGGGTCGCGACCTTCAGCGGCTGGCCAAAGACCGCCGAGCGCACGTACTTCAGCTTCATCTCGACGATCGGCCAGGCGTAGCCCGAAGCCCGCATCTGCGGGTAGTCGTAGTCGTACTGCTTGAGCAGCGCGCTGCGCGCCAGCTCGAGGTACTTGACGTAGTGCCCGTGCCAGACGATCTCCATCACGTCGATGTCATAGAACGCCGGCACCACCTCGATGGTGTGGCTCAGGTCCGGGGTCACGCTCACCGTTCGTCTCCCGTGCCCGGCAGCTCGAACGAGCGAGCGCGCAAGGCATCGGCCAGTGCCCACAGCTCCCGGTCCAGCGCACGGTCCTCGGCGACCAGCGGGATGCGGTCTTCGAGCACCGCGAGGAAGTCGGCCAGCGGCGCCGGCAACGTGAGCGTCGGGTCGAGCCGGCGCCGCAGCGCCAGGCCTTGCCGGGCGGCGATGAGCATCGCGGCGCCGACCTGCTCGGAGAGTTCGAGCACGCGCAACGCGTCGCGCGCCGCGATCGTGCCCATGCTGACCTTGTCCTGGTTATGGCACTCGGTCGAGCGCGAGAACACCGAGGCCGGCATGGTCTGCTTCAGCGCTTCTGCGGTCCAGGCCGAGACGCTGATCTGCACTGCCTTCAGGCCGTGGTTGATCGCCGCGCGCTCACCGGTGGCGCCGGACAGGTTCGATGGCAGGCCGTGGTTGTAGCGGGTGTCGACGAGCAGTGCGAGTTGGCGGTCCAGCAGGTCTGCGACATTGGCGACGACGTTCTTCAGGCTGTCCATCGCAAAGGCGATGTGGCCGCCGTAGAAATGGCCGCCATGCAGCACACGCTCGCCGTCGGGGTCGATCAGCGGGTTGTCGTTGGCGCTGTTGAGTTCGTTCTCGATCAGCTGGCGCAGGAAGGGCAGCGCGTCTTCGAGCACGCCGATCACGTGTGGCGCGCAGCGCAGCGAGTAGCGGTCTTGCAGGCGCTGCTCGTTGCGGGCCGGGCGGTCGCTCGCCAGGTCGGTGCGCAGCCAGGCAGCCACACGCTGCTGGCCGACGTGCGGCTTGACCGAGAACAGCTTCTCGTCGAAGTGGTGGGCGTTGCCGGCGCTGGCGACCACGTTGCAGGCCGTCAAACGCGTGGCCAGGCGCGACAGGTACTCGGCGCGGCGCCACGCCAGGCACGCCAGTGCGGTCATCACGGCGGTGCCGTTCATGATCGCGAGACCTTCCTTCGGCCGCAGGCGCAGCGGCGTGATGCCGAGCGCTGCGAAGACCTCGACGGTCGGCCGTGGCTGGCCTTGCCACAGCACGTCGCGCTCGCCGCACAGCACGGCGGCCAGATACGACAGCGGCGTCAAATCGCCACTGGCGCCAACCGAGCCCTCGGCCGGGATCAGCGGCAGTACGTCGTGAACCAGCAGGCGCTCGATCTGCTCAAGCAGTTCGACACTGACGCCCGACACGCCCTGAGCCAGCGAGGCCAGGCGCACGGCCAGCACGGCGCGCGTTTCTTCCGGCGTCAGCCAGCGGCCGGCGCCGCAGCCGTGGTAGGTGTACAGGTGGTGCGGCAGCTCGGTGACCAGCGCCGGCGGGATGACGACGGTGCACGAATCGCCATAGCCGGTGGTCACGCCGTAGACCACGCCCTCTTCACGCAACAGGCGGTCGAGGAATTCAGCGCCGCGGGCGATGCGGGCGCGAAAACCTGCATCGCGCGACAACTCGGCGCGGGCGCGGCGCTCGGCCAGGGCGGCGATGTCGTGCAACGTCAGCGGCTGACCGTCGAAGCAAATGACCGGCAGGTCGGTGGACAAGGTGTTCATCGGGCAGGGGCGGCCACGGGTTGCGGGGTCACCGGTTGGTCCCAGAAGGGGAAGAAGTTGAACCATTCGAATGGCGCGTCGACGACGACCGACTCGAGCGCCTGGGCAAAGCCGCCGGCGTGCTCGGCCAGAGCCTGGGCGCGCCGCGCGCGCGGCAGCTCGACGCGCTCGGCCAGGCGTTTGAACCGCACCCGGTGGCCTGTGCCTTCACGCACGCAGGCCATGAAATACAGCGGGCACTGCAACAGCATCGCCAGCACATAGGGCCCGATCGGGAACGGCGCCGATCGGCCAAGGAACGGGACCATCGCCGTGCTGCCGGGGGTGGGCCGGACGGGCACGCGGTCGCCCGCCATCGCGACGAACTCGCCGCGCGCGACGCGCTCGGCCAACAGGGCAGCAGTGGCCGGCGTGATCTCGGTGACCTGGATCAACTCGACGCCGCTGTCCGGGCTCAGCTTGCGCAGCAGGCGGTTGAACTCCTCGGCATGGCGGGTGTGCACGAGGATGGTCAGCTTGAAATCGCCGCGCCGCTGGGCGCCGGCCTGGCAGAGCTCAAGGCAACCGACGTGGGCGGTGACGAGCATGCCGCCCCGACGTTGGTTCAGCATCTGCTGCACCGGCTCGTGGCCTTCGTACTGCAGTTGATGGAAGCGGTAGCGCCCGCTCATCGCGAGCAGCTTGTCGAGCAGGGTATCGGCGAACGACAGCAGGTGGCGCATAGGCGCAAACCGGCCAGGGGGCGGATCGCCGCGACGTGCGGCGACGGCGGCCAGGAACTCGTGTGACGCAGCCCGCGCCCGCGGCTGGGTCGCCCAGTACCAGGCGACGACCGGCACCACGGCCAGGCGGAAGGGCCAGCGCCCCAGCCAGTGGTGCAACTGGTACAGCAGCCACAGGCCGGCGGTGCAGGTCGATTCGCCGATCGTGGCCCAATGGGCTGCCGGGGCGTGGGCGGTGCGCGTGGTCATCGTGGCACCACTTTGCGCCACAGCAGCAGCGGCGCGCGCCACAGCATGCCGGCGAAGAGCTTGGCGTGCATGCGCGAGATCAGCAGGTTGTCCAGGCCCAGCTTGAAGTGCGAGATGCCGTCTTGCGGGTAGGTCACGCGCGTCGGCAGATTGACCATCGGCACACCGCGCCAGTACAGGCGCACGAGGATCTCGGTGTCGAAATCCATGCGCTTGCCGATCGCGACCTCGTCGATCAGCCGCACCGTGGGGTTCAGCGGATAGACGCGGAAGCCGCACATCGAATCCTTGATCGCGAACGACAGCGTGTTGATCCAGACCCAGATGTGGGTCGCGTAGCGGCCGACGAGCCGGCCCAGTGGCACGCTCTCGTCGTAGACCGGGGAGCCGATCACGACCGCATCCGGCTGGCCTTGCGCCGCCGCCAGGAAGCGGGGAATGTCGGTCACCGCGTGCTGGCCATCGGCGTCGATCTGCAGCGCGTGGCGATAGCCCGCGGCCTGGGCGGCCCGGAAGCCGGCCATCATCGCGCCGCCCTTGCCCTGGTTCTGCGGCAGCCGAACGAGGGTGACACGCTGCGGGCCGTGCCGCGTGGCCAATGCATCCAGCACCGCGGCGCAGCCAGACTCGCTGCCGTCGTCGACCAGCACGCAGTGCAGGCCGTGCGCGTGCACGCCGTCCACCATCGCGCCGATCGTCGCGGGGTGGTTGTAGACCGGGATCACGGCGGCGACGTCGCGCGAGAAGCCGCTCGTCGGCGCTTTCAGCTCACGCATTGCCCAGTGCCTTGTCGGAGTCGAAAACCACCTTGCCGCTGGCATGCACGCCGGCGGGCGAGGTGTAGCGAAAACCCAAGGTGCCGCGCTCGGCCGACCAGTCCAGCGCCAGCTCCAGCAGCGTGCCGGGCGGCACGACCTGCTGGAACTTCAGGGCATCGATGCGCGTGAAGTGCCCGGTCACCTGGAACGCTTCACGCCCCCAGCCGATGGCCCAGTCGAGCTGCGCCACGCCAGGCAGGATCGGGTTGCCGGGAAAGTGGCCGTCGAACACAGCCAGGGCCGGGTCGGGCGTCACGCGCAGCCGGGCCGCGGTGGTGTCGCGCTGCAGCCATTCGACCGGCGGCCGGCCGCTGTCGACGGGGGCGTCGAACAGGGCGCCCAACAGCGCTTCAGTGCTTTTGCCTTGCGAGTTGACCGGCAGCGCGTCGACGAAGCGCCAGCGCCGCGGCAACGCGACGCGCTCGACGTGGGCCAGCAGGCGGCCACGCAGGCGCTCGCCGAGTGCACGCCGACCTTGGGCCTGCAGCAGCGCCCGGCCGGCCGCTGTCGGCACGGCGACCACGGCGATGCGGCCGTCGGCGTCGGCCAGCAGCAGCGCGCGCGCTTCGGCCAGCAGACGGTCGTCGTCTTCGAGCAAGGCGCGTTCGATGGCGCTCAGCGACACGCGCTTTTCGCCCACCTTGACGATGCGGTCGGCCCGGCCCAGCAGCACGAAGCCGGCACCGTGCGGATCGTCGGGCAAGGGCCGCACGCGGTCGCTGGTCGTGTACCAGGCTGCATCGGGCAGGTGGCCCGAGCGCACCTCGAGCAGTTCGTCGCTGATGCGCCAGTCGACACCGGGCAGGGCGCGCCAATGGTCGCCGTCGTGGGCCCGCTGGCGCCAGGCGATGCCTCCGGTCTCGGAGCTGCCGAAGACTTCGATCGGCGAATGGCCCAGCCTTGCCAACGACTGCGCGGCGGCCTCCGGGGGCAGCGGGCCGCCGGACGAGAACACGGCGCGAAGAGCGCCGGCGCAAGCGGCCAGCGCCGGTTCGTCGGGGATGCGGCGCAGGTGCGCCGGGCTGGCGATCAGCAGGCCGGGGCTGCCGGACAACGCGGCGGGCAGCGCCTCCAGGTAGTCCAGCCGGCGGGCCAGGAAGGGCCGCCCGGCCGCGAGCGACCACAGCACCTGGAACAACAGGCCGTAGATGTGCTGGTGCGAGACGGTGGCCACGACGGTCGCCGGCCCGTCGGCGTCCGCGCGCAGGCCGAACGCGGCCTGCAACGTGTGCATCTCGGCATCGAGTTGGGCCAGGCTCTTGGCGATCGCCTCGGGCTCGCCGCTGGAGCCGGAGGTGTAGACGATCAGCCGGGTATGTTGCCGGTCCAGCGGCAACCGCGGGGGGCGGGTGGGCGTGGCCGCCGCGCAGGGCAGCGCGCCCGGCAATTGGCCCAGCGAGCCGTCCACCTCGGCAGCCAGCCGCGCGAGTGTGGCCGGCTGCATGTCGCCGGGCAGCAGCACAGTCTTGCCGGCGTGCCAGGCGCCAAACAGCATCGAGGCGAAGTCCGCGCTGTCGTCGCTGAACAGGGCCCAGCGCCGGCCCGGCTCGATCGCCAGGCGGGCTTGCCAGGCATCGACGTTCGCCAGGAAATCGGCCCGGCTCAGCACCAGGTCGCCGCGGCGCGCGAAGGCGCGGTCGGCCAGCCCTGGCCGCACGGCAACCTCGGGCAGGGGCAGCCAGGTGGGGGCGGAATCAGCCATGCGACGCACCTGTCAGGGCTGCCCCGTCGGCAGCCACCCGCGCCTTCAAGCGCCGACGCAGCAGCCACTCGCCAGCGAACATGGCGCCCATCAGCAGGTAGGCAATGAAGCCGTTGTACAGCGCCCAGCCTTCGGTCGACAGCCACAGCGCGGTGGCCCCGGCGGCCGCGCCGTTGAACACGAAGAACAGGCACCAGGCCTCGGTGACGCGGCGCGTGTAGACCACGCCTTCAAGGGGCAGTGCCGGTTCCGACAGGCGCGCCAGCCGCTCGATTACCGGCGGGCCGCGCCACAGGCTGACACCGAACACCAGCAGCAACACGGCGTTCACCAGCACCGGGTAGAGTTTGAGCGGCAGCCAGCCCTGGCCGGCCAAGCTGAACGCCGCCAGCACCGCGGCACCGGCCGCAGCGGCCCACCATAAGGCCTGGCGCGACACCGCCGCGCGCAACAGCGCCAACCCGACGAGAGCGAAGGCGAACCAGCGGGGTTCGATGCGACCCAGCCCGAACGCGACCGCGAACGGGTACGCGACGGTCAGCAGCAGGACCAGCCCGGTCGCCAAGGCGCCGGGGCGCAGCCGACCCGCTTCAGATCGGCGCCGGGTCATTGACCAGGCGAGCCAGCGCGTCCGCCACATCCTGCACTGTGCGCACCGACTTGAAAGCCTCGGGGTTCAGACGTTTACCGACCAGGGGCTTCAGGCGCACGATCAGGTCGACTGCGTCGATGCTGTCGATGTCCAGGTCTTCGTACAGGCGCGATTGCGGTTGAATGCGATCACGCTCGATCTCGAAGGTGTCGTGCAAAGTGTTGACGATCGTTTGCAGGATGTCGTCTTGGTTCATGGCGATCCCTAGGGCAATGGTCAGGCGAGGGTCGGGCGACAGGCGCTGGCTCTCAAGGAAACGATGGGGCCGCTGCCGAGTTCCTTGATCCCTCGGTGGCGGGCTCGGCTTGCCGAGTCCTGGGTGCTCAGAGCGTGCGTTGCGCGGCCACGAACGCAGCCAGGGCACGCACGCTGGCAAAGTGGCGGCGTGTCTCCTCGGCGTCGGCCGACATGTGCACGCCATAGCGCTTTTGCAGCGCGAGGCCGAGTTCCAGTGCGTCGATCGAGTCCAGGCCCAGCCCTTCGACAAACAGCGGCGCGACGGGGTCGATATCGTCGGGCTGAACGTCCTCCAGCGCCAGAGATGAAATCACGAGTTCCTTGATCTCTTGTTCAAGAGTGGCCTGCACAGCGGGTCTCCGGGGAAAAGTAAGCGGTCAGATGATCGGTCAGCCGGCGCGCGGCGATGGCTTCGCTCGCGCTGTCGGCCAGGAAGGGGGCGACGGCGATGTCTTCGCCGACCTCGAATTCGATGTGGCAGCGCTGCGCCGGCACGCGGTACCACTTCTCGCCTTTGCCCAGGGTCAGCGGTTGGACGCGGATGCGCACCGGCGTCACGTTGCGCTGGCCACGCACCGCGATGTTGGCGGCTCCACGCTGCAGCGGCTGATGCCCGGTGCGTGGGGTGCGCGTTCCTTCGGGAAAGATGATCAGATTGTTGCCCGTGCGCAACGACTGCAGGCAGTCCTCGACCATGCCCGCGCCGGAGTCGTTGCAGACAAAGCCCGCGGCGCGCACCGGCCCCCGGGTGAACGGGTTGTGGGCCAGCGCGGCCTTGACGATGCAGTCGGCACCCCGGACGAACGACATCAGGAACACCACGTCGATCAGCGTCGGGTGGTTGGCCAGGATCAGCAGGCCATCGCGCTGAAGGCGCTCGGCGCCACGCAACTCGTAGGTCAACACGCCAAGGCGACGCATCAGCGCCACGAAAAGGCGGAATGCATGGTGGATACATGCCCGCGCCCAGCGCGCACGGCGCTCGCGCTCGGCCACCACGACGTTCAGCAACGGAAACACCACGCCACGCAGCACCAAGCCGCCGACACCAAAGACGGCAAAGCAGAACCCGGTGGCGGCCGTGCGCCACGCCCGGTCCAGGTGCTCAACCATGGCGGCTCCAGCGCCAGCTTTGGCCGTCGGCGTTGCGCGCCCATGTCGCTTGGCCGGATAGCGCGAAACGCAGCAGCGCCAGGCCGAATGGAAGGTCGGTCTCGGTGGCGTCGGCCGGGAGGGGCTCGGCGGGGCCCAGCTGCAATCGCAAATGGGGCTGGCCTGCCCTTGGCGAAGCGACGCGCCATGCCCAGGCGTAGGGCGCGATCGGCTCGTCTGCGAAGCTGGCGTAGTCTCCCGGCAGCGGCGCGTCGTATTGCACGATCACCACGGCGTCTTCCCCGTCGGCAAGCAGGCCGGCGGCTTCGACCAAGGCCGCACCTGCGCTGCTGGCGCCGCCGGCCAGGGCGCTGTGGTGGGCCCGATCGCCGCGGGCGATGGACACGGCCGCGCCGATGGCGTTGTGCACCGACAAGCCGAAGGCGGTTGGCGAGATCGGCTCGCCGCGGGCCAGGTCTGCCAGCAAGGCCAGCGAGCGGCCGGCGTCGCCGTAACGCGACGCGTAAATCATCGGGGTGCCGGCCACGCTGTCTGCGCCGGGGGCAGGGTCGGCGAGCTGGTAGGCCACTTCGGCTGCCGCTCGGCCCAACGGGTTCAGGCGCCTGCGGGCCATGGCGGGCATCGCGGTCAAGGCCGGCGCGTCGTCGGTGGCCGGCGGCAACGGTGCGTCGGCCGACGCTGCCCAGGCCAGCCAGCGCTCGCGCTCGGCCAGAGTCGGTGCCCATGCCGCCCAGTCGCAGATGACAAAGTCGATGTTCACGAGGTGGGCGAGCGGCGGCGAGGTAGGCGGGCGGCAGGCAGCGGTACTGCGCCGTATGAAACCCCATATTGTAAGTAAGCGCCCTCCATCACCACCACGGTGGCGACCCCCCACATTGCAGGCTGCGTCGACAAGGACCGTGTGCTGTTTCACGATGTGACCGGGCATGGGGCTGACGCCGGCAAGCCGCGTAACTTCGCGCATGCCGGCCAGCGCCGCGCCCCGAGCCGGCGACAATCCACGGATGGCAACCAAGAAACCCAAGGGACTGGGGATGGGCCTGGAGGCCTTGCTGGGCCCCAAGGTCAACGAAACACCGGCGGGTGACGCCGCGTCTGTGACCCCCAGCGTGCTCAAGCTCGGCCAGCTGCAGGCCGGCAAGTACCAGCCGCGAACCCGCATGGACGAGGGCTCGCTGTACGAACTGGCGGAAAGCATCAAGAGCCAGGGCGTGATGCAACCGATCCTGGTGCGACCCCTCAATGCACCAGAACAGGGCGCTGCCGGGGCCGCACGGTACGAAATCATCGCGGGCGAGCGGCGCTTCCGTGCCGCGCAGCTGGCGGGCCTGAGCGAGGTGCCGGTGCTGGTCAAGCCGGTGCCGGACGAAGCCGCTGCCGTGATGGCGCTGATCGAGAACATCCAGCGCGAAGACCTGAATCCGCTCGAAGAGGCGCAAGGCCTGAAGCGGTTGGTCGACGAATTCGGCTTGACCCATGAACAAGCGGCACAGGCGGTCGGACGTTCGCGCAGCGCGGCGAGCAACCTGTTGCGCTTGTTGAATCTGGCGGCGCCGGTGCAACAAATGTTGATGGCCGGAGACCTGGACATGGGCCATGCGCGCGCCTTGCTGCCACTGGCCAACGCGCAACAAATCCTCGCGGCCAACGAGATCGTGGCCAAGAAGCTGTCGGTGCGCGATGCCGAGAAGCTGGCCAACAAGGCTTCGAACCCGGGGCGTCAGGCGCCGCTGCTGCGCGTCGCGCAAGAGAAATCGCGCGACATCGTACGGCTCGAAGAGCAACTGGCCGATGCCTTGACGGCCGACGTCGAGATCCGCGTGCAGCGCAAGACCAAGCGCGGCGAGCAGGGCGAGATCGCGATTCGCTTCGGCTCGCTCGATGAACTCTCGGGCCTGTTGGACAAATTGGGCGCGCGCGAGCGTTGAACATTCTGCGCGCTAGCCTGCGCTGCATGTGCAGCGTGCCACGCTGGGTGTGGCGTGAATTCGTCGGCCTCTAGCCCAGCCGACGCGAAACGAGATATAACAGGTCGACCGCATGGCGCTGCGTGAACGGAAGACGCAGGTGGCTCGAGATGCTCTGGACGAGCGAGCCAGCCGATGTGGTGGGCCTATGGCCTGCTTTTTGCTCGATTGCCTGCAGGAGAAAAGCACAAGCTGTCACCGTCAACGTGCCTTGGCGCGTTGCATGACCTGAAGACCGGAAAGCTCTGATGACGCCTGGGTCCGTACAGCCGGGACGCCATCAGAACTTCCCAGACGTTGCGCCGGAGGGAGCCCTCGCGCAGCGCCGCCCTGACGCACATTGACAGGAGGTCTTGCATGGACGTGATGAGCAGCTTCGCCGCCCGGTACGAGCGCACCCGCGAGGAGGAGATCTCTCTCGCGGACTATCTGGCCGAGTGCAAGCGCAACCCGCTGGCCTATGCCACTGCCGCCGAGCGCATGCTCAAGGCCATTGGCGAGCCACAGATGGTCGACACGCGCAATGACCCGCGCATGTCGCGCCTGTTCGCCAATAAGGTCATCAAGATCTACCCGGCGTTCGCCGAGTTTTACGGCATGGAAGACTCGATCGAGCAGGTCGTGTCGTACTTCCGCCATGCCGCGCAAGGGCTGGAAGAGAAGAAGCAGATCCTGTATCTGCTGGGCCCGGTGGGCGGCGGCAAGAGCTCGATCGCCGAACGGCTGAAGCAGCTGATGGAGCTGGTGCCGTTCTATGCGATCAAGGGCTCACCGGTCAACGAGTCGCCGTTGGGGCTGTTCAATGCGGACGAAGACGGCCCCCTGCTCGAAAGCGAGTACGGCATCCCGCGCCGCTACCTGAACCGCATCATGAGCCCATGGGCCGTGAAGCGGTTGGAAGAGTACGGCGGCGACATCCGCCAGTTCAAGGTGGTCAAGCGCCACCCGAGCGTCTTGAAGCAGATCGGCGTGACCAAGACCGAGCCGGGCGACGAGAACAACCAGGACATCTCCAGCCTGGTCGGCAAGGTCGACATCCGCAAGCTCGAGACCTACGCGCAAGACGACCCGGACGCCTACAGCTACTCCGGCGGCCTGTGCCTGGCCAACCAGGGCCTGATGGAATTCGTCGAGATGTTCAAGGCGCCGATCAAGGTGCTGCACCCGCTGCTGACGGCGACCCAGGAAGGCAACTTCAAGGGCACCGAAGGCTTCGGCGCGATCCCGTTCGACGGCGTGATCCTCGCCCACTCGAACGAGAGCGAGTGGAAGGCGTTCCGCAACAACAAGAACAACGAGGCCTTCCTCGACCGCGTCTACATCGTCAAGGTGCCGTACTGCCTGCGCGTCTCGGAAGAGATCAAGATCTACGAGAAGCTGATCCGCGGCTCGTCGCTGGCCGAGGCCAAGTGCGCCCCGGGCACGCTGAAGATGATGAGCCAGTTCGCGATCCTGACGCGGCTGAAGGAGCCCGAGAACTCGTCGCTGTTCTCGAAGATGCAGGTCTATGACGGCGAGAACCTGAAGGACACCGACCCGCGCGCGAAGAGCTACCAGGAGTACCGCGACTACGCGGGCATGGACGAAGGCATGAGCGGCATCTCGACCCGCTTCGCCTACAAGATCCTGTCGAAGGTCTTCAACTTCGACAGCCAGGAAGTCGCCGCCAACCCGGTGCACCTGATGTACGTGCTCGAACAGCAGATCGAGCGCGAGCAGTTCCCGCAGGAGCTCGAGCAGAAGTACGTCGCCTTCATCAAGGAGCAACTGGCGCCGCGCTACGCCGAGTTCATCGGCAAGGAGATCCAGACCGCCTACCTCGAGAGCTACAGCGAGTACGGCCAGAACATCTTCGACCGCTACGTGACCTACGCCGACTACTGGATCCAGGACCAGGAGTACCGCGACACCGACACCGGCGAGGTGTTCGACCGCGCCAGTCTCAATGCGGAACTGGAAAAGATCGAGAAGCCGGCCGGCATCGCGAACCCGAAGGACTTCCGCAACGAGATTGTCAACTTCGTGCTGCGTGCACGCGCCAACAACGCGGGCAACAACCCGGTGTGGACGAGCTACGAGAAGCTGCGCGCGGTGATCGAGAAGAAGATGTTCTCGAACACCGAAGAACTGCTGCCGGTGATCAGCTTCAACGCCAAGGCCAGCGCCGACGAGGCCAAGAAGCACGAGGACTTCGTGCAGCGCATGGTCGAGAAAGGCTACACGGCCAAGCAGGTTCGATTGCTGTGCGAGTGGTACTTGCGCGTTCGGAAATCTTCTTGAAGCCAAGCCCGTTCCGACCATAACTGACGAGGGACGCGATGCTTCAACAGATCATCGACCGCAGACTGGCCGGCAAGAACAAGTCGATCGGCAACCGCGAGCGGTTCCTGCGCCGCTACAAGGATCAGATTCGCGAAGCGGTCAAGCGTGCGGTCGATGGCCGCGGCATCCGCGACCTGGAGCGCGGCGAAGAGGTGCGGATCCCGAAGAAGGACATCTCCGAACCGGTGTTCCACCACGGCCAGGGTGGCAAGCGCGAAATGGTCCACCCTGGCAACAAGGAATACATCACCGGTGACCGCATCCAGCGCCCGAAAGGGGGCGGCGGCCAAGGCAGCGGCAAAGGCCAGGCCAGTGATTCGGGCGAGGGCGAAGACGACTTCACCTTCTCGTTGAGCAAGGAAGAGTTCATGCAGGTCTTCTTCGAGGACCTGGCCCTGCCGCACCTGGTGAAGACGCAGCTGGCCGACGTGCCGGAGTGGAAGACGCACCGAGCCGGCTACTCCAGCGACGGCACGCCGAACAACCTGCACATCGTGCGTTCGATGCGGGGCGCTTTGAGCCGCCGCATCGCGCTCGGCGGCGACGCGCGGCGCGAACTGCACGCGCTGGAAGCGCGCGTGATCGAGATCAAGCGCCACCACTCGGACGACCCGGTGGCGTTGAAGGAGATGGCCGACGCCGAGAAGCGCATCATCGAATTGCGCGGCAAGCTCGCCGGCATTCCGTTCCTGGACCCCATCGACCTGCGCTTTCGCAACCGGGTGCGGGTGCCGGTGCCGAGCAGCAAGGCGGTGATGTTCTGCCTGATGGACGTCTCGGGCTCGATGGACGAGGCGCGAAAGGACCTGGCCAAGCGCTTCTTCATCATCCTGTACCTGTTCCTGACCAAGCACTACGAGAAGATCGACCTGGTCTTCATTCGCCACCACACCCAGGCCCAAGAGGTCAGCGAGGAAGACTTCTTCCACGCCCGCGAAACCGGCGGCACGGTGGTCTCCAGTGCGCTCGAGTTGATGCACGACATCATCAAGGCGCGCTACCACCCGGGCGAATGGAACATCTATGGCGCCCAGGCCAGCGACGGTGACAACTGGCACCACGATTCGGGCCGTTGCCGTGAGTTGCTGGCTGAGAAGCTGCTGCCTGCCTGCCGCTACTACGCCTATGTCCAGGTGGCGGAGGAAGAGCAGAACCTCTGGGAGGAATACACCCGGCTGGTCGAGACGCACAAGCACTTCGCCATGCGCAAGGCCACCGAAGCTTCACAGATCTACCCGGTGTTCCGCGACCTCTTCAAGAAGGAAGGGGCGCCGAAGTGACCGAGTATTCACAGGACCGCCGTTTCGTGCACAACGTTTCGAAAATCCCGGCCGCGGGCGACCGGCGCAAGCCGCGCAGTGCGCTCGACGGCCCCTTGCCGCCGCCGCCCCGGCCCGAGCGGCCGCTGGAAGACCCGAGCGACTGGTCGTTCGAGCTGATCGAGCAGTACCACGAGGTCATCAAGGCCACGGCTCGGCGCTTCGGGCTGGACACCTACCCGAACCAGCTCGAAATCATCACCGCCGAGCAGATGATGGACGCCTACGCCAGCGTGGGCATGCCGGTGAACTACCGCCACTGGAGCTACGGCAAGGAGTTCATCTCGACCGAGAAGAACTACCGCCGCGGCCACATGGGCCTGGCCTACGAGATCGTCATCAACTCGAACCCCTGCATCAGCTACCTGATGGAGGAAAACCCGATGGCGATGCAGGCGCTGGTGATCGCCCACGCTGCCTACGGCCACAACAGCTTCTTCAAGGGCAACTACCTGTTCCGCATGTGGACCGATGCGTCATCGATCATCGACTACCTGGTCTACGCGAAGAACTACATCACCGAGTGCGAAGAGCGCCATGGGGTGGGCACGGTCGAGGAGTTCATCGACTCCTGCCATTCGCTGCAGAACCACGGCGTCGACCGCTATCGGCGGCCCAGCAAGAAGTCGCTCGCCGAGGAGCTGGCGATGCGCAAGGACCGCGAGCAGTATGCGCAGCAGCAGGTCAACGACATCTGGCGCACCCTGCCCAAGCGGATCGAAAAAGCCGAAGAGGCCCAGCAGACCCGCCGCTTCCCGGAGGATCCGGAAGAGAACCTGCTGTACTTCATCGAGAAGAACGCACCGCTGCTGGAGCCCTGGCAGCGCGAGGTCGTGCGCATCGTGCGCAAGATCGCGCAGTACTTCTACCCGCAGCGCCAGACGCAGGTGATGAACGAAGGCTGGGCGACCTTCTGGCACCACAAGATCCTCAACACGATGTACGACGACGGTTTCCTGACCGACGGCGTGATGATCGAATGGCTGAAGTCGCACACCAACGTCGTCTACCAGCCCAAGGTCGGGGATCGCAACTACTCGGGCATCAATCCCTAT
This sequence comes from Ideonella sp., assembly GCF_036277275.1. Lineage (GTDB taxonomy): Bacteria > Pseudomonadota > Gammaproteobacteria > Burkholderiales > Burkholderiaceae_C > Ideonella. Next base: position 9,204 of record NZ_DASUNH010000136.1, on the reverse strand, counting down.
GCGCTGGGCTTTGCGATGTACACCGACATCAAGCGCATTTGCGAGGCGCCGACCGACGAAGACCGCGCCTGGTTCCCCGACATCGCCGGCAAGCCCTGGCTGCCGACGCTGGACCAGGCGATGCGCAACTACAAGGACGAAAGCTTCGTCGGCCAGTTCCTCAGCCCGAAGCTGATGCGCGACTTCCGTTTCTTCCAGATCACCGACGACGAGAAGGACACCGAGATCGAGGTCAGCGCGATCCACGACGACAGCGGCTACCGCCGCGTGCGTGAATCGCTGTCACGCCAGTACGACCTCGGCGCCCGCGAGCCCAACATCCAGGTCTGGAACGTCAATCTGCGCGGCGATCGCTCACTGACGCTGCGCCACACCCAGCACAACGACCGGCCGCTCGACGACGGCGCGCACGAGGTGCTCAAGCATGCCGCCCGCCTGTGGGGCTTCGGCGTGCAGCTCGAAAGCGTCAATGCCAAGGGTGATGTGACGCGAAGGTGGAGCGTGCCGGCGCCGAGTTGAGGCCGCTATCGCCCCGGAGGGCTCGCGCTCGCCGCGTGGTGAGCTGGCGGCGCGCGCCCATTCGGTGAGGCTCAGCCGGCGAAGATCTTGCCCGGATTCATGATGTTGCGCGGGTCCAGCGCCCGCTTGATCTCGCGCATCATTGCCACCGCGCTGGCGCCGGCCTCTTCGAGCAGGAAGCCTTGTTTGTGCAGGCCGATGCCGTGCTCGCCGGTGCAGGTGCCTTCGAGTTTCAGGGCGCGCTGCACCAACTGATGATTTAAACGCTCGGCCAGCTCTCGCTCGGCCGGGATGGCCGGGTCGATCAGGTAGGCGACGTGGAAGTTGCCGTCGCCGACATGGCCGACGATGAAGTAGGGCAGGCCGGAGGCCTCGACTTCGCCTACGGTCTCGACGATGCATTCGGCCAGCCGGGAGATGGGCACGCAGGCGTCGGTGGTGACGCTGCGGCAGCCGGGCTTCATCTGCAGGCCTGACAAGTAGGCGCGGTGGCGTGCGGTCCACAGCCGGGTGCGTGCCTCCGGCGTCGTGGCCCATTCGAAGGCCTGGCCGCCGAATTCAGCCGCGATCTCTTGCACCGCCTCGGCCTGCTCTTTCACGCCGGCGTCGCTGCCATGGAACTCCATCAGGAGCATCGGCGATTCGGTCAGCGTCATCTTCTCGGCCCGATTGACCGCGCGGATCGCGTTCGTGTCGAGCAGCTCGCAGCGTGCGATCGGCACGCCCATCTGGATGATCTGGATGGTGGTGTTGACCGCGCTGGCCACATCGGGGAAGTGGCAGACCGCGGCCGAGACGGCCTGGGGCAACGGATACAGCTTCAGCGTGATCTCGGTCATCACCCCCAGCGTGCCTTCGCTGCCGACGAACAGACGGGTCAGGTCATAGCCGGCACTGGACTTGCGCGCACGCGTGCCGGTGTGCACCACTTCGCCCGAGGCAGTAACGACTGTCAGCCCCAGCACGTTCTCGCGCATTGTTCCGTAGCGCACCGCGTTCGTGCCCGACGCGCGCGTGGCGGCCATACCACCGATCGACGCATTGGCGCCCGGGTCGATCGGAAAGAACAGCCCGGTGTCGCGCACCTCGCGGTTGAGCTGCTCGCGCAGGACACCGGCCTGCACGGTCACGGTCAGATCTTCGGCGTTGACGCGTAATACCTGGTTCATGCGTGATACGTCGACGCTGATGCCGCCCTGCACCGCCAACAGATGCCCTTCGAGCGACGAGCCGGCCCCGTAAGGGATCACCGGCACGCCGTGTTCATTGGCGAGCTTGACCACGAATGCAACGTCTTCAGTCGATTCGGCAAACACCACCGCGTCGGGCGGCGGTACGTCGAACGGCGACTCGTCGCGGCCGTGCTGCTCGCGCACTCCCAGCGCGGTGGACAGGCGACCGCCGAAGCGGGCGGAGAGCGCCTCGCGCATCGCCTCGAGCAAGGGAGGCGGTGCGGTCGGTTCGTTGAGATTGGTCATGCGCCGATTGTGCGACTGTGTTGTCGACATTGCTGCAGGCACACGGTTCATCAATGCATGCAAGGCCTTTCGCGAGGCATCGGGTCTAATCCGCGCACATGTGCCCGAGCATTCCGAGCACATGTGCATTCTTCATAGCCTATTGAGGTTTTCTTTTGTGAGGGAGAAACCAGAGATGCACAAGCACACCATTCGCACGACCTTGTTGACTGCCTTGCTGTCGGGCGGTCTGATCGCCGCGGGCCATGCGCAAACCAGCGACAACGACATGCCGTCCCGGTTGCTGCCTTCACACGCCAAGGCATGGATGCTCAGACACGCAGCACAGCAAAAGGCTGCCCGCGCGTTGAAATCGCAAACTGCGGGCGTCGACACCACTGCGCCGGTCCTGACACGGTTCGAGTCAGCGGCCTCGGTCGACGTTACGCGGGCCATGAGTTCCATTTCTGTGGCGGTCAGGGCGGCGGACGATATGTCCGGTGTCCGCACGGGGTGGGCCTATGCCTCGGGACCGAGTGGGCAACTCGTCAATGTCTCGTTCTTCGACAATCTGCCCGCAAAGAAGCTGAGCGGTCGGATGGCCTCCAACGAGGTCTCGCCGTTCCTGGAACCTGGCACGTACACCTTCGAGGCGGCCTTCGTTGGAGACGTCGCGGGCAACTACAGCTCATTGGACCAAGCGTCATTGGCGGCACTAGGGAAGGCGACATTCGTCGTCAAGAACACCGCAGGGTTCGATCGCACGGCGCCCGCGCTGCTGTCCGGTCGGGTTTCAACCCCGCACGTTTCACTGTCGGCCAAGCAGCCGGGGACCGACCTGTCCGCTTACATCGGCCTCACGATGGAGGCTGCAGACACTGGCAACAGCGCACTCTCCGGCGTCCGCAATGCGTACGTCACCTATTGCTTGCTGGATCAGTCCAATTGCTTCAACCTTGCGTCCGACAACACGGGACTGCCGCGGCGCGCCGGTCCTGTCACGTTGAGACTGGGTGGGCAGGTCGACCCAGCTTGGGCAGCGGGCGAATACCACCTGACCTGGGTAGTGACAGTCGATTACGCCGAGAACAATCAGCAGCTCTACGGCACGGATTTCGGCGGCCCCACGGACTTCAACGCCTACTTCCCGTCGACGACGATCACCATCACCCCGTGATGATCTCGTGGTGACGAAAGGCGCATGCCCCTGACTCCCGACCCGGGGCAACGACATCGGCCCGGCCCCAGTCAATGCGGCCGGGCTTTTTCGTTGGGCGCCGTCGCTGCCGCCCGTTGGCTCAGCAGCGCCTTCTCCCGCTCGTTCTTCGCCAGGCCGGCGGCGCGCAGGAACTCGGCACAGGCCTGATCCTGGCGGCCCAGCTTGACCAGCAGGTCGCCCCGCACGGCGGGTAGCCAGTGGTAATTCTTCAGCGCCGGTTCGTCGACCAGTGTGTCAACGATCGCCAGCCCCGCCTCGGGCCCAAATGCCATGCTGACGGCGACGGCGCGGTTCAACTCGACGATCGGCGATTGCGTGGCCTGCGTCAGCGCGTCGTACAGCGCGGCGATGCCGGCCCAGTCGGTTTCATCGGCGGTCGGTGCGCGGGCGTGGCAGGCGGCAATCGCGCCTTGCAGCGCGTAGGTGCCGAGCGGGCGGGTCTGTTGCGCGACCAGTTGCTCGGCCCTTGCCAACGCCGCGAGGCCGCGGCGAATCAGCAAATGGTCCCAGCGAGCGCGGTTCTGGTCGGCCAACAGGACCGGCCGGCCCTGCTCGTCGGTGCGCGCGGCCGTGCGGGAGGCTTGGATTTCCAGCAGCGCGGCCAGCCCGTGCGCTTCGGGCTCGTCGGGCGCCAGCTCGGCCAGCATGCGCGCGAGCCGCAGCGCCTCGTCGCACAGGGCTGGGCGCATCCAGTCGTCGCCGGCCGTGGCGGTGTAGCCCTCGTTGAAGATCAGGTAGACGACCTCCAGAACCGAGGCCAGCCGTGGCGCCAGTTCGGCGCCGCGCGGCACCTCGAAAGGCACGCGCGCTTCGGCCAGCGTGCGCTTGGCGCGCACGATGCGCTGCGCGATCGTGGGCTCGGGCACCAGGTAGGCGCGGGCGATCTCGGCGGTGCTCAGGCCACCCAGGAGCTTCAACGTCAGTGCCACGCGTGCTTCGGGTGACAGCAGCGGGTGGCAGGCGGTGAAGACCAGCCGCAGCAGGTCGTCGCCGATGTCATCCTGCCTGGCGGCATCCAGCGCGTCGACGAAATCCGGCACGACCAGCGCTTCGCGCGCCTCCAGGTCGAGCCCGATCTGTTCCAGCTTGGAGGCCAGGTTCTTGTCGCGCCGCAGGCGATCCAGAGCGCGGTGCTTGGCGGTGGTCATCAGCCAGGCTCCTGGGTTCGCCGGCACACCGTCTGCCGGCCAGTGCTCAAGCGCGGCGACCAACGCGTCCTGCGCCAGCTCCTCCGCCAGGCCGATGTCGCGCACCATGCGGGCGACACCGGCCACGATGCGCGCCTGCTCGATGCGCCAGACCGCGTCGATCGCCCGGTGGGTGGCCGCTTGGGTGGGGCTGTTCATGCCGACGGTGGCACGGCGTTCGGATCCATGTGCATCAGCTCCCAGATGTGGCCGTTCGGGTCTTCGAAGCCGTGGCCGTACATGAAGCCATGATCCTGCGGCGCGCGGGGCGCGGTGCCGCCTGCCGCCAAGGCCTTGGCCACCAGCGCGTCGACCTCGGCCCGGCTGTCGCACGACAGGCACACCAGCACCTCAGTGCTTCGGGTCGCGTCGGCGATTGGCTTGCCGGTGAAGGTCTGGAAGAAGGGTTCGGTCAGCAGCATCACGTAGATCGTGTCGGACACGACCATGCAAAGCGCCGAGTCGTTGCTGAAGTGCGGGTTGAAGCTGTAGCCGAGGGCCGAGAAGAAGGCGCGGCTGCGCTCGACGTTCTTGACCGGCAGGTTGACGTAGATCTGGGTGGGCATGGTGATCTCCGGGCGGTCAATGGTTGCCGACTTCGATGTCCTTGAAGCGCTGTACCGCCTCGTTGGGCGAGAAGTCGTCCAGCTCGAACAACTGGCGGACCTCGATTTCGCCCTCCATCTCGGCGCCAAAGGGCGCAGGGAAACGACGTGCCCACTCCATCGCCTCTTCGCGCGAGCGGGTCTGGATCAGCGTGTAGCCGGCGATCAGCGCCTTCGTCTCGGCGAACGGGCCGTTGATGAGCGTCGGCTTGCCGCCGTGGTAGCGCACCCTGAAGCCGTGCGCGCTGGGTTTGAGCCCGTTGGCATCCAGCAGCGCCCCGGCCTTGGCCAACTGCTCGTGGTAGGTGGCCATCGCGGCCATCAGGCTCTCTTCGGGCATCGTGCCCGACTCGCTGACCGCATTGGCGCGGACCATGATCATGAAGCGCATCGTCGTTCTCCTGTCATCGTGAAGGCTCGATATCTTGACGACGAAGAAGACGGGCCCAATTCGACAAACCGAAGACCCAAAAAAAGCGATGCTGAAACTCAGATCGGTGCTTCAGGCCGGACGGCGCAGCCCGTCGCTTGCGGGCGCCGTCGCACCCAACTGCCGCATTTCAGGCGTTCGATTCCTCGAAGCACGGAGCCGCCGGGCGCACCTCGACCGTGGCCCATTCGGCGGCCGGGCAGCGCCGGGCGATCTCCAGCGCCTCCTCAGGTCCGCCGCAGTCGACCAGGTAAAAGCCGCCGACCATTTCTTTGGCCTCGGCAAACGGGCCGTCGAGCAGTTGGGCTTGACCCTTGCGCACCTGCACCCGCGTGGCCCTGGCCGGCGCGGCGAGCGACTCCACCGCCAACAGCTTGCCGTCGGCCTGCAACTCGTCGCCGAACTGGCGCATGCGGGCGTAGGCCTCTTCACCTTCGGCGCGAGTGCGGGACTCGCGCTGGCCGGTGGGTTCGACGATCAACAGCATGTAGCGCATGGTGGTTTCCTTCGGTTTTACGGCAAGGCGGATGAACTTGATTTGATCATGGTGGTTGGCTTGCCGTACGCGGTCGTATCGTCTCAGCAAATCCGTTGAGATCGCTCCTGCTCTGGTGGGATACAAATCTTGCTGCGCCGGATTGAGGCAGGGAAGCCGGCGTCTCGCATCTCGCCCGCCCGGGGCGTTCAATTCTTCGAAATTCAGATGACATCCACCAAAGGATTCCGCGCCGCCGGCACCTCGGCAGCGCTCGTTCTGGTCTGCGCGGCCGCTCACGCCGAAGTGGCCTACACATTGATCAAATTGGAGAGCTTCGGCGGCTCCCGAAGCGGCGCTCACGCCGTGAATGGCGCCGGCGTAGTCGTCGGCTTCGCGACAACCGCTCCGAACGATGACGACCCGCCGTCGGAGTTCCTGCGCGCGGCCCGCTGGACCGGCTCATCGCCCGCGGACCTTGGAACACTGGGCGGTCCCTACGCGACTGCCAACGGTATCAGCGATGCGAACGTGATCGTCGGCTACAGCCTGGTTCCTGGTTCCTACAACGCCCGAGCGGCGCTGTGGCGCGACGGGGTGGCCACCGACCTGGGCGGCCTCGGGGGCTCCCGCAGCGAGGCCAAGGCCATCAACCAGAAGGGGACGGCGGTGGGCTATGCGGTGACGCTGGGTGAAAAGAAGACTCGCGCCACGGTCTGGAAGAACGGCGTCATCAAGGCGCTGCCGGGCATCGGTGGAAACACGGCTGCGGCAGAGGCCATCAGCAACACTGGCTTTATCGCCGGCTGGAGCACCGTGTCGAAGCGGCGCGCCCATGCGGTGGTCTGGAAGGGGTCGGTCGTCACCGACCTCGGAACGAGTCACGACGGGACGTCGAACGCATACGGCGTCAACGATGCCGGTCAGGTGGTCGGCTCTCGCGTGGTGCAGGACAGCCATTCGCGCCCCACTCTGTGGGTGGGCACCACGATGACCGACTTGGGTACCTTGGGCGGCGATCAGGGCTGGGCCTGGGCCATCAACAACAAGGGCGACGTTGTCGGCGCCAGCTCGAAGAGCGGCATGGATGAGGCGCGTGCCACGCTTTGGTCTGGCGGCCGGGCGGTGGATCTGAACGACGTCATCGATCCGGAAGTTCGTGCGGAGGGCTGGTTGTTGCTGGAGGCGAGGGCCATCAATCAGAATGGCTACATCGCCGGCATCATGCGCAACGAGATGGGCTGGGAAGAGCGTGGCTATCTCTTGAAGCCGGTGACGTCCGCCGCCAGGCACTGAGAACTCGGCAGCGCCATGGGCGCCTACACTGCCGCCCATGGCCAACCGACTTTCTCAGATTGCCACCCGCACCGGCGACGACGGCACGACCGGGCTGGGTGACGGGCAGCGCGTACCCAAAGACCATCTGCGCATTGCGGCGATGGGCGACGTGGACGAGCTGAACTCGCAGCTTGGCGTGCTGCTCGCCGAGCCGCTGCCGGGTGGCATCCGCGAGCTGCTGGTGACGATCCAGCATGAGCTGTTCAACCTGGGCGGCGAGTTGTCGATCCCGGGCTACGAGTTGCTGAAGGCCGACGCGGTGCTGCGGCTGGATCAGGCGCTGGCGCACTACAACGCGCAGCTGCCACGGCTGGCCGAGTTCATCCTGCCGGCCGGCACGCGCAGTGCCGCGATTTCCCACGTGGCGCGTACGATTGCGCGCCGCGCCGAGCGGGCGGTGGTGGCGCTGGCGGCGACCGAAGCGGTGAACACCGCGCCGCGCCAGTACTTGAACCGCCTGTCGGACCTGCTGTTCGTGCTGGCCCGGGTGCTCAACCGCGCCAACCTCGACGGCCTGGGTGGCGACGATGTCTACTGGCACAGCGAGCGGCTGCTGAAAGCAAACCAGGCGCCGCCTGGCGGCGCCGCCTGACCTGGGCCGCCACCGCTCAGCCGCGACGCGCCTTCACCGCGTCGCTCAACACCTGCAGCACGCCGACCGAGTCGTCCCAGCCGATGCAGGCGTCGGTGATGCTCTGGCCGTAGGCGAGGGCGCCGGGCTGGTCCTTGCCCGGGGTGAACTTCTGCGCACCGGCCAACAGATGGCTCTCCACCATCACGCCGAAGATGCGGCGGCTGCCGGCGCGCAGTTGGCCGGCAATGTCCTTCGCGACGTCGATTTGGCGCTGGTGCTGCTTGCTCGAATTGGCGTGGCTGCAGTCGACCATCAGCACCGGGTTCAGCTTGGCTTCGGTCAGCGCTTGGCACGCCGCGGCGACGCTCGCATCGTCGTAGTTCGGCAGACGGCCGCCGCGCAGGATCACATGGCAGTCTTTGTTGCCTTTGGTCTCGACGATCGCGACCTGGCCGTTCTTGTGCACCGACAGGAAATGGTGCGGCCGCGCGGCAGCCTGGATCGCGTCGCAGGCGATCTTCAGATTGCCGTCGGTGCCGTTCTTGAAGCCGATCGGCGCTGACAGACCCGAAGCCAGTTCGCGGTGGACCTGGCTTTCGGTGGTGCGCGCGCCGATCGCGCCCCAACTGATCAGATCGCCGATGTACTGCGGGCTGATCGTGTCGAGGAACTCGCTGCCGGCCGGTACGCCGAGGCGGTTGATCTCGACCAGCAGCTGGCGCGCGATGCGCAGGCCTTCGTCGATGCGGTAGCTCTCGTCGAGGTAGGGATCGTTGATCAGGCCCTTCCAGCCGACGGTCGTGCGGGGTTTCTCGAAGTACACCCGCATGACGATTTCCAGTGTGTCGGCAAAGCGTGCGCGCTCGGGCGCCAGACGGCGGGCGTATTCCAGCGCGGCGGCCGGATCGTGGATCGAACACGGCCCGATGATCACCAGCAGCCGGTCGTCCTTGCCGTTCATGATGTGGCGAACGGCGGTGCGGGTGTGCTTGATCAGCTTCTCGGTCGGCGTGCCGGCGATCGGGAAGAAGCGGATCAGGTGCTCGGGCGGCGGCAGCGGCGTGACGTCCTCGATGCGCTGGTCGTCGGTCTCGCTGGTGCGCTCGCTGAGCACCAGGCCGGAGCGGGCATGGTCATGGGACGCGGCAGGGGCGGTGGCTTTGGCATTCATCGTCGTCTTTCCAGGGCGTAGTCGTCGAAGCGGTGGGGCCGGCCGGCCCAGGCGAAAAAAAACCGCCGGGGCTGCCGGCGGTCTTTCGGGGGTTTCGCTTGCTTTGCTGTTTCTTCAGTTGCGCGCGATTGCCTCTCCAGCCACCGAATGGGGCGAGAACCAAAAGTACGCAAAGAAAAATCGCGAGGCACGCATCACGATGGTGAATGTAGCACGCCGTTGCGGCCAC
>NZ_DASUNH010000135.1:0-70954 GCF_036277275.1 Ideonella sp. | reverse complement strand
CTTGATCGCGACGGTGCGCTGCAGCGCACCGTCGGCACGCTCGGCCAGCCAGACGCTGCCCATGCCCCCGCGCGCCACCGGGCGCACCAGCCGGTAGGTCCCCACCGTCTCGCCAGGCTGCGGCTCGCCGGTGTCGCCGGCTTCGGGCAGCACGCGCGGCATCGTCGCCAGAAAGGCCTGCGCCTCGCCCTGGGCGTCGAACATGTCGCGCAGCGCAGCCTCGAGCGGGCGATCCTGCTCCGGCAGGGCCGCCAACCAGGCCCGGCGCTCGGCCGGGCTCATCGTCAGCGCCTGTTCGAGCAGCTCGCTGAGGCGGCTCAGCTGAGCGCCGCCGATGGCCATCGCCGTGCCTCCGCAGCATGCGCTGCCGCCCTGCGCGCCCGTCCGATCGGCGATCCCCGAAACCCCGTCAAACCCATGGCCCTCCCTGCTGCGGCACGTTACCTCAGAGCCTCGCAGTTTTTCGCGCGCACCCGAGCGGCGCACCAAGGGGTGCCCGAGCCGGACACCGGGCACAGCCACGGCGCACATGCACCGACGAGCGGGTCACTTCTGGCGTGATGGGCCGGCATGTGCGAACCTCTCAGGCTCTCAGGTAGCGCTGGAAGAACGGGATCACCCCGTCGTAGGCGCGTTCGGGGGCGATACGGTCGACGAAGCCCAGCCCATCGGACTCAGCGACGAACCGGCGGGCCACCTCGAGGCCGCGGAAGGTGGTCCGCTCGTGGTGGCTGTAGGCCGCATTGACGCGCACCGCCGGGTCGTGGCGGTGCTGCAGCGCTGTCCGCAACCCCAGCGTGCCGCGCGACTGGTCGACGATGAAGACATTGCCAGCATCGATGCCGAGGGGACCGGCGTGCGCATGCAACCAGCGCCGGGCGGCCGCGATGTCGTTGTCCGGCGTCGCATCGATGAGGTCGTCGAGGCCCGGATGGCGGTACTCGACGCTGGCCACCGAGAAGCCCCAGGCACGCGCCTCCTGCACGAGCCGGTCGTACAGCATGCGGCGCCCTGGATGGATGGTCTTGGTGTCGCGCGACGGGTGGATGTAGAGGATCAGCGGGGTGGCGCGTTGGCCACGAACGACCGGAAAAAAGTCGAGGTCTTGCCGCAGCAACTTGCCGACCGCGGGATCGAACCAGGATTCGGGACCCCAGACGATGCCTCGGTAGCACTGACCTTCCAAGCACCAGGTGCCACCCAGACCGGCCGCGCCCTGCCGGGCTGTGGCCTGGGCCCGTGGCGATGTCGACGGGGCCGAAACCAACGCCAGCACGGTGTTCATGCACAGACTCCTTTGGCCACTCATACCCAACCAGACGGAATCGGGCGGGCAAAAGCGACATGCCGCGGATGAACGGGCGGGGCCGGGTCGCCCAAGGCACTCGGAAGGGTGGGCCCGCGCAAGAGGCAGAATCGGCGTCGAACCGGACGCAGCGTGCCATGGGAGGTGGCCGATGAAGAGCCTGACACAGCTGATCCAGCACATGTCTTCGGACAACCCGCCGGCGCGCGACGAATTGTTCGCCGCCGCCTACCCCGAGCTGCGCAAGCTCGCGCGGTCTCGCCTGCACAGCGGCGGCGGCCGCAATACCGTGCTCGACACGACCTCGCTGGTCCACGAGTCCTACCTGCGTTTTCTCAACGCCGACCATCTGCGGCTCGAGGACCGCCGGGCCTTCTTCGCCTATGCGTCGCGGGTGATGCGCTCGGTCATCGTCGACACGGTGCGCGAGCGCCAGGCCGAGCGGCGCGGCGGCGGCCAGGCCGAGCTGACGCTGAACACGCTGATCAGTGACAACCTGCCCGCCGGCGAAAACGAAATCCTGAAGATCAACGACGCGTTGCTCGCGCTGGAACAGGTCGAGCCTCGCCTGGCGGTGGTGGTCGAGATGCGCTACTTCGGCGGCTACTCGGACGCCGAGATCGCCGATGCGCTGGACTTGAACAAGCGCACCGTCGGGCGGGACTGGGAGAAAGCCAGGCTGCTGCTGCTGGCGATGCTGAAATCCTGAACCCGACGGGTCGCGACAGGCGCGAACCGCAGCCGGGCGTCAGCTGTCGAGCAGCCGCACCCTGACGCTGCGGCCCTTCACCTTGCCGGCCGACAGCTTGCCCAAGACGCTGGCGGCAATGTCGCGTTGCACCGCGACGTAGGTCGAAAACTCGTTGACGTTGATCTTGCCGATCTGTGCGCCTTCGAAGCCCAGATCCTTGGTCAGCGCGCCCAGCACGTCGCCCGGGCGGATCTTTTCCTTGCGCCCACCGACGATCTGCAGCGTCTGCATTGGCGGCAGCAGCGGGCCCGCGCCGGTGGGAGTCAGACTGGCCAGTGGTTGCCACTGCGACTCGAAGCCGCCGGCCTGCTCGATACGACCGACCGCGCCCATCTCGTCCATCGAGGCCAGGCTGAAGGCCCAGCCTTGCGCGTCGGCCCGACCGGTGCGACCGATGCGGTGGGTGTGGGTCGCCGGGTCGGGCGAGATGTCGACGTTGATCACCGCCTCGAGCTGAGCGATGTCAAGTCCGCGCGCGGCGATGTCGGTGGCCACCAGAACGCTCAACGAGCGGTTGGCAAAACGCACCAGCACCTGGTCGCGGTCGCGCTGCTCGAGGTCGCCGTGCAGCTCCAGCGCAGCAAAGCCCTGGGCCCGCAGCACCTGCACCAGGTCGCGGCACTGCTGCTTGGTGTTGCAGAAAGCCAAGGTGCTGACCGGGCGGTGGTGGTTCAACAGCAGCGACACCGCGTGCAGCCGCTCGTCCTCGGCCACCTCGAAGAACACCTGGCGGATCTGCGTGGCCGCCGGAACCTCGGTCAGCTTGACTTCCTTGGGCTGGCGCATGAAGGCCGCGCTGAGCTTGGCGATGCCGTCGGGGTAGGTGGCCGAGAACAACAGCGTCTGGCGCTGCGCCGGGCACTGCTTGGCGACACTGGCGATGTCGTCGTAGAACCCCATGTCGAGCATGCGGTCGGCCTCGTCGAGCACCAGCGTGTTCAGCGCTTCGAGGTTCAGGCTGCCGCGCTCCAGGTGGTCCATGATGCGGCCCGGCGTGCCGATCACGATGTGCGCGCCATGCTCCAGGCTGGCCAGCTGCGGCCGCATCGTGGCACCGCCGCACAGCGTCAACACCTTGATGTGGTCTTCGGCCCGCGCGAGACGGCGCACCTCCTGCGTCACCTGGTCGGCCAGCTCGCGCGTCGGGCACAGCACCAGCGACTGCACCGCGAAACGCCGTGGGTTCAGGTTGGCCAGCAGCGCCAGCGCGAACGCGGCGGTCTTGCCGCTGCCGGTCTTGGCCTGCGCGATCAGGTCATGTCCCGCCAACGCCAGCGGCAGGCTCGCGGCCTGGATCGGGGTCATGCTGTCGTAGCCGAGACGCTGCAGGTTCTGCAGCGTCGCCGGGGGCAGCGCGAGCTGGCTGAAGGCAGGGCCGGTGGTGGGCGCGTCGGAAGGCTGGGAAATGCGGTTCATGCGCGATTATCGAGACGGCGCGCCCCGCGCGACGCGGCGACCCTCAAGCCGCCACCAGATCCGGCGTTTCGGCGGCCTCGGCCGTCTGCCGCAATGGCAGCGTGACGCGGAAGGTGGTGCCACGTCCGACCTCGCTGTCCACGCTGATGCGGCCACGATGCTTCTGCACGATGCCGTAGGACAGCGACAGCCCGAGCCCGGTGCCCTTGCCCACCGGCTTGGTGGTGAAGAACGGATCGAAGATCTGCGGCAGCACCTCGGGTGGGATGCCGCTGCCGTTGTCGGCCACTTCGAACCACGCCTCGTCGGCGGTGGCGCCGGTGCGGATGACGATGCGGCCGCGGTTGCTGCCCATCGCATGCGCCGCGTTGACGACCAGGTTCATCACCACCTGGTTGATCTGCGACGCGAGGCATTCGACCGGCGGCAGCTGGCCGTATTCCTTGACCACGTCGGCCTGGTAGCGGATCTCGTTGGCCACGACATTGAGCGTCGAGTCGATGCCCTGGTGCAGCTGCGCCGGCTGGAACTGCTGCGCCGAATCGACACGGGAGAAGTCTTTCAGGTCCTGCACGATCTGCCGCACGCGCAGGATGCCGTCTTTCGACTCGCGCATCAGCATCGGCACGTCTTCTTTCAGGTAGTCGATCTGCAGCTCTTCGTACAACGAGCGCAAGCTGGCAGCAGGCTCGGCCCGCTCGTGGGCCGCGAGCAGGCGGAACAGATGGTCGAGGTAGTGTTCGAGCGTTCCGAAATTCGAGAAGATGAAGCCGATCGGGTTGTTGATCTCGTGCGCCACACCGGCCGCCAACTGGCCGATCGACGCCAGGTTGCCCTGCTGCACCAGCTGGGCTTGCAGGTGCTTGCGCTCGCTGATCTCGGTCTGCAGCGCCTCGTTGGCCTGCGTCAGCTTGCGCGTGCGCTCTTCGACCGCGGCTTCCAGGCTGTCGATCTGCAACGCCAGGGCCTGGGTCATCTGCCACTTGGCCGTCAGCGCCTGTGCCAGTTGCCGGACCTCGATGTTGTCGAACGGCTTCTTCAGGATCAGCAGCCGGTCGCGCGCATCCAGGCGCTGGAACACCTCTTCCCAGGGTGTGTCCGAGTACGCCGTGCAGATGACCACCTGCAGCCGCGGGTCGGTCTGCCACAGGCGCTCGATCGTCTCGACGCCGTCCCAGCCCGGCGGCATGCGCATGTCGACAAAGGCCATGGCATAGGGCCGGCCCTGGTCCAGCGAGGCCTGCAACTTGGCCAGGCCTTCCTGGCCCTGGTAGGCCGAGTCGAGTTCGAAAGGGGCCTCGTCGGAGGTGACGATCTCGTCGCCGAACAGCGCCGCGCGCGTCGCGTCCAGGGCCGACTTGGCGGCCGATTGCGGTGCCAGGATCTTGCGAAAGTCGTCATGGATCGTCGGCATGTCGTCGACGAGCAGGATGCGCCGGTTGGGGGCTGTGGTCATGAAATCTCCGGGGCCGCCGCTTCGGCCTGCGCACGCGCGCAGGCGTCGGTGGGCTCTTGCAGCGGCAGTTCGAGCGTGAAGACGGCGCCGTGGCCGATGCCGGGGCTGGCCGCCTGCAGCGTGCCGCCCATTTCGCGCGCGGCCAGCACGCAGCTGTGCAGGCCGAAGCCGTGGCCGTCTTTCTTGGTCGTGAAGCCGTGGGCGAAGATGCGGGCCAGGTTCTCGGCCGCAATGCCCTCGCCGGTGTCGGCGACGACGATCTGGAGCTTGCTGTCGTCGACGCGCTGGACACGCAGCGTGAGCTGGTGCACGCCGCCGGACACCCGCTGCATCGCATAGCGCGCGTTGCCGATCAGGTTGACCAGGATCAGCAGCACCCGGTGCTTGTCCAGCATCAGCGCCGGCACGCGCTCGAACTCGCGCAGCACCTGCACCTCGTGGCCCAGCAGCGCGCCGGTGTCGATGCGCAACGCGTCTTCCACCAGGTCGAGGATCTGCACCGGCTCGACGATGCTCGATGCGCCGGCGTAGGCCTGCTGCGTCGTGACGATCTCCTTGATGTGCTTGACGTTGCGGGCCAGCGCGGCCAGCTCGGCGGCCATCCCTTGGCGTTCTTCTTCCAGCGTCTGCGCGAGCTGCTTCAGGTAGTGGGGCAACAGGCGACCGCGCTTGTCGTTCGTCAGGTAATCGCCGATCTCGTGGGCATGGTCTTCGAGCAGTTGCACGGCGCGCGCCAGGCCGGTGACCTCGGATTCGCGCAGCTTGGTCGAGATCAGCTCGGTCGAAACGTTGACGCTGTTCAGCACATTGCCCACGTTGTGCAGCACGTTGGTCGCGATCTCGGCCATGCCGGCGGTGCGCGCGTTCTCCAGCAACTGGCGCTGCGCCGCCTGCTGCTCACGCGCCTTGCGCACCGCCTCTTCGGCCTCTTCGCGGCGGAAGAAGTAGTGGCCGGTGGTCAGCAGGATCACGATGATCGGCACGGCGGCTATCACCACCACGATGCCCGACTGCCGGAAGCTCAGGTACAGGAAGGTCGCGACCGAGGCATTGCCCGCGTAGGCGATGCCGAGCCAGCCGAACGAGTCGACGAAGATCTTCAGGTTCAGCGGCTCGTTGCGCTTGAGCCGCGGCAACATGGTCACCAGCAAGGTGTTGAGCAGGAAGTAGCCGAAGGCGAACAGGATCGCTGCCAGCAACAGCAAGGCGTCGTGGCCGACGCCGAAGCGCTGCTGCAACGCCAGCACGCCCTGCAGGGCCGAGCCTGCCACGTACATCGCGATGGCGGCCATCGCCGGGCTGGCGATGCGGCTGGTCCAGCGCTTGGAGCTGCGCCAGGCCCCCACCAGCGCCTCGCTCGCCGAGGCCAGCGCCGCGGCCTCTGGCCCGCTCATCAGCAGCAACAGGAAGATGAAGATCTCGCCGGCGGTGAACGAGTTGGTGGAGCGCGGGATGCGCACCGGCACCAGGCCTGCCGCCATCGCCAAACCGGTGGCAACGACGATCTGAATCCACGCGGTCGCCGGCAGCCCGGCCAGGTGCACCAGCGCACGGGCGATGATCGCCGCGCCGAGCAAGACGACGCACCACCAGTAGCCAGCCGCCTTGCGGTTGTAGTCCGGCATCAGCTGCCGATGCAGGCGCACCCACGGGGGCAGGCGCTCGTCGGTCGGGGCGAGCGTCTGGTCCATGGGGTCTGCGCCGGCGTTGGGCAGCAGGGGTGGTGCGACGGTGCTGCCGGTCATGGCTCGCCGACGGGGCCGACCTGCGTCTCGCTGAGCACCAGACCTTCGCTCAACACCAGGCCCTCACTCAGCACCAGGCCTTCGCTGAGGACCAGGCCTTCGCTCAGCACCAGGCCTTCACTGAGCACCAGCCCCTCGCTCAACACCAGGCCTTCGCTCAGCACGATGCCCTCGCTGAGCACCAGCCCACTGCCGGAAGCCAGCCAGTCGGCCAGCCTGGCCGTCGGGATGAACACCCCGCTCTGGCTGCGCAGCGAGCTGCTGCCGGCCAGCGGCGCTGCCCACACCACGCCGGCGGTGACGAGGCGTTGGCCGGCTGCGGGCCGGGCGACGATCGAGCGGACCCAGGTGTTCGGGGCCTCGCCGCGACGCGCCGGCCAGTGGCTCACGACGTGGTTCTGCACCAGGCCACGCGCCCAGGACAGGTGGGGGTCGTACAGCGGCTGATAGCGGGTGAACAACGCCGAGCCGCTGAGCACCTGGTTGCCACCGGCGAAAACGATGCGACTCCACGGCACCGGCGTGCCATTGATGACCGATTCCGGTGCCGGCAGGCTCTTGCCGGCGGCCAGCAGCGAAGCGCCCGGTGCAATGCTGCCGGCCTCGACCGCCGCCGCTATGTCACTGCGCAATGCGCGCGACAGCGCGACAGCGCCGGGAACGTTGAGCAACCCCGCGCCTTGTTGCAGCAGGTTGGCATCGGCGATCGGTTGCGCGCTGTACTGCAAGATGGCCTTGACCAGCGGCGGCGTCAGCCCCGGGTTGGCCTGCAGCATCAGCGCCACGGTGCCGGAAACCACCGGCGCCGCGACCGACGTGCCACTCAGGTTCATCAGCTGCTTCAGTCTCGGCTGCGCGTTGCCGCCATACGGCGCCGAGATCTCGGGATAGGCACGCGGGAGGTACGACATGCCCTGCGCCGAACCTTGTCGGTCCGACGCCAGCGCGCCGACGATGCGGTTGCCGGGCGCGACGAGGTCGGGCTTCAGCAGGTTGTCGGGCTGGCGCACGCCACGGGCATCCAGGGTGGCGCCGCGCGTGGGCCCACGCGAGCTGAAATGGTTGATGCTGTCGTCGCTACGCTGCACGGTCGCCCGGGTGTTGGCCGAGCCGACGGTGATCACAGAAGGGTCGTTGCCCGGGGCGCTGATCGCGCCATAAACCTCGGCACCGCTGGCATCGAGGCCGAAGTTGCCTGCGGCCACGACCACGGTGACACCGGCCGCTGTCGCACTGCGCACCGCCCGGCACAGCGGATCGGTCAGGTAGGACTCCGAGGAATCCGCAGCCAGGCTCACATTGAGCACCCGGATGTTGTATTCCTTCGCGTGGTAGATCACCCAGTCGATGCCGGCCAGCACATCGCTGACCTCGCCGGTGCCGGCGGCGTCGAGCACCTTGACGTCGAACAGCCGCGCGCCGGGGGCGACGCCGGTGGAGTCGGTGGCCTGGTAGTCGCCGCTGCCGGCCGCGATCGCGGCCACGTGGCTGCCATGGCCGTAGAGGTCGGCACGGTCGGTCCGGTCGGCATCGATCAGGCGCTCGAAAGCCGACGCGATACGCCCGGTGTCGTTGCCGTTGTTGATCCAGGCCGAGATGTCGATGCCGGGCTGCCACAACCGGCCTGTCGCGTCACCGGCCTTCACGAAGTCGACGGCGCGCGCCACCCGGCTGGCGTGCCCGGCGGCGTCCCGAAAGCTCTGATGATTCCAGGCCACGCCGGAGTCCAGCACGGCGATGCCGATGCCACGACCGTCCAGCGTGGCGTCGGCACGGCCGGCACGCAGATCGGCTGCGCCGGTGACCTGTTCCAGCTCGCTCGAGGTGCGCCGTGCAATGCGGTTCGGCGAAATGCTCTGCACATCCGGCCGTTGCGCGATGTCGGCGACCCGCTGAGCCGGCAACAGCACCGACAGCGCACTGATGGACAGGTAGCGGTAGTAGACGGAGCCACCGACCGCCAGCACATGCGCCCGCAGGTCCATCAGCTCCGGATCGGCAGAGTTGCTCACGATCAAGGCGCGAACATAACGCACCCCGTCGACGTCACGCGACCAGCGGGGTCTTGGGGCGTTGTTCGCCTGCAAGGCCTCGCGCAGATCGGGCGCGAGCTTGTGCGACGCGGCCGCAGGCGCCGCCGCCCGGGCCACCGCAGGGCCCCACAGCGCGGCCACCAGCGCCAGCAAGGGCAAGGACGCCAGTGCCAGACGAAGCAAGCGCGACTCGATGACGATGACGAAACTGATGAAACGTCTCATGGGCAACTCCCTGGCTGAAGTGGTCTCGAGCCCTGCACCTGGGCCGCAAGGAGGGGAGTCGCACAATCTGCCGGCCGCGCACGGTTGCCAGCACCGCACAGGCGTGCGGAGCGCGGCGGGCGCCACCATGGGAAGTGGCGGGCCCGTCTCGGTTGGCAACCCCGCTGTCGTCGCCCGAAGGCCTTAGACCGGAAGCTTTGCGACCCCGACTTTCGTGCGGGTGTGCCTTTGTCTCGATGTCGACCACTGTATCGGCTTGCAACAGGCGCCCTTGTAGCGCTTGCCCTGCCCGCGCGCCCCCAAAAGAGGGCGAGACGTGACGCAGTTCTCACCCTCGCTCAGAACCGCCTTCTCTCAAGAAGACAGGCGTTTAACCCCGTCGCGGCAGTTGCGGCGTATCAATCTGAGTCAGCATCCCGTCTGCTTGCATTTCACCCAGGAGAAAACCCCATGTCCGTGACAGCCCCCTCCCCCATCGCGTTGGCCGTGCTCACCCTTGTCCTGGCTGCCGCCGGCGCGCAGGCACAGCTCGCGTCGGCGCCCAAGCCGGAGCGGCGCAGCACGCTGGACGACCAGCAATCGGTGGCGATCACGATCTACAACGAGAACCTGGCGCTGGTGAAGGACGCACGCAAGGTCACGCTCGACGATGGTGCCAACCGCCTTGCGCTGCGTGACGTCAGCGCGCGCATGCGGCCCGAAACCGCACAGCTGCGCAGCCTGTCGAACCCCGGCTCGTTCAGCCTGCTCGAGCAGAACTTCGACTTCGACCTGCTGACGCCGGCCAAGCTGCTGGAGAAGTACGTCGGCCGCACCGTGCGCGTGGTCAAGACCCACCCGACAACCGGCGCCGAATCGAGCGAATCGGCCCTGGTGCTGAGCGCCAACGGCGGCGTGGTGCTGAAGATCGGCGATCGCATCGAGACCGGTGTGCCGGGGCGCATCGTCTTCGACGGTGTGCCGCCCAACCTGCGCGACCGCCCGACGCTGGTGACCGAGCTGGTCAGCCGGCGCGCCGGGACGCAGGACATGGAGCTGTCCTACCTGACCGGCGGCCTGTCATGGAAGGCCGACTACGTGGCCGAGCTGAATGCCGACGATTCGGCGCTGGACCTGAACGGCTGGGTCACCCTGACCAACCAGAGCGGCACGACCTATTCGAATGCCAAGCTCCAGCTCGTCGCTGGCGACGTCAACCGGGTGCGCGAAGAGCTGCGCATGGCCAAGGCCGAGCGAGGGATCGCCCCGGCGCCGATGGCGGCCGCCCCGGCCATGGCGCAGGAGGCCCTGTTCGAGTACCACCTGTACACGTTGAACCGACCGACAACCCTGGCCGAGAACCAGACCAAGCAGGTGGCGCTGCTGAATGCGAGCGGCGTGCCGGTGACCAAGCAGTTGCTGGTCAGCGGCAACGACCACTACTACCGCACCAGCGTCGGCGAGATCGGGCAGAAGCTGAAGGCGGGCGTGTTCGTCGAGTTCAACAACCGCGAAGCATCGCGCCTCGGCCTGCCGCTGCCCAAGGGCGTGGTGCGCGTCTACAAGCGCGACAGTGCCGGCAACGCCCAGTTCGTCGGCGAAGACCGGATCGACCACACGCCGAAGAACGAGACCGTGCGCCTGCACCTGGGCGACGCCTTCGACGTGACAGCCGACAAGAAGCAGACCGATTTCAAGCGCCGCGAACCGACCAACAAGGCCAGCTATGTCTTCGAAAGTGCCTACGAGATCGTGCTGCGCAACGCCAAGACCGAAGCCGTGACGGTGACGGTGCGCGAGCCGGTGCCCGCCGACTGGACGATGCTGGAGGAATCGCAGAAGCACACCAAGGCGGCTGCGGGCACCGCCGAATGGCGGATCAACGTGCCCGCCGGTGGCAGCACGACGCTGAAGTACCGCGTCTTGGTACGCTTCTGACACATTGGCCGTGGAGAGACCCATGACAAGAACGACAAGACGAACACCACTGGCCGTGGCGGCGCTCGCGACGCTGGTGGGCGCAGCGCAAGCGCAACCGGTGGAGCGCCGCAGCACGCTGGAAGACCAGCAGTCGGTGGCCGTGACGATCTACAACGCCGACCTGGCACTGGTGAAGGATGCGCGCCGGCTGACGCTGGACCGCGGGTCGAACCGCATCGCGTTGCGTGACGTCAGCGCGAACATGCGCCCCGAGACGGCGCAGCTGCGCAGCCTGTCGAACCCCGGCTCGTTCCGCCTGCTCGAACAGAACTTCGACTTCGATCTGCTGACGCCAGCCACGCTGCTGGAGAAGTACGTCGGCAAGACGGTGCGAATCGTCAAGACGCACCCGACCAGCGGGGCCGAGACCACCGAATCGGCCCAGGTGCTGAGTGCGCATGAAGGCGTGGTATTGAAGATGGGCGACCGCATCGAGACCGGCCAGCCCGGTCGCATCGTGTTCGACGGTGTGCCGGCCAATCTGCGCGACCGGCCGACGCTGGTGACCGAGCTGGACAGCCAGCGCGCCGGCCCGCAGGACGTGGAGCTGTCGTACCTGACCAAAGGGCTGGCGTGGCGTGCCGACTACGTGGCCGAGCTGTCGGCCGACGACCGCAGCATCGACCTGAATGGCTGGTTCACGCTGACCAACCAGAGTGGCACCAGCTATTCGAACGCCAAGCTGCAGCTGGTGGCTGGCGACGTGAATCTGGTGCAGGAAGAACCCATCGAAGCCGACCAGGCCGTGAACGGACGCGTCTTCGCGCCACCGCCGGAGGTGACGGTCTCGCAGGAAGCCTTGTTCGAGTACCACCTGTACACCGTCAGCCGGCCCACCACGCTGGCCGACCAGCAGACCAAGCAGGTGGCCCTGCTCAACGCCAGCGGCGTGCCCGTCACCAAAGAGCTGGTGTTGCACGGGCAGGAGCACTACTACACCGACAGCGTCGGCGACATCGGCAAGAAGCTGAAGACGGCCGTCTACATCGAGTTCGCCAACCGTGAGAGCACGCGCCTGGGCGAACCGTTGCCCAAGGGCGTGGTGCGCCTGTACAAGCGCGACAGCGCCGGCAATGCACAGTTCGTCGGCGAAGACTCGATCGACCACACGCCGAAGAACGAGACTGTTCGGCTGCATGTGGGCGACGCCTTCGACGTCACGGCCGACAAAAAACAAACCGACTGGCGGCGGCGCGACACGAAGAACAAGACGCGTGGCGCCAGCGAGAGCGCCTACGAGATCGTGCTGCGCAATGCCAAACCCGAGGCGGTGACGGTCACCGTGCGCGAGCCGGTGCCTGGCGACTGGACGATGCTGGAAGAATCGCAGAAGCACACGAAGCTGGCCGCCGGTATCGCGCAGTGGCAGGTCAAGGTGCCCGCCGAGGGCAGCGCGACCTTGACATACCGGGTGCTGACGCGTTATTGACCGTCTTGGCGGGCCTGCCGCTACTTGAGGGCCGACGGCCCGATTTCCCGTGCTTCGATGTCCACCACCTCGCCGGCCGGCCGGCGCGCCGGCGAAGGCGCCCCGAACGGCCGGGCAGGCGGCCACATGCCGGTGCCTCGCCACTGGATCGGTGCTTCGCGCCTGCCCCTGAACGCCGCCCGCAACAGCAGGCCCGCCAGCAGGAGCAGCCCGATCAGCAAGGTACCGGCCAGCAGCGCCAGGCCAAGCAGCACCCGCGCGGCGCGGCCCATTGCGGACCACAGCGACGGGGACGCTTGGCGCGGGTGAAAGTGGGGCGAGTTGTGCATGGTCAAAGCGTGTGCGTGGTGGGTGACCGATCAGGAAGGATCAGCGCCGTTCGGAACTCATTCGTCGCGGCCGCCGAAGATGCCCAGCAGGCTGAGCAACGACTGGAACACGTTGAACAGACTCAGGTAGACGCTCAAGGTGGCACTGATGTAGTTCGTCTCGACACCGTCTTGCACCTGCTTCAGGTCGTAGAGGATGAAGGCCGAGAAGATGCCGATCGCCACCACCGACAGCGTGATCATCAACGCGCTGGACTGCAGGAAGACGTTCGCGATGCCGGCGACGAACAGCATGATCATGCCGATGAACAAGAACTTGCCCATCGCGCTGAGGTCACGCTTGATCACCGACGACAGCGTCGCCATGCCCAGGAAGATCGCGCCGGTCCCGGCGAAGGCGGTCATCACCAGGCCCGTGCCGTTGGACAGGCCCAGCACGGCGCCGACCAGGCGCGACAGCATCAGCCCCATGAAGAAGGTGAAGGCCAGCAGCACCGGCACGCCGGCGGCCGAGTTCTTGGTCTTCTCGATCGCGAACATGAAGCCGAAGGCACCGCCCAGGAAGACGATCAGGCCGACGAGCGGCGACATCGCGCTGGTCACGCCGGTGGCCACACCGACCCAGGCGCCCAGCACGGTGGGCAGCATCGACAGGGCGAGCAGCCAGTAGGTGTTGCGCAGCACGCGGTTGCGCTGCTGCGTATCGATCCCGGCGCTGCCGGATGGGTAGCCGCCGGTGCGGACAGGTTGGAGGTTCATGGCGATTCCTTTGCAGGTAGAGACAGCTTCACTCTAGGCTGAACAATCATTCATGAATAGTCGAATGATTCGAACCACAAGTTCGAGAAAATCGGATTAATCGGCCTCCGCCGTCTTGCCGGCCAACGCCAGGCGCTTGTTGCGCGCACGAATGTTGAGCGACTCCACCACCAGCGAAAAGGCCATCGCCGCGTAGATGTAGCCCTTGGGAACGTGCATGTCGAAGGCTTCGGCCGTCAGCGCCATGCCCACCATCACCAGGAACGACAGCGCCAGCACCTTGACCGACGGGTGGCGATCGACGAATTCGCCAATCGGCTTGGCAGCGAACAGCATCACGGCCACCGACGCCAGCACGGCGGCGATCATCACCCCGATCTGGTCGACCATGCCGACCGCGGTGATGACAGAGTCGAGCGAGAAGACGATGTCGATCACCGCGATCTGGCCGATCACGCCCCAGAACATGCCTGCCGACGCCTTGGCCGTCGCCGCGATGGCGGACGGATGCTCGTCGCGGGCCTCGACTTCGATGAAGATCTCGTGGGAGGCCTTGTAGAGCAGGAACAGGCCGCCGGCCAGCAGCACGATGTCGCGCCCGCTGATGCCTTGGTCGAACAGCGAGAACAGGTCGGTGGTCAGGCCCATCACCCAGCTCAGCGACAGCAGCAGCAGCACCCGGGTGACCATCGCGAAACCGAGACCCAGCCGGCGCGCAAGGTCACGCTGTTGCGCCGGCACGCGGCCGACCAGAATCGAGATGAAGACGATGTTGTCGATGCCCAGCACGATCTCGAGGGCGGTGAGCATCGCGAAGGCGATCCAGATGTTGGGGTCGAGCAGGAATTCCATCGCCGTGGTTCCGGTTGAAAACGTCGAACTGTAGGCAGCCGAATACGTCGCGTACAGTCGGAAATGTTCATGCAATACTTCGAATAATGCGAAACATTCACACGACGGCATGAACTTCAAGCACTTGCACTACTTCTGGGCCGCCGCCAAGGCCGGGGGCATCGTGCGTGCCGGGGAGCAACTGCACATCTCGCCGCAAACCCTGTCGGGCCAGATCAAGCTGCTCGAAGAGCGCCTGGGTTGTGCGCTGTTCCGCAAGGCGGGCCGCGGGCTGGAGTTGACCGACGAAGGGCGCCTGGTGCTGGGCTACGCCGATCAAATCTTTGCCCTCGGCGCCGAGCTTCAAGCCAAGTTGGGCGAGGCCCGCAGTGGCGAGCGCACGCTGGACTTTCACGTCGGCATCGCCGACTCGGTGCCCAAGGCCGTCGCCTACCGGCTGCTGGAGCCGGCGCTGGGCGTGGCGGCCCACGTGCGGCTGCTGTGCCACGAAGGCAAGTTCCAGGATTTGCTCGGCCAGCTGGCGGTGCACCGGTTGGACCTGGTGATCGCTGACGAGCCGATGGGGCGGCAGATCAGCGTCAAGGCCTTCAACCACCTGCTGGGCTCGACGGCGATGAGCTTCTTCGCCGCGCCCGCGCTCAAGCGCAGCCTGGCCGGCGAATTCCCGCAGTGCCTGGACGGCGCGCCAATGCTGCTGCAAGGCTCGTCCTCAGCGATGCGACAGCGCTTCGACTTCTGGCTGGCGATGCACAAGATCCGCCCGCATGTGATCGGCGAGTTCGACGACGCGGCGCTGATGAAGGCCTTCGGCGGCGAGGGCCGCGGCGTCTTCATGACGCCGACGGTGCTGGAGTCGGAAACCTCGGCCCAGTATGGCGTGCGGGTGGTCGGTCGGACGTCCGACCTGGTGGAAGAGTTCTATGCGGTGACTGTCGAACGCCAGATCTCGCACCCCTGCATCGCAGCCATCACCGAGCGCGCGCCCGACCAACTGGTCGGCCGCTGACCGGTGCATTGCGGTTACCCTGCCAACCCTACATGCCCAAGACTTCCCACCCCGCGACGCCGAACGGCGCGCCTGGGCCGGCTCACAAGCCCGGCCAGCCTTCGCTGACCCTGCCGAACGCCCGCCACGCCTCGCGCCTGCCGCCCCACATCGGCAAGGCCGAGTTCAACCGCATCCGCCAGGCCGCGTACGCGCTGCCGCAGGTGGTGAAACCGGCCGACTACCTGGCCGAGAACAGCCCCGATTTCGAACAGCACCTGGACAAGCTCGGGCTGATCCTGCTGCAAAAGGCCGCTGCGGGCCAACGCCCGAGCCGGTGGATCGAGCCGGCGCTGCTCGATGCGGCGCTGGCGCACCTGGACGCCGTCGGCACCGGCCCGCAGGCGCGGCCGCTGATGATCGAGCGGGCCACCGCGCTGGAGGCGGCGGCCGTGACACGCCGCGCCGGCCAGTGGTCGCGGCTGATCCGCCATGCGCTGACGGTGCCGAGCAACGGTTGGCGCGTGCCGGTGCTGTTTCGGGTACCGGTCGATCCCGACATCGTCTGGAATTTCTACCGCACAGGCGACGAAGCGGCGCTGCACGCCGCACTGGGCCCGCCGGCGCACTATCCGCACGCGCCCGAGCTGGTGGCGCACATCGAGTCCCTGGTCGAGCGCAGCCGCTCGCTGAACGCGGCGGAGCTCGAATCGCTGCTGCCGCGTCTGCAGGCCGAGTGCAGCGGCCCGCAGGCCCTGGTGACGAACCCGCAGGCGCTGGACGAGTTGAAGGCCGCCTGCAGCCGCGCGCAAGACCGCTGGGAGCACCAGGTCGCCGAGGCCGACACGTTGGCCCGGCTGAACAGCGAGCTGGCCTTCCAGGGCTACCCCGACACCTTCGAGAAGGCGCGCCGCCTGCAACGCAGCGTCACGTTGTACGTCGGCCCGCCGAACAGCGGCAAGACCCACGCCGCCTTCGAACGCCTGTCCCAGGCGCTGGACGGCGCCTACCTCGCGCCGCTGCGCCTGCTGGCACTGGAAGGGCGTGACCGTCTGGTCGCGCGCGGCGTGCCCTGCTCGCTGTTGACCGGCGAAGAGAACGTGCCCGCACCGCAGTCACGCGTCGTCTCCAGCACGATCGAGATGGTCAACACCGCCGCGCCGATCGACGTGGCGGTGATCGACGAAGCGCAGATGATCTTCGACTCGTCGCGCGGCTGGGCCTGGACGCAAGCCATCGTCGCCGTGCCGGCCAACGAGGTGATCATCATCTGCTCGTCCTACGCCGTGGCGGCGATCGAGCGGCTGCTGGGCCTGTGTGGTGAACGCTGCAGCATCAGGCGCTTCGAGCGCAAGCAGCATGTCGAGCGCCTCGCGCATCCGGTACCGCTGTCGCAGCTGAAGAAGGGTGACGCGGTCGTCGCGTTCAGCCGGCGCGACGTGCTGATGCTGCGTGACCAGATCGCGGCGGACGGCCACCCGGTGTCGGTGATCTACGGCGCACTGCCGCCGGAGGTCCGCCGGCGCGAGGCCGAACGCTTTGCACAGGGCGAATCACACATCCTCGTCGCAACCGATGCGATTGGCATGGGCCTGAACCTGCCGATCCAGCGCGTGCTGTTCAGCACGATGAACAAGTTCGACGGCGTCGCCGACCGCGAACTGAACGAGTCGGAGGTGCACCAGATCGCCGGCCGCGCCGGGCGCTACGGCATCCACGAAGAAGGGTTCGTCGGCGTGCTGAAGGAAGCCGAACCGACGGCGGCGCGCGTGCTGAAGGAACTGCTGCCGAAGCAGCCGCGCGCGCCACGCGACTTCAAGGCGCCTGTGGCGCCGAACGGCTGGCACGTCGAAACAATCGCCACACGCCTGGACAAGACGCGGCTGCGCGAGGTGCTGGGCGTGTTCGTCGATCAACTCAAGCTCGACGATGCCCACTTCGCGGTGGCCGAGCTGGACGCGATGCTGGAGCTGGCGGAGCGCCTGGACGACAGCGCCGGGCGCTTGAGCCTGCGCGAACGCTTCATCTACGCCCAGGCCCCGGTCGACACGCGCACCGAAGGCCAGGTGCAGGAGTTTCTCGACTGGAGCCACCAGCACGCGCGCCATGGCCGTGTCAACGCACCGTGGTTCCTGCAAGACGTCGACGGCCACAGCCGGCTCGACGCGATGGAGCAGGCGTTGCGCGCCTGCACACTGTGGCTCTGGCTGGACCTGCGTTTCCCCGGCGTCTATGGCCACGTCGACGAGGTGCACGCACTGCGTGCCGCCCTGAACGATGGCATCGAGCGCCAGCTCAAGGGCAAGCGGCCGCTGGCGCAGCGGCGCGGGCGGCGCTGAGCGGCGGCGTTAGCTGCGACCGTCGCTCACAACGGCACTAGCCCGCGAACTTCGAGAACACCAACGTCGCGTTGGTACCGCCAAAGCCGAAGCTGTTCGACATCACGGTGTTGACCGGGCCGTCGAGCCGCTGGCGCAGGATCGGCAGGCCTTCGGCCGCCGGGTCGAGGTTCTCGATGTGGGCCGAGGCGGCGAGGAAACCGTTCTGCAGCATCAGCAGTGAGTAGATCGCCTCTTGCGCGCCAGCGGCGCCGAGCGAGTGGCCAGACAGCGACTTGGTCGAGCTGATGTGCGGCACCTGGTCGCCGAACACCTGGCGCACCGCGCCCAGTTCGGCCAGGTCGCCGACCGGCGTCGAAGTGCCGTGGGCGTTGATGTAGTCGATCGGCGTCTTCACCGTCATCATCGCCTGCTGCATGCAGCGCACCGCCCCTTCACCGGACGGCGCCACCATGTCGTGGCCGTCCGAGGTGGCACCGAAGCCTACCAGCTCGGCAATGATGTTCGCGCCGCGGGCCCGCGCATGGTCGAGCGCTTCGAGCACCAGCATGCCGCCGCCGCCGGCGATGACGAAACCGTCGCGCGAGACGTCGAACGCGCGCGACGCACGGTCGGCCTGGTCGTTGTAGCTGCTGCTCATCGCACCCATCGCGTCGAACAACAGCGACAGCTCCCAGCTCTCTTCTTCACCTCCGCCGGCGAAGACGATGTCCTGCTGGCCCCAGGCGATCAGCTGCGCGGCGTGGCCCACGCAATGCGCGCTGGTCGCGCAGGCCGAGGTGATCGAGTAGTTGACGCCCTTGATGCCGAACGGCGTGGCCAGGCATGCCGACACCGTGCTGCCCATCGTGCGGGTGACCATGAACGGCCCGACGCGCTTGATACCTTTGGCACGCAGCGTGTCGGCCGCCCACACTTGGTTGAAGCTGGACGCACCGCCCGAGCCGGCGACCAGGCCGGTGCGCGGGTTCGACACCTGCTCCGGCGTCAGGCCGGCCTGCTCGATGGCTTGCTGCATCGACAGGAACGAGTACGCCGCCGCGTCGCCCATGAAGCGCAGCGTGCGGCGGTCGATCGCGGCCTCGAGGTCGATCGATGGCCTGCCGCTGACCTGCGAGCGCATGCCCCGCTCGGCATAGGTCGGGTTGAATTTCAGACCCGAGCGGCCTTCGCGCAGGCTCTCGGTGACCTCGGCGGCGTTGTTGCCCAGGCTGGACACAATGCCGGTACCGGTGACGACGACACGGCGCATCAGAAATCTTCCGTCGAAGTGAACAGGCCCACCTTCAGGTCGGTGGCCGAATAAATCTCGCGGCCATCGGCAAACATGTGGCCGTCCGCAATGCCCATGACCAGTTTGCGCTCGATCACGCGCTTGAGGTCCAGACGGTAGGTCACTTTCTTGACCGTGGGCAAGACCTGGCCATAGAACTTGACCTCACCGGAACCGAGCGCACGGCCACGCCCCGGGTTGCCGCGCCAGCCGAGCCAGAAGCCGACCAGCTGCCACAGCGCGTCCAGTCCCAGGCAACCGGGCATCACCGGGTCGCCTTCGAAGTGGCAGGCGAAGAACCAGAGGTCGGGGTGGATGTCCAGCTCGGCCTCGATCAGGCCCTTGCCGTGCACGCCGCCGTTGTCGTCGATGCGGACGATGCGGTCCATCATCAGCATGTTGGGCAGCGGCAGGCGCGCGTTGCCGGGGCCGAAGAGCTCACCACGACCACAGGCCAGCAGCTCGTCGCGGCTGTAGCTGTGGCGACCCTGGTCGCGCTGGCTGAGTCGTGGGGCGCTGTTGGCGGCGGAAGTCGTTTCGTTGGACTGCATGTTCGCTGGGCTCGTCGGGGGTGCCGGGGCCACGGCCAAACAAGGCCGGGCTGGGCGACAGGAGCAAACCCGCCGCCCGGCATGAACCCGCGATTGTGCCCGCCCCGCGGCCGGACAGTTATGACGTCGCCGTCATCGGCCTTGGGGAGATGTCGACCTCCGATGGGCGGGCCGCGACGCGCGCCCGCGCCACCCGCTTCTTCCACCACAGGTAGACGCCAGTGGCGCTGAAGACGGCAATCACCACGCCCATCAAGGACATCAACACCCGGCCGGGCAGCCCGATGATGCGACCCGAATGCAACGGGAACATGCTCTGCATGAAGATGTCGCCGGCGCTGCCGGTGCCGGGCACGCTGTCGCCGGCCGGTTGGCCACTGCGTGCGTCGTAGTACAGCCACGGGTTGCCCAGGCCCCCGTCGCCATGATCGAAGCCGGGCCGGAAGAAGCCCACCCCCCATAGACCCAGGTCCGGCGACAGGAAGACCGCGCCAGCCGGCGCGGTCCAACCGCGGCGCTGCGCCTCGGCCTCGGCCGCCGCGACGATCGCCGGGCGCCCCACCAGCGGCTCGATCGGCCGCGCCGCCGGCGTTCGGCTGGCGAATGGCGTGGGCGACAGCGTCGAGAACCACGACACCACCGGCCGCATCACCTGGTTGTTCAAGTTCATCGCCACCGATGTGACAGCGATCATCAGCACCAGCAGGAACAGCCACACGCCGCCCGAGCGGTGCAGGTCGAACACCAGCCGGTGGCCGCCCGCTGCCCAGCGGAAGGCGAACGAGCGCTTCCACTGCGACGGGCTGGGGAACGAAATCCACAGCGCGATCAGGGTGTCGGCCACCCAGGCGATCGCGATCAGCCCCATCAGCCAGATGCCCCATTCGATGCCGTGGCTTTGAGGCAGATGCATCGAGTAGTGCAGCTTGTACAGAAACGGTAACAGGTTCTCGCGGCTGAGCGACACGGCGCCCCATTCACGCCGTCCCTGGACGTCGCCGGTGGCCGGGTCGAGCGCGATCTGGTTGTAGCCCAGCGTGTGCAACTGGCCGGCCGTCGCGTCCCAGCGCGGCGCCACGAAGGCGACGAAGGCGTGTCCGGGCTCGACCGCCAGCGGGTGGTAGGTCACCTGGGCCTTGGGATCGGCCGCCTCGATGCGCGCCACCAGTTCGGCCACCGGCAATGCCGGGCCGTCGCTGCGGGCCTCGTACAACACCGGGTTCAGCCACGCATCGAGCTCGTGATCCCACGAGATCAGCGCACCCGTGGCGCCGGCGATGAACAGGAACAGCGCGGCCGAGAGGCCGAACCAGCGGTGCAGTCGAACAAGCCAGGTGCGCATCACGGCTCCTCCATCGATGCTCGGGTCAGAACTTCCAGTCCACCGAGACGCTCGCACTGCGCGGCGCGCCGTAGTAGCTCTGGCTCCAGTACAGGCTGGTGAGGTACTTCTGGTTGGTGACGTTCTCGAGGTTCAGCGTGGCGCTCCACTGCTTGTTGAACTCGTAGCGGGCCATCAGGTCGAGCAAGGCGTAGGCGTCCTGGCGCGTGCGCACGGGTCCGTCGTCACGGTAGATCCCGGACTGCCAGCTGAGCGACGCGCCCAGCTTCAGCGCGTCGAGCGCCTGCCACGAGCCGGCCACGCGCAGCAACTGGCGCGGGATGAAGGTGCGCGTGGCCTCGCCCTGCGCGTCCTCGACTTCCAGCCAGGTGTAGCCGGCGGTCAGCTTCACGTCCGGCGTGATCGCGCCGGCCAGCTCCAGCTCGACGCCATGGCTGCGGGTGTCCACGCCTTTGTAGGCCGAGAACGGGATGTCGTTCGGGTCGTTTGGGTCGTCCACCGTGCGGTCGAACGAGGCCAGGTTGTCCTGGCGCGACTTGAACAGCGCCGCCGTGCCCAGCAGCTTCTTGTCCAGCCATTCGGCCTTCAGGCCCAGCTCGAGGTTGGAGCCGCGGGCCGGATCGAGGCGGTTGCGGTCGACGCGCAGCTCGGTCTGCGGCAGGAAGATGCCCGCGTAGCTGCCATAGGCCGAGAGCGTCGGCATCAGGTCATAGACCACGCCGAGGTAAGGCGTCACCTTGTTCTCGCTCTTGGCGCGCGGTGCGCCGTAGCTCACGCCCTCGCTGTCGATCCAAGTGGCATTGGCGCCGAGCAGCACCTGCCAGGCATCGGCCGGGCGCAACCGCACGGCGCCGTACAAGCTCTGCTGGCGGTCGATGAAGCTGCTGCCGTCGATGGCGGCGTCGAAGACGGGAATCGGGTAGTCGCCGTCCCAGGTGGCCAGGTCGGGCAATAGGGTGCCGATGCCGCGACCATAGTGCGAGACCGCCTGCAGGCCGGAACGCGAGGCGCTGGCACCCAGCACCAGCTCGTGCTTGCGACCCCAGAGCTCGAACGGCCCGTTCACCCGCAGGTCGACGATGTTCTGCAGGTTGTCCTGGTCGTACAGCGACGGATAGGCCTTGGTGCCGGCGCCGGTCACCGCATCGGGTTCGCCATACACGTAGAACAGCCGCCCCTGCGAGCTGATCGACTTGTGCGTCAGCGCGCCGCGCAGGTTCCAGCCGTTGGCGAACTGGTGCTGCAGTTCGACGAAGGTCTGGCCCAGGTCGGCGTTCCAGTAGGTCCAGGCCGGTGCGGTGTTGACCGAGACGTCGTAGTCGGTCGGCTGGCCCGCGCTGTCCCACAGCGGCAGCGCGCCCCAGTTGTTGCCCTTGGGCCGGTTGGCCTGCTGGACATGGCCAGCCGTCAGCAGCATGTTGTCGCCCAGGTCGGCCTCGACGATGCCCGAGAACACGGCCTTCTTCAGGTGGTAGCGGTCGAGGTGCGAATCCTTGTCCTCCACCGCCAGCACGACGCGGCCACGCACGCTGCCGGCCTCGTTCAGCGGGCTGGCGATGTCGGCATCGACACGCTTCTGGTTCCACGACCCGAGCAGCAGCCCGGCCGAAGCCTGGAACGCGGCCGTCGGCCGCTTGCGCACGAAGTTGATCGTCGCGGATGGGTTGCCGGTGCTGGCCAGCAGGCCGGTGGCCCCGCGGATCACTTCGACACGCTCGTAGATCGCCGTGTCGAGATCACCGTCGACGAGGCCATAGGTCATCGGCGTGCCGATGCCATCGACCTGGAAGTTGACGATGTCGAAACCGCGCGCGCTGTAGTAGGTGCGATCGGTCTCCACCTTCTCGACGATCACGCCCGGGCTCATCGCCAGCACATCGTTGACGCTGTTGAGCTTGAAGTCGTCCATCACGCTGCGCGTCAACACACTGACCGACTGCGGCGTCTCGCGCAGCGACAAGTCCAACCCGGTCGCCGAACGGCTGGCGCGGGCGCGGTAGGCGTCGCCATCCTGCTCCTGCTCCGTCTGGCCCGTGACGACGATGCGCTGCAGCGTCGTGCTCTTCGCCTCGGCTTCACTGGCTGGCGGGGCGGCCTGGGCCCCGGCCAGGGTGGGCACGGCGAGCCAGGCACTGAGCACGGCCAAACGCAGTGGATGGGGTCGGAACGGCAGGGAAATCACAGCGGAGGGTCCTCGAACAGGGAATCGGAAACGGGGTCGGGGTTGGAGTCGGCGCCCGAGCCGCGTAGGTTGGCGGCGCGGGCCAGCCAGCCCGCCAGGCGGACGGACGGCCGCGGGCGACCGGGCTCGGCCGGGGCGCAGCAAGCGCAGGCCAGGCGCGCACGGTGCGACGGCCGGGAGACCTGGCGCCTGGCGTGTGGCGCGAATGCCGCGGGCGGTGAGGTGACATGCGGGTGGCTCAGGCAAGCAGGCCGGCCGGCCCCTGGGGCGCCGCGAGGACGGGACGCGCAGGCAGCGCCACCGACGCGCCGCCAAGCACCGCTGCATGAAGGCAGCGGCCGTCAGGGCGTCGGGACACAACGGGGGTTGGCAGCCCACGCAGCAGAGCGTGGCTCGCCGAAAGCAGTGGGCCTCTGGGCGCGGACCCGGCGTCGGCGCCGTCACGAGACCCCGACGATGGCCGGTGCCGGCAACGCCTCGGTAGGAAAGCGGCGCAAGCCAGGGGGCGCCAGCGGCATCGCCCGGCCCGCCCGCGCAGCAGGCGGGCGCTCATCGCGCATCCCGCCCGCAAAGTTGGTCGCCCATGGCGGCCCTCGCGGAGTTCAGGTGGTTGGAAGTCCCTGGCGCGCGGTGGCTGGCTGTGGGTGCCGGCCGATTGTAATAGGAACGATTCTCATTTCAATAGATACAGGAAACGTTTACCAACGACTTGCCGTGGCGTTGGTGCGGCCCTATTCCGTATCCCAGAAGTGGTCTATTTCTCGCAAATGAGAATCGCTCGTATTACGATGAGCGAATGATGACATCCATCCCGCCCGCACCTCCGGGCACGCCAACCACCCCGGTGCCCACCAGCATCCCGCTGCCTGCGCCCACCGGGCCCCAATGGCGCAGCGAGGAACTGCTCGCCGGCAGCGATGAAGCGCTGATCAGCCACGGCGATCAGGTCTACCGCCTGCGTCGCACGGGGACCGGCAAGCTGATCCTCACCAAGTAAGCCCCGCGCCTTTGGGCGCCATTTCCCGCCCCTGCCACGCACCAGCCAGCGTTTCGCCAGCCCCGTGCATGCCTCTTGACCGAAAGGCCAGCGCATGCCCACCACGCCCGCGGCGGATGCCGTGCCCATGGATCTGGCCGCAGCCTGCGGCTGCCGTGCCCCTGCCCTGAATCTGGCTTCCGAAACCCGCGGCTCGCGCCGTCGGCGCTTGTGGGAGCTGAGCCGCCACGCCCATTGCCCGGTCGTCGGTGTGTGCCTGCCGATGGCCGCGGTGCGCCGCCTGGTCGACAAGGTGCTGGGCGGTCACGCCGTCGCGAGCGACTACGAGCTGCACTGCGGCGTCAATGGCGAATGCCGCCAGCGCGGCGCGATCGCCGAGGCGTTGCAAAAGGAGCTCGACCACCGCTACGCCGTCGCGCTGCGCGCCACCCGTGCACTGAAGACCACCGAGGCGCTGGCCGCCTGGTGGGCCGGCCAGACGGTCGGGCGCGACGTGCCCGGCGCGCTGTGGGCCACGCTGACCCATCCACGTTGTGACGCCACGCTGGAAGAGTCGGTGCTGGCCGACATCCACATGATCCAGCACCAGAACGGCGCCGCCGACCGCGCCGACCTGGCCAAGCTGAACGCACTGCTGTCGGAAAACGAAGTGCTGGCGCGTGAACTCGGCGCGGCGCAACAGCGCTGCGTGCAGCAGGCTGCCGATCACGCGCGCAAGCAGGATGCGCAGAACGCCGCGCTGGTGCGGGCCCGAGCCGAGCTGGTGGGTCGCGACACGATGCTGGCCGCGCTGCAGGAAGATCTGCAGGCGCTCGAAGCCGCGGTGCCGGCGCTGCGCAGCCGCGACGAGCTGACGCGCCAGGTCGCGCAGCAGATCGAGCGTATCCAGGACCTGGAGCGCGCCCTGCTGAAGGCCCGCCATGAGCTCGAACGCGAACGCCACCGCGCCAGCGAAGCGCTGGCCACACTGCATGCCGTCCAGCTCGACCCACGGCCGCAGCTGACGCTGGCGGACGACGCCGGCACCATCGACTCCACACCGCCACTGAGCGACCGCTCGGTGCTCTGCGTTGGCGGCCGCGCCGCCAGCCTGCCCGTCTACCGCCGGCTGGTCGAAGACGTCGGCGGACGCTTCATGCACCACGACGGTGGCGAAGAAGACAACGTCGCGCGGCTGGACACCACGCTGGCCGCCGCCGATCTGGTGATCTGCCAGACCGGCTGCATCAGCCACAACGCCTACTGGCGCGTGAAAGACCATTGCAAACGCACCGGCAAACGCTGCGTGTTCGTCGACAACCCCAGCAGCGCCAGCCTGCGCCGCGCACTGGCCGACCTGACACCCACGCTGCACCCGACCGACGAGGTGCAGCCATGATCGACGCCGCCGACCTGATGACGCTGCAGGCCTACAGCCTGCACCGGCACGAACACCGCCAGCGCCTGATCGCGCACCGCCGCCAGCGCACGCTGGCGCTCGGCCCGCACCTGCGGCTGCAGTTCGAAGACGAACTCACGGTGCGCCACCACATCCAGGAGGTGCTGTGGGTCGACCGCAGCGCCGACGACGAAGAGGCTGTGCGCGAAGAGATCACCACCTACGCCCACCTGGTTCCCAACGGCGCGCAGTGGAAAGCCACGCTGATGATCGAGCTGCCCGACGCGGCCGAACGCGAGCAGCTGATGCCGCTGCTGAACGAGGCGGTATGGGCGATCTATGTCGAGCTGCGGGGCCAGGCGCGCGTCGTCGCGTCGGTCAACGACGATCTGCCGTGCCGCCACCTCGACCGCCCGAGCGGCGTGCACTTTCTGCGTTTCCAGCTCGACCCGCTGTTCCGCGCCGCCCTCGCGCGCGGCGGCGAGGCAACGATCGGTTGCACCCATCCGCGCTACCACTGGCGCCGCGTGATCCCGCGCGCGACGCTGGCCAGCCTGATGCGTGAACTGGTGCTGCCCGGCCGCCCTGCACCCGAACCTTCCACCGCGCATTCCGCGCTGCTTTGCCAGCCTGGTTGAGCCGTTCCCTTTTCCAAACCCTCGGGGCCATCGCCCCGGTTCAGCACAACGCCAGCTTCGTCGCCAGCCCGTGCCCTTTTTGTGACGAGCCCGACGTTCGATGTTGTCGTACCACCCGCGCCGCGCGTGCGCCCTGCCCTTGTCCGCCTCCTTCGCCTTCAGCCTGCTGGCCCTCGGCCTCGCGCTGGCCTACCCGGTTCATGCCCAAACCCCCGCGCAGATCGGCGCCCCGCGCGAACAAGCGCCGCTGCCACCGGTCAGCGTCACGGCCACCCGCACCGAGCGCGCACTCGACGAAGTGGCGGCCACCGTCACCGCCCATGACCATGAAGCGATCGAGGGGCGCGGCGCACGCGACCTGAAGGACCTGCTCGACGACGAGGTCGACCTCTCGGTGCGCGCCGCACAGCCGCGCCTGAGCGCCAGTTCCTCCACCGGCCGGCCCGGCAACGAGGGCCTGAACATTCGCGGCCTCGAAGGCAACCAGGTGCTGTTGCTGGTCGACGGCGTGCGACTGCCCAGCGCGTTCAGCTTCGGCCCGTTCGCCACCGGCCGACTCGACTTCATCGATGTCGACACGCTGGCATCGGCCGAGGTGCTGCGCGGCCCGAGCTCGTCGCAGTACGGCAGCGACGGCTTGGCGGGCGCGCTGGCGCTGCGCACGCTGCGCGCGAGCGACCTGCTGACCGACGGCAAGACGCTGGCGGGCTTCGTCAAGCTCGGCACCCATTCGGTCGACCGTTCGATCAACGCCACCGCCGCGCTGGCGATGGGCGGCACGCCGCTGCAGGGCCTGCTGCTCGTCAGCCACCGCCGTGGCCACGAGACCGACAACCAGGGCGACAACGACAGCCGCTTCAGCGACCGCACATCACCCAACCCGCTGGATCACGACGCGACCAGCCTGCTCGGTTCGCTGAGCTACCAGCCGAACCCACAGCACAGCTTCGAGGCCACGCTCGACGCGCGCCGTCGTGATCAGCACATCGACGTGCTGACCGCCGTCGCCGAAGTGCCCGAGCCGCCGTCGCAGACCAACCCGTTCGGGAACCAGACCGTCAGCCTGGTGACTGACGACGAGGTCCGGCGGCAGCGGCTGAGCCTCTCGCACCGGTACGCGAACGCCCACGCACCATGGCTCACCGAGTGGCGCACCCAGCTGTACGCCCAGCGCGCCGAGGTCACGCAGTTCCACACCGAAGAGCGCGCGTTCTCGCCTGACCGCACCCGCGACAACCGCTTCGAGGAGCGCAGCATCGGCCTGTCGACCCTGGGTGTCGCGCTGCTGCGCGGCGGTCTGCCGCAGCGCCTGAGCTTCGGCCTGGATCTCGCGCAATCGAACATCGAAGGCGAGCGTGACGGTACGGTGCCCCCCTTCGGCGAGACCTTCCCGAGCAAGCCGTTCCCCGATACGCGCTACCGCACCGTCGGCGCCTTCGTGCAGAGCGAGATCGACACCGAGTCGTTCACGTTCATTCCCGCGCTGCGCTTCGACAAGTTCAGCCTGGTGCCAACTTCATCTTCTGGCTTCGGTGGCGAGACGGTGTCGCTCGGCGACCAGGCGGTGACGCCGAGGCTGGGGGCCATCTGGCGCCTCTCGCTGGTCTTCGCGCCGTATGCGCAATGGGCACTGGGCTTTCGTGCGCCGCAGCCGGACCAGGTCAACAACGGGTTCAGCAACCCGGCCTCGGGCTACACGTCGATCGGCAACCCCGACCTGAAGCCCGAGCATGCGCGCAGCATCGAGATCGGCGCCCGCGGCCAGCTCGACACGCTGCACTGGCAGGTCGCACTGTTCGACAACCGCTACCGCGACTTCATCAGCCAGCAGATGGTCGGCGGCAGCTTCACGCCGAACGACCCGGCGGTGTTCCAGTACGTCAACCTGACCGACGCACGCATCCGCGGCGGCGAGCTGCGGCTGCGGTGGAAACCCAGCGGCCCCTGGAGCGGCGAGTTCGCCATGGCCCGCACGCAAGGTCAGAGCGATGTCGGCGGCGAGCGTGAGCCGCTGGACACGGTGAACCCGCTGCGTGCCCGCTTCGCGCTGCGCTACGACGCCGGTGCGTGGAACGTGATGGCCCAGTGGCAGCACGCCGACGGCAAGGCCGCCAAAGACGTGCCGAGCGCCAGCCGTGCCACCCAGTTCCTGCCGCGCGATGCCGACGTGGTCGACCTGTTCGCCAGCTGGCGCCTGAACCCGACCTGGTCGCTGCGCGGTGCGCTGCTGAACGTCTTCGACGAGACCTACTGGCGTTGGTCGGACGTGCGCGGGTTGTCCGACGGCCCGTCCACCCTCGCTTACAGCGCCCCCGGCCGCAGCGTGCAGCTCGCGCTGCGCGCCGACTTTTGAAAGGACCATCCGAGATGAACGCCCTGCTCGACCCCATCGGTGACACGTCGGCCGATGCCCACGCCCGCCTGCGCCGCGCCTTCGCCGAGGGGCGCCAACCGCCGGCACGACGCCATCGCGACATCGCCGACGATCTGGGCGTCGGCGAAGGTGAATTGATCGCCGCCCATGCGACGGCCTTCGACCTCGACGAATCCCCGTTGCGCGCGCAACGCCTGCGCGCCGAGTGGCCCATGATCATGCAGGCGCTGGAAAGCCTGGGCGACGTGACGGCGCTGACGCGCAACGCCTCGTGCGTGCACGAGAAGGTCGGCACCTACCGCGGCGCAAGTGTCGATGGCGCCGTCGGCCTGGTGCTCGGCGGCGCGATCGACCTGCGTGTGTTCTACGCCCACTGGGCCCACGGCTTCGCGGTGCGCGAGCACACGCCGCGAGGCTTGCAGTGCAGCCTGCAGTTCTTCGACGCGCACGGCACCGCGATCCACAAAGTCTTCCTGCGCGACGTGGACAGCCGGGCCGCCTACGACCGACTGGTCGAGCAGTTCGCCGACAACGAGGCCACCGAACCGGGCATCGCGCCGAAGCCTGAGCTGGCAACCAGGGCCGAGACGCCCGATGCCGAGGTCGATGTCACCGCCTTCCAGGCCGCCTGGGCGGCGCTGCGCGACACGCACGAGTTCTTCGGCCTGCTGCGCCGCCACGGCCTCAGCCGCACCCAGGCGCTGCGCCTGGCCTCGCCCGAGTTCGCGCAGGCGGTGGAGCCCGGCACGGCGCAAGAGCTGCTGCTGCGCGCCGCGCAACAGGGCCTGCCGATCATGGTCTTCGTCGGCAACCCCGGCATGATCCAGATCCACAGCGGCCCGGTGCGCCGCGTCGAACTGATGGGCCCCTGGCTGAACGTGCTGGACCCGGGCTTCAACCTGCACCTGCGCGAAGACCATATCACCAGCGCCTGGCTGGTGCGCAAGCCGACCGTCGACGGGCTCGTCAGCTCGTTGGAGTTGTTCGACGCGGCCGGCCGCACGATTGCGATGTTCTTCGGCGAGCGCAAGCCCGGCCAGGCCGAGCGCTGCGAATGGCGGGAGCTGCTGGCCAGCCTGGCGGACGACGCCAGCGCACGGTGCACGCCATGATCACGCGGCGCCATCTCGTCCAAGGTGTCGGGCTCGCGTTCGCCGCGCCCTGGGGCCGGGCCGCCGCGCCGGCCACGCGTGTCGTCAGCATCGGCGGTGCGGTCACCGAGACGGTCTATGCGCTCGGCGCGCAGGGCCTGCTCGTCGGCGTCGACACGACTTCGCTGTACCCGGCCGCTGCCCGCGCGCTGCCCAATGTCGGCTACGCGCGTTCGTTGTCGGCCGAGGGCGTGTTGTCGCTGGCACCGACGCTGGTGGTCGCCGGCGAAGAGGCCGGCCCGCCGGCGGTGCTGCGCCAACTCGAAGCGGCCAAGGTGCCGGTCCAGGTGCTGGCGGCAGACCACAGCGTGGCCGGTGTGGCCGAGCGCACACGACAGCTCGCGGCGCTGCTGGGCCGCGAAGACGCCGGCCGCGCGCTGGCCGCGCAATTGCAGCGCGACGCGCAGGCCGCGTCGGCCAAGGTGGCGGCGCTGTCCGGGCCGGCGCCGCGCGTACTGTTCATCCTGGCGCATTCGATGAGCCAGGTCCGCGTGGCCGGCCAGCGCACCGCGGCCGACGCGATGCTGCGCCTGGCCGGCGCGACCAACGCGCTGAGTGGTTTCGACGGCTACAAGCCGCTGAACCCGGAGGCCGCGATCGCCGCCGCGCCGGACGTGCTGCTGGTCACCAACCAGGGCCTCGAAGCGGCCGGCGGCATCGACGGTCTGTTGCGCGCTCCGGGCCTGGCCGCCACGCCGGCCGGCCGCGCACGCCGCGTGGCCAGCCTGGACGCGTTGTGGCTGCTCGGCTTCGGCCCGCGCCTGCCGTCGGCAATGACGACGCTGGCCGAAGCGCTGCGCGGCGGCGCGGCACGATGACCCCGTTGCACACCCTGGTCCGGTTGCCGCGCGATCAGGGCTGGCCGCTGGGTGCCGGCACCGCCGTGCTGGCCTTGGTGCTGGTGCTGCTCGCCGGCACGGTGCAGCTCGGCGCCGTGCCTGTCAATGCTGCCGACTGGGTAGCCCCTTGGCGCGTCGAGACGATGAGCGGGGGCGCCCAGGTGCTGTGGCAGCTGCGGGTGCCGAGGGCGCTGTTGGCGCTCGGTGTCGGCGCCGGGTTGGGCCTGGCCGGCACGCTGGCGCAAGGCCTGTTTCGCAACCCGATGGCCGACCCCGGGCTGCTCGGCATCACCAGCGGTGGGGCCTGTGCCGCAGCGCTGGTGCTGACGCTGTTCGCCGGCGCGCACACCCCCGTGCCCGAGGTGTGGCGGCCCTGGGTGCTGCCGGCCGCGGCGCTGGCCGGCGGTCTCACCGTCTGCTTCGGGCTGGACCGTCTGGCGCGCTGGCTGACACCCGGCTCGGTCGCCGGCCTGCTGTTGACCGGCCTGGCGCTGAACGCGCTGACGATGGCGGTGGTGGGCTTGTGCAGTTTCCTCGCCACCGACGAGCAGTTGCGCAGCCTGAACTTCTGGACCCTCGGCTCGCTGGCCGGTGGCCACTGGGGCGTCGTGGTCGTGCTCGGCGCGGTGCTGGTGCTGGCGCTGCCCGCCAGCTTGCACCTGTCCAACGGCCTGAACGCGCTGGCGCTGGGCGAGGCGGCGGCCGGTCATGTCGGGTTGGACGTGGCACGGTTGCGTGCGCAGGTGATCGCGCTGGTCGCACTGCTGTGCGGCCTGTCGGTGGCCTGGTGCGGCGTGATCGGCTTCATCGGGTTGATGGCGCCGCACCTGGCGCGCCTGCTGGTCGGTGCCGACCAGCGCCGCCTGCTGCCGCTGGCCGCCGGCCTGGGCGGCGCCTTGCTGCTGGCGGCCGACACGGTGGCCCGCACGATCGCGCTGCCGGCCGAAATCCCGGTCGGCATCTTCACGGCGCTGCTGGGCGCGCCGCTGTTCCTGGCCATGCTGCGCGGCGCTGCGCGCAGCGGCACGACCTGACCTCTCACGATGCTCGCTGACACCCTGCCCAGCACCACCGGCACACCCATCGTCGCCACCCCATTGCTCGCGCTGCGCCGCGCCGAGCCAAGCCAGGGCGCGCGTCGCTTCGGGCCCTTCGACGCCGAGCTACAGGCCGGCGAACGGATCGCGGTGCTGGGCCCCAGCGGCGCCGGCAAGTCGACGCTGCTGCGGCTGATGGCCGGCGAGCTCGCGCCCGGCACCGGCCAGGTGCTGGTCGACGGCCGGCCGCTCGGCGCCTGGCCACGTGCCGAGCTGGCGCAACGCCGTGCCGTGTTGCCGCAATCGCATGCGGTGGCTTTCGGGTTGCCGGTCGCGCTGGTCGTCGGCCTGGGCCGCCTCGCGCGGGAGCCGGACCCGGCCCGACCCCAGATCGTGCGCGATGCGCTGCGGGCGGCCTGCGCGGCGCACCTGCATGGGCGCCGTTTCGACAGCCTGTCCGGCGGCGAGCAGGCCCGGGTGCAATTGGCCCGCGTGCTGGCGCAGCTGTGGGACGTCAACCGAGGGCTGCTGCTGGTCGACGAACCGTTGGCCGCGCTGGACCCGGCCCTGCAGCTGGAGCTGATGGACACCTTGCAGGCCTACGCCCACGCCCGCGGCCATGCGCTGGTCGCCGTGCTGCACGACCTGGGCCAGGCGCTGTCGTCGTTCGATCGTCTCTGGCTGGTGCGCGATGGCCACCTGATCGACGACACGCAGCCCGCCGGACTGGCCGCCCTGCCGGCGTTGGAGCGGCTGTATGGTGTCGGCCTGCACGGCGTGCCGCTGCCCGATGGCAGCATTGCGGTCGCGCCGCGCCGCAGCGCCGGTACCCGCCAACGCCCATGAAGACCTCACGGACCCTGTCGCGCCTGTTGCTGGCCCTGGCCCTTGCCGGCTGCGCGCATCCCCCACCCACGCTGCCGCCCGGCTTGGCCGACGCACGCTTCGTGCTGCTGGGTGAGGTGCACGACAACCCGCGTCACCATCGCCTGCGCGCCGAATGGCTGCAGGCCCTGCTGGCCGATGGCCGGCCGACGCGGGTGGTGTTCGAACAGCTCGATGCGACACGCGACGCCGCGCTGAACGATGCCCGCAATGCCACGCCCGCCGACAGCCACGCGATCGCCCTGGCCGGCGGGCTGGACGGCAAGGCCTGGCGCTGGCCGCTGCACCAGCCGCTGTTCGACGCGGCACTGGCCGGCCGGGCCGAGCTCGCCGGCGGCAACCTGCCGCGCGAGCGCATCCGCGCCGTGGTGCGTGAAGGCTCGGTGCCAGCCGGTCTGCGCCCACTGCTCGACGCGCCTGGCTGGACCGCTCAGCAACAGCGCGACGCCGAAGCCGACATCGCGCAAGGCCATTGCGGCGCGCTGCCGGCAGCGCAGATCGCACCAATGGCCCTGGCGCAGCGTGTGCGCGACGCCCGCATGGCCCAGGCGATGCTGGCCGCGCCAGCCGGCAGCCGCGTCGTCCTGATCGCTGGCAATGGTCACGTGCGACGCGACCGCGGGGTGCCGCACTACCTGCGCGCCGCTGGCGTGCCGAACTCGGCCATTGTTGCGGTCGCGTTGGTCGAAGAGGGGGACAACCCGTCCGTGGGTGCTTACGATCAGCTGCAGCAGACGGTGCGCGAACCGCGGCCCGACCCCTGCGAAGCCTTCAAACAGGGCGGTTGAACCCCTAAGGTGGAGGGCAGCCGGTGGCGGCGCGTTGCCAGAGCCGGCGCCAGCGTCTAGTATCGCGCCGGCGTCTTCACGCTAACGTCCGATTCGGGCGCACCCCATGAGCCGTTGTTCGCTGCTGGCAGCGGGCCGGGTCCAGGTCGAGCGATTTGCAGACGCCGGCCCATGCACCCGCCCCGACCGCCCGAGACAGCCGAATGATCCCCGCGATCCACATCACCGAACTGTTCGACGAGCGCCTGCAGGATGCCCGGGCCTTTCTGCGCCGGCAGGGCCGGTTGCCGGCTGATTTTGCGCAACCGCCATGTCGCTACTGGGCCGCCTGCGACAGCGACCAGATCGTCGGCACCATCGGTCTCGAATGGCAGGGCGCAGCCGGTCTGGTGCGGCTGGCGTTCGTGCGGCCCAGCCACCGTTCGCGCAGGCTGGGCCTGGCGCTCTACCACCGGCTTGCCTCGGACGCGCTGTGCATGGGCTTGACCGAGCTCTACCTGTTCAGCACCGGTGCCGGGGGCTACTGGCGGCGGCTGGGCTTCGCCAGCTGCCCGGTGGCCGAGGCAGCCGGCAAGCTGGCCAACACGCCGCAGGTGCGCGACCACACCGCGCGCAACACGCTGCACCATGAACAGGCCTTTCATCGCAGCCTGCTGACGCGACGCATGGAGGCGGCGCCCGCATGACAAACGGCAACGGGGCCCGGCTGAGCTTCAGGCCGCTGCGAGCCGACGACCTGCCGCTGCTGCACGGGTGGCTGGCGCGGCCGCATGTGCGGCAATGGTGGGGCGAACCATCGTCGCTGGCCGAGCTGGCCGAAGACTTCTTGCCGAAGGCGAACGACCAATCCGGCACGCGAGGCTTCATCGCCTTGCGCGGCGGCGAGTCGATCGGCTTCATCCAGCGCTACGTGGTGATGGGCTCGGGCGATGGCTGGTGGGAAGACGAGGCCGACCCCGGCGCCCGCGGCATCGACCAGTTCCTGGCCCACGCCGATCAACTCGGCCAAGGCCTGGGCAGCGCGATGGTGCGGGCCTTCGTCGCGCAGCTGTTCGAGGACCCGGCGGTCAGCAAGGTCCAGACCGATCCGTCGCCGGACAACGAGCGTGCGATCCGCTGCTACTGCCGGGCCGGCTTCGAGCCGCTGGGCGAAGTCGCCACGCCGGACGGACCGGCCTTGCTGATGGTCTGCCGGCGGCCACCGCGATGACATGCCTTGCCGTCATCGGCGGTGTTGGCATGATGCCGCCTTGATGACCATCACGAGACTGACCCCGGCCGACGCCGAAACCTACCGCACGCTGATGCTGCAAGGCTATGCGCTGCACCCCGAAGCCTTCACCGCCAGCGTGGCCGAGCGCGGCCCGCTGCCGATCAGCTGGTGGCACCAGCGGTTGCAGCCCGGCGCCGACGCGCGCGAGAGGGTGCTGGGCGCCTGGATGGGCGGCGAGCTGGCCGGCGTCGCCGGCTTGTCATTCGAGGCGCGTGAACGTTCGCGCCACAAGGCCACGCTGTTCGGCATGTACGTGCCGCAGCAACACCGTCAACGCGGGCTGGGCCGGCAGCTGGTGCAAGCGGTGCTGGCCGAGGCAGCGCAGCGGCCCGACACGCTGCTGGTGCAGTTGACGGTCACCGCCGGCAATGCGGCGGCGCAGTCCCTGTACGCCGCCTGCGGCTTCGTGCCGTTCGGCACCGAGCCGTTCGCGGTCCAGCTGGGCACGGGCTTCGTCGACAAGGTCCACATGTGGTGTGACCTGGGCAAGCGGCCGGGCTGGTCTTCTTCGAACAGCGCCCCCCATACAACGAAGGGATGACCGTGCAGATCACACCCACGCTGCTCGACGACGCCGCTCGACGCGGCCTGCTGAGCACCGAGCAAGCCCAGGCGCTGTGGGCCTTTCTGGCCGAGCATGAGCGCGAACGCGGCCACGACACGCCCAGCTTCAAGGCTGCCCACATCCTGTACTACCTCGGCGGCCTGATCGCGATCGGCGCGATGACGCTGTTCATGACGCTGGGCTGGGAGACCTTCGGCGGCGGCGGCCTGCTGGTCGTGTCGATCGTTTACGGCGTGGCCGCGCTGCTGCTCACCGAATACCTGCTCGAGCGCCAGCACCTCACGCTGCCGGCCGGCATCACCGCCGTGCTGGCCGTGGTGATGGTGCCGCTCGCCGTCTACGGCGCACAGAACGCACTGGGCTTCTGGGCCGACGGCAGCCATGCGGGTGCCTACCGCGACTACCACCGCTACATCGACTGGCGCTGGCTGGTGATGGAGTTCGCGACGCTGGCCGCCGCGGCCATCGCGCTGTGGCGCTACCGGCTGCCCTTCCTCGTGATGCCGGTCGCGGTGACGCTGTGGTACATGAGCATGGACCTGACACCGCTGCTGCTGGGCGCCGATGACACGAGCTTCTTCTCCGATCTCGGCCGGTTCGTCTCGCTGTGGTTTGGCCTCGCGATGACGCTGCTGGCCTTCTGGGTCGACCTGCGCTCGCGCCACACCAAGGACTTCGCGTTCTGGCTCTACATCTTCGGTGTGCTGACCTTCTGGGGCGCCTTGAGCAGCATGGACTCGGGCAGCGAGTTCGGCAAGCTCATCTACTGCGCGATCAACGTGTTGATGATCGCGATCGGCGCCGCGCTGTCGCGCCGCATCTTCGCAGTCGTCGGC
Organism: Ideonella sp.; assembly: GCF_036277275.1. GTDB lineage: Bacteria > Pseudomonadota > Gammaproteobacteria > Burkholderiales > Burkholderiaceae_C > Ideonella. The sequence continues at coordinate 35,261 of NZ_DASUNH010000135.1, read as the reverse complement.
GGCCTGGGGTTGGCGGGTTACCTCGGCCACCTGTCGTACTCGGTCTTCAAGGACAGCCTGCTGTTCCCGTTGGCCTTGACGGCCATTGGCCTGGCGGTGGTCGCTGTGGGCATTTACTGGCAGCGCCACGAAGCGGCGATCGGCCGGCGGCTGCGCAGCAGCCTGCCGGCGCCGATGCGCGAGCTGGTCGAACAACGAAGGGGCTGACGGCGATGATCCGAGGTTCGTGTTTGTGCGGTCAGGTGCGCTATCAACTCGATGGCGCACCGCAGTTCATCAACCACTGCCATTGCTCGATGTGCCGCAAGGTGCACGGCGCGGCTTTCGGCAGCTTCCTGCATGCCGACGGCGCCGGCTTTCGCTGGACCGCCGGCGAGGAGCTGGTGAAGACCTACGAATCATCGCCGGGCAACCTGCGGGCGTTCTGCACCGGCTGCGGGTCGAACATGCCGGTGCTCGAGGACGAGGGCTCGCATGTGATCATCCCGGCCGGCGGGCTGGACGACGACCCCGGCGTGCGGCCAGTCGTGCACATCCACGTCGCCTCGAAGGCATCGTGGTCGACGATTGGTGACGGGCTGCCGCAGTTCGACGCGTTCCCGCCCGACGAGTTCGGGGCGCCCTACACGAAGGAAGACTGATGCACGCCTGGCTGAAGCAGACCATTCGGGTGCTGGCCAGCGCCTGGCTGTGCGCCGCGAGCATGCCGGCAATCGCGGACGAACTGGCGATCGTCGGCGCGCGCCTCTACACGGCACCGGATGCGGCGGCAATCGAACGTGGCACGGTGCTGGTGCGCGACGGCCGCATCGCCGCGGTCGGCCCGACGGCCGACATCGCCGTGCCGCGGGGCGCGGCGGTGGTCGACGCCCAGGGGGCAGTGCTGACAGCCGGCTTCTGGAACAGCCACGTGCACCTGCTGCCGCCACCGTTGCGCGATGCACGGCGGGCCACCGCGCCCGAGTTGGACGCCGCGCTGCAGGCGATGCTGACGCGCTGGGGCTTCACCGCCGTGTTCGACATTGGCTCGCTGCCGGGCGGGGCACGCGCGTTGCGCCGCCGCATCGATACCGGCGAGGTGGCCGGCCCGATGATCCTGACGACCGACGCGCTGTTCTTCCCCGAGGGCGGCACGCCGATCTATGTGCGCGAGTTGTTCCAGCAACTCAACGTGCCGAGCATGGAGGTGGCCAGCGCCGCGCAGGCGCAGTCCCGCGCGCGCCTGCAATTGGCCGACGGCGCCGATGGCGTGAAGATGATGGCCGGCGCCATCGTCGGTGGCCCGGTCGGCGTGCTGCCGATGGACCGGACGATCGCCGCCGCACTGGTCGACGAGGCCCACCGGCAGCACAAGCCTGCCTTTGCCCACCCGACGACGCTGCAGGGGCTGGACATCTCGATCACGAGTGGTGTCGACGTGCTGGCCCACCCAACGCCGACGGAGGGCCCGTGGAGCCCCGAGCTGGTCAAGCGCCTGACCGATCGCCGCATGGCGCTGACGCCGACGCTGACCCTGATCGAGATCGAGCTGAAGAACGACAGCGCACCACCGGACGTCGTGCAGCGCTTCGTCGCGGCCGGCCAGCAACAGGTAGGCGCCTTCGCCCGCGCCGGTGGCCAGGTGCTGTTCGGCACCGACGTCGGCTACATCGAGTGGTTCGACACGCGGCGCGAATACGAGCTCATGGCCGGTGCCGGGCTCGACTGGCGGGCGATTCTCGCCAGCCTGACGACCGCGCCGGCCGAGCGCTTCGGCCACGCCGCACGCAAGGGCCGAATCGCTGTCGGAATGGACGCGGACCTGGTGTTGCTGCGGCGCGACCCGGCCACCGATCCGGCTGCGTTCGCCGACGTGAAGACCACGTGGCGCGCGGGTCGCGTGATCTACGACGCGCGCGCCCGCTGACGCTTCGCTCGAGGCGGCGGTGGGCGACTCCACGCACAATTCGACCAGGCCCTCGCGACACCTGTCCTGCCATCGGCATCGCGCCCACCGCCTGCCACGCAGGCATGATCTCGCCAACTATGGCCACCCAGGCCGCCACGTGGTGCAACCCCTCCCGATCCGACGACGCCATGACCATCGACTGGAACGCATTCACCCCCGGGCCCGCATTCGCCGGCGGGGCGCTGATCGGCATCGCGGCGGCGATGCTCGTGCTGCTCAACGGCCGCCTCGCCGGCGTCAGCGGTGTGCTCGGTGGGCTGCTCGCGCCGGTTCGAGGCGACATCGCCTGGCGGGTCGCCTTCGTCGGCGGGCTCATCGCCGCTCCGGTGCTGTACCAGTGGGCCTGGGGGCCGGTCCACAGCCAGATCGACGCCGGTTTCGGCACGCTGGCCGCAGCAGGCCTGCTGGTCGGCATCGGCACCCGCTACGGCTCAGGCTGCACCAGCGGCCATGGCGTGTGCGGCCTGTCGCGGCTGTCGCTGCGCTCGCTGGTCGCGACGCTGACCTTCATGGCGGCCGGCTTCGCGACAGTCTTCCTGATGCGCCATCTCCTGGCCGGCTGAGGCACTGTCATGGTCGCGATGCTCGCTGCCCTGCTCGCTGGCGTGGTCTTCGGCTGGGGCCTGCTGGTCTCCGGCATGGCCCAACCCGCCAAGGTGCTCGCGTTCCTGGACCTGGCCGGAGCCTGGGACCCGTCGCTGATGCTGGTGATGGCCGGCGCCATCGCAGTGGCGTCACCGGCGTTTGCGCTCGCCCGCCGACGCCGCTCGTCGCTGCTCGACCTGGAGACGAAGCTGCCCGCGACCGGCCGCATCGACCGCCGCCTGATCGGGGGCAGCCTGCTGTTCGGCATCGGCTGGGGCCTGGTCGGCCTGTGCCCGGGTCCGGCGCTGGTGGCGTTGGGCACCGGTCAAGCCCAGGCCCTGGTGTTCGCGCTGGCGATGCTGGCGGGCATGGGGGTTTTCGAGTGGCTCGAACGCCGCGCGGCCCGATGACATCGCCAACGCCTGACGACTTCCACCGAGACGGCTTCGTTGCGCTGCGCGGCGTGCTGCCGCACGACGAGTGCGAGGCCGTCGCGCAGAGGCTGGGCCTGAGCGGCAGCGGCAGTGCCGGCACCCGCTGCCTGCTGTCGCATGCCTGGTGCGCCGCACTGGCGCAGCGGCTGGGCGGACAGGCGTCGATCGCACCGCACCTGCCCCGCGGTGCCAAGGCGGTGCAGTGCACCTACTTCGAGAAGTCGAGCACCCGCAACTGGCTGGTACCGGTCCACCAGGACCTGAGCATCCCGGTCGCGGCGCGGGTCGACGCACCGGGCTGGCGCGGCTGGTCCGAAAAGGAAGGCAGCCTCTTTGTGCTGGCGCCGGTACAGGTGCTGGAACAACTCGTCGCGGTGCGGGTGCATCTGGACGAATGCCGTGCGATCGACGGGCCGCTGCGCGTCGTGCCCGGCAGCCATCGGCGGGGTCTGCTGGCCGATGACGAAGCCTCGCGCCTGCGGGCCAGCTCGACGGAGGTCGTCTGCGAAGCCGACCCGGGCGACGCACTGCTGCTGCGTCCGCTGCTGCTGCATGCCTCGTCCAAGGCCAGCGGTCGCAGCCGGCGCCGTGTGCTGCACTTCCTGTTCGGCCCACCCGAGCTGCCGCAGGGTCTGCACTGGCAGCACGCGGTGTGACACCGGCCACGTTGACCAGCACCGGGGTGCCACCCGCCGCGCGGCGCACGACCCACCTGGTGCTCCTGCCGGGCATGGACGGCACCGGCCAGTTGTTCGCACCCTTGGCGGCGGCGCTGGGCCCCGCATTCACGCTGCAGATCGTGCGCTACCCGGTCGATCGGCCGGCGGGCTACGCGGACCTGGTGTCGATGGCGCGGTCCGAGCTGCCACGGGACCGGCCCTACGTGCTGCTCGGCGAGTCGTTCTCGGGGCCGATCGCCGTCACGCTGGCGGCCGAAGCGCCGGTGGGCTTGAAGGCGCTCGTGCTGTGCTGCAGCTTCGTGCGCTCCCCTCACCCCTGGATGGCCTGGCTGCGGCCGCTGGTGGGGTGGCTGCCGGTAAAGGCGCTGCCGGTGCGTGTGCTGGCCTGGTCACTGTTCGGCCGGGCGTCGAATGCGGCCTGGCGGTCGACCCTGACCCGGATCCTGGCGCCGGTATCGCCTGCCGTGATGCGGGCACGGCTGCGCGCCGTGCTGGCCGTCGACGTCTCCCCCGCATGGGCGCAGGTCGCGGCGCCCACGCTGTGCCTGACGGCGGCCGAAGATCGCCTGGTGCCCGCCGCGGCGACCCGCTGGCTGACATCGCTGAGGCCGGGTGTGCAGGTCGTCGACCTGCCCGGGCCGCACGGCCTGCTGCAGGTTGCACCGCACGGCGCGGCCCGGGCGATCCAGGCCTTCGTGTCGTCACTGGCCAAGTAGAACGCGCACCCGCAGCGGAACGGCGGCCGGGGCCGGAGCACCCACCCAGGTTCAAGGCCCGGCCGGGTTGTCTTCTGCAGCGCGCAGCACCATGCACTCGCCATAGTGCGGCGCTGGCGGCCAATAGGCGGCGCGTGGCGCACGGCCGTCCGGATGCTGCTGTTGCCAATGCCGCGCCAGCAGCCAGCCCCCGTGGGTGACAACGCAGTGGGCGTCGGCCGGCCGCCAGGCAGCGGCACGTTCCAGCAGTTGCACGAGCGGCTCGCCGCCGCCGGGTGCATGACGGTGAAAGTCCGCGCACCAGGCGTCGATCTCGCTGACGGCGATCATCGGCCAAGGCTGGCCGTCCCAGGCGCCGAAATCGACTTCGATCAGGGCCGTGTCGATGCGGTGCACCCAGCCCCAGTGTCTCAGCCAGCGCCCGACCGCGGCGCAGCGTCGCAAGGGCGACGTGGCCACGATGCGCGGCAGGTGGTGAAGGCGTGCCCATCGGCGGATGCGGTGCGCCAGGCGCTTGGCGCGACGAGGGTCGATGGGTAAGTCGGTGCGGGCACCGATACAGCGGCCTTCGGCACCGTGCGGACGCGGATGGCGCCAGGCGTAGACCAGCGCCGGCGCATCGGCCGCCGTCGTCATGACGACCCGACGCGGGCGACCAGCACCAACAGCACCGCCAGCTCGGTGAGTTGTTCGGTGGCGCCAAGCGTGTCGCCGGTGTAGCCGCCGAGGCGGCGCGTCAGCCAACGCTGCATCACCACCACCATCAGCACCGTCGCAGCCAGCGCTGCGGCCAGGCGGCCCGCTGGCAGCGCCATGCTCGCCAGGGTGGCCGCCACCAGGGACCAGGCCAGCGTCCAGCCAAGCTCGATGCGGCCGACCGACTGCGCCAGCGGCTTGGCCTTGGCGTGCTCTGCATCGCCGGCATACGGCAGCCAAGCCATTAGCAACACCGCCGCACTGCGGCCCCAAGCAGCCGAAAGCACCAGCGCCGCGACGGCCAACCCGGTGTCGCGTGCGATCAGCTCGGCCCACAGCACCGCGCGGCCGGCCAGCGCCAGCACCAGGGCCGCGGCGCCATAACTGCCGATGCGCGAGTCCTTCATGATCTGCAGTGCGCGCTCGCGCGAGACCGCGCCTCCCAGCGCGTCGAAGCTGTCAGCCAGGCCGTCTTCGTGGAAGGCGCCGGTCAGCGCCAACGAGGCTGCCAGCGCGATCAGCGCCGCCACCATCGGCGGCCACCCCCACGCTGCGCCGGCCAGGACGAGCGCACCGAAGGCGCCGACCAGGCCGCCGACGAGCGTGAAATGCCGCGCCGACTGGTTGAGCCAGTCGGGCTGGTAGCCGACCCAGCGCGGCGCCGGCATCCGTGTCAGGAATTGCAGCGCGACGAAGACCAGGCGCAGTTGATGCTGCAGCTGGTCGCGCACGGTCGCCGCGGCGCCGATGGGCGCAGGCGTCATGCCGCGCCGTCGCGGTCGCTGACACCCGCTGTTTCGAAGCTGGCCATCTCGGCCAGCAGGCGGCATGACGATTCGATCAACGGCCAGGCCAGCGCCGCGCCGGAGCCTTCGCCCAGGCGCAGCCCCAAGTCGAGCAGCGGCCAGGCGCCCAGCTGCACCAGCCAGCGGGCATGGCCGCTTTCGGCCGAGGCATGGGCGAAGACGCAGCGCTGCAGCACCGCCGGCGCCAGCGCCGCGGCCACCGCCACCGCGGCGGTCGTGATGAAGCCGTCGACGACGATCAGCCGGCGCTGCTGTGCGGCTTGCAGCACCGCACCGGTCATCGTCGCGATCTCCAGCCCACCGAGTGCGGCCAGCGCTTCCAGCGGCGTCTGCGCGTAGGCGTTGGCCTGCAGCGCCTGCGCCAGCACCGCGAGCTTGCGCGCCAGACCGGCGTCGTCGAGCCCGGTGCCGCGGCCGACGCAATCGGCCAGCGGTTGGCCGGTCAGGCGCGCCATCAGCAGGCTGGCTGCCGAGGTGTTGCCGATGCCCATTTCGCCCAGCAGCAACACGTTGCCGGGCAGGTCACGCACCAGCGCGGCGCCGTGCGCCATTGCCAGTTCACGCTGGGTCGCGCTCATCGCCGGGCCGAGGCTCACGTCGTCCGAGCCGGGGGCGACCTTGGCCACCACCAGCCCGGGCCGCGGCGCGAACTCGTGCCGCACGCCGCAGTCGACCACCGTCAGCGCCAGGCCATGCTGGCGCGCCAGCACCGACACCGCGGCGCCGCCGGCGAGGAAGTTCTCGACCATCTGCCAGGTCACGTCGCTCGGGTAGGCCGACACGCCACGCGCGGCGATGCCGTGGTCGGCTGCAAACACGACCAGCTGCGGGGCTTCCAGGTGCGGGTTGTCACGTCCCTGAACCAGCGCCAGCTGCAACGCCATCGATTCGAGCCGGCCCAGCGAACCCAGCGGCTTGGTCTTGCGGTCGATGCGGTGCTGGACACGACGCGCCAGGGTGTCGTCGTGGATGTCGGCAATGTCGAAGGTCAGGCTCATGGTGTGGTGTCAGGCGTTGGTCGGGTGGATGGCCGGCAAGCGGGCATGCGCCGCCCAATCGGCGAACAGGCGGTGCAGCTGTTGCAGGCCGTCGGTCAGCGCGGCCGGGCCGGGCTGCAGGATGTCGCAGGATTTGATCTCGTGCAGCCGGCTGTCACGCACCGCCGGCACGTCGCGCCAGCCTTCACGTGCGGCCACGTGCTCGGGCCGGAACTTCTTGCCGCACCACGAGCCGACGATCACGTCGGGTGCGCGGCGTGCCGGCTCCAGCGCGTCGGCGACGACGCGGTCGCGGCCCATGCGCTGCTGCGCCAGCTCGGGGAACACATCGTCGCCGCCGGCCAGGCCGATCAGTTCGGAGACCCACTGGATGGCGCTGATCTTCGGCTCGTCCCATTCTTCGAAGTACACGCGCGGCCGGCGTGGCCAGCCCTGCGCCACGGCGGCCAGCGCGTCGGTGCGCTGCTGCCAGTCGGCGATCCAGGCCTCGGCCTTGGCGTGTGCGCCGACCAGGCCGGCCACCAGCCGCATCGTGCCCAGGATCTCGGCCACGCTGCGCTGGTTGGTGATGAAGACGTTCAGGCCGGCGCGGATCAGCTTGTCGGCCAGCGCCGCCTGCATGTCCGAGAAGCCGATCACGAGGTCGGGCTCGAGCGCGACGATCTTGTCGATCTTGCCGTCGAGAAAGGCCGAAACGCGGGGCTTCTCCTCACGTGCGCGGCGCGGCCGCACGGTGTAGCCGGAAATGCCGACGATGCGCTGTTCCTCGCCCAGCAGGTACAGCCACTCGGTGGTCTCTTCGGTCAGGCAGACGATGCGTTGGGGGCCGGCGTTCGGGCCGATGGGCTGGCTCATCAAGTCAACAACTCAAGGGGTCGGATCAATCGCTCAAACAGAACTCAGCAGCTGCTGCAGCGCAGCGGGCGCGAAATGGGTTTCGACCATGTCGGCCAGCACGTCGAAGCTGTCATCCAGGCTGCGCACCTGGGCGCCGAACAGCGCTCGCAGCACGCTGGCCGATTCGAACAGGCCGTGCAACGTGGTGCCCAGCACCGGGCCTGCCTGCCACGCCAACGTGCGGCCGTCGACATCGTGCAGCACCGCGTGGCCGGTGGCGTCGCCCACCGGGCGCGTCACGCCATGGCGGATCTGGTAGCCCGACAACGTGACACCGCCGAGCGGCGCCCAATGACCACCGGGCGCTTCGAAACGAGCGCGCGTGCGCTCGACCTGCTTCGGCGCTTCGTAGTGCGTGGCCAGCGGCAACAGGCCGAGGCCGGGCCAGTTGCCAGCCTCGCCATCGACACCGGCCGGATCGGCCAGCGACTGGCCCAGCATCTGCAGGCCGCCGCACACGCCCAGCAACGGGCGGCCCGAGGCCGCATGCAGTCGCACCATGCGGTCCAGCCCCTGGCGGCGCAGCCACGTCAGGTCGCTGCTGACCTGCTTGGAGCCCGGCAGCACGATCCAGTGCGCACCGTGCAGGTCGGCCACGCTGCGCGCCCAGACCACCCGCAGCCCCGGCACCTGGCGCAGCGGCTGGAACTCGTCGAGGTTGCTGACATGCGGGTAGGCAACGATCGCGACCACGCGCGGTTCGGCCGCGCCTGCCGCCGCAGCCGTCGGCGCATGGTCGAACACGCCGTCCTCATCGGGCAGGCCATGGTCGCGCCGCATCGGCAAGGTGCCGATCGTCGGCACGCCGGTCAGGCGCTGCAGGTCGGCCGGCCCGGGCGCCAGCAGCGACGCATCGCCGCGGAACTTGTTCAGCACGAAACCGCTGAGCGTGGGCTTGAGGTCTTCGGGCAGCAACGCCCAGGTGCCGTGCAGGTGGGCAAAGGCGCCGCCACGGTCGATGTCGGCCACCAGCAGGCTGCGCAGGCTGCCGGCGTCGCGTGCCCAGCGCGCCGTGCCGAGGTTGACGTAGTCGTTGGCTGCGAGGTTGATCTCGGCCGGTGAGCCGGCCCCTTCGATCACCAGCAGCTCGTGTTGGCTGCGCAGGCGCTGGAAGCTGTCGTGTGCGGCCAGCGCCAACTGGTTGCTGCGTTCACGCCAGGGCATGCGCGACAGGCACGGCGCCACGTTGCCGTGCAGCACCACCTGGCTGGCAGTGTCGCGCTCTGGCTTGAGCAACACCGGATTCATGTCGACTGTCGGCGCAATGCGCGCAGCCAAGGCCTGGAAATACTGGGCAGCGCCGATCTCGCCGAAGCCGGACTGCGCACCCGCGACGACGCGCGCGTTGTTGCTCATGTTCTGCGCCTTGAACGGCGCGACATCGATGCCGCGCCGCGCCGCCCAGCGGCACAAGGCGGTCGCGAGCAGACTCTTGCCGGCACCGCTGGAGCAGCCCCAGACCATGATCGCGCGTGGCTTCATGCATTGCCTTTCGTCGAGCGGGGGGAGGAAGAAACCGGTTGGCGCAAGGCGCCGATGGCCTCGGCCAGCGCGCACAGCGCATCCGGCGGCATCGCATTCAGCCTGACCCAGCCGGGCAGGCCGAACGAGCTGGTGTCGCGCACCGCGATGTCGCGCTCGCGCAGCGCATCGACGGTGACGCCGGGCGGCAGCTGGGCGCAGACGAATGGCGTGACGCTGGGCCAGACCACCGCGCCGGCATCCTGCAACACCGCCAGCAGTTGCTCCTTCCAGCCGCGCAAGGTGTCGCGCTGGCGGGCGAGCCAGTGTTGCGCGCCGTCGCTGACCCAGGTTTCCAGCATCGCCACTGCATGGGCACCCAGCGGCCAGGAGGGCTCCGCCGCCACCAGCGCCTCGACCCAATCGGCGCCGGGCGCCCGGCCCTCACGCGGGGCAATGGCATACGCCCCGCGCACGCCGGGCAGGCCTAACGCCTTGTTCGGACTGATCAGCTCGAACACCGCGTCCCGCGCGGCGCCAGCCCAGGTGCCTCGGCCGTGCAGGCGCAGCGGCGCGTAGGCCGCGTCGAGCACCGTCGTGCACTGGCCCAGGTCGGCCGGCGGCGGTGCATCCAGGCCCAAGGGGCTGGACGGGTCGCAGCACCAGCGCAGCGTCGGCCGCTGGCCGGCGCGCGGGCCCTCCTGGCCACTGATGCACAGCGTACGACCGTGCGCCCGCGCCGCCGCAGCGTAGTCGCCGTAGGCCTGCTCCGGCACCACCACGGGCCCTGGAGCCAGGCGCGCGCCGACGACGGTGATCCGCTGGATGAACTCGCTCGCGCTGGCCGCCGGCAGGATGCGCGCCGGTGCGACGCCGTGCCAGGCCGCCAGCCGTTCGCGCAGCCGCTGGTAGCTCGGGTCGGGGTAGCGGGTCGCGTCGACCTGGCGCAGCGCCGCATCGGCGGCAGGGCACGGCCCGGCGGCGTTGGCGTTGGTCGAGAAGTCCCAGCGCGCGGCGCCGCGCGCATCGGGGCCGCCATGCGGGCGCACTGGCGTGCGGGCGAGCATCGGGGCAGCGGGTGCGCGCGATGGGCTCATGACCACAGGCTCCGCGCACACCACAACAGCGTGGCGCCCGCAGCCGCCGTCACCGCAGCGCGGCCGGCGACATCCAGCGCCTGCACCACGTGCGATTCGCCGGGCACCGCGCCTGCGGGATGCAGCAAGTAGATTCCCGTCTTGCCGAGGCGAACGTTCAGGCGCATGGCCATCGCCCCCATCGCCCAGCCGCCATTGGGCGACGGCGTGCGCGCGGCCTCGGTCCGCAGTGCGCGCCAGGCCGCCGGCACCAGCGTGGGCCACAGCAAGACGGCGGTCAGCCGGGCCGGCCACCACGACAACAGGTCATCGGCCCGTGCGGCCCACTTGCCGGCCCATTCATAGCGGCCGCGGTAGCCCCACATCGCATCGGCGGTGTTGGCAAAGCGGTAGACCACCGCGCCGGGCAAGCCGGCGACCGCGAACCAGGCCAGCGGCGCGATGACCGAGTCATTGAGGTTTTCAGCCAAGGTTTCGATCGCAGTTTCTCGAATCTGGACGTCGCCAAAATCATTCACGTCGCGGCTGACCAGCCGTGATAGACGTTGACGTGCGGGGTTCAGGCCGCCACGCATCAAGGCGTTCTCGACGGCGGCCACTTCGTCGCGCAGCATGCGCCACGCAAAGCAGGGTTTGAGCAACAGGCCCAACAGCAGCAGGGCCACCCATCCGGGGCTGTGGTTGAGCAACGACAGCTGGACCCACCACGCCGCCGCACCAAGCGCCGTTGCGATCACCAGCCAGGCGATCGCGCCGGCGACGAAGGCGGCCGCGGGTGACCAGGTACTGAACCTGTGGCCCATCGGACCGAGCAGCAAACCTAACCACGCGACTGGATGAAACCGATTACGCGGCTCACCGAACGCGGCATCCAGGCCCCAGGCCAGCGGCAGCGCCAGGGCGATGGCCCAGTTCATGTGCGCATCATCAGCACCGGCGCCTGAAACACCAATTCAGTTGGTGACAACGGTGGTTGTGATGCAACACGGCGCCGCACGCCGCCGGCCAGCACCAGGGGCCGCGCAAAACCAGGTCCGTCCCAGACAAAACTGTGGAACTCGCCGTCTTCGCCGCAGGGGCAGACCCCGGCAGGCAGGCGCGCCAGAAAGGCCTCGTCGTAGTCGACGCCGCAATGGCTCTCGTCGAGCCATCGCGTGTCGACACAGACGATGCGGGCGCGAATGCCACGCGCGATGATTTCGCGCGCAACCGCATCGCGCGACAGGCCCCACAGTGGAAACACCGCTTGCAGTCCGGCGCGTTCACAGGCCGGCTCGAGCCAGTCGCGGTGGGCCTGCAGGTCGATGTCGCCAAACACCATGTGCGTGTGCCCCGCGGCACGCAGCAGCGCCAGTTGTGCGGCGAAGCCACTGCCGTAGTCGCCGGGGCCGACGACGGCCGGCTGCCACGTGCCGCCGAGCACCGCGACCTGCGCCGCGATCAGCTCGCGCGGCAACGCATGGCTCTTGCTGAGGTCGTCGGTGTCGAGCATGGTCAGGAACGTGCACACATCCAGACCGGCCTCGCGTGCACGCAGCAGCGCGAGGCACGAGTCCTTGCCGGCGCTCCAGCTGACCGCAGTCTTCAACGGTGTGCTTGGGGCAGTTGTCATCTCAGTTGCTCCGTCAGACTGCCGAGGTTGTGGCGGCAGGGCGGCGGCGGTGCCCCCGTTCCCTGGGCCACCCGCCACGCGCGACCCCTTGGCAGATGGACTGCAACACAGCCACGTCGCAGCTTCACTTCAGTCCTCGATGCCACGCTGCGCTGGCACGCCGGCCGCGAAGTGGTGCTTGACCAAAGTCATCTCCGTCACCGTGTCGGCCACATCGATCAGCTCCTGCGGCGCATTGCGGCCGGTCAGCACGACGTGCACGTTGGCCGGCCGCTCGCGCAACGCGGCCAGCACGGGATCCAGCGGCAGCCAGCCGTAACGCAGCGGGTACATGATCTCGTCCAGCACGACCAGGAAATGCTCGCCGGCGCGGATCGTGGCTTCGGCCCGCGCCCAGCCTTCGCGGGCCAGCTGGGCCGAGTGCTCCAGGTCCTTGCTTTTCCAGCTGAAGCCGTCGCCCAGGCCTTCGATCGGCACGCCGAGCTGCTCGAACAGCCGGTGTTCGCCGAAGCGCGCGCTCGGCACCTTCATGAACTGGTAGATCTTGACCGGCTTGCCGCGGCCATGGGCCCGCAGCGCCAGGCCGAAGGCTGCCGTGCTCTTGCCCTTGCCGTCGCCGGTGTGGACGATGACCAGGCCGCGCCGTTCGCCGTCGGGCTTGTCGCTGCCGCGTTCTGTCGGGGGTGTTTCGATCTGCATGGGTGGCTCGTCGTTCAGTCGTCCAGCCGCGGCAAGGCCACCGGCCGGCCGCTGCGCGTGGTGTCGATGTGGATCGCGTGGTCGAAGCTGGCTTCCAGCGCCGCGTGCAAGGCCGGGTCACCTGGCACGCCGTCGGCCTGCAGCGTGCCGTCGCGCAGCACCAGCACGCGGTCTGCGCGCAATGCCAACGTCAGGTCGTGCAACACGCTGACCAGGGTGTGGGTGGCAGCCAAGCGACGCATCAGCAGGGCCAGTGCCACCTGGTGCGGCGGATCGAGGTGGGTGGTCGGCTCGTCGAGCAGCAGCGCCGGCGCGCCGGTGGCGAGCGCACGCGCCAGCAGCACCCGCTGGCGCTCGCCACCGGACAGTGCATGCAGGCGCCGCACGCCCCAGGCTTCGCACTCGGTGGCGCGCATCGCCGCATCGACCGCCGCTTCGTCGGCCGCGGTCGGGGCGGCGAACAGGCCGAGGTGAGCCAGGCGACCGAGCTGCACGGTTTCGCGCGCGGTCAGCTCGCCGGTCACCGCGCTGGTCTGGGCCAGCCAGGCAATGCGGCGGGCACGCTCGCGCGGTGGCAAGCCCAGCAGCGGCTGCCGGCCCAGCTCGACCCGCCCACTCTGTGGCGGCAGCAACCCGGCCAACGTGCGCAGCAACGTCGACTTGCCGGCGCCGTTTGGGCCGACGATCGCCGTCCAGCCGCGCTGCAGGCGGCACGACACGTCGCGCAGCACCGGGCGGCCACCCAGTTGCACGCTCAGGCCCTGCGCGCTGAGGCTGTCGTGGTGGTTCATTCGCTGGTCCGCCGTTTCAGCAGCCGCATCAGGTAACCGCCGCCGATGACGGCCGTCAACACGCCCACCGGCAATTCTTGGGGCGCGATCAGGCTGCGCGCCAGCACATCGGCCGCGAGCAGCAACACGCCGCCCATCGCTGCACTGGCCAGCAGCGTGAAGGCCTGCGGTGCCGGTGCGTGGCGGCGCACCAGGTGCGGCGCAACCAGGCCGACGAAGGCGACCAGCCCAGCCTGCGACACCGCCAGCCCGGTGGCCAGCGCCAACAGCCCGACCAGCACCAGGCGGATGCGTGGCAGGTCCAGCCCTAAGCTGGCGGCGCTGTCCTCGCCCAGCGTCAACGCATCCAGCGCGCGCGCATAGCGGTGCGCCAACGGCAGCGCAACCGCCATGCCGGCGACCAGCACCCCAACACTGCTCCAGCCCAGGAAGCCCGTGCTGCCGAGCATGAAGCTTTGTTTGCCGCGCAGCGCCTCGGGCGACGCGGTGGTGACCAGGTCGCTGACAGCGCCCAGCACCACCGCCACCACCACACCAGACAACAGCAATCGCATCGGCGCATGAGCACCACGCGCCAGCATCAAGGTCAGCAGCAAGCCGCCGAGCGCGCCGACGAACGCCGCAAGCACCATGCCCAGGCGCGCCAGCCACTGCGCCGTCGCCAGGCCGATGCTGAGGCCGCCCAGCGAGGCACCGGCCAGCAGCAGCACCACCGCCAGGCCGGCGCCGGCCGCGGTGCCCAGCAGGTACGGGTCGGCCAGCGGATTGCGGAACAGGCCTTGCGCGATCGCACCGGCCAGGCCCAGCAACGCGCCGACGCCCCATGCCCCCAGCGTGCGCGGCACGCGGATCTGGCCCAGGATCAGCATCGCCTGGTCACCCTGCGCATCGGCCACCAGCGCCGACCATGACAGTCCGGAAGGGCCGGCCGCGAGGCCCAGCAGCGCAAGGCCGACGGCCAGCCCCCACAGCGTCATCATCAGCCGGCGCCGGCGGGTCGCATCGGCGTGTGCTGGTGTGGCGACCGCGTCCGCAGCGGGCACGAGCGTGGCGCTCACCTGGTTTCCTTTGCGGCGCCGGGCAACCCGGCCACACAATCGGCCAGCGCAGCGGCCGCCTCGCCCATGCGAGGCCCGGGACGGATCAGCAATTCGTAGCGCTCGGCGGTGAAGCCGCAGGCCTGTTGCGGCAGGGCCTTCAGCGCTCGCCAGCCGGGCCGGTCGGCCATCGACTGCAGCGCCTGCTGCGATGCGATGACGATGTCGGGCTGCGCCCGCACGACGTACTCGGGGTTCAGGCGCGGGAACGGCTCCAGCTCGGGCGGCACGATGTTGCCCAGGCCCAGCTTGACCAGCGTCTGGCCGATGAACGACGCCGCGCCGGCGGCGTAGGGATCTGACGCGACCTCGAAATACACCTTCTGCCCGCGGTGCGCCGCGGGCACGCGGGCCGCTGCGCGGTGGAACTCGGCCTCGATGCCGTGCCACGTGCGCTCGCCTTCCGCCGGCGTGCCCAGCAACTGGGCGACCAAGCCGAGCGATCGCCGCACGTCGGCATGGGTCTGCGACTCGACCAGCACCACGCGCACTCCCAGGCTTTGCAGGCGCTCGGTGACGCGCACCGACTTCGCCGCCAGCACCACGTCGGGCTTCAGCGCGACGATGCGCTCGACCTGCGCGTCTTCGAGCCCGCCCAGGCGCGGCAGGTGCTTGATGCTGTCGGGCCAGTTCGAGTAGCGATCGACCCCGACCAGCCGCGCGCAACCACCGAGGGCGCAGACGCTTTCGGTCAGCGATGGCAGCAGCGTGACGATGCGTTGCGGCGGCGCGGTCAGGCGGTGCTCGGCACCGCCGTCGTCGCGCAGCACGATCGGCGCCGCGGCCACGCCGGCGGCCAGCCACCCGCCGATCAACGCCGCGAGAAGACCGCGACGAACCGTCATGGCCGTTTCACCGGCATCTCGATGCCAGCGACCATCAGCGTCACGCTGACGCACACCAACGCGACACGCTGGTGCAGCTGGCCCAGCGAATCGACGAACTGGCGTCCTTCGGCGCTCAGCGGCGCGAGGCCCAGCGAGATCTCGTTCGAGACCAGCACGACCGGGCCCGGCGCGGCACGCAGCGCGTCGCACAGCGCAGCCTGCCGCGCCAGCCAGGCCGCATCCCCCAGCGCCGGGCCGGACAGCGGCATGCGCAGTTGCGTCAACCACAAGGTCAGGCAATCGACCACCAGCAACCGACGCGGCGCGCTGTACTCGCGCAGCGCCTGCGGCAGCGCATAAGGCACCTCCAGCGTTGCCAGTTTGGGCACACGCCGCGCACGATCGACCTGGTGACGCGCGATGCGTTGCTGCATCTCCACGTCGCCCGGCAGCGCCGTCGCGATCAGGCAGGCCTCGCGTGCCGCGCTCTGGTCCAGCCAGTCGGCCGCGCGCTGCTCGGCACAGCGCGACTTGCCGCTTTTCTGGCCGCCGAGGATCAGCTCATGCATGGTGGGTTGGTGTCGATGCGGTCAGCGGCGCGCCGACCAATCCCAGCGCACGCCAAGCCAGCCTTGGCGACCCGGGGCCTGGTAGTCGCGCGCGGGATGCACGGTCTCGTCGGTGGCGTTGAGCACCTTGGCTTCCAGCGTCCAGCCCGGGGCAAACTGCCACTGGGCCTTCAGGTCCACCGTGGTGTCGGCCGGCAGTTGGTAGCCGTCGCCGCCCTCGGGCCGTTGACCGACGTACAAGACCGAGGCGCCCCATCGCCAGTCGCCCTGCACCCAGTCGGCGCTCACGCTGTACTGCTGAGCCGCGCGGCGGATCAGCCGCTCGCCGGTGGATGCGTTCTTCGCGTCAACGAAGTCGGCCAGCGCGCGGAACTGCCAGTCGCGCCATTGAGCACCGCCGTTCAACGTCAGGCCTTGCAGGCGAGCGCGCGAGATGTTGGCCGCACAGCCGTAGTCGTACATCGGGTCTGGCGGGCACACGCTGCGGTCGCCACCAAAGTCCACCTCTTGGAAGCCGATCAGATCGCGAACCCGGTTCTGCCACACGGTCGCGGAGACATCAAAGCCCGACCACTGTCCGTCGATGCCCAGTTCGATGCTGCGCCCCTGCTCGGGCCGAATGCTGAACTCGCCATTGCCCGGCGGTACGCCGTAATACGGGTAGTACAGATCGTTGAAGCTGGGCGCACGGAACGATGTCCCGGCCAGCGCGCGGACTCGCCACCCCGCAGCGATAGCGACCGAGCCCCCGAGGCGCCCGGTCGTGACCTCATCGTAGGCCGAGTTCTGGTCGCGCCGGAGATCGGCCTGCAGCTGCACCGGCCCCAGCGTGCCAAGGTAGGCCAGGACCAGCGCATGGTTGTCACGCTTCTCGTCCTGCACGAACGCGGAAGAATGGGCCTTCTCCGTCAGGCCTTCGTACGCCACCGTCAGGCTCTGGCCGGCCTCGGGGCGCCATGTCAGCTGCGCGTCGAATTGAGCGCGGCGTGTGCGGTACTGGTCGATCGTGGTGCCACCACTGCGCAGGTCGCTTTCTTGTGTCGATGCACGCAGCGTGCTGGTCCACGCGCTGCCCCACTCTGCGTGATAGTCGAGCGCCGCACTGTGCGTATCCAGCTTGCCGTGGAAGTCCGGCGATGCGTCGGTCGTGAAGTCGGGCAGATACTCGGTGGCGTCGTAACGTGCGTCGAGCTTGCTGCTGATCACACTGAAGCCGAGCCGGTGACCCGCGGCCGGGCGCCAACCGAGTTGCGCGGTGCCGGTGGTGCGGCGCGAGCCATCGCGATCGGGGTTGTAGCGGTGATAGCGGTCGTCGGGCAGCACGTTCGACACGCCATCAAGCTGTTCGTGGGCCACTGACATCGCGGCGTCGACTTCGCCAAATCGCCCGTTGGCGGCGGCGCTGCCTTCGGCAGCACCGTAGCTGCCTGCCGCCACGCGGAGGCTGGCCTGCGGCGCACCCTCGCCGCGGCGGGTGAAGATCTGGATCACGCCACCGGCGCCGTCGGCCCCATACAGACTGGACGCCGGGCCTCGCAACACTTCGATGTGGTCGATCGAGGCCAGACTCAGCGATTCGAATTCGGCTTGGCCCAGCGTGGCCGAGCCCACACGCACGCCATCGACCAGTACCAGCGTGCCGCTGGTGGCCATGCCACGGATGAACACGTTGGCAGAAGCGCCGGGGCCGCCAGTGCGCGACATCTGCAGGCCGGCATGGCGGCGCAGCAGGTCCTCGACCGAATCGGCGGTGGAGTGGCGGATCTGCTCGGCGTCGATCAGCACCAGATCGCCGGCCAGGCGGTCGGCGGCGGTCGGTTCTCGTGCGCCGGTGACGACGATGCGATCACCGGCGGCGGCATCGGCGACCACCACGGCGGTGGTGATCTGGGCGGAAGAAAGCGCAGGCATGGCACAAGCCAGCGCCAGGGCGGCGCACTGCCGGGGTCGCAAGGAGGACATGGGGGAACGAACGTACTGCAGGCGTGCATGCCGGCTTCCCCGCCGGCTCGCACTTCACAGCGCACCGCATCGAGCGGCGCGCCACCTTGTTGGCCGGTATCCGGGCTGGCGGCGTTGTCCCGTGAACCCTTCCCAGACGCACGGCAGGCATCCAGTGGGTGTGTGTCACGGGCAGAGGGTCGAACGATCCTCTTGCCGCTTACCGTTGCGGGGGCAGCGCAGGTTGGGGTGTTGTCGTCCTGTTGTCAGTTGACGCGACCCGCCCTGCTTCCCGTTGAACTGCGCCGGCCGGAGGGCCGGTGCGAGCACCAACGGGCGGGATGATACCGGACTGCCTCAAGATGGGGCAGCTCCGGCCGCCTCAGAGGATCAGCGCGTGGTTGTCGGGTTTGCAGCCGGGCGGCAAGGCCATCGGCCGGTCGACCCAGGCGCGGTCGGCACCTAACGCGCAAGTGGTGCCCTCTGGCGCCGCCGCCGCCAGCGCACAGGCTTCGGCCAGCGGCACCGCCGCCAGCCAGCCGCCGCGCAGCGACCAGCCCAGCAACGCGCCCGTGCGCGACGCACTGAGCACGAAGCCTTCCGCGGTCGCGGCAATGTCGCCGGCATAACCCGCGCCAACCGTCGGCTGGTCGTCCGGCGGCGCGATCACGCGCAAGGCCTGACCGTCGAACAAGGCCAGCAGCGGCGCGCAGCCACGCTGCGTCGGGTCGTCGTGCTCGGCTTGCAGCGCGATGCCCAGCGTGCGGCTCGGCGCATGCCACGCCAGGTGGCGCAGCGACAGCCTGGGGTCGGCCAACCGCCACGGGCCGCGGCGCCGCCCGCTGCGCAGGTCGAAGACGACCAGCGACGAGTCCATCGCCGGCAGGTTCTGCTTTGCACGGCCGGTCTCGGGCCGCGTCGGCACGCCGCCGTTGGCGACGAACAGCTGATCGCCGACGCGCAACAGCTGATGGGTGTCGGTGCCGCCGGTCGGCCACTCCTCGCGCAGCGCCAGCGTCTCGGGGTCGCGCAGCGCCACGCAGCCCGCGCCATCGTCGTGCGTCTGTTCGCTGCTGTAGAGCACGCGGCCATCGGCAGACGGCAGTACGTGGCCGCTGAAGTGACGGCCCGGTTCGGCCCAGGCCTCACGCCGCAATTGACCGTCGGCCGACCAGCGCTGCAGCCACAGGCCGGGCCGGCGCGCGACAGTCAGCAGATCACCCGATGGCATCGGTGCGAGGCCGTGCGCCCGCGTCGGCACGATCCGCCGCACCGCGACCTCGAACCCTTCGTCGGCCTGTTGCCAGATGCCGATGCATTGCGTGCGCTCGGCGCCCGGTGCGGCACCGGCTTCGCTCCACGCCAACGCGAGTCGCCACGGCTTGGCGGGCGCGGCGGCAGCGAATGCGACCGCACCGGGGAAGACCCCGGCCGCAGCCAGCGCCTGCAGCCAGCGGCGTCGGCGAAGATCGGTCACCGGCGCCTCGTTCAATCGCCGTCGTCGGCAGAAAACTCGAGCTGGATCTGCAGCTGCGTCGAGACCTCGCGCGCGATCGTGTGGGTCACGAAGTCGACGCGCTTGGCAGCGTCCAGCAGTTGCGCGCTGGGCGTGGCGGGGGTTGCGCCCTGCAGTGCGGCGTCGGCCAGGGCGGTGTCGCGCGCCAGGGCATCGGCCGATGCGGCAAGGCCGCGGGCGCGCAGGTAGCTGGTCAGTGACACCAGGCCGTCAGGCGCGCCGGCACCGCCGGCAGTCGGCACGCGCAGTGCCAGCCAACGCTCACGCCAGGCCAGTGCGGTCTGGCCGCTGGCGGCACGCGGCGCCTGCTCCATGCCCCAGCTGCGCACCGGCATTTCGAGGTCGCGCCAGCGCATGCGGCCCATGCCGGCCAGCCACTGGTTGACATAGGTGTTGAACCAGGCCGCTGCCTGCTCGGCGCTGCGGGTCGCGGCGGCTTCGCCGGCGTAGGCCAGCGCCAGCTCGCGCGCTTCGTCGCGCAGGTCGCGCGCCAGCACCACCAGGTAGGCGCAAGCCGGCGTGCGCGGCGCGGCCGGCTTCTTCCACAGCAGGTACTCCATCGCCGGCAAGCCGCGGGCCTGGGCGCCGACGCGGTCCATCGCCCACTCGCGGGCCCACGAAGGACCGCTCCCGGGCGAGCCTGTCCCCCTCGGAGGGCGACCGGTCGCATCGCGATCGGTCTGGGGGCCGTCGTTCGCAATCGGGTTGGCGATCACCTTGTCCAGTGCCGCCGGCCGCATCGGCTGGAAATCGAGCCGCGTGTCGCTGTGGCGTTCGAGCAGCGGGCCGATCTGCACCGCCGACAGCCGCGTCCACGAGGCCATCGCCTGCACCCAGGCCTGGCGCGCGGCGTCGAGCGCCGGGTCGCGGGTGGTGGGTGTCGGGTTCTGCGCGCCGCTGGCGCACCAGGCCTGCGCGCGGTCGACCAGTGCATCGCCATCGCCGCCGAAGCGTCGCGCCGCCGGCGCGTACCAGGCCTTCAGCAGACCTTCGACCAGCACGCTGGTCTGCGGATGGGCCAGCGGCAGCGCCGCCGAGGCGCCGGACGCAGCCTGCGCCGGCGCCGAAGCCGCTTGCGCCAGGACGCCGGCCGAAGCAGCAGTGCAGCACCCCGCGAACGCAGCGCGCGCAACAAGGCTCGTCAACATCACAGCGACTCCACGAACTTGACCAGTGCCGCGCGCTCGGCGCCACTCATTTTCAGCACCCGCTGCTTCGAGGCCTCTGCCTCGCCGCCATGCCACAGCACTGCTTCAAGCACGCCGTTCGCGCGCCCGTCGTGCAGCAGCCGCTGGTGGCCGTTGACATCGCGTATCAGGCCGATGCCCCACAGCGGCGGGGTCTTCCACTGGCGCCCGTTGGCCTGACCGTCCGGGCGACCGTCGGCCAGACCGGGGCCCATGTCGTGCAGCAGCAGGTCGGTGTAGGGATAGATCTTCTGTCCCGCCACCTTCGGGCTGGACAGTGCCGGGAACGGCGCGCCGGCCGTGACATAACTCGGCCGATGGCAGACCGCGCACTGTGCCGACTGGAACAGCTTCTGGCCTCGCAGCACCTCGGGCTCGCGCGCATCGCGGCGCGCAGGCGGTGCCAGCGTCGACTCGTAGAACACCACGTGCGACAGCGTCGTATCGTCGATCTCGGGGCCTTCGCCACCGCCCTTTGTCTGGCCGCCGTGCGGTGACGCCAGGCAGTCGGCCTGCGCCGCGGTACAGGCTTCCTTCGGGAAGACGCGCGAGGTGATGCCCATGTCGCCGAGAAAGGCGCCGGCCGTCTGGTGCACCAGCGTCGGCACGTTGGCCTTCCAGCCGAAACGGCCCACGCGCATCTCGCCGGACCAGATGTCGCTGACGTGGTTGGCGCGGCCCTTGATCGGGCCGCTCATCTCGCGCTGGGCCGTTTCGTTGGCCAGGATGTCGCCTTCGGCGATCGCGTCGATCAGGCCGACCCCAGGCAGCTGCGGTGCGATGCGCGGGCTCAGCAGCGTGCCCTTCTGCATCGGGCCGTAAGCCAGGCGGGCGAAGCTGTAGTGCGGCGCCTGCAGCGTGTAGCGCGTGCCATCGGCAAAGCGACCAGTGACCGGCTTCAGGCGAATGCGCACCTCGCCTTCGGGCTTGACGCCGCCGACCGCACGGTTGTTGAACTGGTCGCCGTAGACAGGCTCCGGTGCCGTGGCCATCGGGCCCTCGCCCTCAAGGGAGTGACGGGCCGCTCCCGAGCTCCCTTGACCCCCGCGGGGGGCCTGACGCGCAGCGTCAGGTTTGGGGGCCTCGTCCACCGGTACCGAGATGCGCACCAGCAAGCCAATCGGCTGCTCGTTCAGGCCGCGCTTGAAGTCCGGCGGTGCACCGCGACCATCCTGGTCGTGGCAGCCGCCACAGGAGCGGGCAATGAAGTGCGGCCCCAACCCGTCGCGCGCGGTGGTCGACGCCGGTGCCTCGACCCAGTTGCGGCGGAAGAACGAGTTGCCGACCGCAAAGCGCTGGCGCTCCTCGTCGTCGAGGTTGGCGAACGGGAACGAAAACGCGTTCCTGCCGACGGCCGGCACGGTCGTGCTGCCACCGGTCTGCTCCCCCAGCGCGTCGACCGCGGCCTCGGATTCGTCGGCCAGCGCCCAGCCCAAGCCGGCGCCAAGCGCCAGCATCAGGCCCGCCGCGGTGGCATGGCGGGCTGGTCGGGACAGCATCGTTGGCCTCACTTGGTGCGGGTCAGGCGGGTCACGCCGATGGCGGCGGCGGCTTGCGGCAGATCCTTCGATTGCTGGATCAGCGCGTTGATGACAGCCTGCACGCGCTTGCGGCCGGCGGCGTCCTTGCCGCCGACGATCTCGCGGTCGAACGGGGGCTGGATCGCGTTCGCGGCGACCACCGACGCGGCGATGTCGCGCGTGGTCTTCTCAGCCAGCGCGTTGTCGGCCGCAGCGACCAGCGCCTGCAGCGACGGGCCCTGCAGCGTGCTGCCGTCGCGACGGGCGAAGCGGCCGAGCCAGACATTCTGGATGCCCGTCGCGTTGAGCACGACATCGCGGTGAGTGTTGTCCGAGAAGCACGAGTGCTCGTCTTCCTGGTCCTGCGTGTTCATCGCCACTTCGAGGCGCTCGCCGGCCAGCTCGCCGCGGGTCAGCGAGCCGATGCCGACGACCATCTTGCGGATCGCCTCCAGCCCCTCGGTCTCGAAGCGCGAGCGGTAGTTGGTCGCACCGGGCGTCCAGGCACCGACGAGGTAGCGCAGGTCGTCGATCAGCAGCTCGGTGACCGTCAGCAGGTACAGGCGGCGGCGGTCGGCGTTGGGCGCCTTGCCGTCGACGAAATCCTCGAACGAACGATCGCCCGGGCCGTTGTCGTTGAGATCCTGGCCCCAGAGCAGGAACTCGATCGCGTGCCAGCCGGTGGCGATGTTCTCTTCGCCGCCCTTCTCGTTCAGCTTGGCCAGGCCGGACTTGGTGATCGTGACCTTGCGGTTGGCGATGAGGCCACTGCCGGCCTTGCCTTTGACGTAGTCGACGTAGGACTCGTCCATCGGCCACGCGTTGATGCGGCCTTCGGGTCCTTCGTCGTCGTCGATCGGGCCGGCATAGAAACGGAAGGCCTCGGTCGGGCCGTACCACTCGCGGGCGGCACGCCAGGCGTCACGCGCGGCCTTCAGCCGTTCGGCGCTGGGCCTGGCGGTGAACTCCTTGATGGCTTGCTGCATCTCGAGCGCGGCGGCCAGCGTATCTTCATAGCCCGCCGACACGCTGGCGGCATAGTGTTTGGCCACCGCTTCGGCGGTCACCGTCTGGGCCTGCGCACCCAGCGGCAGCAGCACCCCTGCCCACAGCGGCAGCGCCACCACCAGGCGCCGGGTGTGGCGCAGCCAATTCGGTCGATTCATTGCGGCTCCTCAAATGCGCAACGGCCTGCGAAGTGCGCCCTTCGCACCACCAACCGTCGCCCATAAACGATTTTCCCCGTATCATAAACGCGAACAACTCGCATTTGCATTAAAGAGTCGCTGAGGAGAACGTGAAAGTGGACCACCCGTTTGTGACAGCCCCGCGCGAGCGCACCCTGAACGTCCGTCCGCGGGCCTGGCAGCCACGGGCAATCGCCCTGGCGCTGGCCGCCGCCAGCCTGTGCGGCGGCGCGCAAGCCGCCGACAAGAAGAAGGCCGAGCCGGTCACCGCCGAGCAGTTGCAACAGCTGATGCAGCGCATGCAGCAGCTGGAGCAGCGCAACTCAGAGCTGGAACAACAGGTGAAGGCGCTGGCCGCCAGGCCGTCGCCCGCCACGCCGGCGACGGCCGCGGCCCCGGGGGCCAGCGGCACGCCGGCGCCGGGTGGCGACTGGGGCCAGCAACGCCTCGTCGCGGTCGAACAGCAGGTCAAGGCACTGACCAAGCCGGTGCAGCCCGACACCGACGATGAACTGACTGTCGAGACCAGCCTGGTCGCCGTCGGCCAGCAGGTCGGCAGCAAAGGTTCTGACAGCGGCCATTCCCAAGGCCGGCTGAACTACCGCGGCGATGTCGAGGTGAGCGTGCCGCTGGGCACGCTGCGCGCGCTGGGCGAGGCCCGCTTCACCGGCTTCGGCCACCTGCGCTTCGGCCAGGGCAGCGGCGTGGCGCTGCGGCCCACGCACACGGCCACCGTCAACTCGGTGCCGTTCGAGGCCGGCGCCGGCTCCGACGAGACCTACGCCATCATCGGGCAGGCCTGGGGCCAGCTCGAATGGGACCTGGGCGCCGGCCGCTTCAACGACCTGCCGAGCAACCGCGTCGAGCTGAACCTCGGCAAGATCGACATCTTCGGCTTCTTCGACCAGAACGCGGTCGCTGGCGACGAGGGTGCGCAGTTCCTGAACAACGTGTTCGTGCACAACCCGCTGCTCGACTCGGGCGGCGACATCGCGGCCGATGCCTATGGCTTCGCGCCGGGCCTGCGCGTGGCCTACATCGACGAAGGTGAAGACCGCGGCTGGGGCTGGGCGGCGTCGCTCGGTGTGTTCGGCTCGGGCGGTGGCGCGAACTTCAGCGCCGGCCCGCGCCGACCGCTGGTGATCGGCCAGGTCGAGTTCTCGCCCAAGCAGATCAACGGCGAGCCACGCGGCACCTACCGCCTTTACGCCTGGACCAACGGCCAGACGACCGACCTGAGCGGCGAAGCGGCGCAACGCCACAGCGGCTACGGCCTCTCGGTCGATCAGAGGATCGGCCGCGAATGGAATTTGTTCGGCCGCTGGGGCCACCGCACCTCGGGCGACGGCGCGTTCGACAAGGCCCTGACCTTCGGCTTCGAGCACGGCGGCCGTGCCTGGGGCCGCGGCAACGACTCGATCGGCCTGGCGGCTGGCTTCGTCCGCACCAGCAGCGCGTGGGCGAACGCGACATCGCTCGATCCGACGCTGGTCGGCTTCGCCGCGGACGGCAACGAACAGATCCTCGAGGCCTACTACCGCTGGAAGCTCAGCGACCACCTCGAGTTGACGCCTGACCTGCAATGGATCCGCCGTGCCGGCGGCAACGGTGACGCGCCGAGCTTCATGGCGGTGGGGTTGCGGGCCGCGGTCGGGTTCTAAGCGACCCGCGCCAGCGACCGCAGCGCACGCACCAGCAGGTCGACCTCGTCGGCCTGGTGCGCCGCGCTCAGCGCGATCCGCAGCCGCGCGCTGCCCACCGGCACGGTCGGCGGGCGGATGGCCGGCACCCACAGGCCGGCGTCCTGCAACCCGGCCATCACGCGCAATGACGCGGCGTTGTCGCCAATGACCAGCGGCTGGATCGCGGTGGCCGATGGCATCAGGGTCCAGCCGGCGGCATCGACCGCCACATCGGCGCCGGGAGCCAGGCCGTCGCGCAGGCGAGCGACCAACGCCTGCAGGTGGCGGCGGCGCCGGTCGCCCTCGTCGCTGGCGACGATGCGCAGCGCGGCGCGCAAGGCTTCGGCCAGCAAGGCTGGCGCCGCGGTCGCGTAGGTGTAGCTGCGGGTCTTCTGCAGCAGCCACTCGACCAGCGTGTCGGGGCCGGCCACGAAGGCACCGGCGACACCGAGCGCCTTGCCCAGCGTGGCCATGTACAGCACGCGCGGCGACGCCTGCGCACCGGTCAGGCCGGCAGCGGCCAACGCACCGCGCCCCTGCGCGCCCAACACGCCAAAACCATGGGCATCGTCGAGCAGCAGCAACGCATCGTGCCGCTCGGACAGCGACAACAGCGTGGAGATGCGCGCCACGTCGCCGTCCATGCTGAAAACCGCGTCGCTGATGATCAGCTTGCGGTGCGCCGGTTCGGCGGCGAGCTGCGCATCGAGCGCATCCAGGTCGCCATGGTCGAAGCGGTGGATCCTGGCCTTGGACAGGCGCGCGCCGTCGATCAGGCAGGCGTGGTTCAGCGCATCGGAAAAGATCGCATCGCCCGCACCGACCAGCGCCGGCACGATGCTGGCATTGGTGGCATAGCCGGCGTAGAAATACAGCGCGCGCGGCAGCTGCACGAACTCGGCGAGTTCCACTTCCAGCGCGGCGTTGGCCGCACTGTAGCCGCTGACCATCGGCGACGCGCCCGAGCCGACACCGTAGGTGTCGACCGCTTCGTGCACCGCCGCCTTCAGCGCCGGGTGGCCGGCCAGGCCAAGATAGTCGTTGCTGCAGAAGGCCAGCATCGAGCGGCCGTTGACCGTCATGCAGGCGCCTGCTTCGGGCACGACGACACGGCGCCGGCGCGTCAGGTGCGCCGCTTCCAGGTCAGCGAGGCGGGTAGCGAATTCGGCAAGCCAGGTCATCTGAATCTTTCGGGTAGGTCGAGTGCGATGCGCGTGGCATCCGGCGCCGCGGACCAGGGCACCACGCCCCACAGCGGCGCCGGGATCCGCGCGCGCAGCGTTGCCAGGTTCTCGTCCGCGCACGCCATGTCGGGGTCGATGTGGTTGGCGACCCAGCCGGCCAGCGACAGCCCATCGGCGCGGATCGCCTCGGCCGTCAACATGGCATGGTTCAGGCAGCCCAGGCGCAGGCCCACCACCAGCAGCACCGGGGCTCTCAGCGCGCGGGCCAGATCGGCCAGCGTCTCGTCGTCGTTGAGCGGCACGCGCCAGCCCCCGGCGCCTTCGACGACCAGCGCGTCGGCCTGCTCCTGCAGCGCCAGCGTCGGCGTCAACAGATCCGCCACCTTGATGACGCGGCCGGCACGGCGCGCGGCCAGGTGCGGCGACAACGGCTCGGGCAGCGCGACCGGGTTGTCGAACTCGGGTGGCACCTTCAGCGTCGACGCCGCGCGCAGCGCGAGGACGTCTTCGCTGACCATCTGGCCTTCGTGCTCGACCAAGCCGGCCGCGACCGGCTTCATGCCGATGACGCGGGCGTGGTGATGTGCCAGGTGGTGCAGCAGGGCAGCGCTGACCAGCGTCTTGCCGACGCCGGTGTCGGTGCCGGTGACAAACAAAGTCCTACACACCATCGACGATGCCCTTGTCCTTCGCTGCGCCCTCGCCTTCTTCGGCCAGCGTCGCGTGCAATGCGGCGAGCGCCCGACGAGCCAGTTGCTCACCCTCGTCTTCATTGATCACGTACGGCGGCATCGCATACAGCGTGTGGCCGATCGGCCGCAGCAGCAGCCCTTGCGCCAGCGCATGGCGTGCATAGCGGCGCGCGAAGTCTGGCAGGCTCGAGGCCACGTCCCACGCGAAGATCATCCCTTGCCGACGCGCGTGACGCACGCGCGGGTGCTGCGTCAACAGCCCGAACTGCGTGGCCAGGCGCTCGGCAGTGACGCGATTCGCGGCGATCACGTTCGTCTGTTCGATCAGGTCCAGCGTCGCCAGCGCCGCGCGGCAGGCCAGCGGGTTGCCGGTGTAGCTGTGCGAATGCAGGAAGCCGCGCGCCACCTCGTCGTCGTAGAAGGCTTCGTAGACCGTGTCGGTCGTCAGCACCGCCGACAGCGGCAAGGTGCCGCCTGTCAGGCCTTTGGACAGGCACAGGAAGTCGGGGCGGATGCCCGCTTGCTCCGTCGACGATCGGCCGCTCCCGAGTCGACGATCCCCCCCGCAGGGCGGCGACGGCTTGGCCGGCTCCTGGGGGCACTGATGCGCGAAAAGCGTGCCGGTGCGGCCGAAGCCGACCGCGATTTCATCGAGCACCAGGTGCACGTGATGCTTGTCGCACAGCTCGCGCAGGCGCTTCAGGTAGAGCGGGTCGTGCATCGCCATGCCGGCGGCGCACTGCACCAGCGGCTCGGCGATCACGGCGGCCGTTTCATGCGCATGTTCGACGAGCCAGGCGTCCAGCGCAGCCGCGGCGCGCTCGGCCACATCAGCCGCAGACTCGCCGGGCCCCGCCTGGCGTGCATCGGGGCTGGCCACGGTCGCGGCCAAGCGCACCAGCGGCGCATAAGCCTCGCGGAACAGCGCGATGTCGGTGACCGCGAGCGCACCCACCGTCTCGCCGTGGTAACCACCGGCGATGCCGACGAAGCGGCACTTCTGCGGCCGGCCGGCATTGCGCCAGTAGTGCGCACTCATCTTCAGCGCGATCTCGGTCGCGCTCGCGCCGTCGCTGCCATAGAACGCATGGCCCAGGCCGGTCAGCGCCGACAGCCGTTCGGACAACTCGACCACCGGCGCGTGCGTGAAACCGGCGAGCATCACATGGTCCAGCGTGTGCAGCTGGTCGATCAACGCCTCGCGGATCGCCGGGTGGTTGTGGCCGAACAGGTTGACCCACCAGGAGCTGATGCCGTCCAGGTAACGCCGGCCTTCGTGGTCGTGCAGCCAGACGCCCTCGGCGCGCGCGACCGGGATCAGCGGCTGCGGGTGTTCGGCCCGCACGTGCAGCTTCATCTGCGTGCACGGGTGCCACACGGCCTTCAGGCTGCGGGCACGCCAGTCGTCGTTCAAAGCCATGCCGGCGTGCTCCGTTCAGGCGACCGCGGTGTAGCGGTGAAAGCCATCGAAGTCGGCCTTGCCCAGTGGCACGCCCTGCTGGCGCAGGATCGCGTAGGCCGCGGTCAGGTGGAAGAAGAAGTTAGGCAAAGCGAACTGGTGCAAGAAGGTCGCACCGTCGAGCTGCAGCATCGCCTCGCCGGCATCGCTGGTGATCTGGCGGGCTTCGGCCTGCGCGAATTGTGCGGGCGTCAGCGATGCGAGCAGCGACAGCACATGGGCCAGCCGCGCACGCAGCCCGGCATGGCCGGCCGGCCAGTCGCCGAACGGCGGCAGCGGCAAGCCAGCCAACGGATATGCCGCACGCAGGGCGAAGTTCGCCGCGATCACGGCCTGGGTCTCGAACGGCAGCATGTCGTCCGCCAGGCGGGCGCCCAGCACCGCCGGCGTCGCGTGCGCTTCGGCCAGATCCAGCCACCCGCCCAGCCGACCGAGGTAGCGCTGGAACACCGGCACCGAGGCCCTGTACAGCGGGCTGTCCGACACGGTCGCCGCCAGCGTCAGGCCTCGTCCACGTCCACACCGGCCTGAGGGCCGGCGGGCTCGTGGCGCAGTTCCTTCAGGCGGTTGCCGGCGTCGACGAACACCAGGTTCGGCACATGCTCGTCGACCTTGTCGTCGTGCACCGACGCGAAGGCCGCGATGATGACCAGGTCACCGACGCTCGCGCGGCGCGCCGCCGAGCCGTTGAGCGAGATCACACCACTGCCGCTCGGCGACGAGATCGCATAGGTGATGAAGCGCTCGCCGTTGGTGACGTTCCAGATGTGCACCTGCTCGTTCGGGCGGATGCCGCTGGCGTCCAGCAGGTCCTGGTCGATGCCGCAGGAGCCTTCGTAGTGCAGCTCGCAGTGGGTGACCGTGGCGCGGTGGATCTTGGCGTGCAAGAAGGTCTTGAACATGGCAGTGCGGCCCTCGGGGCCGGGTCAATGAATCAACGGAGTTGGTTGGCCCAGGCCAGCAGCTGGGCCGCCGTGGCGGTGGCGCCGCCGCAGACGATGACCAGCAGGTCGTCGCCGGCTGTCTTCAACTCGGCGCAGCCGCTGTAGACGGGCGCCAGGGCCGCACCGCAAGCGGGCTCGACGACCAGACGGTGGTCGTCCATGAAACGCACGCAGGCGCGGACCGCGTCGGCGTCGCTGACCACCAGGCTGGTGATGTTGTCCGATTGGGCCAATGCAAAGGCCCGCTCGCAGACCTGCTTGGCGCCCAGCGAGGTCGCGATCGACGTGATCGCGTCCAACGCCACACGCTGGCCGGCCCGCATGCCGGCGTGCAACGACGCGGCGCCTTCGGTCTCCACCGCGAACACCGGCACCTCGGCCATGGCATTGCGCTGCAGCCCCTCGACCACACCACTGAGCAGGCCGCCGCCGCCCGCCGCGAGCACCACGCTGCTCGGGCGCAGGCCGGCCGCTGCCACTTCGTCGATCATCGTCGCGTGGCCCTGCCACAGCAGCGGGTCGTCGAACGGGTGGATGAAGGCATCGCTCGGCGTCAGCATCGACTGGGCGTGGGCATTCGCTTCCTGCCACGTGTCGCCATGCACCGTGACCTCGGCCCCTTCTGCGGCCAGCAGCTCCCGCGCGCGCGCCGTGCTGCTGGCCGGCACGACCACCAGGACCGGCACGCCGAGCTTTCGCCCCGCATAGGCCACGGCCAGACCGGCGTTGCCGCCCGACGATGAGATGAAGCGCCGAGCGCCGCGTTCACGGTAGGTCTGGCATGCCAGACCGATGCCACGGATCTTGAATGAACCGGGCGGCTGCAACGCCTCGAGCTTCAACCAGACACGCCGGCCGGCAGCGCGTGACAGCACGGCCGATTCGACCAGCGGGGTGTGCAGGTGCAGGGGCGTCATCGCGCCGACCAACGCGTCAGCCGTGCCCGTGCTGCGCATCGCGCGCATGCAGGCCCAGGCGCGACAGCAACGCACGGTCGCGCTCGACATCGGGGTTGCCGGTGGTCAGCAGCTTGTCGCCGTAGAAGATCGAATTGGCGCCCGCGACGAAGCACATCGCCTGCAGCGCTTCGTCCATCTGTTGGCGGCCGGCCGACAGGCGCACGCGCGCCTTCGGCATCGTGATGCGGGCCACCGCGATCGTGCGAACGAACTCGAACGGATCGATCTTGTCGGTGCCGGCCAGCGGCGTGCCCTCGACCTGCACCAGCTCGTTGATCGGGACCGATTCGGGGTACGGATCGAGGTTGGCCAGTTGGGCGACCAGGCCGGCGCGTTCGGTGCGGCTTTCGCCCATGCCGACGATGCCGCCGCAGCAGACCGACATGCCGGCATTGCGCACGTGCTCCAGCGTGTCCAGCCGCTCCTGGTAGTCGCGTGTCGTGATGACGCGGCCGTAGGCCTCGGGCGCGGTGTCCAGGTTGTGGTTGTAATAGTCCAGCCCGGCGGTCTTCAGCGTCTGGGCCTGGTCTTCGCTCAGCATGCCCAGCGTGCAGCAGGCTTCGAGGCCGATCGACTTGACCTCGCGCACCAGCTCGGCCACTTTTTCGACGTCGCGGTCTTTCGGCGCGCGCCACGCGGCGCCCATGCAAAAGCGCGTCGCACCGGCGGCCTTGGCGGCTTCGGCGGCTTCGCGCACCGCGGTGACCTCCATCAGCTTGCCGGCCTCGACACCGGTGTCGTAGTGCACCGACTGCGGGCAGTAGCCGCAGTCTTCCGGGCAGCCGCCGGTCTTGATCGACAGCAGCGTGGCCAGCTCGACCTCGCTCGGGTCGAAGTGTTCGCGGTGCACGGTCTGCGCGCGGTAGATCAGCTCGGGCAGCGGCAGCGCGAACAGTGCCTCGATCTCGGCCACCGGCCAGCGCACGGCCGCGGCAGCAGGCGCAACGGCCTTCGGGCGGTGCAGGACGATAGGTTGTTCGGTGGCCAGGTTCGCGCTCATGGTCGTGGTCTCGGTCAGCATTCGATGTTGTCGATCAGGCGCGTCGCGCCCAGGCGGGCCGCCCCGAGGGCGACCAAAGGCTCGCGGCCCAGGCGCTCGGCCTCGCTCGGCGGCATCAGATCGATGCGGCGGCGCAGCGTCAGGTAGTCCGGCACCCAGCCGCGGGTGCGCAGGGCGTCCATCGCCTCCTGTTCCAGCTCCGCCAGTGTGACGTCGCCATCGCGGGCGCGGTCGGCCAGATTGCGCAAAGCTTGCGGCAGCGCAATCGCCTCGGTGCGTTCGGCCTCGCCCAGGTATCCATTGCGCGACGACAGCGCCAGGCCGTCGTCGGCGCGCACCGTCGCGGCACCGACCACCTCGACCGGCAGCGCGAACTGGCGCGCCATCTCGGTGATGACCTTCAGCTGCTGGTAGTCCTTCTGCCCGAACACGGCCACATTCGGCTGCACGCACTGGAACAGCTTCAGAACCACCGTGCAGACGCCGGTGAAGAAGCCGGGGCGGAACTCGCCTTCCAGGATGTCGGCCAGCGCAGGCGGCGGTGCAACCTTGTAGACCTGGGGCTCGGGGTACAGCTCGGCCTCGTCGGGCGCGAAGACGAAGTTGCAACCGGCACCGGTCAGCAGCTCGACATCGCGCGCCAAGGTGCGCGGGTAGCGGTCGAAGTCT
Source organism: Ideonella sp. (assembly GCF_036277275.1). GTDB lineage: Bacteria > Pseudomonadota > Gammaproteobacteria > Burkholderiales > Burkholderiaceae_C > Ideonella. The sequence continues at coordinate 3,408 of NZ_DASUNH010000135.1, read as the reverse complement.
TCGTGCGGCAGGAACTGCAGCCGGTTGACGAAGATGCTGGCGACCACCGGGCCGCCCCAGCGCTTGGCCTCGCGCACCAACGACAGATGGCCTTCGTGCAGGTTGCCCATCGTCGGCACGAACACCGTCTGGTTCTGGCGGGCCAAGGTGCGCCGCAGTTCGGCAATGGAATGGATAACTTGCATGAGAGGGTCAGTAACCGTGCACGGCTTCGTCGGGGAAGCTGCCGTCTTTCACGGCGGCCACGTAGGCGGCCACGGATTGAGCAATCGACAGGCCGGGCGCATCGGCCGCGCTGCCCGGGGCGCGGGTGAAGTCGCGCACGAAGCGCGGCCGCTTGCCACCGGTGCCGCCGGTCAGGCCCAACAGGTCGTGCAGCACCAGCACCTGGCCGGTGGTGCCGGCGCCGGCGCCGATGCCGATCGTCATCAGCTGCGGCAACTCGGTGCTGATGCGTCGCGCCACGGCCGAGGGCACCAGCTCCAGCACCAGGAAGGCGGCGCCGGCCTGCGCCAGCGCGGTGGCGTCATCGAGCAGCACCTTGGCGGCCGCGTCGTCGCGGCCTTGCACCCGGTAGCCGCCGATCGCGTGCACGCGCTGCGGCGTCAGCCCCAGGTGGGCACAGACGGGGATGCCGCGCTCGGTCAGGAAGCGCACCGTGTCGGCGGTGTAGCCGCCTCCTTCGAGCTTGACCATCTGCGCGCCGGCGCGCATCAGCGTGGCAGCGGAAGCAAACGCCTGCTCGGGGCTGGCTTCGTAGGTGCCGAACGGCAGGTCGGTGACCAGGAAGGCGCTGCGCTTGCCCTGCGCCACGGCCCGCGTGTGGTACGCCATCTGCTCCAGCGTGACCGGCAAGGTGCTGGCCTCGCCCTGGATCACGTTGCCCAGCGAATCGCCGACCAACAGGATGTCGACGCCGGCTTCGTCCAGCACGCGCGCGAAGGTGGCGTCGTAACAGGTCAGCATCGCCAGCTTCTCGCCGCGAGCGCTGGCTTCGCGCAGGCGAGGCAAGGTCCACGCGGGGCGCGCGGCGCTGGCATCGGGGGCGGGCTGGGGATGAACGCTCATGGCAGGGGGATCGGGAGTTGAACGGGTGCTGCGCTGCAGCACGGGGCGGATTCTGCCTGTAACTGCCAGTGCCTGGGGAAAACCCGCGAGTTACAGGCACGGAGCCCGCGCAGAACGGCTCAAGGCTGTTCGGTGACCTTCAGCGTGATGCCACGTGCCGCCAGGCGCTTGGCGATGCGTTCGGCCTCGGCCTGATCGCCCACCGGGCCGATCGACAGCGCATCGCCCTCGGGCGTGCCGACCACATCCATGCGCAGGCGCCCGCCGGTCTGGCCCATCGCTTCGAGCGCCGACTGCAGCTTGGTCGCCTGGGTTTGCAGCACCGTCGCGTCGCGCAACGGCGGGCCGACCAGGCGGAACTGGTCGGGCCCGGTCGCTGCCCGCGGGTCACCGCTGTCGGCCGACAGGCCACTGCCCACACGGGGGCCTTTGCCGGGGGTGTCGGTCGCCTTCGGCACCGGCAGGATGTCGTCGGGGCCCGGCGTCGGCGCAGCGGCCACCGGGCCGATGTTGCCCGGCAGCGGCACAGGGGCGTCCGGCCGCGCAGAGACTCGGCCACGAGGCGGGCTCCCGCCCTCGGGCCGGCTCGACTCGGCCTGGCGTGGCGCTTCGGCCACTGGCGGCAGGGTCAGCCCGCCGCCACGGCCCGACGGCCACATCTGCTTCAACCCCCAGCCGACCACCAACAACGGCATCATCAAGACCAAGCCCGCCAGCACCAACCGCGGCCGGCTGGACAGGCGGTGGCCGATCACGCCGCCCAGCTCGACCTCGGCCGAGCGGCCGATCAGCAACCGCAAAGGCGGCTTCTTCTTGCCACGCTTGAGGGCCACCGTCAGCAGGTGGATCGGCTCGGATTTCGACGCATCCCAGCCCTTGGCCACCGGCACCTGGCGCAGCGGCCATTCCGGCGCCCCGGGCCGCTCGCGCCAGCCCTGGGCCAACGCCAGCGCCACCACCTTGCTGCGCGACAGGCCGGGGATCAGCGACAGGTCGTCGAACATCGGGAAGCGTGGCGGGCCGTCCTGGCCTTCTGGCGGCGCCGGTGAGAACGGCAGGCTGACCACGCCATAACCCCCCAGTTGGCGGCGGTTGATGCGACGCGCCAACGGGTGGCGGTTGTGCCAGGCCACGACCTGGGCCGACAGCACCCGCCGAGGCGAAGGCAGGCCATGGCTGCGCCCGGCCTGCGGCGCGCGTGCCGGCACGTGCGCGCGCGCCGCCGCCGACCGCGCGTGTCGGGTGCGCTTGCGTACGGGGGCTTCCAGCGTTTCGCTCATGGCTCAAAGGTTCGGTGCCCGCGCAAAGGGCACCCGCATTCTTCCGGCCGCCGACGCGCACGGCAACGGGGCCGTATTGACCTTGTTTCGAATCGAGTGGTCCGTCGCGGTGTCGACCTCTCCCGCGTGGGCTAGGCCCGCCCTGCTGGCGGCGCTCAGAACTCGAGCCACTTCATCGGCACCCCGCGGCGCGCCAGCACTTCGGCCAAGCGCTCCGCATCGGCCTGCGTCGGCAACGGCCAGATCGTGACGACGTAGCCTTCCGGCGAGGGCATGATTTGTGCCTGAAGATTGCCGATCGCCGGGCCCAACAGCTTGTGGACCTGCGCCAATGTCGCCTCGGCGCCGGCACGTTTCTTCGACGGCAGTGATACCAGCGCGTAGTGCGGCCCGGCCGGGATGACCACGCTGGCGGCCGGGGCAGGCGCCGGCGCAGCGGCGGACGCAGACGCGCCGCCGCGCAGTGTCGGCATCGGCAACAGCTTGGGCGGCGGCACCGAACCTGGCACCGGCACGGCTGCTGCCGGCGGCGGGCCGGACAGGCTCGGTGCCGGCACCGCCAGGGCTGCCGAGGCCGGTGCCTTGGCTACCGATGCGGCGGGCATCGCCAACACCGCCGACGCCTCCCGCACGGCGGACGGCGCGGCCGGCGAGGACGCCGCGCGCGGCGCGGACATGGTCGGCAGCGCGGAAGCCGCGGCCGGCGGCGCCGGATGGGCCGGCGTGATCGCCGACGCCGGGATCGACGCCGCAGTCGCCGCCGAGGTCACCGCGGCCGCAGTGGCAGAAGGGGCCATGGCGGCCGATGACGCCGGCATCGACGCGGCCGGCACCGGCGCGCGCCCCGACCACTTGGCACGCAACCCCCATCCCGCCGCCCCCAGGGCCAGCGCCAGCCCGACGAGCGCCGCCGTCACCCTGGCACGGCTCAGGGGACGCGGCCCCCAGATCGCCGAACCTTCGGGTGCGATCAGCAAGCGGCGCGGCTGGGCCCCCGGTGCCACCGGCTCGGTGACCGCCGCGGTCAGCAGGTAACGGGTTTCGGGCGCCGGCTCGGCCG
>NZ_DASUNH010000134.1:0-10780 GCF_036277275.1 Ideonella sp. | reverse complement strand
CATCAAGGGCGCGGTCGACGTCGACACGACCGTCAAGCCCGGCCTGCCGGCTTTCGCCGTGCGCCTGAAGGACTCGGCCATCCGCGAGCTGGGCCTGACCGGCCCGCAGGTGGCGTCTTCGCTGCGCGCTTACGTCAACGGCGACGTCGCCACCTACTGGACCACGCCAGACGGCAACCAGGTCGAAGTGCTGCTGCGCCTGCCGCAAGGCCAGCGCGAGCGCATCGAGCAGATGAGCAAGCTGCCGGTCGCCTTCGCGAAAGACGGTTCGCCGATCGCGCTGGACCAGGTCGCGACCATCGAGCAGGTGTTCAACCCTGAAGTGATCCGCCGCCAGAACCTGCAGCGCCGCGAAGCGGTATACGCCGGTGTCGAAGGCCGCCCGTCGGGTGACGTCAACGCCGACGTGCAGAAGCTGATCAAGGAGACGCAACTGCCCCCGGGCGTGAGCTTCATGGTCGACGGCGCCGGCAAGCAGCAAGCCGAAGCCTTCAGCGGCCTGCTCAGCGCGATGGCGCTGGCCGTGATCTTCATCTACATCGTGCTGGCCAGCCAGTTCGGCAGCTTCCTGCAGCCGATCGCGATCATGGTGTCGTTGCCGCTGTCGCTGATCGGCGTGATGCTGGCGCTGCTGTTGTGGCGCTCGACGTTGAACGTGTTCTCGATGATTGGCCTGGTCATGCTGATGGGCCTGGTGACCAAGAACGCGATCTTGCTGGTCGACTTTGCCAACCATGCCCGCAAGGCGGGTGCCACCGTGCGTGACGCGCTGCTGCAAGCCGGCCAGATCCGGATGCGGCCGATCATGATGACGACCGCGGCGATGGTGTTCGGCATGCTGCCGATGGCGATCGCGCTGAACGACGGCGGTGAGATCCAGGCGCCGATGGGCCGCGCGATCATCGGCGGGGTGATCACCTCGACGCTGCTCACGCTGGTCGTGGTGCCGGTGATCTACAGCTACATGGACAACCTGGGCGCCTGGTTCAAGCGCCGCTTCGGCAGCAAGCATGCCGTGGCCGAGGTGTCGAGCCTGCCCAGCCACGGGCCGCAGGGCGCGCCGGCCGACCGCTGAACCGAGCGGAACCCAAAAGCAAAGGCGGGGCATGAGCCCCGCCTGGCCGCCTGAAGAGGCTCATTTCCTACAGGAGGGGCGGGCCGCAGGCCCAAGAGTGCACCAATCCGCCCCGCCTTTTTCATGGTGACGTGATGGCCGTTCAGGCTGCCAGCGGCGTCTTGGCGTTGGTGTAGATCCCGCAGCCGACCAGCAGCTTGTCACTGATCGCGACCACATAGCTGGCCTTGGGCTGCACCTTGCCAGTCTGCTGGTTGATGATCGAGTACTCGACCCAGTGGCTGCGGCTCGTGGCTTCCCACGATTCACGAGCGAAGCGGTCGCCGTCGATGCCGGGCACCTCGTGCACCAGCTTGCCCTCCATGGCCGGCTTGGCGCCGTGCACGTGGTAGCGGGCGTCTCGGTCGGTCACGAAGATGTAGAGGTCGCGGTCGAGGAAGCCGCCCTTCGGGTCGCGGAACACGGCGGCGGCGGCCTGAAGGCCCCGCTCGCGGATCAGATGGACCGCACGATCGACCATGCTGCGGGCTTCGTCGGCGCTGCCTTGGCGCAGGCGAATGGCAGCCACGGCTTCGCTCAGCAGCGACGCGCGGTTGACCAGCTCGCCCGACGCGCGGGAAGACTCTTCGACCATGCTGGCGTTCTGGTGCGTGATCTCGTCCAGCGTGCCGACGCTGCGCGACACCTCGCCCAGGCTGGCAGACTGCTGGGCACTGGCCTGCGCGATGCCACGCAGCTTGTCCGAGACGTCGCGCACGCCGTGCACCACGGAGTCCAAGGCGCCATTGGTGCGCTGGATCCGCGTGACCGACTGGCTGACTTGCTCGGTCGATTGGCTGATCAGCTGACGGATCTCTGCGGCGGCCGAGCCGCTGCGTTGCGCCAACTGACGCACCTCGGTGGCAACCACTGCAAAGCCGCGGCCGGATTCACCGGCCCGCGCGGCTTCCACCGCTGCGTTCAAGGCCAGGATGTTGGTCTGGAAGGCGATACCGTCGATCACGCTGATGATCTCGGCCACCTTGCGCGAGCTGGCTTCGAGCGTGGTCATCGACTGCACGGTTTCGCGCATCGCGGAGCCCCCGGCCTCGGCCTGGTTGCGCAGTTGGGAGGTGAGCTGGTCCAGCTCGTGCGCGGCGCCAGCGTTGGCCGAGACCGCGTCGCTGAGCTGGCCGACCGTGGCCACCGTCTCGCGCAGGTTCTGCGCCTGTGCTTCGGTGCGCTGCGACAGCGCGTCGCCGCTGGCCGCCAGCTGCTTGCCCGAGATGCCGACCCGGACCGCGCTGCTGCGGATCTCGGCCACCATCACCGACAGGCCTTCGCTCATGCGTTCGACGACCTTGCCGATCTCGGCCAGCTCGTCACGCCCTTCGATCTGCACCTTGTGCGCCAGGTCGCCGCCGGCAACGGCGGTGACGCCCTTTTGCAGCACTGCCAGCGCCTGGCTGAAGCTGGAATAGAAGGCCAGGCCCAGGTAGAGCATCAGCACCATGCCCAGTGCGGAAATGCCCAGTTGCAGCCACAGCTTGCCCTGCAGCCGATGCTCACGGGTCTTCAACTCGTCAACCAGCAGCTCATGAACTTGCTGATTGAACGCCACTACTTTGGCGATGGCTTCGCTGCCCTGGACGAAGTAGGGCGGGGCCTCGCCGCTGATCGTCTCGGCCGTGAAGATCTTGCGGACCGTCTCGTCGAACGCCTGCGAGGCGGTCAGCGCCGCGTCCCAGCCGGCCGGTGGCTGCACGCCGGCACGCTTGAGCGCGTCGACACGGAAGCCCACGTCGACCAGTGCCATGCGCAGCGAATCGGCGCGACCGACCAAAGTGGCGCGCTCGGCGTTGTTGGCGTCGCCGCGCGAGAGCAGGGCGGCGCCCTGGCCACGGGCCTGGCCTAGAGTCTCCGTCCACGGGATGACGCGCTCGACCGTCAGGTCCATCAGGAAGAAGCTGCCGGCTTCCGGGTCCAGCAGCAGGCCTGAGCGTTCGCCGACCAGCAGTGTCAGCTGGCGCAGCTTTTCGATGTGCTGGCTGTGCTCGGCAAAGGCGTCGGCTCGCTTTTCGGCGTGCTTGCCGTCGGCCAGCGCCAACGAGGCGTCGCGGGCCGGCTTCCACAGGTCGTCCATCACGAACGGCTGCGGGTCGGCCAAAGTCCTGTCGATCGCGGCGACGGCCGCCTTGATCTGCTCGCGCACCGCGTCGCGCTCGCCGGCGGCGCCGGTCTCGCTGGACAGCACGCGGTTGGTCAGACCCCGGTGGGTCTGCACCTGGGTCACCAGGTCAGTCAGCTGCTTCACCACCTGGGTGCCGGCCAGTTCCGAGCGGGCAATGCCCAGGTCGCCGCGGGCTTGTTGCGCGCTGTAAATGATCAGCAGCAGCAACGGCACCAGCAGCATCAGACCCATCAGGGCCATCTTGGTGGGCATGCGCAACTGACGCATCAGGCGTGCGCCTGGCTGCAGGATCTTGGTGCCGAGTGCGAACATGCAGCTGTCTCCCAGCGTGGACGGCACAGGCGGCACCTTGCCCCCGAATCCAGTCCCACGGACTCGCATATCTTCGGCCGTTGTCTGCGCCGAGAAAGGGTGAAAAGCCCGGCTAAGCTGCGGCAGATTGCCGCAACCGGACGATCCAATGCGTTACGTGTTGAGGTCCCCGGGCAGGGTGATTCGGTCAAGACTGGGGCCAGGCGCTGGGAGGCGAGATTGCCTGTGTCCGCTGCCACCCGCGGTGCGCGCTGTTCCCTGCGACGAGACCCGTTCAACGAATTCCCAGAGGAGACCTGTCATGAAGAACCTGCAACATCTGCGCGTCGGGCTGGTGGCCTGTGCGCTGGCTTGGTGTGTCCCGTGCGCGTATGCGTTGGAGGGTCGGGTGGTAGCCAACGGCTTCGACGAGCCGCTTTATGTGACGGCACCCAAGGGCGATGGGCGCCTGTTCGTGGTGGAAAAAGGCGGCGTCATCCGCGTCATCAAGAACGGCAACACGACCAAGTTCCTGGACATCTCGGCGCGTGTGGGCACCGCAGGCGAGCGCGGCCTGCTCGGCCTGGCGTTCGACCCCGACTACGCCACTAACGGCCGCTTCTACATCGACTTCACCAGCGCCTCCACCGGTGCGACCAAGGTCGAGCGCTACACCGTGACGCCTCCGACCGCCAACAAGGCCGATCCATCGACGCGGCAAGACATCATCACGATCAACCAGCCCACGCACGACAACCACAAGGGCGGCTGGATCGGCTTTCGCCCCGGCGACAAGAAGAACCTGTACATCTCGACAGGCGATGGCGGCAGCAGCTACGACCCCGACAACAACTCGCAGAACGGGCAGGTGCTGCTGGGCAAGATGCTGCGCATCGACGTGAGCGGCACCGGCAGCGGCTACAAGATCCCGTCCGACAACCCGTTCGTGAATTCGAGCTCGGTGAAGGACGAGATTTGGGCCCTCGGCCTGCGCAACGCCTTTCGCGCCAGTTTCGATCGCAAGACCGGTGCGTTCTGGATGGGCGACGTCGGGCAGGACACGCGCGAGGAAATCGACTTCGAGCGCGCCGGCGATCCGGGCGGCCATAACTACGGTTGGCGTTTGCGCGAAGGCAAGATCAAGACGCCCGGTGGCGTTGGCGGCGACAAGCCGGGCCTGACCAACCCGGTCTTCGACTACCCGCACCTGGGCAACCAGGGCAGTCTGGGCAACTGCGTGACGGGGGGCTACGTCTACCGGGGCCCGTCGATCCCCGATGCCGATGGCCGCTACTTCTTCGGCGACTGCGTCAGCGACCGCGCGTTCTCGATGACGTTCAACGCCGACGGCACCCCGATCGAGCGCCGCGAAGAAACCTCGGCGCTGCTGGGCGGCTCGGGCCTGAGCGTGTTGGCGTCTTTCGGCGAAGACGGCCGGGGGCGGCTGTACGTGGTGGGCCTGAGCGGCACGATCCTCGCGATGTGCCCGTCGTCCCAGGGCCAGGCCAAGCCGCCGGTGCCGGCGGCAGTGCCGGGCCAGGTGCAGGTGCTGGCCGACTTGGCCAACCCGTGCGCGGCCCAGTAAGGATCGGGTGATCCGCTGACGGCGCGCGGATCGGGCCCGATTGCCCCAGCCGGGCCCGGTTCTGCGCGTGGATGACGGCGGCCCAGCAGGGTGTCAGGCGGCAGTGGCGCAGCGCATGGCCACACGGTTCACCATGCCCAGGCACTCTTCGTGCGCAAGGATGTTGCGCAGTGCAGGGCTCAGCTCGCCATCACCCAGCACGCGAAAGCCGGCGCTGCGATAGAACGGGCCGTTCCACGGCAAGTCCTCGAAGGTTGTCAGCGTGACGCCTGGATGCTTGCGCCGCGCGGCTTCATCGATGATGGCCACGACCAGTCTTCTCCCGAAGCCGCGGTTGCCGTGGTCGGGGTGGACCGCCATGACCGTCAGGTGGAAGTCACCGTCCTGCTCCCGTGCCATGGCGAAGCCGACGACCGAGCCGTCCGATACCGCGACCAGCAGCGAACCACTTTCCAGGCCTCTTTCGAGCTCTTCCATCGGCATGACGTCGTCGACGTCCGGAATTCGCCCGGCGGGAAACAGCGCCGCGGATGCCCGCTCGATTGGCTGAAGGCAGGTCAGGTCTGCTCTGTGGGCGTGTCGAATCAGCTGCGAACCGCTCATTCGCGCGGCAGCTCGCGTATCTCGACGGTGCCGCCCGCCTCATAGGTTGGATTCCCGATCAGGAAGCGCTTGGCATCCTCCAGATTCTCGGCGCGCACCCGGATGAAACCCGTCAGTTCCGCATTGGCGGGTTGCGCGGGTCGTCCTTTCCTGAATCGCCCACCGATTCCAATGGCGCTGCCACCGTCAAACCGGCCGCCTTGGCGCAACTCTGCCATGTAGTGGCCCCAACGAGCGCCATCGTTCGCTGCGAGCGAGTCGGCGGCGTCGTTGAGCATGAAGAGAATGTATTCATTCATGGTGGAGGGCTGCCTACCGCGGGTTCAACAGCAGCGTTTCCCGCGTGTGGCTCGCCACGTCGGCCGAGTCCAGGTATTGCGGGCGGGTCTGGCCATTCGCATAGGCCTGGGCCTGATCGCTGTAGTGGCGGTCACCCCAAACGCCGCTTTGGCCGATCGGCAAGATGCCGCGCGCCGCGCCGGGCTGCGAGAAGTCGATCACCCGGCGTGTCGACGGCCCGTAGGTCACGGGAATGGGGACCGCGGCGATCGGCCCGCTCAGGTTGTTCGGCGTTTCGCGGCCGCCGGCCGCGGCGAACGGGCCGACGTTGAACACCTTGTCCAGCGGCGCCTGCTTGCCCAGCGGGTGCTCGTGCGTCAGCCGGTGGGCACGGCCCCACGTCCAGCCGCCGGTGTCGGCACCGAGCGTGGCCTTCAAGTGCGTCAGCGTCTTGTGCCAGGCGGCGTCGACGATCTGCGCCCGCGTTTCCTTGTCGGGCGTGCCGCGCCGGTCCCACCAGGCAGAGTCGACGTCTCCAGCCAGACGGGGCAGGGCGTGGTCGAGCGCCCGGGTGCGGCGCAGCAACTGGTACGCCTCTTCGCCCAACTCGTCGGCCAGCGCCTCGTGCGCCAGGTCGAACAGGAACTGGTTGAACAACGTCGGCGCGACCGCGTCGACCGGGTGTTCGCCATGCCAGGCGGCCAGTTGCTCGACCAACGCCTTTTCGCCCGGGTCGGGCGACGCGGTGCGCAGGTCCGCCAACAGCGGGGCCAACACGCGTTGGCCGTAGCCGGTCTGCGTGTCCAGCTGCAGCGCCTGCATGGCCGGCGTGTCCCAGCCGGTGGCGCGGGCGGCCAGTTGCTGGTCGAGCCGCTGAGCGCGGTCCCACAGGTTGTAGTAGCCCGGCACCTGCACCGTGCCGGCGGGTTGGTGGTTGGCCGAGACGATGTAGCCGCGCACCGGGTTCTCTTCGTGCGGGTTCTGCTCGAAGGGCAGGAAGCCGGTCTTGTCGGCCTCGGCGCTGCCACCGTCGAGCAGGAAGCTCGGGTTCACGCCGTAGGGGCGCAGCGGCAGCTTGGCGGCTGCCCACCAGGCGATGTCGCCGCTGGCGCTGGCCCAGACCACGTTCAGGCCCGGCGAGTGGATCTTGCTGACGGCGCTGCGCGCCTTTTCGAGCGTGTCGGCGCGGTCGAGCTGGTAGAACGCTTCGAGGATCGGGTTCTCGGTCTGCAGCAACGCCCACCACATCGCGATTGGCGTCGTGCCGGCGGTCTTGTCCAGCGCGTCGTTGATGATGGGGCCGTGTGGCGAACGGCGCAGCGTCAACGTCACCGGCGCCTGGCCCTTGACGTTGATCGTCTCTTGCCGCTCCTGCAGATCGGCCCACTGGCCGTTGGCCCACACCTGCTTCGGGTTGTCGGGGTTGACCTTCTCGGCGACCAGATCGATGTCATCGTTCTGGAACATCGTCAGGCTCCAGCCGAACTGCGCGTTGTGGCCGACCAGCGCGAACGGGTTCAGCGCCTGGTGCAGTCCATACAGCTCGATGCCCGGCGCCGACAGATGCGCTTCATACCAGACGGCCGGCACCGAGAACGAGATGTGCGGATCACCGGCCAGCATCGGCTTGCCGCCGGCGGCGCGCGCGCCCGAGATGGCCCAGGCGTTGCTGCCTTCGAACAGCGGCACGCCGGCGATGTCCAGTGCGTTCTGGCTCATCGAAGCGACCTTTTCCAGGTCGCGCCAGTCGGCGGCCTGCAGCGCCGGGCCGGGGCTGCTGGCGGGGGCCGCGGGCGCGGCGGGCTGGCCCTGCGTCACGCCGTCGGGGTACCAGGCCAGGTCGAAGATGCCGAGGTAGTCCGGACCCAGCTGCTGCTTGATGCGGCTCAGGGCCGGCTCGGTGCGGAAGGCAGCGGCGAAGCTGTACGCCAGGTAGCCACCGACGCTGGCGGTATCGGCCGCCGTGAACGGCCGCTTCGGGATGCCGAGCAGCATGAACTCGATCGGCGCCGGGTGCGTGTCCTGGAACTGGTTGATGCCGTCGAGATAGGCCTGCAGCGCCTGCGTCGCCGGCGCGGACTTGTCCATCTTGGCGGCAAACGCGTCGGCGTACTCACGGATCGTCAGTGTGCGGAAGAGGCGATCCGTCTCGACCAGCTTCGGCCCCAGCACCTCGGCCAGCTCGCCGCGGGCGAGGCGGCGCAGGATCTCCATCTGGAACAGCCGATCCTGCGCGTGCACGTAGCCGAGCGCGCGGTAGAGGTCGGTCTCGTTTTCCGCCCGGATGTGCGGCACGCCCGACTCGTCGTAGCGCACCTGCACGGGAGCCTTCAGGCCCGAGAGGCCCAGCGTGCCCGACCGCTGCGGCAGCCGCGCATGCCACATCAGGGCCAATACGGCGATGGCGATGACCAGCAGGCCCAGCAGGGCGTAGGCAAGGAACTTGAGGACGCGTTTCATGCGGCAGATCGGCGGTGTGGGAACCGCCGGATTCTGCCGGTCAAGCGCGCCTTGTGTGGCGCGGGTTTGTCAGCGTGGGCCTTGGTCGACAGCGACGGAGCCATTCAACCGCTCCATCGCCCCCAGCACCTCATAGCACGCCCCCATGTTGTGATAGTCCACCTTGCCGGCCGGGCTTTTCTGGTCGGTGAGTTTGCGGTTGTCGTGGGTCAGGATGCGGAACCAGGCGCCGTGCTGGTGGTCGACGAAGTGTTCCCAGGCGTAGAGCCAGATGCGGTCGTACCAGTCCCAGTAGCCGCCGTCGTGGGTGCGCTCGGCCAACGCTGCGGCGGCGGCCATCGACTCGGCCTGCACCCAGTGGTACTTGTCGCCGTCGCAGACCTTCATGTGGGTGTCGGTCGCCGGGTCGCCCTCGGGGGCGAAGCCGTAGACGAGGCCGGTGTGGTGGCGGTCCCAGCCGTTGTTCACCGCGGCGGCGAAGAGGTCGCGCGCGTGGTGCAGCATCCAGCTGTCTTCTGGGGCGTTGGGCGTCAGCCGCTCCAGCGTCAGCAGCAGCTTGGCCCACTCGGTCAGGTGGCCGGTCTGGAAGCCCCAGGGGCGGAAGATGTTGCTGCGGTCGTGGCGGTTGTAGTTCCAGTCCGGCGACCAGTCGGCGTGGTAGTGCTCCCAGACCAGGCCGTGGGAATGCGCGGCCAGCCGGTGGGTGACCGACTGGGCCAGCGTCGTGGCACGGCGCAGGCAGAAGGCGTCGCCGGTGGCCTCGTAGGCTGCCAGCAGTGCCTCGCACGCGTGCATGTTGGCGTTCTGGCCGCGGTAGGGGCGCAGTTGCCAGTCCGGCGCGGCCTCGTCGGCGTAGAGGCCTGCATCGGGCTCCCAGAAGCGCTTTTCCATCAGGCCCAGGGTCGCGTCGATCCCGGCGCGCGCTTCGGTGATGCCGGCTCGCAGCGCGTGCGCCTGCGCCAGCAGCACGAAGGCCAGGCCGTAGCAGTGCTGGGTCGCGTCGATGACCTGCTTCTTGCCGCCTTCCCAGTGCAGCAGCCATGTGTAGCCGCCGCTGGCCGGGTCTTTGTGGACGTCTTCGACGAAGGCCAGCGCATGGCGGGCGGTGTCCAGCCACTTCGTGGCGTGAGGATGCTCCGGGAAGTGGCGGGCCGCGTTGGCGAAAGTGAAGACGTAGCGGGTGCTGCTGACGAGGTGGCGGGTGTGGCGGTCGTAGACGGTGCCGTCGTCGCGCAGGAAGTGGAACAGGCCGCCAGACGGGTCGATTGCCCGCTCGTCGTAGAAAGCCATCGTCTGCAGCAGGTGCTCGCGCAGGAACGCGGGGCTGCGGAAGTCCGGAAGGTGTTTCATGCAGTCGATGCTACGCCGCGCGTGGCGGCGCTGCAGTAACCCGGTGTCTTGTCCCGGGAATGCGTGTCATGGCCACGCGACACATCACTACGCCACACGACGGTCGTCTGCGCCGAACAGGTGCACGGCCTTCGGAGACCACGCCAAGGCGACCGTCTCGCCCACGTGTTGGGTGACCTTGCCGGGCACGCGCGCCGTCCAGGTGCCCAGTGGCGTGTCGACCATTGCGTAGGTCTCGGGGCCGGTCGGCTCGACCATCGCCAGGGTGCCGGGCAGGGCGGCCGCGGTGCCCGGGGCGGCCAGTGCGATGTCTTCGGGCCGTACGCCGTAGCTCAACTCGCTGTTGGTGCTGTTGTTCAGGGCCGCGCTTTGCGCATCGTTCAAGGGCAGCGTCAGGCCGTGCGCACTGACGCTGGCGCCGCTGCGCTGGGTCGCCACGATGTTCATCGCCGGTGAGCCGATGAACTCGGCCACATAGCGGGTGGCCGGGCGGCCGTAGATGTCGTCCGGGGTGCCGAATTGCTCGACCCGGCCGTCACGCATCACCGCGATGCGGTCGCCCAGCGTCATCGCCTCGACCTGGTCGTGGGTGACGTAGACGGTGGTCGTTTGCGTGCGCTGGTGCAGGCGCTTGATCTCTGCGCGCATCTCGACGCGCAGCTTGGCGTCGAGGTTGGACAGCGGCTCGTCGAAGAGGAAGAGCTTGGGGTCCCGCGCCAGGGCACGGCCCATCGCCACGCGTTGGCGCTGGCCGCCGGACAACTGGCCGGGCTTGCGGTCGAGCAGGGGGCCGATCTGCAGCATCTTGGCGACGCGGTCGACCGCAGCATCGCGCTCGGGCTTGGGCACCTTGCGCATCTCCAGGCCGAAGGCGATGTTCTGCGCGACGTTCATGTTCGGGTACAGCGCGTAGCTCTGGAACACCATCGCGATGTCGCGGTCGCGGCTGGGGGCGTGGGTCACGTCG
>NZ_DASUNH010000133.1:0-21783 GCF_036277275.1 Ideonella sp. | reverse complement strand
CCCCCCGAGCCACCCACCGTGGCACCCGGGTGGCATGCCAAGGCGCGGCACGCCACCGACAGATCTACAGGGCGGTGGTGGTGCCCCCGGGCGCAGGCCCCATTCGCGGTCGCCACCACGTCGCCAGGACATCACGGTGTTGACGCGGCCATCCGTTGCCCGCCTCGACCTCGCCCCGCGAGCGTGGGCCGGCGAACGGGGCGCCGCCGCCGCCCTGCGCCACCACCTCAGCAGTCTGGGTCAACTCCACCCACGCCGCGAGCCCTCGCCACGCGCAGTCGATATCAACTCAGATGAACTCGCGCTCTCGCAGCCACTTCGTCGCGACCCACTTCTCGCCTTCGATCACCGGCGCGCCACCATGCAGCGTCTTGGTGCTCGGGTGCGGTGAGTGGTAGCTGAAGAAGACCGCGTTGCCCTTGACCGGCGCGACCTCCAGCCCGACATCGGGGAAGGTCGTGCCGCCCCCTTTTTCGGGCGTGTTCAGGTAGATCACCAGCGTGCCGACCCGCTGGCCGCCACGCGACAGGATGGTCGGTGTGCCGGAGTGGACCGGGTCGAAATAGTCGTGGTGCGGCTTGTACTCGGCCCCGGGCCGGTAACGCAGCACCTGCAGGCCCTCGCCGTTCTGCACCGGCCAGTTCAGCAAGGCGCCGATGCGTTTTTCGATCCGCTGGCACAGCGGGTTTTCGCCGCGGGTGAAGAACATGCCTTCACTGGTGCGGGCGGTATTGACTTCGCTGCCCCCGGTCTCGTTGACCACGGTCTCCGAACGCACCAGGCGCTGGCGCGACAGTGCCACCAGTTGGTCGCACTCGGCCTCGGTCAGCAGCCCGCCAAACACCACCACGCGCGGCAGTGCCATCGCCATCAGCACCCGGACCTCATGGCCATCGGCCATCAGGCGGGTGGTCGATTCCTCCAGCGACGGCTCGGGCAGGCTGCGACCGGGGACCGGCTTGCCCTTGGCCTGCAGGTGCTCGGTCAAGGTGACCTCGAGGGCCTCGATGGCCACCTCTTCCGGCCAGCCGCTGGTGCGCATCGCGGCCAGGACTTCTTCAGGCGGGAAACCCGATTCGGCCTGGGCCACGATCCAGGCGCGCAGTTCAGGGGTGATCGCGGGAGATATCGTCGTCATACCCATATTCTTGCAGCAGATCGACGGCCCGCAGCCCGGTGCCTGCACCGATGGTGCGGCTTCCCCTTGACGGCGCGCCCTTGCTCAAGCCGGGCTGACCAGCTTGAAGGCGTGCACCCAGTCGTTGCGCAGGAAGCCGGGGATGCACCACAGCATGCACAGCGGTTCGATCGCCCGCGCCGCGGCGGCCGCGCCCATGTCGGCCGAGTCCCAGCCCACCTCGGCCAGCAGCGTGGTCACGGCGGCCTTGGCGCCGGCATCGTCGCCGCAGATGAACATCGTCGGCCGTCCGCCGGGCAACGTCGGGTCGATCATCAGCGCCGCGCCGACCGAGTTGAAGGCCTTGACGAACTTCACCGCCGGGTGGGCCCGCTGCAGGCGCTCCATCAGCGCGTCATCCAGCGTCGTGAAGAAACGCAGCACGCCGTGGTCGGGCGGCAGATCGGCGATCGGGTTGGTGGCGTCGACCAGCACCTTGCCGGCCAGGTGGCGGCTGGCGTCGGCTGACTTCAGGACTGCTTCGGTGGCGCTGCCCTTGACGGCCAACACGCCGATCTCGCCGAAAGCGGCACTGTCGGCGAAGCTGCCCACCCGCGCCGTCGGATGCTTGGCCGCCCATTCGCTCACCTTGGCCGGGTCGCGGGTGCCCAGCATCACCTCGTGGCCATGGGCCAGGAAGCCCGCCGCCAGCGTTTTCGCCACGTCGCCCGACCCCAGGATTCCGATCTTCATTTCAAGCTCCTTGCTGTTGCGTTGCCTCTGCCGGCCCGACCGTCGGGCCTGCAATGAACCACACTGTAGGCAGGCAACGTCGCTACCAGAAGTCACCATCGCTTGATGGATTCACAACCATTGGTTGACAATCGACCCAATGAAACAACTGCAGGGCTTGCTGGCCTTTGTCGAAGCCGCCAGTGCCGGCAGCCTGGCCGCGGCGGCCGATCGGCTGGAGCTGACCCCCGCGGCGGTCAGCAAGAGCCTGGGCAAGCTGGAGGCACAGCTGGGCGTGCGCTTGCTGCAGCGAAGCACGCGCCGCCTGGCGCTCACCGCCGAGGGCGAGCGGTTCCTGGACAAGGCGCGCCACGCGCTGCGGGCGCTCGACGAAGCGGTGGCCGACGTGACCCAGAGCGCCACCGAGGCCAGCGGCCGGGTGCGCATCTCGGTCGGCCATGCGATGGGGCGCGACTGGGTGCTGCCGCTGCTGCCCGCACTGAGCCAGGCCCACCCGGGCCTGATGATCGAGCTGGACCTGGACAACCGCCCGGTCGACCTGGTCGCCGAGGGTTACGACATCGGCATCCGGGGTGGCTTCGTCGAGGATTCGAGCCTGGTGGCCCGGCGCATCTGCGGCCTGCCGCTGGCGCTGCTGGCCAGCCCCGGCTACCTGAGACGGGCCGGCGTTCCACGCACGATCGACGAGCTGAGAACCCACGAGTGCGTGGCGGTGCGCTTTGCCGGCAGCGCCCCCAGTCCGTGGCGGTTCCGCTCGACCAGCGGCGGCCGCGGCGCGCGGCGCATCGAGATCCAGCCGCAACCGCGGCTGGCCGTCAGCGACCCGGCCGCGGTGCTGGACCTGGCACTGGCCGGCGCCG
Source organism: Ideonella sp. (assembly GCF_036277275.1). Taxonomy (GTDB): domain Bacteria; phylum Pseudomonadota; class Gammaproteobacteria; order Burkholderiales; family Burkholderiaceae_C; genus Ideonella. The sequence goes on along the minus strand of NZ_DASUNH010000133.1, from coordinate 19,053 downwards.
GCATCGTGCAGGCCGGTTTGCACCATGCGCTGCCGTTCTTGCGCAGCGGCCGTCTTAAGCTGCTGATGGTCGATCAGCACGACCCCGGCGAGCGCGAGGTGGTGCTGCACTACCCGCACCGGCGCTACCTGGCACCACGGGTGCGGGTGGTGGTCGACACGCTGCTGGCCCAGCTGGGGCCGCCGAGCGACCTGCACATGACGGTGCAAGACCTGCTGGCCGAGGTGCCTGGCGCCGAGGCCACCGCCAGCGGCGCCGAATCAACGCCGGCTCACCCGGCCTTGCGGCGGAAGACGAAACGGTCCGACTCCGACACCTCCGCGTCGAAGGCGTAGCCCTCGGCGTCGAACGCGCGCAGCGCTTTCAGCGTCGAGGCCCGCTGCTGGATCGCATGGCGCGCCATCAGCCCCCGCGCCCGCTTGGCGAAAAAGCTGATCACCTTCCACTGGCCGCCGTGCCATTCCTCGAACACGCACTCGATCACCCGCGCGCGCAGTGCCGGCCGCAGCGCGGCGCGAGAGTACTCCTGCGACGCCAGGTTGACGACGATCGGTGAGCGCTCGTCGGCCTGGGCTTCGTTCAGCGTCTCGGCCAAGGTGTCACCCCAGTAACCGTACAGGTCCTTCGCACCACCGGAGCTTGCCAGACGCGTACCCATCTCGAGCCGGTAGGGCTGCAGCCGGTCCAGCGGCCGCAGCATGCCGTACAGGCCCGACAGGATCACCACGTGGCGCTGGGCCCAGGTCCAGTCTGCCGAGCTCAGGCTGGCCGCCTGCAGGCCTTCGTAGACATCGCCATTGAAGGCCAGCGCGGCCGGCCGGCTGTTGCGGCTGGTGAAGCGCGGCGACCAAGCGGCATAGCGCTCGACGTTCAATTGCGCCAGGTTGTCCGACAGGCTCATCAGCTCGGCGATGTCATCGGCCGAATGGCCACGCAACACGTCGATCAGCGCCGCCGCCTCGTCGACGAAGCGCGGCTGCGTGGCGCGCCTGGCCACCGCAGCCGGCAGCGGGCTTTCATAGTCCAGGGTCTTCGCGGGTGACAGCAGGAACAGCATGGCAACAAAGGTTCAGGAGACAAACGCGGACGCTCAGCCCACGGCGGCCGGGTCAGGGCGCAGCGGCCCGGGCACACGCCAGCGCCGGGTCAAGCCCCAGGTTTCCTTGCGCAGCATGGCGATCGTCTCTTCGCTCAAGGTCGAGGGGCGCGGTGCGCTGGCGGTGCCGATCGGCCGGCCCAGCCGCTCGTCGATCCGATCGCGCCACGCCGCCTTGGGCGCCATGACTGCCGGATCGAAGGGCTCGCCGATGAACTCGCAGATCGCCGTCATCGCGGTCAACGGATCGGCGTTGAGCCAGCCATAGGGCACCTGGAACACTTGGCCCGGCACCAGCGTCGTGATCTCGGTCAAGGCCCGGTCGACCTGTCGCATGTAGTAGATCAACTGGTCGTCGGTCTGGTCCAGCCACTTCCAAGCCTCGCGCGGCTTGCCCAGCGCCTGCTCGCGCTGCAGGCGGCGGCGGTACGAGTCGACCACCTCGGTCGGCTCGCGCACGCAAGCCAGCACCCTCGCCTGCGGAAAGATGCGAAAAACGCGCGGCAGGCAGCGCACGTGGGCGGGCGTCTTTTCCAGCGGCCGCTGGCCGGGGTAGACGCCATCGGCCGCAAAGGCGAAAAAGGCGCGGATCAGGTCGTCGTCGTCCAGCGTGCCCGCATCGCCGCCGGCCTGTGCGCCGAGCTCCGCAAAGCGCTCCTGCAACCGCAGCAAGTTGTCGGGCCCGCGCAGGTAGTCCTGCAGCATGTGCCGCGGCGAACTGGCCCGCAGGTTGTGCGGTTCACTGAAGATGAACGTCTCGTAGACATGCGGTACCGCGAACAGCGCCGGGTGCTGCGACATCGCCAGCTGCAGCGCCGAAGTGCCGCTGCGTTCCTGGCCACAAATGAACACCGGCCGCGCGGCGGCGGCCCAGGCGCGCAAGGCGCCCACACTATCGAACCAATTCATCTCGAGGTTAGTCTTCTGCGTCACGTTCGACATGGTCCCGTTCGGCCAGGCGCTCGTTCAGGCCAGGAACGGCGCCCAGCGCGGCGGCCCAGGTGCGGTGCGGAATGTGGGTGCGCAGGCGATCGATCGCGCAGTCGACCAACGCGGCCGGCAGCTCGTGGCCCAGGCCACGTGCGATGTCGATCGTCGCATCGCCCTGCAGCTCGGCCACACGCTGCATCGCGGCGCGAGCGTGGTCGGCGGCAATCACGTCGTCTTCAGCGCCATGGAAGAAATGCAGCGTGGTGTGCTGCAGCGCCTGCTCGGGCAGCACGGCGTAGCGGCCGGAGAAAGCCAGCACACGGCCAGCCAGCCCGTCTTCGGCCTGGGCCAGCTCGAGCGCACAGATCGCCCCCTGCGAAAAACCCACCAAGGCGGTTGCCGCCGGGCCGACGCCCGTGGCCTGCTGCGCGCCACGCACCCAGGCGGCCAGCTTCGGCAACACCTGGCGCACGCGTTGCATCCGGTTGCCATCGTCAAGACCTTGCAACGAAAACCATTGCCGGCCGCCCACCGCACCGCTGGAATCACCGTCAAAAAGAGCGAAGCCATCGGGCGCGAGCACCGCAGCCTGGGGAAATGCACGACGCAGCGCTTCGGCCAGCGGTGCCATGCCGGCAGCGCTGTCGCCAGCGCCGTGCAGCAGCAACATCAGCTGTTCGGGCCGCCCTTGTACGGGCATCCATTGGAGGACCAGGGAATCATCGGAAGGCATCGAGCGATTGTCGCCCGGCTCGCAAAGGGCTGCAGGCGCGCCGATGCACCGCGGCCGGGACGGCCCCCCCTACGCCGCCCTGCCCCGATCGGATGCAGGCCACCCAGCGGGCTGCGGGGTTTGTTCACGCGGCTGCATCTGCACCCGCCACCCGACGCGTATGCACGGTCACGCCCGCCACGTTGAGCCGGCGCGTTCCTTCAGGAGACCTTTTCATGAACCGCACTTCCCTGCTCTTCCGGCTGGCTCCGCTGGCTGCCGCCGCGGCCCTGGTCACGCTGGCCGGACCCAGCCTGGCCTCCAGCCACCGCGAAGCCCCGTTCATCACCGGCGCCCCCAAGGTCGACGGCACCGACTTCTACATGTTCCGCAGCTACGAGAGCGGCCGTTCGAACTACGTGACGCTGATCGCCAACTACCAGCCGCTGCAGGCGGCCTACGGCGGGCCGAACTACTTCAACATGGATCAAAACGCGCTGTACGAGATCCACATCGACAACAACGGGGATGCCAAGGAAGACCTGAGCTTCCAGTTCCGCTTCACCAACACGCTGGCCAACGCCGGGCGCGGCATCGAGTTGCCCGCCGGCAAGAAGAACGTCGCGATCCCGCTGATCCAGGCCGGCCCGGTGGCCAATGTCAACGACGCCAACCTGAACGTAGCCCAGACCTACGGCGTGATCATGATGAAGGGCGGCCGCCGCCAGGGCGAGCCCTGGACCATCACCAACGCCGACACCGGCTCGGCCACCTTCGACAAGCCGGCCGACAACATCGGCACCAAGACCATTCCCGACTACCCCGGTTACGCCGCCAAGCACATCTACAACATCAACATCCCGAACTGCGCGACGCCGGGCAAGATGTTCGTCGGCCAGCGCGCCGAAGGCTTCGCAGTCAACCTGGGGGTGATCTTCGACTTGGTGCACGCGCCGATCGAGGTGATCACCGACCCGAACCAGATCGGCCTGTTCCCTAACATCATCGGTGACGAAAACGTCACCACGATGGCGCTGGAGATCCCGATCAGCTGCCTGACGCAGGGCAGCGAGCCGGTGATCGGAGGCTGGACGACCGCCAGCGTGCGCCAGACCCACAACATCGACGCTTCGCCGCGCGCCGGCCTGAACAAGGTCGACAAGGACGCCGGTGACTGGGTGCAGGTGTCGCGCCTGGGCATGCCGCTCGTCAACGAGGTGGTCATCGGCCTGAAGGACAAAGACAAGTTCAACGCCTCGCAGCCCGCGGCCGACGGCCAGTTCCTGAGCTACGTGACCAACCCGACGCTGCCCAAGCTGCTGGAGATCGCACTGCCGCTGCCCAACAGCGCACCGACCAACTACCCCCGCAGCGACCTGACGACGACCTTCCTGACCGGCCTGCCCGGCGTGAACCAGCCGATGGGCGTCGTGGCCTCGGAAATGCTGCGCCTGAACACCAGCATCATGCCGGTGCCGTTCGCGCAGCAGAACCGCCTGGGCGTGCTCGGCAACATCCTGGCCGGCGGCACGGATCTGGCGGGTTACCCGAACGGACGCCGTCCGAAGGACGACGTGGTCGACATCTCACTCGTCGCGATGATGGGCGGGCTGTGCATGGCCAATGGCAACACCAATGCGCTCGGCCTGGGCGAGAAGTGCAAGCCGAAGAACGTGCCGCTGGGCACGACGGCCTACAACCTGCACGACGCCGTCGACCAGGCCGTGACGCCGTTCCTCGGCGGCTTCCCGTACCTGAACACGCCGACGCCGGGCGCGCAGTAGGCGCCGCTGCGTGGCGCCGCGCGGCGCCACGCCGGCCCGGTGAGGGAAGACCTTGCCGGGCCTTGTCCCACCACGATTTCCCGTCGCTGCGTGCATAGCAGCGCCGCCGGCCGGAGCCGCCCATGCGCCCGTTCTTGACACCATCGACACTGGTCACCGCAGCCGCCTTGCTGTTGATGCAAGCCCTGCCCGGCCACGCCACGCCGCGCACCCCCACCGACGACCACGAGGTGATCGAGCGCCTGCCGGCCCGTGTGCCAGGCGCCGCAGCCCGCCGCGTCGGTGCCAGCCAACGCGAAGCGCTGCGCCAGTCAGCCCAGGCCCAGCCGAACCTGTCACTCGCACTGACCCTCGCGCGCCAGGCGATCGACCAGGCCCGCCGCAGCGGCGACCCGCGCGACTGGGGCCAGGCCGAGGCCGCGCTGGCGCCCTGGTGGGCCGAACCGCAAGCCCCCGGCCCAGTGCGCCTGCTGCGCGCCACCATCCGCCAGGGCCAGCATGACTTCGCCGCGGCACTGGCCGATCTGGACGCGCTGCTCGCCCAGCCCGACACCGACACGACCGCGACGGCCCACGGGCCCAGCCTGCGACGCGCCAGCTACAGCCCCGCCGCCTCGCCCGGGATGGCGCTGCGCGCCCAAGCAGAACTGACGCGCGCTTCGATCCACCAGGTGCAAGGCCGCTACACCGAGGCCCGGGCCGGCTGCGAACGCCTGGCCGGTGCCGGCTACGCGGCCCTGGGCGTCGGTGTGCAAGCCCCGGCCCGCGCGTGCCTGGCCGAGCTGGGCCAGTTGCAGGGGCGGCTGACTGCGCGCCAGGCCGACGCCACGCTGGCCGCACTCGGCAGCATCGACGACCCCTGGCTGGCTCTGCTGCGCGCCGAATTGGCCCAGCGCAGCGGCAATCGCCAGGCCGGCGCTTTGTTCCGCCACGCCACGGCTGGCGACAACCCGGGGCTGTATGCGCTGGTGGCCTATGCAGATTGGTTGCTGGAGCAGCAACGCCCGGCTGAGGTCGAGCGGCTGCTGCGCGGCTACGAGGCTGTCGATGGGCTGTTGCTGCGCAGCGCGATCGCCCGCCATCGCCTGGCGGGCCAACGGCTCGCGGGCGGGCGGGCCACCGGCGCCAACGCCAAGGCGATGGCACGTTCCGCGATCGACGTCAGGGCCGACACCGATGCACTGATCGCGCAGCTGCAAGCCCGCTTCGATGCTGCGTTGGCTCGCGGCGACCGCAGCCATGCCCGCGAACAAGCGCGGTTTGCGCTCGACCTGCTGGGCGACGCGCCGCAGGCGCTGGCGTTGGCGCAGGCCAACTGGGCCTGGCAACGCGAGCCGGCCGACGCGCTGCTTCTGTTGCGTGCCGCGGCGGCCGCCGGTCAGCCCGAGGCCGGCGAGCCGGTGCGCCGCTGGGCGCGCACGCAAGGTTTCGTCGATGCGCGCTGGCCGGCCGCGAAGCCGGGCGCCTCGGCCGCCCCCACACCCGCATCCGCCAGCCGGGGTCGTTCATGAGCCATCCTCTGTCGAGCGCCCGCATGGAGCGCTCCAGCCGTTTGCTGCTGGCATCAGCCGCCACCGCCGCGGCCATGCTGCTGTCTCCCCCGGCCGCCCGCGCCCATGCGCCCAGCAACGCCACACTGAGCCTGGTAGCCGACGGCCAGGCCGTGCAGCAACGCTGGGACATCGCACTGCGCGACCTCGACCGCGTGCTGCCGCTGGATGCCGACGACGACGGCCAGATCACCTGGGGTGAGCTGCGACAAGCCTGGCCGCAGGTGGTGGCGCTGGCCGACGAAGGCCTGCGTTTGTCTCCGGCGGTCCCCGGCCATGCGAGCGGAGCGAACGCCGCCTGTGTTGCCGATGCGCCCGCCGCACCGCGCATCGACGACCATGCCGACGGCACCTACGCGGTGCTGGAACGTCGCTGGCACTGCCCGGCCGACGCCGGCAAATCCGGCGTTCGCGTCGACTACCGCCTGTTCGCCGACAGTGACGCCTCGCACCGTGGGTTGCTGCAATGGCGCATCAACGCGACGGCCCCGGCCGACATCGCGGTGCTGGCGCCTGCTGCCGGGCCGGTGCTGCTGGCAGGATCAGCGGGTTCACAAGCTCCGGCAGACCCGGCTTCATCAAGCGACCCCAGAGGCACGGCGGACAACCGAGGCGCCGACGGCTCCCCCGCCAGCACGTTTGCCGGCGTCGTTGCCGAGGGCGTGCACCACATCCTGATCGGCACCGATCATGTGCTGTTCCTGCTGGCGTTGATGCTGCCGGCGGTGATGGGGGTGCGCGGCGCGGGCGTGAAGCACACTGCAGTCAACGGCGATGGCCCGGACAACGGACGCCGATGGCTGGGCCCTGATCCATCGAGCCACGACGACGCACCGATGGCGTGGACCGGCGCACTGCTGCAAGTCGCCAAGGTCGTCACCGCGTTCACGGTGGCGCACTCGATCACGCTGGCTATCGCGGTGCTCGGCTATGCGGATCCGCCCTCACGGATCGTCGAATCGCTGATCGCCGCCAGCGTGGTGCTGGCCGCGATCGACAACCTGCGCCGCTTCCTGCCCGGCGTCCGATGGCAGCTTGCTTTCGTCTTCGGACTCGTTCACGGCTTCGGTTTCGCCGGCGCGCTGAAGGAGCTGGGGCTGGACCAGGCGGCGCTGGCGCGCACGCTGGTCGGCTTCAACCTCGGTGTCGAGCTGGGCCAGTTGGGCATCGTGGCCATCGCATTGCCGCTGGCCTGGTGGGTGCGCGACACGCGCTTCTACCGCCGCGTGGTGCTGGGCGGCGGCTCGGTGGCCATAGCGGCGGTTGCAGCGCTGTGGTTCGCGGAACGGGCGTTCGATCTGGCGTTGATCAGCTGAGGTGCCTCGGAGCGCGTCCACGACGTCATCAGGCGCCTGGCATCACACGCGGCTGCTGCCAGCATGCTGTCAGCAGCTTGTGCTTAGCATCACGGCCATCGACAAACGTGAGCACCCCCCATGGCAACAAAATCAGTTCAAGTCCTGTTGGAAGATATTCGCCTCTTGAGCGAAGAACGCTACGAGATCGTCGAAGCCGTTCGCACGCTGGTGAAGAAACTGTTCAAGCCTTTCTCGGAGGAAGTCAAGTACGGTGGCATTCTGTTTTCTTCAGGCGTTCAGTTCTGCGGGGTCTTTGCGTACAAAGAACACGTCAGCGTCGAGTTCGGAGAAGGCGCCAAGATCAAAGACGCGTTCGGTCATTTGGAAGGCGCGGGAAAGGGCCGCCGGCACCTCAAGCTCAGGTCCGTTGCCGACATCGAAAACAAGAGGTTGGCCCAATACCTGCCGCTCGCGCACGGGGCCACGAAGGGTGATGCCTGACCCGTCGCTCGAGCCCGCCCCCTTGAGGCAACGCCCGGCCTGCGGCCCAACTCGACATTTGGAGCACGGACAGCTCCCTCACCTGCCCTCATCTCACTTCACACACACGCATGAAGCCCATCATCAATCTCGACGAGCTCGAGTTCGGTTCACATCAGCACGGCGAGTCGTTTCAGGCTTGCGGCGCCCAGGTGTCGAGCCTGATCGGTGGATCCAAGCTCGGCTATGGCGTGACCGTGGTTCCGCCGGGCAAGCGCGCCTGGCCGTTCCACAACCACCACGCGAACGAAGAGATGTTCTTCGTGTTGTCCGGCTGCGGCAAGCTGCGGTTCGGCTCTGACGAGTACGACATTCGGGCGGGAGACTTCATCGCGGCGCCGGCAGGCGGCAAGTCGACTGCGCACCAAATCATCAACAACTCGGCGGCTGAACTGCGCTACATCAGCGTCAGCACCATGCTTCGGCCCGAGATCGTTGAGTACCCGGACTCGAACAAGTTCTCCGCCTCCGCGATTCAGCCTGGTTCAGATTCTGGATTTCGCCACCTTGGCGTGGTCATGCCGGCCGTCGACTACTGGCAAGGCGAAAGTTGAGCGCCCGCACGCTTGCCGGCGGCCTGACCTCAAGGGGCGGCTTGCGGCGAACCGCGGGCCGCTCCTCATGTCGAACGATCGCGGCCTGCCGTCACCGGAAGTCGCGGCTGGTGGTCTTCAGCGCCGGCGATTCGGCGTCCAGCTCCCTCAGCAAGGCGCTGTGGTCGACCAGGCGTTTGGCCACCAGGTGCCGCACCTCGCCCTGGCGCTGCCAGATGCCATAGACCGTCAGCAGCCGCGACGCGAGCAGCGCCGTGCGCTGGGCCTCGGCCACCTGCGGCCAGACGATCACGTTGACCGGTCCGGTCTCGTCTTCCAGCGTCACGAAGATCACGCCCTTGGCGGTTTGTGGGCGCTGTCGATGCGTGACCAGCCCGCTGGCACGCGCCAGCTGGCCATTGCGGAAGTTCTGCAGCTCGGCCGACGTGCTGATGCGGAACTCGGCCAACCGCGGCCGCAGCAGGGCCAGCGGATGGTTCGCCAGCGACAGGCCGGTACGGCGGTAGTCTGCCAGCAAGGTGGCACCGGCGCTGGGCGCTTCGAGCGCTGGGCGCTCTGGCTCTTCGGTGCGGGTGGCGCGCAACACCGCAGCCGTTGCGGTGCGCGTGTCGACCCCCGCCACTTCCCAAGCCGCCTCGCGCCGGTGACCGGCCAGCGCCGACAAGGCATTGCCATCGGCCAGCAAACGCAGCGCATGTGCATCCAACTCGGCGCGGCGGGCCAGGTCTTCGACGCTGGTGAAAGGCGCGTCGGCCCGCGCCGCGACGATGCGCTGCGCCGCGTCTTCACGAAACCCACTGAGGCGGTTGAAGCCGAGCCGCACCGGGCGCAGCGTGTGCGATGGCGGGCTGTGGCGAGACAGGGCCGGATCCGTCTGCGGGGCCGGGCACACAGACTGCGGCGAATTCTGAACCGGCATTCGACCCGCCTCCACGGCCCCCAGGTCTTCCGCTTCCGCGCCATCGCCGTCTGCCGTCGGCCCGATGTCTTCGAGCGTCGAATCCCACTCGCTGCGCGTCACATCCACGGGTCGCACGCACACGCCGTGCGCGCGTGCATCGCGCACCAACTGCGCCGGCGCGTAGAACCCCATCGGCTGGCTGTTCAGCAGGCCGAGCAGGAACGCATCCGGGTGGTGGCGTTTGATCCACGCGCTGACATAGACCAGCAGCGCAAAGCTGGCGGCGTGGCTCTCCGGGAAACCGTATTCGCCGAAGCCCTCGATCTGGCGAAAGATCGATTCGGCATAGTCGAGCGAATACCCCTTGGCCACCATGCGGTGGACCAGCTTGTCGTGGAACGGCCCGAGCCCACCCTTGCGCTTCCAGGCCGCCATCGCGCGTCGCAATTGATCCGCCTCGCCGGGGGTGAAGTCGGCGGCCAGCATCGCCAGCTGCATCACCTGTTCCTGGAAAATCGGCACGCCCTTGGTCCGCTCCAGGGCCTTCTCGACTTCTGGACTGGGGTAGACGACCGGCTCCTCGCCGCTGCGCCGCTTCAGGTACGGGTGGACCATGCCGCCCTGGATGGGCCCCGGCCGCACGATGGCCACCTCGATCACCAGGTCGTAGTAGCAGCGAGGCCGAAGCCGCGGCAGCATGCTGAGCTGGGCCCGGCTCTCGACCTGGAACACGCCGATGGCGTCGGCGTCGCACAGCATGTCGTAGACGGCGGGGTCCTCCTGCGGCAGGTCGTCCATCTCCAAACGCCGCCCCTTTACCCACGTCAGTTTCGGATCCTGCTTCTCGCCGATCCAGGCCAGTGCGCGGCGGATGGCACTGAGCATGCCCAGGGCCAACACGTCGACCTTGATCAGCTTCAAGGTGTCGAGATCGTCCTTGTCCCACTGGATGACGGTGCGGCCTTCCATCGTGGCGTTCTCGACCGGCACCAGGCTGGACACGTCTTCGCTGGCGATGAGGAAACCGCCGGGGTGCTGGCTCAGGTGCCGAGGGAAGCCTCGCAGCTGCGAAGCCAGCTCGGCCCACAGCTTGACCAGCGGCGCGTCAGGATCGAAACCGTGCTCGCGCAGACGCTCGGGGTCGAAGCGGCCGGGATGGTCGGTCCACCAGGGCTGCTGCTTGGTGACGGCCTCGATGCGATCCAAGTCGAAGCCGAGCGCGCGGCCCACGTCGCGCAGGCATGACCGGCCGCGGTAGCTGATGACCACACCGGTCATCGCCGCACGGTACCGGCTGTATTTGGCGTAGATGTACTGGATGACCTCTTCGCGCCGCTGGTGCTCGAAATCGATGTCGATGTCAGGCGGCTCGTTGCGCTCAGCGCTGATGAAGCGTTCGAACAGCAGGTTGCCCAGCTTCGGATCGACCTCTGTCACCTGCAGCGCATAGCAGACGATCGAGTTGGCGGCGCTGCCCCGCCCCTGGCAGAGGATGCCTTGTCCACGCGCCCAATGCACGAGGTCAGCCACGGTCAGGAAGTAGGCTTCGAAGCGCAGCTTCTGGATCAGGGCCAGTTCATGCTCGACCTGCTGGCGCACATACGTGGGTTCTGGCCGGCCCTTGTCGCGGTAGCGTTTCAGCAGGCCACGCTCAGTGAGCTCGCGCAGCCAAGTGGTGGCCGTGTGGTCCTTGGGCACCAGCTCTTGGGGGTACTCGTACTCCAGTTCGCTGAGCGAGAAGGTGCAGCGGCTGGCCCAGGCCACCGCGGCTTGCAACCAGGCCGGTTCGTACAGTTCGGCCAGGCGGGCCCGCGAGCGAAGATGGGCTTCGCCATTCGATTCGAGACGTGTGCCCGACTCGGCCACCGTGCAACGGTGGCGGGTTGCCGCCAGCACGTCCTGCAATGGCTTGCGGGAGCGGCTGTGCATCAGCACGTCGCCGGTGGCGACGATCGGCAATCCGCTCAGCTCGGACACGCGGCGCGCGACATCGACCCGTTCGTCATCGAAACGACGATGGCGCAGCGCCAGCGCGAGACCACAACGATCTGCGCCAATGCAGGTCTTCAACCACATCGCCTGTGCGAACACGGTTTCGAATTGCGGTGGCGTCACGGTGCCATCGCCCGCCTCGGGGCCATCGACCACCAGCAGGGCCAGGCAGTCGCCCAAGCCCGCCAGCCACGGCGCGTTCGGCGCCTTGCCCTCCAGGTCCGACGCGTAGGCCAGGTAGCTGCCCTTCTCGGCTCGGCGCCGGGCCAGACTGATCCAGCGCGACAGGTTGCTGTAGCCGCGGTGCGTCTGCGCCAGCAGCACCAGGCGGGCACCGTCGCCAGTAGGTCGATGGGGGTGTGGCCACGCATGCCGAAGTGGCAGGTGACCAGGCGCCGGGCCGTCATCCCATTCGGCGGCCTGCCCGGCATTTCCGTCGATCGCCAATTCGGCCGACAGTCCGGCCTTCGACTCGGCGCCCAGGTCAACGGGGGACTCTGCGCCGACGGCGGCCGGCAAGCGCCCAGCGTGTGATCGCGGCTTGGATTTCGTCTTGAGTCGGGCCCACGGCCCTCCTGCCTGCGATGACGCCGCTGCCGCTGAGACCGCGCCAGCCGGTAACGGCGCGACGGGTGCAGCGGTCAACCTCATCTCGGCACCGATGATGAGGTGGAACGGCGGCTCCTCGGCTTCTGTCTGCTTCTCGGCCTTCGACTCCTTCGTGCCCTCTTGCTCCTTCCCGGCGTTCAGCTCCTTCAAAGCCTCATGTGCCCGGACCACACCGGCCAGCGAACATTCATCCGTCAGCGCGAGCGCACGGTAGCCCAGCTCGTGCGCCCGCTGCACCAGCTCTGCGGGCTGCGACGCGCCGGTCAGGAAGCTGAAATTGCTGCGGCAGTGAAGCTCGGCGACATCGGGAAGGCCCACCGCAGCTTCGTCCGCCTGGCGCTTGTGTTGCATGAAGAACCCTTGCGCATCCACATGCGCAACATCAAGGGGATTGGTCGGCCGTCGGCACCTGATGCCCGGCCTGGCTGCACCTCACGGCCACGCCCGCCTGCGGCTTCGTTTTCAGCTTGGTCTTCGATTTGTTCCCCGCCCCGGTGCAAGGCACGAACAGGAGCCGCAACATCAATGTCGGCGGTAGGAAGCGCGTCGTAGAACGGTGCCGGCTCTTCTGCCTTCAGGCGACCGCTCTCGGCGAACTGCGAAACCAGATCGTCCAGCGGGCTGCGCACGCCACTGCTGCCCAGGCGCAGCACGTGGGTGTAGATCATCGTGGTGCTGACGTCCGAGTGGCCCAACAGTTCCTGCACGGTGCGGATGTCGGTACCGGCCTGCAGCAGATGGGTGGCGAACGAATGGCGCAGCGTGTGCGGCGTGGCCGGCTTGGCGATGCGCGCTTCCTGCAGCGCGCGCTTGAAAGCCCGCTGGAACGATTGTTCTTGCACATGATGCCGCCGGCGCTCGCCGCCCGAGCGCGGATCACGCGACACGCTGCCCTGCGGAAACACCCAGAACCATACCCACGACTCGGCCGCCCGCGCGTATTTGCGCGCCAGCGCATGCGGGAGGTGCACACCTGCCACGCACTGCTCGCGGTCGGCGCTGTGCAGTTCGCCAGCCAATCGCATCTGCGCCTTCAACGGCCCGTCCAGCGCGGCCGGCAACATCACCACGCGGTCCTTGCCGCCCTTGCCGTCGCGCACGATGATCACCCGCCGGGAGAAATCGACATCCTTCACGCGCAGCCGCAACCCTTCCAGCAAGCGCATGCCTGTGCCATAGAGGAGGCGCCCGACCAGCTGATGCTCTTCCGGCAGCGCCACCAGCAGACGAGACACCTCTGCATGCGTCAATACCACCGGCAAGCGGACTTGGCGCTTGGGTCGGCCCAGCTCGACCATCCACGGCAACTCCTGACCCAGCACATGCTGGTAGAGGAACAGCAAAGCCGACAGCGCCTGCTTGTGGGTGGACGGTGAGACCTGCCGTTCGGCCGCGAGCCAGGTCAAAAACCCTTCGATCTCGGCCCGCCCCATGTCGCGCGGGTGCCGCGCCGCCCCATGGAACCGGACAAAGGCGCGCACCCAGTGCACATACGCCTCTTCAGTGCGCAAGCTGTAGTGACGGTAGCGGATGTGCTCACGCAGCTGATCCAGCAAGCGCAGCGAAGACAGATCGGCAGAAAGAGCGGGACCGGACATAGGGCGAGGATGGGTATGGACATGCGCGGTGCGCGGCAAGCTGACCGGCAGCGCGACGCGAGCTCTCAGCAAACAATCAAGGCAGAGCCCATGACAACACTGTATTTTCATACAGTATCGCGTTAGCATGCGGTCATGGCAAGCCTGTTCCGAAAGATTTCACGACAGCCCCCTGGCCTCCCCCAACCATCGGCACCCGACGCCATCGGCCCCCTGCCTGATGGGCCTGAGGACGAACGCCTGCACGACGGTCGACACAACGGCTCGGCGACGCCGATCTGCCAACCCGATGCCACCGAGGTTGTCAAACGCCTGAAGCCAGGCCAGGCGGGCACCCGCACATTGCAGCGCCGCTACGGCCCGGCCCTGGTTTGCGTGCGCTATCGCAAAGACACAGCCACCGGCAACACCCGATTCACCACCGTCGAACTGGTGGTCGACCACGGCCCACCCCGCTTTCAGCCCCTGGTACGCGTCGCCATCCGCTTCAACGACACCGACACCCGCCGTCAAGCCATTGCGCTCGGCGCACAGTGGGACGACCTCCAAAAAACCTGGCGCATGCCTCGCCGCGGAGCCATCCAACTGGGGTTGATCAGCAACAAACGGAAGGTCCGGAAATAGCCAGATGCGTGCATGCAAATCAGCACTCCTATCCAAGGCCGGATAGGAACATCCAATGACGGAGATGGGGCATGATGTCTAAAACACGTTAGGCACCACGCAAAAATCATGGTCGTTTTCCTGTGAACCAGCAGTCCAATTTCCCTGCTGCCTTCCCGCCAGCGATACGACCTTGGTTTGCCAGCCCGTGTGGTGGCCAGGCCGTCTCGGTCCCCAGCCTACAAACAGCCAGCCCAGTGCCCCAAGTCATGGTCTGTGTTCCGCCGAAACAGATTCAAGCCGTTTCGGGTTGGTGCCCTATCCCGGTTGGCTTGCTTGTCCGGCGAAAGAAATCCAGGTCTTCATTGGCTGGCTCGGCCTCGTCTAGGCCGCAGCGCTTGGCAGCGCCCTCTGCCCAATGCCATCAGTGGTCAAATCGCATGCCGCCTGCTGGGCTTCGGGTTCTGCTTTGCCCAGCACCGGTGCCTAACCCCTCCGTCAAGGGGACGTCCCGCAGGCGGGCCGCCCCTTACGTCGAACGTTAGGCAATGCGAAGGAATTCCTTCGCTTCGGCGCCGCATCCTCGTGCAGCCGAAATCGTTGTCGGGGCAGTGTCAATGTTGAAGCATCTTGCCACCCAAGAACAGCCAAGCGTCAGTCAAGGGCACCGTACTTGCTCGAAGCCCTCTGCCCCCGAAGCGTTGGCTTGCTTGGCCATCCGGGGTGAAAATGCAGGCAACCCGAGCTGCCCACCGGCTGGGTTGCCGGAAACCCAGATGCAAAAGCCTCCCATGGCTCACCAAATGGTCAAGGTTGCAGGAACCGAAATGCCACAAGTCCTCAGGTGCCTTCGCTCAGCCTCTTCGCGATCCAACAGCCCAGTCGGTCCGTTGGCGCCCTCGCGTTCCTGTCATCTCCTTGCTCAACCTTGTTCGCCTAACCACTCCGTCAAGGGGACCTGCCTGCGGCAGGCCCCTTACGTCGAACGTTAGGTTTCTCATGGTGCCATCCGCTCCGTCCAGCCAGTCTTCTAGTTCAAATCCACTGGAGCATCCGGAGCCACGCACACCAATCATTGCCGCCGCGGTCGGTGTCGTAGGCGCAGCTGCTGTCGCCTGGTTTGCACACGGGCTTGCCAAGCGACGCGAAGCAATCGCGCGCTTCTCAGCTGCGGCGAAAGATTTCAGGGCAGCCTTTTCCGATGAGTTGGCCTTTCTTGAGTCAAAGGCCGAGACACCGATCGGGCTTGATGCTTACCTTTTCAACGCCTACGAAGAGAAGCACAAAATCGCCATTGCCACCTTTGAGCACTTTCTTTCAGAGCCCGATCGCAGCCGCTTCCGGGAAGCCTGCCATCAGTACCATAGCGGTCAGCGCGCAGATGGCGAGCCGTTGGACATGTTCGAGATGGGCGCAAGCTACAGAGAAGCGATGTTTGTAGAGTACATGGGCCTTCCTTTTGTGCACCCCACCATGAGGCCCAGAGAGTTGGCCGCCCACCGCATCCGCGAGTTGTTCAAGTTCGCCCCTCATCAGTGAACTCCAATGTCCGCTGCTTCCCGCCAGAAACCTAACCCCTCAGTCAAGGGGACGTCTTGCGGCAAGCCGCAAGCCGCCCCTTACCTCGAACGTTAGGCCACTTCATGATCAACCGAAGACGAATCAATGGATTTCGTATTTGATCTCCTTGCACGCTTTGCATTCAAAGGCGCTCTGCGCGCGTTGTTTGGAACTCCGATCAGTCAATGGGGCGCCTTGCAGTGGGGCGTGGCAGCCGCGCTTGTCGCGCTTTGCAGCGCAGCGGCCTACTATTTCTTCTTGCGCGCGGGGGAAGGGCACAAGCGAACGGGAAGGAAAAAGGGTCGCAAGCGTTCCTAAGTCGCCTCAGTGACCCCACGGAGCCAGAGAAGGCCACCTTCAGTCCACCCAACAAATCGATGAACACATCCGTTGTCTATTCCGGCTCTCGGCCATCTTTTGTAACGGCTGCTCGCGCTTGTTCGCTGGGCTATCGGCCTAACCCCTCCGTCAAGGGGACCTGCCTGCGGCAGGCCCCTTACGTCGAACGTTAGGTCTCATATGCAACCTCCACGGGCAGCGGTTAAGGCCAGCCTCATGGTTGGCACGGTTGCTCTATTTGTAGGCATCCATTCGGCTCTTGCTCGCTTTGCGTCCCATGCCTCGGTTGCGGCAACCATGGCAATCGCCGCCGCTGTGTTCTTGGCGTGCCTGGTCACTGCATCCGCTCGACGCGAATCCTCTAAAGGGTCGTTTGCATACCTCCTATCGATCACAATGTGGGCAGCAATGGCCTTTCTTGCTGCTTGACCAATTGGCGCGCTACTCGCCTGCGCCCCTTGGAACCCAGCTAGCCACTGGCCGCCATAGCCCCATTGATCTTAGGAGTCTGAAAGGTGCACTTGCTTCCCCCGAGACCTAACCCCTCCGTCAAGGGGACGTCCCGCAAGCGGGCCGCCCCTTACGTCGAACGTTAGGTGCGCGGAAAGGTCGGCGGTTAAGGCCATCACGCCAAGGAACCGAGCCAGTGGTCGATCGGTTGCCAAAATGCCTCGCCTTCCCTGCCGAGTCGCCGCGTCCATCGGGGTTGTCTCGTCGCCGCGTCCAACGCGTTGGTCAACCGGCCCTCTTCCGTGCCAAGCTCAGCGTCTTCGCGCTTGGCCAGGCGGATCCTGTGCCCTCGTTCACCCGCGGCGGTCAGTGTGGGCGTGCCCGCTCGTCGGTTCAAGCGCCACAATCACCGTTGAGATGAAGCAATTTGCAGCCCCGCTCACCCGTAGCTCTTGGCCTCTGTCCGAGCGCCCGGTGAGCTTCATACAGCGTCGCACCGGTAGGTGCCCATTCGTTGCACCTAACCCCTCCATCAACCGGACGTCTTGCGGCAGGCCGCAAGCCGCCGGTTATGTCGAACGTTAGGCAAGTCCGAGTTGAAGGCCAAGTTCATGCCTCGTCTGCCAGTACCGGCCGCTGAATACCTCAGTCTCGATGCCTTGTGCTCATGGGAGAGGCGTGCTCGCTTCAGCGTCGCCTCGGGCTGTCCGTCCTGCGGCGGCCAGCGCACGGTCTGCGGCAGCTCCAGCCTTCTTCTTGCCGGCTTGGTCACACATGGGAGATCATCGCTGTTCGCCAAGCGCCCAAGAAGTCCTGTCACCAGCGCATTCCAGCGTCCCGAGACATGGAACGAGTCTTCTCTACCACTTCACGCTTGCCGCGCCCGGCCGGCCGGTGGCAGAAATGGCATCGCAGGTTGGCCTAACTTGAAACACCAAAAGCCTGAAGTCTCCATGCGCCGGCCTCGTGCCTCAGGGCCGTCAGGCCAGTCGGCCTCAACGGTAGCGGTATCGCGTTCCGGTCATCCCCTTGCTCAGCCGGGTTCGCCTAACCGCTCCGTCAAGGGGACCTGCCTGCGGCAGGCCCCCTTACGTCGAACGTTAGGTGCGCAGTGAGGTAGACGGTGAAGGCCATTACGCCAAGGAACCGAACCGGTGATCGATCGGTTGCCGAAATGCCTCACCTTCCTTCCCGAGTTGCCGAGTCCATTGGGGTCGCCTCGTCGCTGCGGCCAGCGCGTTGGTCAACCGGCCTCCTTCCGTGCCAAGTTCACCGTCTTCGCGCTTGGCCAGGCGATCCTGTGCCTTCGTTCACCCGCAGCGGTCAGCGTGGGCGTGCCCGCTCGTCGGTTCAGGCGCCACAATCACCGTTGAAATGAAGCAAGTTGCAGCCCTGCTCGCCCTTAGCTCTTGGCCTCCGTCCGAGCGCCCGGTGAGCTTCATACAGCGTCGCCCCGGTAGGTGCCCACGCGTTGCACCTAACCCCTCCATCAACCGGACGTCTTGCGGCAAGCCGCAATCCGCCGGTTATGTCGAACGTTAGGCCCCGAGATATGGACGTTTCGCAGCTCGAGCTTCACGATGCGATCCTGATTGCGGTCCACCTCGACCCCTTGTCGCGAACCGCCGAAGTGCGCCTCGCGTACTACCCTAGCGAGCATGCGCGGCAACGCGTTCCTGGCACGCTAAGGTTCATAGGCGTGCGACACTTCAATCAAATCGCAGACTTGGTTCAACTCGAGAACCATGCGGGCGCGGGAAACGTTGGTTACTGGGTCTCGGGGGAAACGCCGGGCGTGAGCTACATCTACTTAACCCGCGGTCTGATCGCGGTCACTGCAGAGTCGGTGGAACTCGTTGCCGAGGCCTGAAAGTTCACCATGGCTTTGCTCCTTTTGGGTCCTGTTCGCCGCCAGCGCAGCGCGTGGCCTAACCCCTCCGTCAAGGGGACAGCCACAAGCGGGCTTCGCCCACTTGCGCCTGCCCCTTACGTCGAACGTTAGAGCGCTCCAAATACATGGCAGCGAAACCTCGGCGCATTCAAGTTGATTCGCGCACTTTCCTGTGGAAGGTGAGCAGCGCCACACCAAGCACCGTTAGCTTGCGGGTCTGGACTGAAGGAAAATCCTCCCTACCATGGGCGGAGGTGACCTGTCTCTTCGACGACCTGTGGCTAAACTTCAAAGAATTTTCGTCGCTTAGCTCAGTCGACTCCGAGGCTCACCTCCAACTCCAGCCGTTGAAGCCCAAGCGGATTGCAGAGATCATTCGAATGGCGATACCACAAGTAGAGCCAATCACCGGTTCGCAGCCTCGTCGGTTCTTTGAACTCTTAGCCGACGGCAAGCTTGTTCCAACGGTATCGCGTCCCGGCGGTTCAAAAAAGCAAGCCCAAGCTGATTCATAGGCTTTCACGTGCCCACTGCCCAGCGCCCTAACCCCTCCGTCAAGGGGACGTCCGCAAGCGGGCTTCGCCCACTTGCGGCCGCCCCTTACGTCGAACGTTAGCCGTCTTACACTATGTCCGACAACTGGCTT
>NZ_DASUNH010000132.1:0-10002 GCF_036277275.1 Ideonella sp. | reverse complement strand
TGGCCTTCGACGGCACGTTGAACCCGCTCAGCTTGCGCACGAACTGCAGCGAGGCGTCGCGGATCTCCAGCTCGGTGGCCGGCGGGTCGAAGTTGAACAGGGTCTTGATGTTGCGGCACATGGCGGGGCGGGGCTGAGACGCTGGGCTGAGGTCACAGCTTAATCCGATGCCGGCCCGGGCAAAGGGAGCGAGATCAGGAGCCGTGCGAACGCTGCTCGATCTGCTCGATGGGCCGCCACCTCGGCACGAGGGGGGGCAGCGGGTCACGGCACCGGCTTGACCGTCGGGCCCAGCACGAAATCGATGCGCCGGCGCAGTCGGGCGGCCTCGGCCATGTCGCCCGACTTTTCGGCCCGCTCTCGCTGCACCGACAGCCAGGCCAGCAAGGGCCGGCGCCAGCCTTGCTCGGATGCGGTGTCGACGGCCAGCTGGACGGTCGCCGGACTCGCGCGGCCGGCCTGGAACAGCAGCGCCGCGGCGACCAGGCGGGACAGCGGATCGGCTTGGGCCTTCAGCGCGGCGAGGGCGGTTTCGGGGTTGGCACTGGCGCTTGCCACGGCGCGCTGCGCTTGCGGCAGCAGTGCCAGGTCTTGCGCTGTTGCGCGGCCGGCGAGGTGGGCTGCGTAGGCGCGCTCGGGAGGCGCCGCGTCGGCTTGCAGCGCTTCATACCCGGCGCACGGCTCGAACACCAGGCTCGCGGCATGGGCGGCACAACGCATCAGTTCGGCCCGTGCCATCAGCGCGAGCTGGCCGGTGCGGGCGATTTCGCTGCGCGCCCGTTCGAACTGGCGCACCTCGCCAGCGGTGTCGCCTTTCAGGTAGGCGGCCTGGGCGTCTTGCAGCGCCTGCAGCGCGTCGGCCTGCCAGTCGGGAGGCGTCGGGCCGCTCGCGCAGCCGGCCACGACGCAGCCGACCGCCCAAAGCACGGCTACGCGACCTGCGAGGAACTTCTGCAGCGTGGCCCCAAGGCGCTTCATGGCAGCTTCAGCTCCTTGTTCTCGCCAGCGAATGGCCACTTGCGGTTCAGTTCGTCGACCAGGCGCTGCACCTTGCGCAGGCTCGACTCGACCTCGGCGCGCAGCGTGCCCAGGTCGGTGGTCGCCACGCGCGCATTGGCGGCCACGCCTTCGGCTTCCTTCAGCACCGCGTCGAGCTGCTGCAGCGATTGACGTGCGTCGCGCAGCAGGCCGTCGAGCTGGCGGATGGCGGCGCGAGCGTCGGTCGATACACCCTGCGGGCCGAACAGCTGGCTGTCGGCGTGCTCGACCAAGCCATCCAGCCGGGCCAGCAGCGCGTTGATGCGGTCCAGCGTCTTGCCGACGCGCGCGGCTTCGTCATCGCTGCCCATCAGCACGCCGAGCGCGCCCTTGGGGCCTTTCAAGCGCTCGGTGACATCCTTCAGGTTGGCCAGCGTGGCGCCGAGCGACGACTCTTCGGTCGTCATCCGGTTCAGGTTCTGCAGCAGCTCGCTCGCCGAGGTGACCACACGCTGCAGCTCGGCCGCGGTGTCGCCGATCAGCACCTGGCGTTCGGCCCCGTCGGGCAGCAGCGGGTCGGACGGCACGCCGGTGTAGGCGCGCAGGCTGGTGCCGCCGATCACGCTGCGCATGAGCGTGAACACGCTGCTCTTACGCAGCCAGTGCGCGTCCTCGACCGGCACGTCGACGAGGATGCGCGCGTTGCCGTCGGCGCCCAACTCCACGCGCCGCACGCGGCCGATCGGAAAGCCGGAGAAGCTCAGGTCCATGCCGACGCGAACACCCTCGGCATCTTCTGCGATGAGCACCAGCCGCTGCGTGGCCTCGAACAGCCCGCGCGCGTACATCACGTACACCGCGGCGCCGGCCACCAGCGTGACCAGCAGCAGCAGCAGCAGCCGGGCCTTGAACTCCACGTTGCGCACCGGAGGCGGAGGTGACTCGTTCACAGCTTCTCAGTAGTAGTTGCCGACCAGAGAGACCGCCTCGATCAGCAGGATCAGCAGGAACATGCGCACCAGGCCTTGCAGCTCGGTGCTCGTCCCCACGCGCGGATGCGGCCGATCGTAGAGCACCGAGGCGATCGGGATCAGCGCAACGGCGAGCGCGAAGAAGACGATCTTCAGCACGAAGATCAGCGCGACAGCGGGGCTGAACACATGGCCAACGGTGCGGGTGTAGGCCGCGAAGCCGGTGGTGTTGAAGCCGTAGACCGACAGGTAGGCCAGCACCAGCGTCAGTCCGCAGCTCACCGCAGCCAACAGGCTCACGGCGAAGACGCCCGCCGCGACGCGGGGCAGCACCTCGTGCCGAATTGGGTCTTGCCCCTGCTCGACCAGGTGGGCCCAGCGGCCATCCGCCCGTTGCGCGGCCACGTCGGCGGCCTGCGGCAACGTGCAGCGCAGCGCGGCGAACAGCGCCGCGGTCAGCGGGATCAACTCGAGCACCAGCACCCGCACGACCATCTCGATCGCGTACTGCGACAGGCCGTAGCTGAGCGAGGTGACCAGCACGATGCGGATCACGATCAGGCTGAGCAGCGCCGACAGCACGCTGAACCAGGCCAGCGCCGGCGCACTGCCGAAGTAGACGTGGCGCGCGAGGGCTGCCCGTTGAGGTGCGTCGTAGCTGGCCGGCGACAACGCCAGCACGATCAGCGTGGTGCCGAGGTGGACGATGCGCCACCAGCCGTGCAGCCAGCGCCAGGCGGCGCGGCGCAGTTCCGCCATCGCACCGGGCTCGTATGCCGTCAATGCCATGGTCGGATCATAGGTGCCCGTCAGGGCTCAGCAGCAGCCATGCTGGGCGTGAGCCCGAACAGCGAGCCATAGCGCAGGCCGATATAGGCATGCTCGCGCATCAGCATCTCGACCCGTGCCGACTCGCGCCGCTGCAGCGCCTCGAACACCAGCTGATGCTGTGCCTGGGCGAAGCGCAGCTTCTCGTACTCGCGGTCCAGTGCCTGCCTGTCGATCGCGATCGAGTCGGCCGACGCGAACGGCAGGTGGTTGTTGCGGGCGATCGCATCGGCGATCACCAGGCTGCCTGTCGCTTCGACAATGGTGCGGTGGAAGCGGTGGTTCAGCTCGCCCCAGGCACCGATGTCGTCTTCGGTCAGGTGGCCTTTGGCGAGCAGCCGGGCGCCGTCGTCGATGCAAGTGCGCAGCGTGGCCTGCACCTCGGCCGGCATGCTGCGCTCGGCCAGGCGTCGCGCCGCCAACCCTTCGAGCGCGCCCCGCACCTCGACAGCGCACTGCACGTCTTCCTCCGAGAACGCGCGCACGACGAAGCCGCGTTTGCCGGTGACTTGCAGCAGGCCTTCTTGCTGCAGGCTGCGAAACGCCAGCCGCACGGGTGTGCGCGACACGCCCAGCGCGGTGGCGACCGGGATTTCGGCCAACCGCGTGCCGGCCGGGTAGTGGCCGCCCATGATCAGCTGGCGCAGCGTGGCGACGACGCTGCCGCTGTCGGGCCGAGGCTTGGTCGGAGGCATGACGAGGTGATTGGCTATGCTGGATCCAATACGGCAGATATTCTGGCATTGAATGGCTTATGGTGCCGATAATTGGATCCAATATAGAAACTCCCGGAGCCGAACGATGTTCCCGAAGAACGCCTGGTACGTGGCCTGTATGCCGGACGAGATCGACAGCAGGCCGCTGGGGCGCAAGGTCTGCGGCGAGTCGATGGTGTTCTACCGCGGGCCCGAGGGGGAGGTGGCGGCGCTGGAGGACTTCTGCCCCCACCGTGGTGCGCCGCTGTCGCTGGGCCGGGTGGTCGACGGCAAGCTGGTCTGCGGCTACCACGGGCTGGAGATGGGCTGCGACGGCAAGACGATCGCGATGCCAGGCCAGCGGGTGCGGGGCTTTCCGGCGATCCGCAGCTTCCCGGTGGTCGAGCGCCATGGTTTCGTCTGGGTCTGGCCCGGTGACGCGACGCAGGCCGACCCGGCCAAGATCCACCACCTCGAATGGGCCGACAACCCGGAGTGGGCCTACGGCGGCGGGCTGTACCACATCGCCTGCGACTACCGGCTGATGGTCGACAACCTGATGGACCTGACACACGAGACCTACGTACACGCCACCAGCATCGGCCAGAAGGAGATCGATGAGGCGCCGGTCACGACACGAACCGAAGGCGACGAGGTGATCACCAGCCGCTTCATGAACAACATCCAGGCACCGCCGTTCTGGCGCATGGCGCTGCGCGGCAATCAACTGCCCGACGATCAACCGGTGGACCGCTGGCAGATTTGCCGTTTCTCACCGCCGAGCCACGTGATGATCGAAGTCGGCGTGGCGCTGGCGGGCCAAGGCGGCCATGAGGCCGACTCGAAAGTGAAGGCGTCGAGCATCGTGGTCGACTTCATCACGCCGGAAACCGAGACCTCGATCTGGTATTTCTGGGGCATGGCGCGCCGCTTCAAGCCCGAAGACCATGCGTTGACGGCGAGCATCCGCGAGGGCCAGGGCAAGATCTTCAGCGAGGACCTGGAGATGCTCGAGCGCCAGCAGAAGAACCTGCTGGCCTGGCCCGGGCGCCAACTGCTCAAGCTCAACATCGACGCCGGCGGCGTGCAGGCGCGCAAGGTGATCGATCGATTGGTCGCGGCCGAGCAAGGGGCGCCGATGGAGGCGCCCGAATGAGCATGGCCACCGGCCTCGATGTGCGTGTCGCCGCCAAGGCGACCGAGGCACTGGACATTTGCAGCTTCGAACTGGTGGCGGTCGACGGCAAGCCGTTGCCGGCCTTCTCGGCCGGCTCCCATGTGGACGTGACGATCGGTGGCCTGACCCGCCAGTACTCGCTATGCAACGACCCCGCGGAAACCCACCGCTACCTGATCGCGGTGCTGCGCGATCCCGCCACACGCGGTGGCTCGGCGGGCCTGCACGAGCGGGTCCAGGTGGGCGACGTGATCCGCATCAGCGCACCGAAGAACCACTTTGCGCTGGCCCACGACGCGGGTGGCCACCTGCTGCTGGCCGGCGGCATCGGCGTCACGCCGATCCTGTGCATGGCTGAGCGCCTGGCGGTGATGGCCGCGCCGTTCGAGATGCACTACTGCGCCCGTTCGCGTGAGCGGATGGCGTTTCACGACCGCATCGCCAGCTCGCGGTTCGCATCGCATGTGCAGTTCCACTTCGACGCCGGCCCGGCGGCGCAGAAGTTCGACATCGCGGGCCGGCTGGCCGAGCCAATGCCGGGCGTGCACGTGTATGTCTGTGGCCCCAAGGGCTTCATGGAGGCGGTGCTGTCGACCGCACGCGCGCAGGGCTGGCCCGAGGCGCAATTGCACTACGAGTTCTTCTCGGCCGATGTGGCGCCCTCAGCCAGTGACGACAGCTTCGAGGTTCAGCTCGCGAGCTCGGGGCGCATCGTCGTCGTGCCCAAGGACAAGACGGTGGTGCAGGCGTTGGCCGCGGCGGGCGTCGAGGTGCAGACCTCGTGCGAGCAAGGCGTGTGCGGCACCTGCATCACGCGTGTGCTGAGTGGCACACCCGACCACAAGGATCTGTACTTCACACCCGAGGAGCACGCCGCGAACGACCAGTTCACGCCTTGCTGCTCCCGCTCGAAGTCGTCGAGGTTGGTGTTGGATCTTTGAGCGAAGGGATAGCGTGCGACGGTTGTGACTGGGCCGCAGGCCCGGGGCGCGATCGGCGTCCCCGGCTCGCGGAGATGCGGGTTGCGCTGGCAGCGGTCTCTCGATCGGCGCCGTGTTTTCTTGCTGCGGTTGGGGCGACCGCCAATGAAGGGCCGCCGCTCGCACCCCGAGCCTCCGGCCTGCAAACCGGAAGGTTAGCCCGCCGCCAGCGTCTCGCCCAACGCAGCCATGCCTTCGTCCCAAGCCTCGACCATGCCGCCAAACAGCGCGCTCAGGTCAGCAGGCTTCGATGACGACACGACCCGCGCACCCTTCAAGATGAAGGTCTTCGCACCGGCCGAAAGACGGTCGAACGCGTCGATGGCACGTTGCTGTGCCGGGCTGGGTGCATCGCTTATCCAGGCCAACCAGCGTGCCGTCAGCTCGGCCGCGGCGCCGACCTGGCGCGTGCCGGCAAAGGCCCAGGCGTGGTAGTGGTCCAGGCCACGCTCACGCATCAGCGGCAGGTCGCGCTCAAACGTATCGGCAAAGCGCTGCACCGGGTTCGTCGACGGGCGGCGGGCGAACTGCTCGCGCAGATCGGCCCACGCTGCTTCGCGCAGTTCGGCCAGTGGCCGCACGACGCGGCGATCTGAACGCACCACCTCGGCAAACAGTGGCAGGTAGGCCGGGTCTTCCGGCTTGTTCAGCCGGAAGGTTTCGACGAAGTCTTCGCCTTCCAGGGCGAAGCAGCCGGCGTTGTGGAAGTAGACCAGGCGCTGCGCATCGAGGTCGATGTCGGCCAGCACGATGGTCGTCTTCGTGTGCTTGTTGCGGTAGTCGGTGCCGGCGGTGTCGGGCAGCCACCAGGCATCGGCCTCGACGCTGATCAGCTTGCCGGCGCTCAGGTGCTCGATGGCGTGGTCGGCCAGCGGGCGCCAGATCGTCAGCTCCTGCACGTCGATGCCGTACAGGCGCCGCAGCTGGTCATGCGAGGGCTTGAAGAAGGTCCACTGGTCGCCCTCGAAGTCGATCGGCAGCGTGTGGCCCAGCATCGCATGCGGGTCGCAGCCCATCGCATGGATCAGCTCGATCCACAGGTCGATGTAGCAGTTCTTCTCAGGCCACTGCGCCGATTCACCGTGCAGCGCGTGGCGCTGGTAGCTCGCGGGGTCGAGGCCGGGCAGGGCGGTGGCCTGCCGGCGAACATCACTCAATGCCATCGCTTCAGGGCCAGAGTTGTGCGCGCACTTCCGTCGGCCACTTGGCGGGATCCAGGCCGTGCGTCTTCAGCAGCGCCAGCGTGCAGCGCTCAAGGCCGAAGCCGAGACACGCGGTGTGGGCCGTCGCGCCGTCCTTCTGGCGGATGCCGTACTTGCCGGTGAAATGTTCCTGGTGCCAGTTGAACGAGCAGATCGCGGTCGGCTTCTCGAGCGAGATGACCGGCACCATGATTTCGAACTTGAGCTTCTGCTCGCGCTGGCTGGTGGCCATCATCTTGCCGACACGGCCGAAGAACGGATCGTTCGCCACGTCGCTCGCCGCTGGCAGGCCCAGGCCCTGCAGCAGCGTGAGCGCGCGGTCGCGCCAGCCATCGCGCCAGGCCTCGACCGCGTCGGGTGCGCCGACGCGGATGAACTCGCGCATGCGGAAGGATTGCAGCCGGGTCGGCTCGTCCGACGGCTCGTGCCGGTAGCACCAGTTCTTCACGGTGACCAGGCGCCCGCCTTCGGGCAGCAGGCCGCTGAACACCGGGTAGACGGGGTAGCAGGCGGCAGGCAACAGCATCACCTCGGTGATGTCGAGCATGTCTTCCCAACGTTCGCCCGCCTTGACCTTCTCGGAGATCTCGCGTGCCTGCAGGTCGCTGCCGAAAAAGCTGTGGATGCTGCCGGCCAACTGCGGGAAGTTGTCGAGGTAACCCAGCTTTTCGATCATCGCCCGCGCGACGATCGGCGGGAAGGTCAGGTGCTCGGCACCGTCGCCTTCGGCGTTGCGCATCACCAGTGCGTCGAAGCGGTCGAGGATGTCCTCGAACACGGCGCCGCGGCCATAGCCACCTTTTACCGTGGTCGGGATGATCAGGCCGGCTTCGACCAGCTCGGCGTGGAAGAGGGCGGGGTCGTAGTTCTTGTCGGTCGTCATGGTGTCACTCGTCCTTGAACACGAGCAGCAGCGCGGCGCTCTTGGCGGCGATGCGGTCGTTGGAAATCATCAGCGACGCGGACAGCGCGTCGCGGTAGGCGCGGCCCATCGCGAACGGGCTGTCGTTCTTGTAGCCGAGGATGCCGACGATCTGCAGCGCGCCGTGGACGATGCGCGGAGCGGCGTCGGAGCAGGCCGTCTTCAGGCTGTTCATCTTCAACGCCCAGCCGATCGAGGTGAGGTCCTTCTCGTCGGTGCCGGCGGCGGCGATTGCGTCGAATTCGTCGGCCAGGCCCTGCCAGTGGTGGCGCATGGTCTGCACCTGTACCGTCAGATCGGCCAGTGCCACGGCGGTGGGCGGTGTGGTGCCGGGGTTCTTGCGGGCCACGCCTCGCACGTAGGTGGCGGCCTTGTTGTGCGCGCCGGCGGCGATGCCGCTCCACAGCGATGACCACAGGATGTGCGAGTACGGCACCATCGACTCGGCCGAGATGTCGCCAAAGGGCACGGGCAGGACCTGCTCGATCGGCGCGCTGGATTCCAGCTTGAAGCCTGGGCTGCAGGTGCCGCGCATGCCCATCGTGTCCCACGAGGTGGTCTGCTCGAGCTTGTAGTCGCCTTCGCGCAGCAGCACCAGCACCTGGTCGCTCGCGCCGGCTTCTGCGTTGCGGCGTGCGGTCACGACGATGACGTCGGCGTGTGCGCAGTAGGAGCCGGTGGTCGCGTCCTTCACCAGCGTGAAGCGCTCACCTTCCGTCTGCACGGCGCAAATGCTGGAGCGGGTGTCGCCGAAGGTGCCGACCTCGGAGGTCATCGACGCCATCAGCCACTGCTGGTCGACCATGTCGCGCAGGAAACGCTCGAAGAACGCGACGCCGCCATGGTGGCGCACCACGCAACACAGCTGGGTGTAGTGCATCCCGAGCACCATCGCGCTGGAGGCACAGTGTTGCGCCAGTGCACTCACCAGCATGCCCAGCTCGCGCATCGTCAGGCCGCTGCCGCCCAGCTCTTTCGGCACCAGGGCCGAGAAGGCCTTGGCTTCGCGCAGGGCCTCTACTGATTCGGCGGGGAAGCGGGCCCTGCTGTCGACGTCATCGGCGTGCTTGGCTGCCACCTCCTGCGCGATGCGACGCACGGCGTCGTATAAGGTGGCATAGCTGGGCGCGGTCTGGCTCATGGTGTTGTTCTGAGGGGGCAAGAAGAGGAGAGGCGGCGGCCGTGAAGACGGGCGCCGCGAGGATGCTGTCCTGCAACAAAGTGTCGCATAGCCCGGTCACAATTCACGCCGTGAATACCCCCCAAGAACGACGGATGGTGCTGGTCTTTTTGCACGGTTTGACGATGGACCCGGCGGTGTTACGGCCGATGGTCGACGCGCTGGCGCTGCCGATCCCGACGATCGTGCCGGCCGGCCCGGTGCGCCACGAAGATGGCACGCACTCGTGGTGGGCTGTCGATCCGGCCCACCGCGCCGCGCGGCTGGCGGCTGGCCCGAGCGACCTGTTCGACCGCCACCCGAAGGAGCGGCCCGCCGCCCGAGCGGTGCTGGCGAAGACACTGGCGGATGCGCGTGCCGCGCATCCGGGCTGCCGCTTCGTGCTGGTCGGCTACTCGCAAGGCGGCATGCTGCTGATGGACCACCTGTTGACGCAGGGCGAGCCGGACGTGGCCGGCATTGGGCTGTTGTCGTCGACCTGCATCGCGCTGGACGAATGGATGCCGCATGTCGCGCGGCTGAACGGCCTGCCGGCACTGGTGACACACGGCCGCAGCGACGGTGACCTCGGCTTCAGTGCCGGCGAGCGCCTGCGCGACCTGCTGCAGGGTGCCGGCGCCCAGGTGCAATGGCTGCCGTTCGACGGTGGCCACGAGATGCCGCTGGTCGTGTGGCGCGCGCTGCGCCGCTTCGTGCTGTCGCTCCAGGCGGCTGCGCCAGCCGGCGGTTGACTCCCCAAAAGCTTGGGGGATCGGCGCCTCGCGGCGTGAACTATGCCCGTATCCGGGCGTAGGCCGGGGCTTGCGCCGGTATCATTTGCGACCCTCATCGCGCTGTCTTGCGCCGCATCGCCCGGGTTGCTTCCCGGGCCCCCACACCCTTCGACCCCGTGCTCAACGCCGCCGACATCGTTGATCAGCTGACGCCTGCGCTGCACGCGCCGGCCGCCGGCGTGCGTGTGGGCATCGACACGGTCAGCGTGCCGGCGATCGCCGAGTCGCTGGCCCATTTCGGTGAGCGTTTCATCCGGCGCTACTTCAGTGCCCAGGAGGCCGTCGATGCCCGCGCC
>NZ_DASUNH010000131.1:0-11206 GCF_036277275.1 Ideonella sp. | reverse complement strand
CCGTTGACGTAAGCGCGCAGCGAAGACGCCACCTGCGGGCCGGTCAGGCCCAGCTCGCGGATGGCCGAGTCCTTCAGGCGCACGGCGAAAGCCGGCAGGCCGGGCTTGACGGTCGTGTCGACGTCGACCGCGCCCTTGATGCCCTTGAGCTTCTCGGCAAAGTCCTTCGCGACCTTGGTCAGCTGCTCACCGTCCGACCCCAGGATGGTGATCCAGATCGGCCGGTCGAAGCCAACGCTGGCCTCCAGGCCGGGGATGCCGGCGATGTCGGCACGGATCGCGTCCTCGATCTCCTTCTGGGTGCGCTTGCGGTCCTTGCGGTCGGTCAGCGCGATGTTCAGCGAGGCCTGGTTGCGGCCGGTCGCCAGGCCTTCACCGGTCGAGCCGACCACCGTCTGGATGGTCTTGATCTCGGGGTACTTGCCCGACAGGATGGTCTCGACCTGCAGCACCTTGTCGTTGCCGCGGTCCAGGCTCGAAGCGACCGGGAAGCGCAGGTTCAGCTGCGTGAAGCCCTGGTCGGTCTGCGGCACGAACTCGCTGCCGACCAGGCCGGACAGGCCGAGCGCGACGACGAAGCTCATGAAGCCGGTCCAGGCGACGATGCCGCGAGGCGTCAGCGTCATCAGGCGAAAGCGCCTCGGCTGGCTGCGGTCACGCTGGCCACCGGCGTCGAACGGGCGGCCATAGGCCGGGATCGGCAGCACGAATACGCGGTAGCGACGACCCGAGAAGGCCCAGGTGATCAGGCGGCCGTAGATGCCGTGCAGCCAGTCCATGCCGCGGTCGGTGCCACGGATCATGTGGCCGATCACCGGCACGTCGCGCAGGCGGGCGCTGGGCGGATCCTTCCAGACGCTGGACAGCATCGGGTCGAGCGTGAAGCTGACGAACAGCGACACGATCACCGCCACCGCCACCGTGATGCCGAAGGGGTAGAAGAACTTGCCGATCACGCCGCCCATGAAGGCGACCGGCACGAACACTGCGCAGATCGCGAAGGTGGTCGCCATGACCGCCAGGCCGATCTCGTTGGTGCCGTCTTCCGAGGCTCGGTGATGGTCCTTGCCCATGCCGATGTGGCGCACGATGTTCTCTCGCACCACGATCGCATCGTCGATCAGCAGGCCGATGCACAGGCTCAGCGCCATCATCGTCATGAAGTTCAGCGTGAAGCCGAAGGCGTAGACGGCGATGAAGCTGGAGATCACCGCGATCGGCAGCGTCAGGCCGGTGATGATGGTCGAGCGCCAGCTGTGCAGGAACAGGAAGACGATCGCCACCGTCAGCAGTGCACCTTCGATCAGCGTGTGGCGCAGGCCGGTCAACGAGCCCTTGACGAAGTCGCTGGAGGCATAGATCAGATTCAGCTCGATGTCGGCCGGCAGCGTCTTCTTCAGCTCTTCCATCGCCTCCTTCACCGCGTCACCGGTGGCCACGATGTTGGCGTCCTGCTGCTTGAAGACTGAGAAGCTGATGGCCGGCTGGCCATTGGTACGGGCGATCGAATCAGGCTCGCGCTCGCGCTCGACCAGGGTGCCCAGGTCGTTCAGCGTCAGCACCAGGTTGCCGCGGTGGGCGACCACGATGTTGGCGAACTGCTTCGGGTCCTTGACCCGGCCTTCGACCCGCAGGATCGCGTCGGACACCCGGTCGGACACCAGCCCGACCGGCTGGTCGGCGTTGGCCGCCGCCAGCGCCGTGGAGATCTCGGCCGGCGTCACGCCGTAGGCCTTCAGGCGCAGCGGGTCCAGGTCGATGCGCACTTCGCGCGAGACCAGGCCGCCGACATCGACCTTGGCCACGCCTTCGACACGACCCAACCGCTTGGCGATCGTCAGCTCACCCAGCGTCGACAGCTCGCGCGCCGAACGGGTCTTGCTCATCAGCGCCATCACGACCACGGGCTGGGCGTTGTCGGCCTGGAAGCGCGACACGCTCGGCTGCTTCACGTCCTTCGGGAAGGCTGCCTGGGCGGCGGCGATGCGGTCGCGCAGATCCTGCATCGCGCGGCTCATGTCGGTGTTCAGCGTGAACTCGACACTGGCCTGCACGCGGCCTTCGAAGCTGCGCGACTGCACCCGGTCGACACCGGCGATGGAATTCAGCGCTTCTTCCAACGGCTTGGCCACCTCACGCTCGACCGCCTCGGGCGAGGCGCCGGGGTAGCGCACGTCGATCCAGGCGCCGGGCAGCGAGATGTCGGGCATCTGCTCGACGCCCAGCTTGCTGTACGAAAACAGCCCCAACACACACAACGCGACCATCACCATGGTGGCGAAGACGGGGTTGCTGATGGCGACTCGGGTCATCCACATGGTGAACCTCTGCTCTTTCTATATCTGGCTATCTGACGCGGTCGCTTCAGTTGGACGCCGTGGCCACGCTGGCCAGCGCTGACGACGGCTTGGCCGCCGACGCAGCGGTGGACGGCACCGGGGCGATCACCCGGGCGGCGGCGCCTTCGCGCAGGTTGTCGAAGCGCATCGCCAGCACCTGGGCCTCGGGCTTGACGCCGTCTTTCACCTCGACCAGGCCACGCGCTTCGTCGCGCCGGCCGGTGGTGACGGAGCGGCGCAGCAGCTTGCCCTGCTCGATCGTCCAGACGTATTCCTGGCCCGATGCGGTGCCGATCGCGGCCACCGGCAGCGTCAGCCGCGGGGTGCCTTCGGCCATCGCTACGTGGGCCTGGGCGTACTGGCCGGCGCGCAGCTTCTCTTTCGGGTTGGCGATCGCGATCGCGACGCCGATCGAGCGGGTGCCCGGCTCGGCCGCCGGCGCAATGCGCGCCAGGTTGCCCTTGACGGGGTCAGCCACGCCCTCGACCTGCACCGTCACCGGCATGCCGGCCTGCAGCATGCCGACTTCGTGGGTGCCGACGCTGCCGGCCATCTCGAGCTTGGTCAGGTCGACAATGGTGACGATCTGCTGTTCGTTCGAGACCTTTTCGCCAGGCACCACATGGCGCTTGGCCACGATGCCGGAAATCGGCGCCACCAGGTTCGCTTCACGCAGGTTGATCTTGACCGTCTCGGTCTGCGCCTGGGCCGCCGTCAGGTTGGCGCGGGCGCTGTCCAGCGCCGCCTTGGACGATTCCAGCGCGTTCGGCGAGATGAACGACTGCTCGGCCAAGCGCTGGTTCGACGCGTGGGTGCGTTCGGCCTGGACCATCTGCGCCCTCGCCGCCTCGACCTGGGCCTGGCGCTCGTTCAGCCGGGCGTTCAGGTCGGCCAGGTCGACCGCGCCGAGCTTCTGGCCGGCCGTTACCCGGCTGCCTTCGGCCACCGTCAGGTTCAGCAGCGTGCCGGCCGCCTTGGCGCGGACCACTGCAGTGTTCGGCGCCACCAGCGGGCCCGAGAACTCCACCATCCCGGCCAGCGGCTGGGTGCGGGGCACCACCACTTCCTTGGTGGTGAAGTCGAGCACCTTGTCTTCGGGCTTGGCATCGGGCTTGTCGCCGCCCTTGCGGCCGGCCATGACCGCCGCGGCGCCGCCGCCGAGGGCCAACACCGCAACCACCACTCCTCCAATTACCCAGCGCTTGTTCATGCGTGCTCCTGCAAAAAGTCATTCGCCTTGGTCAGGCGCAGCGCAGTGTAGGAGTGCGCGCCCGGCCGATCACCGGGGTGCCGACGAAGCGCATTGGAGTGGCGACGAAATGCACCCGGGACGGATGAGCGGTGCCCGCGTCGGGCGATCGGCCCGGGGCTGCCGACCGCGCCAGCCCACCGGCCGCCGCCCGCGCTGCCCGGTCGCCGTTCGCCCGCTCCAGCCCGCAATTCGTCGCAGGCCATGGCTATCGGCGTCTCGTTCAAGATAAGCTCGCGCGTCATTTTCTGGCCGACAGGTGTCCTGTCCGCCATGATTCTTCGAAATAGCTGGAGGTCCCCCTGATGTTGCGTCGTCGTCCGTCCGTGGCCATGCCGGCCCACCTGCCTAACAGATTGGCTGTGGGCGTGGCCGCAGGCCTGCTGGCCGTTGTCCTGGCTGGCTGCAGCAAGGGCGCCGGCAACGGCCAGGCTGCCGCCAAGCCGGGCACCGCCGCCTCGGCGCCGCCCACGCTGCTGCTGTCCGCGGAAGACCTGCGCATCGCCACCAGCGGCCTGCATGCGGTGGGCCCGGTGATCACCGGTTCGATCCAGCCCGAGCGCCGGGCCGACCTGCGCGCCGAAGTGTCCGCCGTGGTGCTGCAAGTCTTGAAGGACAACGGCGAGACCGTGCGCAAGGGCGATCTGCTGGTTCGGCTGGACGACACCGCGATCCGCGACAGCCTGGCATCGGCCGAAGAAGCCTCACGCGCGTCGGCCCAGTCGGTCGACCAGGCCGAGCGCCAGTACCAGCGCCTGCGGACACTGCAAGCGCAAGGCATGAGCTCGATGCAGGCGATGGAAGACGCCGAGATCCGCCGGAACAACGCCCACAGCGACCTGGTGGCCACCAAGTCGCGGGTCGCAGCGGCACGCCAGCAGTTGCAGCGCACCGAAGTGCGCGCCCCGTTCGACGGCGTGGTCAGCGACCGCAAGGTCTCGGCCGGCGACACCGCCCAGGTCGGCAAGGAGCTGGTCAAGGTGATCGATCCGACCAGCATGCGCTTCGAGGGCCTGGTGTCATCGGACCGGATGGGCGAGATCAAGCCGGGCCAGTCGGTCAGCTTCCGCATCAACGGCTTCGGCCAGCAGGAATTCAACGGCAAGGTGCGACGCGTCGATGCCTCGGCCAATGCCAGCACCCGCCAGGTGGAGGTGCTGGTCGGCTTCGAAGGCGGCGAGATGCCCAGGGTCTCCGGCCTGTACGCCGAAGGCCTGGTGGCCACCGGCGGCCAACAGGCGCTGATGCTGCCTGAAGCCGCGCTCGCCCGGGAAGGCGACAACACCTTCGTCTGGCGCGTCAAGAGCGACACCCTCAGCAAGGTCAAGGTGAAGTTGGGCGAGCGCGATCAGCGCAGCGGCGACTACGTCGTCCTCGCCGGGCTGGCCGAGGGTGACCAGGTGCTGCGCCGCCCCAATGCGAATCTGGTCGACGGCCAAAAGGTCGAGCGCAAGGCCGTCGCGGCCAGCAGCCCCGCCCCTGCCACGCCGGCCGCTTCGTCAGCAAGGAGCTGAGCCATGTTCCTCTCTGATTTCAGCATCAAGCGACCGGTGGCCATGATCGCCATCGTCATCGCGCTCATGTGCCTGGGCCTGATGGCCCTGGCCCAACTGCGCGTCAACGAACGGCCCGACGTCGAATTGCCGATGCTGGTGGTGTCGATCAACTATCCGGGTGCGTCGCCCGACACCGTCGAGCGCGAAGTCATCAACCGCATCGAAAAGGCGCTGCAAAGCATTTCGGGCGTCGATGAGGTCCGTTCGCGCGCCAACGAGGGGTCGGCCCGCATCGACCTGGTCTTCAAGTTCGGCAAGAACATGGTCGAAGCGGCCGACGAGGTGCGTAACGCGATCGGCACCGTGCGCTACAAGCTGCCGGTCGAGATGCGCGAGCCGGTGCTGACGCGCATGGACCCGTCGGCCCAGCCCATCATGCAGCTGGCGCTGTCGTCGTCGAAGCTGTCGCATGCCGAGATCTCGCGTCTGGCCGAAGACACGCTGGCCGACCAGATCCGCGGCGTCACGGGCGTGGCGGTGGTGGATCTGAACGGCGCGCTGCGGCGCGAACTGTCGGTGCTTCTGCGGGCCGATCGACTTCGCGCGTTCAATGTCTCGGTGGCCGAGGTGGTCAACGCCCTGCGGCTGCAGAACGCCAACGCCCCGGTCGGCAAGGTGCGCGGCAACCTGGAAGACCAGAGCATCCGCCTGGTCGGCCGGATCGAATCGCCGGCCGAGTTCGAACAGATCGTCGTGCAGCGGCGCGGTGAGCAGATCGTTCGCCTGGGTCAGGTGGCCACGGTGCAAGACGGTTTCGCCGAGGTCACCAGCTTCTCGGTGCGCAATGGCCAGCCCAACGTCGGCATGTCGGTGATCCGCGCTCGCGATGCCGGCACGGTCGGCGTCGCCAACGAGGTGCGCAAGCTGGTCGACGAGATCAACAAGACGCTGCCCGAGGGCACCCGGCTGGAGGTGACCCAGGACGGCGGCAAGGAAGCGCAGAACAGCCTGAACAACGTGGTCCACGCGCTGGTCTTCGGCGCCGGGCTGACGATCCTGGTCGTCTACATTTTCCTGAACTCCTGGCGCTCGACGCTGATCACGGCGCTCAGCCTGCCGACCTCGGTGATCGCGGCCTTCATCGCCGTGTGGGCCTGCGGCTTCACGCTCAACTTCATGACGCTGCTGGGCCTGTCGCTGGCGATCGGTGTGCTGATCGACGATGCGATCGTGGTACGAGAAAACATCGTGCGCCACATGGAGCGCGGCGAGTCGCGCATGAATGCAGCGCTCAACGGCACCGCCGAGATCGGGCTGGCGGTGGCGGCGACGACCTTCTCGATCGTCGCGGTGTTCGTGCCGGTGGCCTTCATGCCGGGCATTTCCGGCGAGTGGTTCCGGCCGTTTGCCCTGACCGTCGTGGCCTCGGTGATGGTGAGTCTGTTCATCAGCTTCACGCTCGATCCAATGCTGTCGGCCTACTGGGGCGACCCGCCCGGTCACCACCATGCCGAACACAAGGGCATCACGCGCTGGCTGGCCCGATTCAACACCTGGTTCGATCACCAGGCCGACCGCTACGGCCAGGTAATCGCCTGGGCGCTGCACCACCGGATCTGGATGTTCCTGTTCACGCTGCTCAGCCTGGTACTGGCCATGGGCCTGTTCTTCAAGTTCGGCGGCACCAGCTTCCTGCCCAACGGCGACTGGGGGACGATCGCGATCGACGTGCGCACGCCGCCCAGCAGCAGCGTCGAGTACGCACGGATGAAGCTGGAGGCCGCGGCACAACTGGCGCGCACCTTGCCTGAAACCAAGGCGACCAACAGCTACGTCAACCCCAACGGCGGGCGCATCTACGTCGACATCGGCAAGAGCACCGAGCGCAAGCGCTCCGGCATCGCGGTCGCGAAGGACCTGCGCGAGCAGGTCAAGCGCCTGGTCGGTGCCGAATACGTCGTGCTGGACGACCTTGGCGGCGGCGCGCAAAAGCCGGTGCAGATCCGCTTCCAGGGCGAGGACGCGCGCAAGCTGCAGGCGATTGCCACCGAGTTCATGGAAAAGCTGCGCCATGTGCCCGGCGCCGTCGACGTCGGGCTGTCGGACCAAGACCCGCAGGATGAGCTGAAGATCGAGCTGGACCGGGGCCTGGCGAATGCGCTGGGCATCTCCGTCAACGACGCGGCGCAAGCGCTGCGCGTGGCGTTCGCCGGCGTCGAGGTGGGCGATTGGATCGACCCCAGCGGCGAGACCCGCGACGTCGCCGTGCGTCTGCACCCGGAAGACCGCGTCGACGCCAGCAACATCGAACGCCTGCCGGTCACCGTGACCGGGACCAACACCATCGTGCCGCTGGACCAGATCGCCGGCATCACGATGGGCAAGGGCCCCTCGCAGATCCAGCACAACGACAGCAAGCGAATGATCGCCGTCTCGGCCAATGCGCAGGGCCGTTCGGCCGGCGAAGTGACCGCCGATGCGCTGAAGATCGCCAAGGCGATGAACTTCCCGCCGGGCTACGGGCTGGAGCTGGGCGGCGCCGCCAAGGATCAGAACGAGGTGTTCAGCCGCATGCTCAGCGCCCTGCTGATGGGCATCTTGCTGATGTACCTGGTGCTGGTGGTGCAGTTCAGCTCGTTCACCGCGCCGATGCCGGTGATGTTCTCGCTGCTGTTCACGCCGATCGGGGTGGTGCTCGCGCTGCTGGTCACCAACAGCACGCTGAACCTGATGAGCTTCATCGGGATCATCATGCTGGTGGGCCTGGTTGCGAAGAACGCCATCCTGTTGCTGGACGCCGCGCGGGTGCGCGAAGCCGAGGGCATGGACCGCGAAGAGGCGCTGATCGCCGCCGGCCAGCGCCGCTTGCGGCCGATCCTGATGACCACCTTTGCACTGGTGGCCGGCATGCTGCCGGTGGCCATTGGCGTCGGCGAAGGCGGTGAGTTCTATCGCCCGATGGCGGTGGCGATCATCGGCGGGGTCATCACCTCCACCGTGCTGACGCTGCTGGTGGTGCCGAGCTTCTACGACTCGATCGAGATCAAGCGCGACCACATGATCGAGAAGTTCCATCGTCGCAGCCAGCGATGGAACACCGCGATCGGCTTCTTGCTGACCTTCCTCGAGTTCCTGGCGTTCATCACCTTCTTGCGGCTGTTCT
The DNA here is from genome assembly GCF_036277275.1 of Ideonella sp. Lineage (GTDB taxonomy): Bacteria > Pseudomonadota > Gammaproteobacteria > Burkholderiales > Burkholderiaceae_C > Ideonella. The sequence goes on along the minus strand of NZ_DASUNH010000131.1, from coordinate 2,959 downwards.
GGCGCATTGGCCGCTGGGCGCTGGGCCGCTTGACCGGCCGGCATGCCGGGCCGCCGGTGGCGACCCCGCCGCGGGCCGCCTGAGATCGCCCTGCAGAAACGACAACGGCCACCTTCGGGTGGCCGTTTTTCTTGAGCGGTGGATTCAGCGCTGCGCCGGGATGACCGGAGTGTCGACCCGCACGTCGCCGCACTGGGCGCGGTGACGCAGCGCGTGGTCGATCAGCACCAGCGCCAGCATCGCCTCGGCGATTGGCGTCGCGCGGATGCCGACGCAGGGATCGTGGCGGCCGAAGGTCTCGACGGTTGCCGGCTGGCCGGCCAGGTCGATCGACTGGCGCGGGGTACGGATCGAGCTGGTCGGCTTGATCGCGATCGAGACGCGGATGTCCTGGCCGGTCGAGATGCCACCCAGCACGCCACCGGCGTTGTTGCCGGCGAAACCGGCAGGCGTCAATTCGTCGCCGTGCTCGGTGCCGCGCTGGCGCACCGAGCCGAAGCCGGCGCCGATCTCGACCCCCTTGACGGCGTTGATGCCCATCATCGCGTAGGCGATGTCGGCATCCAGCTTGTCGAACAGCGGCTGGCCCCAGCCCGGCGGCAGGCCACGGGCCTCGACATACAGCCGCGCGCCGACCGAGTCGCCGGACTTGCGCAGCGCGTCCATGTAGTCTTCCAGCTCGGCGATGCCGCTGCTGGTGGCGGCGAAAAACGGGTTCTGGCCGACCTGGCCCCAGTCGTCGACCGGGATCTCGATCTCGCCCAGCGCCGTCATGCAGCCGCGAATCGAGATGCCGTGGTGCTCGTGCAGCCACTTCTTGGCCACCGCGCCTGCGCCCACCATCGGCGCCGTCAGCCGGGCCGAGCTGCGGCCGCCGCCGCGCGGGTCGCGGATGCCGTACTTGTGCCAGTAGGTGTAGTCGGCGTGGCCGGGGCGGAAGGTCTGGGCAATGTTGCCGTAGTCCTTGCTGCGCTGGTCGGTGTTGCGGATCAGCAGGCAGATCGGCGTGCCGGTGGTCTTGCCTTCGTAGACGCCGGAGAGGATCTCGACCGCGTCCGGCTCGTTGCGTTGGGTGACGTGGCGCGAGGTACCAGGGCGGCGCTTGTCGAGGTCGGGCTGGATGTCGGCCTCGCTCAAGGCCATGCCGGGCGGGCAACCGTCGATCACGCAGCCGATGGCCGGGCCGTGGCTTTCGCCGAAGTTGGTGACGGTGAAAAGCTCGCCAAAACTGCTGCCGGACATGAAGACCCTTGTGGCGGCCGTGCGCCACGAGGCGCCGCATGCCGATGCTGCGAAGAAGTGAATCTGATTTTATCGACGGGCCTCGTCATGCGGCCAACCGTGAAGGCTGCATGAAATAGCGGGCTTTTATGGGCCGCCTCAGACCAATGGACTTGAGCGATTGCCGGCACAGTGCTGATCTGCTCATTTGTTACAGCTGCTTTGGTATTGCAGTCCGTTCCCGCCGCCTCTTCGCTACCCGCCTGGCCCTGGCTCGCGCTGGTCGCGGCGGCACTGGGCGCAGTGGCGGCGGCCGGCTGGCGGGCCTACAGGCAAGCGCAGCGGCAGGCACAGCAGGCCACGGCCGGCGAACGGCTGACCGAAGCCATGCTCGACCACAGTTCTCAGTTGATCGGCCTGCTGACGCCGCAAGGCCTGGTGCTTCGGCTCAACCAGGCGGCGCGGGAATGGCTGGGCCCGGTGGCCGCAGCCGCCGCCGGCAAACCGCTGTGGACGCTGCCGGCCTGGCTGCCCGCGCCGGCCGATGTCGACAAGCTACGCCAGGCCGTGGCGCGCGCCGCTGAAGGCCACCCACAGCACGTTGAGGTATGTGTTGCCACGCAGTCCGGCACGCGCCGGGTGGAGCTGTCCGTGCGGCCGATGCGCCGCGCCAACGGCCGCCCGGGTGACGACACCACGGCCCACCTGCTGGTCGAAGCCCGCGACGTGACGATGCGCCGGCTGGCCGAAGACAAGATGCGCCTGGCGGCCGCCGTGTTCGAGCAGGCCCGCGAAGGCATCATGATCACCGACACGCGCGGCGTGATCGTCACCGTCAACCAGGCTTTCTGCAACATCACCGGCTTCGAGACCGACGAGGTGGTGGGCCAGTACCCGGCGATGCTCGCCGCATCGCTGGAAGACCCCGGTCTGCCGCGACGCATGCGCCGGGCGCTGCTGCGCGGTGGCCACTGGCACGGCGAGCTGCGCAGCGCGCGCAAGAACGGCGAGCACTTCACCGCCTGGGTGTCGTTGAGCCGCCGGCGCGACGCCAGCGGCCAGGTCAGCCACCTGATCGGCATCGTCAACGACATCACCCGGTCAAAAGACGCCGAGCAGAAGCTGCTGCGCCAAGCCCACTACGATGCGCTGACCGAGTTGCCGAACCGCCACCTGCTGGAAGACCGGCTGGGCGTGGCGCTCGCAGCGGCGCAACGACAAAAGGACATGCTGGCGCTGCTGTACATCGACCTGAACCAGTTTCGCCACATCAACGACAACTTCGGCCACCGCACCGGCGACGCCGTGCTGCTGGAGATGTCGCATCGCCTGCGTGACAACCTGCGCGACACGGACGTGGTGGCGCGCATCGGCGGCGACGAATTCGCCGTGCTGTTGCCCGGCACCCAGGCCGAAGGCGCGGCCCAGGTCGCCAGCAAGCTGCTGGAGCGCGTGGCGCAGCCCTGCACGGTCAGCGAGCACGAGTTGAGCCTGACGCTGTCGATCGGCGTGGCGATGTACCCGGCCGACGGCGACACCGTCGAAGAGCTGACACGTTGCGCCGACACGGCGATGTACCGCGCCAAGCTGGAAGGCCGCGGGACCTACCAGTTCTTCACCGCCGGCATGCAACAGCGCTCGGTGCGCCAGATGCAGCTCGAGGCGGCCCTGCGACGTGCCGCCGAGCGGGACGAACTGCTGCTGCACTACCAGCCGCAGGTCGATTCCCGCACCGGGG
>NZ_DASUNH010000130.1:0-5159 GCF_036277275.1 Ideonella sp. | reverse complement strand
TCGACAGCGAGCATTCGGCGATCTTTCAATGCCTGCCCGAAGACCGCACGCAATGGAAGCAGCGCATCGACCACATCGTGCTGACCGCATCGGGTGGCCCCTTCCGCCGGCGTGACCCGGCTTCGCTGGCTGGTGTGACGCCTGAAGAGGCGTGCGCGCACCCGAACTGGGTCATGGGTCGCAAGATCTCGGTCGACTCCGCCACGATGATGAACAAGGCGCTCGAGGTGATCGAGGCGCGTTGGCTGTTCGACTTGACGCCGGAGCAGGTGAGGGTGGTGATCCACCCGCAGAGCATCATTCATTCGATGGTAGTGTGCCGCGACCAGTCGGTGCTGGCTCAATTGGGCACGCCCGACATGCGGGTGCCGATTGCGTACGGGCTGGCGTTCCCTGAGCGCATCGAATCGGGCGCCGATGCGCTGGATTTCCTGTCGCTGGGCGCCTTGACCTTCGAGCCGCCCGAGCGCGCGCGCTTCCCGGGCCTGTTCCTGGCGTGGGATGCGCTGCACGGCCCGCATGGCAGCACTGCGGTGCTCAATGCGGCCAACGAGGAGGCCGTGGCGGCCTTCCTGGATCGGCGCATCGGCTTCGATGCGATTCACCGCATCAATGCGGACACTTTGGAAGCCTTGCCACCGCGCCTGTCGCTCGACGCACCGATTGAAGACCTGCTCGACCTGGACCGCCAGGCGCGCGACAGCGCCCGTCAGCGGGTGCAGAGCCTGCAGCGCTGAGGGCCATCGACCATGAACATGGTGCTTGGCTTCCTGCTCACGCTCGGCATCCTGATCGTCGTGCACGAATACGGCCACTACAAGGTGGCGCGCTGGTGCGGCGTCAAGGTGCTGCGCTTCTCGATCGGCTTCGGAAAGGTGATCTGGCGTCGCCAGGCCCATCCCGATGCCACCGAGTTCACCATCTCAGCCATTCCGCTCGGCGGTTATGTGCGGATGCTCGGGCACGGGGAGCCGTTCCCTGCCGAGCGGGCCCATGAGGCATTTGATGCCCAACCGCTGCGCCGGCGGGCCGCCGTCATTGCGGCCGGTCCGGTCGCCAACCTCGCGTTGGCGGTGCTGCTGTATGCCGGTGCCAACTGGTGGGGCAATGACGTGCCGATGGCCATCGTGTCGACGCCACCGGCGCGCACGCTGGCGGCCGAAGCAGGCTTGACCGCTGGCGACTGGGTGCAGGCCAGCGCCACCCAGGCCGGCGAATGGGAAGACGTCACATCCATGAGCGACCTGTTGCGGCAGGTGACGCAGGCTGCATTGCAGGCTGAGGACCTGCAACTGCAGGTCGGCGATTCGGACGGCAGCCACCGCCGCCAGCTGACCTTGCGGCTGTCGACGTTGGCCGGACAGGACATCGACGCCAGCACCTTCCAGCGCATCGGCATCGGCGTGCCTTTCCGCCCGCCCGTGATGGGCCGGCCGACGGCGGGCGGCCCGGCCGAAAAGGCCGACGTGCGCGCCGGCGACCTGGTGCTGAGCATCGACGGCGTGCCGGTGGTCGACGCGCAGGGCCTGATCGATCGGATCCGCGCGCACCCGACCGGCGACGTGGTGCCGATGCACTGGGTGGTCGAACGTGGGGGCCAGCGTGTCGAGCTCGATGTTTCCTCGCGCGCCGTGACCGAAGGCGGCAAGACCTTCGGCCGCATCGATGCCCCGGTGGGTGGGCCGGTGCGCCTGACCAACGTTCGCTTCGGTTTGTGGGATGGCCTGGTCCGTGGTGTCGAGCGCACCTGGGAGATGGCCGGCATGAGTCTGAAGATGCTGGGCCGCATGTTGGTCGGCCAGGCCTCGCTGCGCAACCTCAGCGGGCCATTGACGATCGCAGACTATGCGGGCCAGTCGATCCAGCACGGCCTGAGCGACTACCTCGACTTCCTCGCGATGGTCAGTGTCAGCCTCGGGATATTGAACTTGCTGCCGCTGCCGATGCTCGATGGTGGGCACCTGATGTATTATCTTTTCGAGGGCGTGACCGGTCGACCGGTCTCGGATCTGTGGCTCAAATGGCTGCAGCGCAGTGGGGCCTTCGTACTCCTGCTGATGATGACCATCGCTCTCTCCAACGACGTGGCCCGCATGCTGGGCCTGCAGTGACACCCTCCCGATGCCATTTCCCTTTGCCTTGACCTCGCTGCGTCCAGTTCCTGCGTACGTGGCCCTGATGGCTGCTGCCACGGTCGCGACATCTGCTCGGGCTGTCGAACCCTTCAAGATCGACGACATCCGTATCGAAGGCCTGCAGCGGGGTGACCCCGGCAGCGTGTTCGGTGCGCTGCCGTTCCGCATCGGCGACGAGTACAACGACGACAAGGGTGCTGCCGCGCTGCGCGCGCTGTTTGCGACCGGCCTGTTCAAGGACGTGCGCATCGACATCGAAGGCCAGGTGGTCGTCATCGTCGTCGAAGAACGTTCGGTGATCTCTTCGGTGAACTTCATTGGCCTGCGCGAGTTCGACAAGGACACGCTGGCCAAGGCGCTGAAAGAGAACGGCATCTCCGAAGGCCAGCCCTACGACAAGGCTGTGATCGACCGCGCCGAGCAGGAAATCAAGCGCCAGTACCTGACGCGCAGCCTGTACGGTGCCGAGGTGGTCACGACCGCCACCCCGATCGAGCGCAACCGCGTCAACATCACCTTCACCGTGGTCGAAGGCGATGTCGCGAAGATCAACGCCATCCGCATCGAGGGTGCCAAGGCCTTCAGCGAATCGACGCTGCTGGACCTGATGGATCTGACCACCGGTGGTTGGCTGAGCTGGTACACCAAGTCGGACCGTTACTCCCGCGCCAAGCTGAACGCCGACCTCGAGAAGATCCGTGCCTACTACCTGAACAAGGGCTACCTGGAGTTCGACGTCAAGACGACCCAGGTCACGATCTCGCCGGACAAGCAAGAAATCAGCATTACCATCGGCATCGAAGAAGGCCAGCCCTACACGGTGGCTGGCGTGAAGCTCGAAGGCGAGTACCTGGGCCGCGAAGAAGACTTCAAGAAGCGCGTGGTGATCAGCCCGGGCGAGCCGTACCGCGGTGACGAGGTCACGGCGACGACGCGTGCCTTCTCCGATCTCTACGGCACCTACGGCTACGCCTTCGCCCGCATCGAACCGCGGCAAGACATCGACCGCAAGACCGGTCAGGTGGTGATCGTGTTGCAGGGCAGCCCCGGCGTGCGTGTGAATGTGCGCCGCGTCAACATCGCCGGCAACACCATCACCCGCGACGAAGTGCTGCGCCGCGAGTTTCGCCAGTTCGAATCGGCCTGGTACGACAGCGCGAAGATCAAGCTCTCGCGCGATCGGGTCGAACGCCTGGGCTACTTTGAAGAAGTGACCGTCGATACCCAGGAAGTGCCAGGTTCGCCCGATCAGGTCGACCTGGTGCTGAACGTGAAAGAGAAGCAGACCGGCAGCCTGCAGCTGGCGGCCGGCTACTCGACCGCGGGCCTGTCGTTCTCCGGTTCGATCAAGAAAGAAAACGTCTTCGGCACCGGTAACTACCTGGGCCTGGAAGTCAGCACCAGCAAGCTCACCCGTAACTTGGTGGTCAGCACGGTCGACCCGTACTTCACCGACGATGGTGTCTCGCGGGCGGTGGACGTCTACTACCGCACCTCCAAGCCGCTGAACAGTCTGGCCCAGGCCTATCAATTGGCCACGCCCGGCGCGGCCGTGCGGTTCGGCGTGCCGTTCACCGAGTACGACACGGTGTTCTTCGGCGTCGGTGTCGAGCAAACGATCATCGGTACGGACGAAGGCATTCCGCAAAGCTACAGTGATTTCGTCCACACGTTTGGCAACCACGCGTTGAGCGTGCCGTTGACGGTGGGTTGGGCGCGCGAAGAGCGTGACAACCCCCTGGTTCCCACGAAGGGGCGTTATCAGCGCGTCAACCTGGACTTCAGCGTCGCGGGCGATGTGCATTACGCGCGCTTGAATGCGCAGTACCAACAGTACTTCTCGCTGACCAGCAAATTGACACTGGGCGTCAATGCCGAAGTGGGGGCCGGCTATGGCCTGAGCGGCAAACCCTACCCGGTGTTCAAGAATTTCTATGGCGGCGGCTTGGGTTCGGTGCGGGTGTTCGAGTCCGGTTCGTTCGGCGGCACGGACATCACCGGTGCCAAGGATGGCGGCTCGAAGAAGCTGAACCTGAACTCCGAGCTGTATTTCCCCGTGCCGGGATCGGGCAACGACAAGTCATTGCGGATCTTCGCGTTCGCCGATGCGGGCAACGTGTGGCGTGAAGATTCTGCCGGCACGCTGCGACAGCGCCAGGAACTCGGGCAGTCCGGCTCGCTGGAGGACTTGCGAGCCTCCGCGGGCTTCGGCCTGAGCTGGATTTCGCCAGTGGGCCCGCTGAAACTCAGTTACGGTACACCGTTGCGCTCCTTCAGGGGCGATAAAATCCAACGTTTCCAGTTTCAAGTCGGAACGGCCTTTTGATGATCATGTCGCTTAGCAAAACCCTCGTCGCTGCGGCGGCCCTGTCTCTGGCCGCTGGCATTCATGCCCAGGAGCTGAAGATCGGCTACGTCAACAGCGAGCGCGTTCTGCGCGAAGCTGCACCGGCCAAGGCCGCCCAGGCCAAGCTGGAAGCCGAGTTCAAGAAGCGCGAAACGGAGTTGGCCGACCAGGGCAACCGCCTGCGCGGTGCGATGGAAAAGCTGGAGAAGGAAGGCCCGACGCTGCCCGAATCCGAGCGCACCCGTCGCCAGCGCGATCTGGCTGACCAGGATCGCGACTTCCAGCGCAAGCGCCGCGAGCTGCTGGAAGACCTGAACCAGCGCAAGAACGAAGAGCTGTCGGCCGTCGTCGAGCGTGCCAACAAGGTCATCAAGCAGATCTTCGAACAGGAAAAGTACGACCTGATCCTGCAGGAAGTCATCTTCGCCGGCCCGCGCGTGGACATCACCAAGAAGGTGGTGGACGCGTTGAACGCCGGCAAGTGAATGGCGGACTGACCATGCCTTCGCGGCCGGGCGAGACCCTTGCTGTCCGCCTGGCCGATATCGCCGCCGCGCTTGGCGGCGAATTGCGTGGCGACGGTGAGCGCCTCGTCGAACGCATCGGCCCGCTGGAGGCCGCCAACCCCACGACCATCAGCTTTCTGGCGCAGGCCCGCCTGAAACCGCTGCTGGACA